>NZ_CP029197.1:6889003-7556254 GCF_008639165.1 Streptomyces venezuelae ATCC 10712 | reverse complement strand
TTGACGATCTCCATGACCGCGCCGTACGTCTCCTGCCGCGCCCAGTCGCGCTGCAGCTCCAGGAGGACCTGGACCCAGGTCACCGGGACCGCGCCGGCGGCGATCATCCGCTGCAGCGCGTGCTCGTGGGCGGCCGGGCTGACGCCGCCGGAGGCGTCGGTCACGACGTACACCTCGTAGCCCTGCTCCAGCGCCGAGAGGGCGGGCAGCACGAGGCAGACCTCGGTCCACAGGCCCGCGAGGATGATCTTCTTGCGACCGGTCGCCTTGACCGCCGCGACGAGCGCCTCGTCCTCCCAGGCGTTCATGGTGGTGCGGTCGATGACCTCGTTCTTGGGGAACACCTCGGCGAGCTGGGGCAGCAGGGGCCCGGAGAAGGACTCGGCGGCGACCGTGGTCAGGACGGCCGGAACGTCGAACGCCTGAGCCGCCTTGGCCAGACCCACGGTGCTGTTGATGATGGCGGCGCGGTCGCCGCTGCCGGTGCCGAAGAACATCTGCGGCTGGTGGTCCACGAAGAGCATGACCGAGTTGTCGGGCGTGAGCAGGTCCTTGCTCGGAGCGGCCTGCACCTTGTCGATGTCGAACATGAGGGGTCCTTTCGAAGCCATAGGTAGCGCGCCCACCGCGTCCGCGGCGGGGCACTTCCGCAAGCTACGAGCGACCCGATCGGCCGAGTTGACCTCCTGCGCCCAGGGGTTGGCACGACAGCGCACAACCGCGCTGAATCGGAAGGGAGGAAACCCCAGCTCAGCGCACGCCAGCTCCACGTCATACGCGCCGCCGGTGAAGACCTCCTCCGTCTCGTCGCCGACCTGATGAGCGGCTGCGGCATGCGCAACGGGGAGGCGCTGGCCGTCAACACCAACAACATCGTGGCCGATGACGTGTACCCGGATCACCGAGCAGGTGAACCAGACCACGAAGACCTACTCACCCCTCAAGCACCGCAAGGCCGGCGACTACCGCGACGTCCCGGTCCCGGCCCAGGTCTAACAGCCCATCGAGTGGTACGCGGGCACGTACGGCTTGACGGTTATCTGCTCCGCAACCCGCGAGACCTGACCATGCCAATATCCAGCCGCTGAGCCCTATCCCATCTGATGGCGACGGCTGCCGGTAGGCCCTGCTCGCTCTGGCGCACTTGAGATGCGGAGACACCTACACCAGCTCGCGTCCGGGGTTGTGCTTCTTGAGGCGTCTCCAGCAGATGAGGCAGCAGGCCAGGGAGACGAAGGCGTCGTGTAGTTCAGTACGGCGTTCCCAGCGCACTGCGAGGCGCTTGGACTGGTGGAGCAGGAGCCGGCGCCTTTGCAGTTCGCGGCGGTTGGGGTTGGCGTCGTAGCCCTTGTCACCGAGCAGGGCTTCGGGACGCCTGCGGGGACGCCAGGCCGTCCGGCGACGGGCGGGATGCCGTCGACGAGGGCGGGTGTCTGGGTGACGTCGTTGGCGTTCGCCGCCGTCGTGATGACCTTGAACGGGGTGCCGCGTCCGTCGCAGATCATGTGATGCTACTGCCCGTCTTCCGCCGGTCGACCGGCGACGGACCGGTGTCGGCTCCCCCTTTTCGCGCGGATGTGGGAGCCGTCCACGCATGCCCTCGACCAATCCAGCTCGCCGACCGCGTTCAGTTCGGCAGGCAGGATGCGGTGCAGCCGGTCGAAGACCCCGGCCTTCTGCCAGCGGTCTCGCCGCCAGCAGGTCTGACCTGAGCCGCACCCGAGCTCCAGAGGCAGCAGTTGCCAGGCGATGTCGTTGTGCAGCACGTACAAGATGCCCTGGAGGCACAGACGGTCCGGCACCGGCGGTGGCCCAGGCGACCGCTCGGGCCAGGGCGGCAGAAGCGGCTCGATCGCAGCGAGGAGCCAATTCCGGTACGTCGTCCACGCGCGCACGATGGCTGTCACGGCGCCTTACCCCCATAGCCCACTGCGCTCCGCATGTGACAGCCTCGGGTTCGCGCGGGCACGGACCTTCGCGCTCAGCGGACATGCCTGCGCATCGGGGCTTCTTGCCCTGAGAGCGGCTGGCGACCTCGTCCCACCGGGATCCGAACGCGCTCGCACTCGTACGGGCGGGCGAGAAGACGCTCACGGCCTACGCCCGGCTGCTTGCCGACGCGGCCGTGATGGGAGAGGCCTCCTCCGCCGCGCTCATCTCGGCAACTGGCACCCGGGACCGCCTGCTCGGCTACGCAACCGGATCGCGGTGGGGCCTCGATATGACCCTCCTCCGACTGGCGCGGATCCTCGGTCTCGGCCGCGGCAGGCTGTTCCTGGACGGCATCCCCTCTCGGGGTACATTGCTTCGGAGCCGGCCCCTTCCTGAACCTCCAGTCAGCACGGGAGGCGGGACGCCTTCGCTCAGGTGATCTCTACGTCATGACGGCATCAGGGCTTGGGTCGACCTTCAGCGCGGCCGTTCTGCGGCATTGAGCCCCCATGTGGGCAGCCCGCTGCACCCGACTGAAGCGGCACCGAACTTCCCGCCACTCGACTCCGCGCCCCACTTACGCGTGCAACGCGAACTCCCGGTTCAATTCGGAAAGCCTTAGTTCAGTAAATTCGCGGCTGACGCGCGACAACTGAACCATTAGCGCGTCTGCGTATTTGACAATGATCCACTAAACCGGCTTCGTCACTTCACCTTCTGGCAATAAAAACGCCCTTCACGCTTGACATGCATCCGGCCACGGGTGCCTCATGGTGGACACCCCGGCACGACACAGACCAGCGGCTCGGTCCTTGAACACTGACAACGTTGTCTATTTATCAGTGTTCTGAGTGCTCGGGGCTCCTTCCCCCCATTTCCCTATGAGGAGAGGCATGACCAAGTCACAGCGCAGGACGTGGCTCACGGCCGTCGGCAGCGCCATCGCCGGCATCGCCGGACTGCTGCTGCCCGTCTTCGCCACCGCCGGAGCCGCCCAGGCCGCCGGCAGCGGCATCCACGTCAGCGACGGCCGCGTGTACGAGGCCAACGGCAGCGAGTTCGTGATGCGCGGGGTCAATCACGCGCACACGTGGTACCCGAGCGAGACGGGCGCCATCGCCGACATCGCCGCCACCGGCGCCAACACCGTCCGCGTCGTCCTCTCCAGCGGAGACCGCTGGACGGAGACGACCTCGGCACAGGTGTCGTCGATCATCAGCGACTGCAAGGCGAACAAGGTCATCTGCGTCCTGGAGGTGCACGACACCACCGGATACGGCGAGGACGGCGCCGCCGCCACCCTCGACCAGGCCGCCGACTACTGGGTGGGCGTCAAGAGCGCCCTCCAGGGCCAGGAGGACTACGTCGTCGTCAACATCGGCAACGAGCCCTACGGCAACAGCGGTTACACCGCCTGGACCGACGCCACCAAGAACGCCATCGGCAAGCTGCGGAACGCCGGCATCGAGAACGCACTCATGGTCGACGCACCCAACTGGGGCCAGGACTGGTCGAACACCATGCGGACCAACGCCGCCTCCGTCTTCGCCTCCGACCCCCGCCGCAACACCATCTTCTCCATCCACATGTACGGCGTGTACGACACGGCCACCGAGGTCCAGAACTACCTGAACCACTTCGTGACCAACAAACTGCCCATCGTCGTCGGCGAGTTCGGCGACAACCACAGCGACGGCAACCCCGACGAGAACGCCATCATGGCCACCACCCAGTCGCTGCGCGTCGGCTACCTCGGCTGGTCCTGGAGCGGCAACGGCAGCGGCGTCGAGTACCTCGACATGGTCACCGGCTTCGACGCCGGCTCCCTGACCACCTGGGGCAACCGGTTCGTCAACGGTGCCAACGGCATCGCCGCCACGTCCACCCGCGCCACGATCTACGGCGGGGGAGACACCGGCGGGGGTGACACCGGCGGTACGGCGCCGAACGGCTACCCCTACTGCGTCAACGGCAGCGCCTCCGACCCCGACGGCGACGGATGGGGCTGGGAGAACAGTCGCTCCTGCGTCGTCCGCGGCAGCGCCGCCGACACCGGCTCCAGCGGCGGTGGCGACACGGGCGGCACGGCCCCGAACGGCTACCCCTACTGCGTCAACGGCAGCGCCTCCGACCCCGACGGCGACGGATGGGGCTGGGAGAACAGTCGCTCCTGCGTCGTCCGCGGCAGTGCCGCCGACCGCTGAGCACCGGGGTGCCCTCCCCCTCCCGGCGACGGGAAAAGGAGGGCACCCCCGTTCGTGTCGCGGGTCAGGCCAGCTGGGTCGCCTGGAGGCGCGCGTACGCGGCGTCCCGTTCGAGGAGTTCGCGGTGACTTCCGGACTCCACCACCCGCCCCCGCTCCAGGACCACGATCCGGTCCGCCCGCCTGATCGTGGAGAGGCGGTGGGCCACGACGAAGACCGTCCGGCCGGCGACCAGACGGGCGAGGGCCTCCTGGACCTGCGCCTCGGAGCGGGCGTCCAGCGCCGAGGTGGCCTCGTCCAGCACCAGGACCCGGGGGTCTCGGATGAGGGCGCGGGCGATCGCGAGCCGCTGCCGCTGGCCGCCCGAGAGCCGGGTGCCGCGCTCCCCCACCACCGTGTCGAGACCCTCCGGCAGCGCGTCGACGAACTCGGCGGCGTTGGCGTCGCGCAGGGCGCGCCGCAGCCTCCCGTCGTCGACATCCTCCAGGCCGTAGGTGACGTTCTCCCTGATGGTCCCCTCGAAGAGGACGGACTCCTGGGGCACCACGGAGACGGACCTGCGGTAGCTCCGCAGGTCGAGGTCGGCCATGTCCTGCCCGTCGAGGAGCACCCGGCCCGCCGTGGCACGGTGGAAGCCGAGCACGAGGTTGAGCAGCGTGGACTTCCCCGCCCCGGAGCCACCGACGATCGCGAGGGTGGTGCCGACCGGCACGTCGAGGTCGACGTCGCTCAGCGCGGGTTCCTCGCTGTCGCCGTGGGTGAGGCCGACGCCCTCGAACCGGAAGGCCCCGGCGACCGAATCGACGTGACGCTTGCCGTCGTTGACCTCCAGATCAGGCGCCTGCAGGACCTCGCCGACGGACTTGAGCGACTCCACCGCCTTGCCCACGACGGGCGCGAGCGCGAGCAGGGTGGTGACGGCGCCGGTGAGGGTGGAGAAGTAGGCGCTGAGCATGACGACCTCGCCCGCGGTGACCGACGCCCAGCCGTGGTACGCGACGAGCGCCGCGCCGGCCAGGCAGGCCGTGCCGAGCCCGTTGAACACGACCCAGGACAGGGACCCGAAGCGGGCGTTGAGCAGGTCGAGTCGCGTCCCCTCCCGCTGCACCCGGTCGAGCTCGCGTCCGACGCGGCCCAGGGCCGTGCGCTCCAGGGCGTGGGCGCGGGTGATGGGGATGAGGGTGGTCATGTCGCTGACGGAGGCGGACATGCGCTCCACGGAACGTCGGTACGAGGTGTTCCCCTCGCCCAGCCGTGCGCGCAGCGCGCCGATGAGCAGCACGGCGACGGGGACGAGCAGGAGGAAGACCGGCAGGAAGACCGGGGTGACCACGGCGATGACGGCGAGGCCGCCGGCCAGGGTCGCCACGGCGGTGAGGCCGTTGTCCGCCGTCTGCTGGACTCCCGTCTCCAGCGTCTCGACGTCCCTGACCACCTTGGCGTGGAGCACGGACGAGCTGGTGCGGCTGTGGAAGCCGATGGAGAGCTGCTGCATCCGGGTCACGAGGGCGGACCTCAGGTCGCGGCCGACCCGGCGGATCACCCCGTGCATCCAGCGGACGTACAGCAGGTGCAGCGGCGGGTTCAGGAGGAGGACCGCGAGCATCACCGCGCAGTTCCACCAGAGTTCGGAGAGGGGCCGGTGCTCGACGACGACGTCGATGACGTTCGCCGTCACCGGCGGGAGCAGCCAGACGGGCGCGTGCTTGGCGAAGAAGACCGCGACGGCCCCGGCGAGCCGGGCGCGATCGGGCCTGAAGAGGTAGTGGACGGTGCGGATCGGGTGTTCGCCGCGGTAGCGGTGGTCGAGCGGGCTGTGGTTCATGGCTTCTGCGGGCTTCCTTCGTCGGGGCCGGCCGCCCCCTGCACCGTGGCACGCGTCCGGCGACGGCAGGGGGACGGGGCGGAGGCCCGCCGCGTACGAGGGCGGCCCGGTCCCGCAGCCGTGGGACGGCCGGGGTCTCCCTGGGGGCGAGGACGGCGGCGTGCTCTCGTAGAAGCATGCGGCGTGCGGGGCGTCCGATTCCAGTGCCGGCGATGCCCCATCAAAGCTTTACGAAACTCTGACTAAATTCGAGAGTTCTCGCAGTTCACGCCGGCGCACCGAGCCGTGGAATGACGTCGCGGAGCACTCTGCGGATGACTCCGGCTCGACGACACCAGCCACTCACCGACCGGCTCCGAACTGCCTTTCCTGAGCGGCCAGCGCCTCCGCAACAGCACTTATCCGTTCCCCACTGAAGACGAAGGCCCCTCTGGGCGGACGGCCCGGGTTGAGACGCGCACCCAGTGCTCTGCCGGCGCGCTGACAGCGCGCGCCCTGTCCTGGCCGAGAAGCACACGCCTTCCTGCCGTGTCTCAAGGTGTGTGGTGGCGAGTGGAACAGCGCAGCCCGGGCAGAGCAGTTGAGGAATTGGAGGAGACTCACTGCCCTCTGCGTCATGAGGGTGAGCCGACTGATCCAGGAGTCGGCGGGCGTCGTCGGCTACGGGGCCACCCTCCACCGCGGGCGTGGAGTGCAGCGGGCCGGCGAGGTCGTGCCCGCAATGGCGGCAAAGAAGGGCGATGGCACGCACGTCCATGGATCTCCGATGCGAGATGCGCAAGTGGGGTGCCCGCATCAGCGGGCACCCCTGTGCTGCACTGTGTGCGGTCAGACGGTGGTGCAGGCCTTTCCGTTGAGGGTGAAGGCGGTCGGCACCCCGTTGGTGCCGGCCGTCGACGAGCCGTTGAAGCCGAAGTTCACGGAGGCTCCCGGCGCGATGGTGACGTTGTAGCCGGACGGGTTGCTCGTGGTGACGGCTCGCCCGTCCTGGACGGGTACGGCGTTCCACATCTGGGTGATCCGCTGGTCACCAAGGAAGTCGTGGCGGGGTCGTGGGGTCCGTCGGCCCGGGGGTGGGCGGCGTGGTCGGGTCGGTGGGGGTCGGGGACGGGGTGGTGCCGGGGAGGCCGCTCTTCTCGGCCATGCGGTCGGAGCGGGCCCGGAAGACAGCAAGTTCGGGCGCGCCCTCGGAGACGCCGAACTTTCCGTCGATGTTGCGGTCCTGGTACCACCAGAAGGCGCTGCCGTCGCCGCCGGCCTCTTCGAAGGCGGAGTAGATCTCCCGCCACCACAGGGCACGGTCGACGTTGTGGACGTTGAACTCGCCCATGAAGAAGGGCTTGCCGACGGCCTCGTGGGAGTCGCGGATCCAGGCGCGGACGAGGTCCTTGGTCTCCTCGATGCTCAGGTCCGCCCAGTGTTCGGTCGGGTAGGGGTGGGCGGAGGTGAAGTCGATGTACGGGGACTTCTGGATGTGCACGAAGGGGTTGCCGGAGTCGCCGCCGAAACCGTACTTGGTGCCGTGGCCCTCGATGCCCGCGCCCAGGAGGTGGTTCGGGTCGATGGACTTGACGAAGGCGCCCATCTCGTCGACCCAGGCGCGGAGAGTGGTGCCGTCGACGTTCTCGGCGGCGCTCTGGCCCTCGTAGCGGGGCTCGTTCATGAGCTCCCAGGCGAGGATGGCGGGCTCGTCCTTGTACTTCACCCCGCTGTAGTGGTTGGTGCGGTTGAGGGCGTAGGAGACGGAGTTCTTGTAGGAGGTGAAGCAGCCGGGGCAGCGGTTCTTGTCGAAGAAGGCGGCGCGGGCGGGGTGGCCGCCGGAGAGTCCCTCCCAGCGCAGTCGGGTGTCGATGCCGCCGTACGCCTCCCAGTAGTTCTCGAAGACGGGGATCAGGCGCAGACCGTGGGCCTTGGCCGACTCGATGATGTAGTCGAAGGCGGCGTACTGCTGCTCGTTGAACTCGCCCTCGCGCTCCTCGAAGCCGTGCCAGCTCTCGTGGCTGAACATCCACACGCGGGCGACGTCGACGCCGTCCGCGGCCATGCGGGCGAAGTGGGCGTCGATGCGGGCCTTGTCCATGTACTGGGTCTCGGTGTCGCCCGACCCGGCACCGAAGGCCGCAGCGGGTGATGAAGGAGTCGGCGCTGTCGGCGGCGGCCTGGGTGGGGCGGGCAACGAGGAGGCCGGTGAGGGCCAGCACCGCCGCGAGCAGAAGGGGCAAGGGGCCCGCGCGCCTTGCTTGTCGAACGGCGTGGGGGGACGTACTCATAGGAGTTCCCTTCGTCCTGAGGGAGCTGGAGGAAGAACCGGTCGCCTGAGGGGCGGCTTACCCTCAACAGAAATTAACCGGTTAACTTTGGGGACCGTAGAGAGGGCAGCAGGACATGTCAACGGTTTCAACTAGCTTTGATTTATGGCCTGTTGGTACAGAAATCCGCCTGCCGGCACAGCCCCTGTCGGGTCTCCCGCACGTTGCGTCAAGGAGGCCAGCCACCAGGAGCACGGCCTGGCGGTAGGGTCGAAGCGTCGAGAGTTCAGGATGGAGCTGGGGTGCAGGTGAAGCGGCCGACGATGGCGGACATCGCCCGGCGGGCGGGCGTGTCGAAGGTGGCGGTCTCGTACGCGCTCAACGACCAGCCCGGAGTGTCGGAGGCCACCCGCGCCTCGATCAAGAACATCGCCGAGGAACTGGGCTGGCGGCCGAACAGCGCGGCCCGGGCACTGACCGGGGGTCGGGCGCAGGCGGTCGGACTGATCGTGCGGCGGCCGGCGCGGACACTCGGGGTCGAGCCCTTCTTCATGGAGTTCATCAGCGGCGTGGAGGCCGTGCTCGCCGAGCACGCGTACGCGCTGATGCTCCAGATGGCGGGGGACCAGGAGCAGGAGATCGAGGTCTGCCGTCGCTGGTGGGGCGAGCGGCGTGTGGACGGCGTCTTCCTGATGGACCTGCGGACCGACGACGAACGGGTCGGAGCGGTCCGGGAGATTGGTCTGCCCGCGGTGGCCATCGGGCCGCCGGAGGTCGCCGGGGGCGTGCCGGCGATCTGGTCGGACGACGGCGCGAGCGTCTACGAGATCGTGCGGTACCTGGCGGCGCTGGGCCACCGGCGGATCGCGCGGGTGGCGGGCCCCGCCGCGTTCGCGCACACGGCGGTCCGCGACGCCGCGCTCGCGGAGGCGTCCCGGGAGGCAGGGATCTCCGAGGCGACGGTGGTGCACACCGACTACACCGGCGATGCGGGCGCGCGGGCCGCTCGGGCGCTACTGATCGCGCCCGCACGGCCGACGGCGCTCATCTTCGACAACGACATCATGGCCGTGGCCGCGCTCTCTGTGGCCCAGGAGCTGGGCCTCTCCATCCCTGCCGACCTGTCCGTCGTCGCCTGGGACGAGTCACCGCTCACACAGGTCGTGCGCCCGACGCTGTCGGCCGTCACCCGCGACATCCCAGCGTACGGAGCCCACTCCGCGACCGCGCTGCTCTCCCTCATCGGCGGGGAGGACGTCGTCGACGCGCGCGAGGGGTACGCGCAATTTGTGCCCAGGGGTAGTACCGCTCCCCCGCCGCCGGACCCGGCCACGCGTTGACCACTGGCCCGTGGGGGCGCGTCGAGGCCGGGCCGCCCCCGTACGCCCCGGCCTCGACACGCTGCTTCTTCTACTTGGTGGCCCCCTGGGCGAAGCCGTTGTAGATCCAGCGCTGGAGCAACAGGAAGATGATCAACGTCGGGACGATGACGAGGATCGCTCCGGCGGAGATGGCCTCCCAGTGGGCGCCGAAGGGGCCCTTGAAGCGGAAGAGCGCGGTCGAGATGGTCCCCAGGTCCTCGGAGTGCATGTAGAGGAAGGGAATGTAGAAGTCGTTGTAGGTGGTGATCCCCTTGATGATGACGACGGTCGCGATCGCGGGCTTGAGCAGCGGGAAAATGATCTTCCGGTAGATCGTGAAGGCGTTGGCGCCGTCGAGCCGGGCAGCCTCGTCGAGCGAGACCGGGATGCCACGGATGAACTGCAGGAAGATATAGACCGAGACGATGTCGGTGCCCATGTAGAGCAGGATCGGAGCCCAGCGGGTGTCGACCAGGCCGAAGCCGTTGATCACCTGGAAGGTCGCAACCTGGGTGGTGACGCTGGGGACGAGGGTGGCGATCAGGAAGCCGGCCATGACGAGCCTCTTGCCACGGAAGTCGAAGCGGTCGACAGCGTAGGCGGTCATCGAGCCGATGATCACCGTACCGCCGATCGAGAACAGCAGGATGAAGGCGGTGTTCCCGAAGGCCAAGAGCATCTTGCCGTCGTTGAACGCCGTGACGTAGTTGTCGAAGTTGAACCAGTTCCCGGGCAGGGAGAGCGCGCTGCCGTCGCCGACCTCCTTCGAGGTCTTGAGCGACGTCAGGAAGACGACCACCAGCGGGATCAGGACGACCGCGGTCGCCACGAGGAGCGACAGATAGGTCAGCACGCCGCCCACCGGCAGCCGTCGGCGCGCGGGGCGGGGCCGGTTCGGGGCGGCGGTGAGGTCGGGGGAGGTCATACGAGGTCCACCTTGTCGTCGGGCACGAGCCGGCGCTGGATCCAGGTGATCAGCAGGATGATCAGGAGCAGCACCACGGCCGCGGCCGAGGCCAGGCCGGTCTTGTTGAACTGGAAGGCGAGCTTGATCGTCTGGATGACGAAGGTCTGGGTGCCGGTCGCGCCGCCGGTCATGATGTAGGGGATCTCGAAGACTGAGAGGGATCCGGAGATCGCCAGGATGGCGCTGAGGCTGATGACGGGCTTGATGCTCGGGGCGATGATGTGCCGGAACTGCTGCCACTTCCCGGCCCCGTCGAGCTCGGCCGCCTCGTACAGCTCGCTCGGGATGGACTGGATCGCGCCGAGGAAGAGGACGAAGTTCAGTCCGGTGAAGCGCCAGACGGAGACGCCCGCGAGGGACACGTTCGCGGAGGTCGGGTCGCCGAGCCACGCGTGGTCGGTGCTCACGCCCAGCCAGGCGAGCACCGAGTCGAGCGTGCCGCCGTCCTGGAAGAAGTACAGGAAGACGAAGCCGATCGCGACGCCGTTGATCAGGTAGGGGAAGAACAGGATCCCCTTGAAGAAGTTCCGGAACCGCAGGTTGAAGCTGAGGATCACCGCGAAGTAGAGCGCGACCACGATCTGGACCACGGACGCCGCGAGGTAGTAGCCGCTGACGAAGAAGACGCGGAAGAGCTCGGGGCGCGTGAAGATGCTGACGTAGTTGTCGAAGCCCACGTTCTCCCGGTCCGGGCTCACGCCGTCCCAGTCGGTGAAGCTGTACGAGATCATGCTCGCGACGGGGACGTAGGTGAACGTGATCAGCAGGGCCAGGGGAGCCGCCAGGAAGAGCCACGGCGTGATCCGCCGCAGCGGCGAGTCGCGCCAGGATCTCGTCCGTCCGGCGGTAGGACCGCGGCGGCCCGCCTGGTTGCGCCGGCTCCCCCTCGTATCGGCCTTGGCTTTGCGCGTGCTGGATCGCCCTGTCATGGCGGCGCCCTCTGGTGCGGTGTCGGTGGTGTGGGTCATGTCGGCCTTTCGTGTCCGCGAGTGCGGAAGGTCCAGGGGGCCCCGGCCGGTGTCGTACGGCCGGGGCCCGCTCCGCCGGTATCAGCTACCGACGGTCTTCGCCGCCTCGTCCCACCTCTTGTTCAGGTCGGCGAAGAAGTCCTCCAGGCTGCCCTTCGCGGCCCCCCGGGCCGTGTCGATCAGCTTCTGACGGTAGTCCTGCTTGTTGAGGCCGATCTCGGCCGCCTCGTCGATGTCGTTGACGGCCGCGGTCTTCGCCTCGGAGCGGTCGAAGAGCATGACATCGTTGTCAACGAAGTCCTTCAGGGTGGCGGGCATGGGTGCCGACTTGACCGCGGAGACCACACCCTCCTTCTCCGCGAAGCCCGACTTCTCGGTGAACCAGTCCACCCAAGCGCGCGCCGCCGGCTTGTTCTCCGAGTAGACGCTCACGGCCTGCTGGTAGTCGGAAACCAGGGCGGCACAGTGCTTGCCGCCCTTCTGGACCGGGAAGGGCATGAAGCCGATGTCGTCGGCCGAGCCACCGGCCTCCACCGCGGCGGCCTGCATCTGCGTGATCGACCAGGAGCCCAGCATCATCGTGGCGATCTTGCCTTCGCCGAGGAGCGCCTTGGAGACTTCCCAGTTCGTAGTCGTCGGATCCTTCTCCGACAGCCCCTGCTTCGCGATGCTGTAGAGGAGGCTGTCGACGACGTTCAGCTCGCTCCCGGCCTTCCAGGGGGAGACCGGGCCCGCGAGCGCGTTGCTCGCCTGGGCGTCACAGCCGACGACACCGAGGTTGCTGGTCCACTGGACCAGCGGCCATCCGTCCTTGAAGTTGGTGTAGTACGGGGTGGCACCAGTCTTGTCCTTGATCGCCTTCAGGCCGGCCAGGAACTCGTCCGTGCTCTTCGGCCACGCGGTGACGCCCGCCTGCTGCCACAGCTTCTTGTTGTAGACGAAGCCGTTGGCGGTGCCGAACTGCGCGATGCCGTAGACCTTGCCGTCCACCTCGGTCTTGTCGCTGAAGCGGTACTTCGAGAGTTCGTCGGTGGTCCCGAGAGGGGCGAAGAACTTCGGGTAGTCGTTCTTGGCCACCGCCCCGGGGATGAAGAGCACGTCACCGTACTCCTTGGTGTTCATGCGGATCTTCACCTCCCCCTCGTAGTCGGTGATGCCGTCGAACGTGACCTTCACCTTCGGGTAGACCTTGTTGAACTCGGACGCGTACTTCTGCAGCGCCCCGCTCTGGACCAGGTCGGTCCGCTGGGTCAGGACCTTGATCTCGCCGGAGACCTCCTTCGGGTCCGACGGAGGCGCGGCCACCTCTCCGGTGGCACCGCCGCCTCCGCCGCCGCACGCCGACAGCGCGAGCATCACGGCGGCCAGCACAGCGCCCGAAAGTGCCGTCGTCTTCTTGTTCCCCATGGCCCAACTCCTTCAAAGTCACGGCTCAGGTCATCGGTGGGATGACGGCACTATGTCAGCCAGTCGTGAACCGGTAAAGTGTTGATTTCCAGCGTGATGCCTAATCGTTACCCGGACCAGCCGATTGCCAAGTGCCGATGCGGCCATGTGCCCGATGCGCTGCGCACCGTGCTGACCACCTACGCTTCACCGGTTCATGGACAGTTAAGTAAATGTACGGCTAGCTTGTCGGCCCGTACACGCATCCCGCCCACTGCCAGGCGATTGGAGCCGCACACCATGAAGGACGTCACCCAGCTGCACGAGGGGTGGAGCCTGCGCCACGAGGGCGCGGTGCTCCCGGCGCAGGTGCCCGGTTGTGTCCACACCGACCTGCTCGCCGCAGGAGTGATACCGGACCCGTTCCTCGGGTCGAACGAGACCGACATCGCCTGGGTCGGCCGTCGCGCGTGGTCGTACCTGACGGACCTGACGGCCGACGGCGGCGGGCACGAGCGCTCCGAGCTGGTCTTCGAGGGCCTGGACACCGCCGCAGAGGTCTTCGTCGGCGGGGAGTCGCTCGGTACGACGCGGAACATGCACCGCGTCCACCGCTTCGACGTCACGGGCCGGTCGGGGCCGCTGGAGGTCCGTTTCGACTCGGCGTACGACGAGGCGGAGAGGGTCCGGGCGCTCACCGGCGACCGGCCCAACGTCTACCCCGAACCCTTCCAGTACATCCGCAAGATGGCCTGCTCCTTCGGCTGGGACTGGGGCCCCACCGTGGTCACCGCCGGCATGTGGCGCCCGGTGCGGATCGAGCACTGGTCCACCGCCCGCCTCGCCGAGGTCCGCCCGCTGGTCACCATGGACGGCACCACCGGCCACGTCGAACTGCGGGCCGGGACCGCGCGCACCGAGAACGGGGCGGGCCGTCCGCTCACCCTGCGGGCCACGGTCGCCGGAGTCGCCGCCGAGACCTCCTTCGAGGGGGCGGAGGCAGTGCTCCGACTGGAGGTGCCCGAGCCGGAGTTGTGGTGGCCGCGCGGGTACGGCTCCCAGCCGCTGTACGGGCTCGACGTCGAGCTCCTGGACGAGGACGGCACGCCGCTCGACTCCTGGTCGCGGCGGATCGGCTTCCGTACCGTCACCGTCGACCGCTCCGAGGACGCCCACGGCACCGGCTTCACCTTCGTCGTCAACGGCGTACGGATCTTCGCACGCGGCGTCAACTGGATCCCCGACGACGTCCTGCCGTCCCGGGTCACGCCCGAGCGGTACCGCACCCGTCTCACCCAGGCCGCCGAGGCCAACGTCGACCTCGTACGGATCTGGGGCGGCGGGATCTACGAGGACCACGCCTTCTACGACGTCTGCGACGAGCTGGGCCTGATGGTGTGGCAGGACTTCCTCTTCGCCTGCGCCGCGTATCCCGAGGAGCAGCCGCTGCGCGGAGAAGTGGAGGCCGAGGCGCGCGACAACGTTGTCCGCCTGATGTCGCACGCCAGCCTCGTCCTCTGGAACGGCAACAACGAGAACCTCTGGGGCTTCCGCGACTGGGAGTGGGAGGCGCCGCTGGCCGGCGACTCCTGGGGCGAGGGCTACTACCTCGGGACCCTGCCCCGGATCGTCGCCGAGCTCGACCCGACCCGCCCCTACGCCGCCGGCAGCCCCTGGTCCGGTTCCTGGGACCACCACCCCAACGACCCCCGGCACGGCACCCACCACTCGTGGGAGGTCTGGAACCGCCAGGACTACGCCGAGTACCGGGCCGACGTGCCCCGCTTCTGCGCCGAGTTCGGCTGGCAGGCCCCGCCCGCGATCAGCACCCTGCGGCGCGCCCTGCCCGGCGAGCACCTGGCCCCCGACTCCCCCGGGATGCTGCACCACCAGAAGGCCGAGGACGGCAACGGCAAGCTGAACCGCGGCATCGAGCGCCACTTCGGCCTGCCCGACGGCGACTTCGACCGCTGGCACTACCTCGCCCAGGTCGTCCAGGCCCGCGCCGTCGCCGCCGGCATCGAGCACTGGCGCTCCCATTGGCCGGTCTGCGCGGGCACGATCGTGTGGCAGCTCAACGACTGCTGGCCGGTGAGCAGTTGGGCGGCCATCGACGGCGACGGGCACCTCAAGCCGCTCTACCACGAGCTGCGCCGCGTCTACGCCGACCGGCTCCTCAGCCTGGTCCCCGCGGAGGAGGGCCCGGTGCTCGCCCTCGACAACCAGTCCGGCACCACCTGGCGCACCACCGTCACCCTGCGCCGCGTCGCCGCCGACGGCACCGTGCTGAAGGAGGTCGCCCTCGACCTGGAGGCGGAGGCCCGGACGGTGGTGCGGATGGTCGTCCCGGCTTCCCTCCTGCCGGCGGCCGACTCCGGCAAGGAACTGCTGGTCGCCGACGCGGACGGCCTCCGGGCGGTCCACCTGCCGGTCTACGAGAAGGAGTTCGCGTATCCGGCGGCCGCGTACGACGTCCTCGTCGAACCGTCCGGCGAGGGCGGCTCGGTCGTGACCGTCACCGCCCGCACCCTCGTACGGGACCTCCTGCTCCAGGCGGACCGGCTGGCCCCGACGGCCCGCGCCGACCAGGGCCTGGTCACCCTCCTGCCGGGCGAGGAGGTCCGGATCGGCGTGCGCGGCTGGGCGGGCGACGACCCGGAGGCCGTACGGGCGGCCCTGTTCAGCGTGGGAGCGGCGTGAGCGCCCCAGCCTCCCGCATCCCCGGCCAGCGGGTCACGATCAACGACGTGGCCGCGCTGGCCGGGGTGTCCAAAGGTGCCGTCTCCCTCGCCTTCAACAACCGCCCAGGAGTGTCCCCAGCGACTCGGGAGCGCATCTTCGCGGCGGCCGGGGAACTCGGCTGGAGCCCGAACCAGACCGCGCGCAACCTCTCCGGACAGCGGGCGGGCATCGTCGGCCTGGCGATCTGCCGGCCCGCCCGCCTCCTCGGCCTCGAACCCTTCTACATGGAGTTCATCTCCGGCATCGAGGACGTCCTCGCCGAACGCTCCTGCTCCCTCCTCCTCCGGCTCGTCCGCGACCTGGACGAAGAGACCGCCCTCTACAAGGAGTGGTGGCGCGGCAGGACCGTCGGCGGGGCGATCCTCGTCGACTTCCACCAGGACGACCCGCGCATCGCCCCCCTGCGGACCCTCGGCATGCCGGCCGTCGCCGTCGGCCATCCGTCGCTGACCGGCGGGTTCCCCTCGGTGTGGACGGACGACGCCTCGGCGGCCGCGGAGGCGGTGCGCTACCTGGCCGCGCTCGGACACCGGCGCATCGCCCGCGTCGGCGGCCCCGCCGGCCTCGGACACAGCGGCATCCGGGCGGCAGCGTTCGAGGACACCATGACCGAACTGGGTCTGGACGGACGCCGGCAGGTGGCGACCGGCTTTGTCGGGGAGGAGGGGGCGCGAGCGACGCGTAGTCTTCTGACGGCCCCGGACCGGCCGACGGCGATCGTGTACGACAACGACATCATGGCCGTCGCCGGGGCCGCGGTGGCCGCGGAGATGGGGCTCGCGGTCCCCGACGACCTCTCCCTGCTGGCCTGGGACGACTCCCAGCTGTGCCGCCTCACCCACCCCCCGCTGTCGGCGATGAGCCACGACGTGCACCAGTTCGGCGAACAGGTCGCCCGAACCCTGTTCGGGGTCATCGAGGGGACCCACACGGGCGCATATCAGGTGCCCACGCCGTCCTTGACGCCTCGCGGATCGACGGGGCCGCCGCGGCGTACGTAGGCCAGAAACAGCGTTGAGGGGCTGCCTCTCCAGGGGCAGCCCCTCAACGCCTTCCGCCAGCCCGGTGGGGAAGGCGGAAGCAAACGAGGAGCGGGCTCCGGGGCAGGGACGTGCCCACGGAGCCCGCTCCTCTCGCACCCGGTGCGGCGGGTGCGGTACGGGGGTCAGCTCTTGGCGCAGGGGACGCCGTCAAGGCTGAAGGAGGCGGGCACGGCGCCGGGGCCCGCGACGTTGACGCCGAAGCTCACGGCCCCACCGACCGGAACGGACGCGGTCCAGGACTCGTTGGTGGCACGCACCTGTCGGCCGGTCTGGGTGACGGAGGCGTTCCAGGAGGAGTTCACCGTGGTGCCGGCCGGGAGTTCGAAATCGAGCTTCCAGCTCTTGAGGGGCTGTTCGCCAGTGTTGCGGACGGTGATGTCCGCGTTGAAGCCGGTGCCCCAGTCGTCCAGCCGGTAGGCGACGGAGCAGCCTCGGCGGTAGACACCGGCCTCCTTCGAGGTCTGCTGGATGCCGTCGGGGCCCTGGAAGAGGCGCTCGCCCCAGGGGGTGAGCTGCTCGGCGTCGAAGCCGGTGGCGAGGTCGAGGTATTCGACGCCGCCGCCGTTGCCGCTCCAGGACCAGCCCATATAGCCGAGGTCCAGCCGTCGGGCGGTGGCCATGATGGCGTCCTCGTCGGGGTTCCCGTCGGAGTGGTCGTAGCCGAACTCGCCGACCACGATCGGAAGACCGCGGTCGACGAAGCTGCCGAGGTAGTCCTCGACCTCGGCGGCGGTGTCGTACACGCCGTACATGTGGATCGAGAAGACGGTGTTGCGGTCGGGGTCGGCCGCGAAGACGGCGGGGGCGTTCTCGCGCATGGTGTTCGACCAGTCCTGACCCCAGTTGGGCGCGTCGGCCATCAGCGTGTGGTCGAAGCCGGCCGCGCGCAGCCGGCCGATGGCGTCCTTGGTGTCCTGCGTCCAGGCGCTGTAACCGGCGTTGCCGTGGGGCTCGTTGCCGAGGTTGACGATGACGTACTTCTCCTGGCCCTTCAGTGCGCTCGCCACCTCCAGCCAGTAGTCGACGGCCTCGGAGAGGGAGGCCGCATCGCTCTGCTCTCCGTATCCGGTGGTGTCGTGCGCCTCCAGGACGCAGACGAGCCGGTTGGCCTTGCACTGCGCGACGACGGCCGCGACGTCGGAGGCGTCGTTCCTGGTCCAGCGGGTGCCGGTGGAAAGGACCACCCGCACGGAGTTGGCACCCAGAGCCTTGATGTCGGCGAGGGACTGCCCGGTGCGGTCGGTGTACCAGGTGTGGGCGTGGTTGACGCCGCGGAGGACGAAGTCCTTGCCGGTGGCGTCGACGAGCCGTCCGTCCTCGACGCGGAAGCCGTCGGACCGCTCGGCGGCCTGGGCGGTGACGGGGACCGAGGCGAGCGTGGCGACGAGGGCGAGCAGCGTCGCCGCCGAGAGGACCCGTGTCCTGTTCATGTGGTGCTCCCAACTCGAACCGCGCCTTCAGGGGAAGATCGGGCGCGGCGGTGCCTGACATGGAGTGAGATCGCGGCCGATCGGGGCCGGTCGCCCCGGGCGGGCCCACGGGTAGTGGGCAGGCCGCCGCCGTCCGTCCCCCACTGCCCGGAGGGTGCTGCGGCTCGGTTCCGGGCAGTGGGGATCAACCGCAGGTGCGGTTCAGGTCGTCGCCTTCTTATCGGCGATTTCTCCTGCCGGTTCCTGGCGGCCGAGTTGAGGCTAGAGGTCGTGATGGCCGATAACAATAGCCGAAACATAACCGGTTAAGTTTAGTCCCGGTTTTGTTGAAGCCCAGTGATCAACCAACGCGTTGGGCGGTGCCCGTCGTGGCGCGGAATACCGTACCGGTCCCCTCCAGGCCGGCCTCGGTGCCCGCGGGCACGTACACGGCCTGCCCTGGGTCGATGACACAGCTGTCCCCCGACGAGAAGACGGTGGTGGTCCCGCTGGCGCAGAGAAGGATCTGTGGGGCGTCCAGCGTCACACGCCGGCGCGGCTCCCCGGCGCGCAGGCGGTACCGCGACAGGCGGAAGTCGTCCACGGGCGCCGGATACGCATCCTCGTCCCCCTGCTTCCGAGGGACCAGGACGCGGGCGGGGGGCTCGTCGAAGCGGACGACCCGGGTCAGTTCCTCCGCATCGACGTACTTCGAGGTGAGTCCGCACCTCAGGACGTTGTCGGAGCTCGCCATGATCTCCACTCCCAGTCCGGAGAGGTACGCGTGCGGGACTCCGGCTCCGATGAACAGCGCCTCGCCCGGGCTCAGTTCGACGTACCGGAGCATCAGCGCGGACAGAAGTCCAGGGTCTCCGGGGTGAGCACGTGCAATGCGGTCGTAAGCAGTGACGGGGGCTTCTCCCGCTGCGGCCGCCAGCCCCTGGGCCACGGCGTCAAGCAAACCCGCCGGCGGTCGGAGGAAGGCCCGGAACACCTCCGCGAGCGCCTGCCGCTCGGGAACGACTCGCAGGGTCTCGATGTACGGCCGCAGTTCCGGGACCTTCAGGGAGTCGAGCAGGTCGGCGGTGTCCGCCGGGCTCCGGAAACCGCACAGCCCCCGAAAGGGGGTGAGGGCGACGATCATCTCGGGCTTGTGCTGGTCGTCGCGGTAGTTGCGATCGGGCGCGTCCAGGGGCACACCCAGCGCGTTCTCCCGCGCGAAGCCGGCCTGGGCCTGGGCGAGGTCCGGGTGGACCTGGACGGAGAGCGGCGCCTCGGCGGCCAGGAGCTTGAGCAGGAACGGGAGCCGGGGCCCGAACCGGCGCACGGTGACCGCGCCGAGCTCGCGCTCCGGATCCTCGGCGATGAGGCGGTCCAGCGGGACCGGGACTCCATCCCTGAGCACTCGGGAGGGCGCCGCCGGATGGGCACCCATCCAGAGCTCGGCCTGGGGCGCCCCGGTGGGCGGCACCCCCATGAGCTCCGGCAGCAGCGTGCGGGAGCCCCAGTCGTAGGGCTGAACGGTGTTGTGGAGGAGATCCATGACCATTTCCTGGAGTGCTTTACGGGTGAGGTGAGGGCAGGGCGCCACGCGTCGTGGGGGCTATCGGCGCTCGTGCGCGGGCACAGTGGCCCCGCCCATGTCCGGTGCAGGGTCAGGGGTCAGTTGGCCGTCAGGCCGGTCGCACCCGCGCCGGCACGGGACAGCCCAGAGGCCGCGACGCCGGCGGCGGCCGCGCCGATCAATCCGGAGTCGAGAGCCAGACCGGCGGTCACGACCGGAAGGTCGCGCGTGAAGTCGAGGACCGCGAACGACCTCAGGTGGTGCCGCAGCGGCCCGAACAACACGTCGCCCGCCTGAGAGACACCGCCTCCCACGACCACCAGGTCGAGTTCGACGAGTGCGGCCGTCGCCGCGATGGCGGCGGCCAGGGCGCGGCCGGCCCGGTCGAACGCGGCGAGCGCCCTCGGGTCGCCCTCCCGGGCCGAGACCTCGACCTCGCGGGCGGTGGCGGGAAGGCCCGGCGGGGGCGTCCAGCCCGATTCCAGCGCGTGTGCGGCGATCGCCGTACCGCTGGCGTAGCGCTCGACGCATCCCCGGGCGCCGCACGGGCACAACGGGCCGTTCTGGTCAACGGTGATGTGCCCGATGTGGCCGGCATTCCCCGTCGTCCCCGCATGGAGGGATCCCCCCAGGATCAAGCCTCCGCCGACCCCGGTCGAGACGACCATGCACAGGGCGTTCGCCGCGTCCTTTGCCGCACCGATCCAGTGCTCCGCCGCCGCCATCGCGACCGCGTCACCGACCAGCACCGGCTCGATGCCCGCCGGAACGGCGGGATGGCTCCGCACCCGCTCCACCAGGGGGAAGGAGCGCCAGGCCGGGATGTTCACCGGGCTCACCGTGCCCGCGAAAGTGTCCACAGGACCGGCACTCCCGATCCCCAAGCACGACAGCGCACCCCACTCGGGACGGGCCGAGAGCTCGTCCACCACCGAGGTCACCGCCGCCATCATCGCCCGGGCCGACTCGCGCGCGGGCGTCGGCCGCTGCACCCTCGCCACCACGCGCCCCTCGGCGTCGATCAGCGCCCCGGCGATCTTCGTACCACCGATGTCCAGCGCTCCGTACACCATCCGCCCAACCTCTCCAGAACCGTCTGAACTGCGAGCACCACTCTGCCGAGCTATGACAACGTTGTCTAGAGAATGACGGATCCGGTTAAGTCACACGGGGGTGGCGGAGCTCTAGGCGGACCCCCGCCACGCCTGATCTTCCTGAGCCCGGCATCCCGGCACTGCCTGCACGCGTGTGGTCGAACGCGTCCCCACCTCTTCAGGGTGACTGCAGTGTGTCGGCGCGCCACGCGGGCCACCTGCGGCCGGCGCTCCAGCGCCAAGCGGCTCCTCAATGCCCCCTGGCGGGAGCTGGGCGTAGCGCGGG
Organism: Streptomyces venezuelae ATCC 10712; assembly: GCF_008639165.1. NCBI lineage: Bacteria > Bacillati > Actinomycetota > Actinomycetes > Kitasatosporales > Streptomycetaceae > Streptomyces > Streptomyces venezuelae. Next base: position 7,535,224 of record NZ_CP029197.1, on the reverse strand, counting down.
TCGGCGGAAGTTGCGCGATCACGTCGTGGCGGAGAGGGCACATACGACGACGAAGCGAAGCGGCGGACTTGCGCCGGTGCCGTCACCGGCGCTGAAGCCGTGCTGGACCCCACATTCCACACAGAGAAGCTCCCTCGCGAATCCCATGGACCCCCGCCCCGCACCCAAGGGGCCGGCAGCGGATCGGGGGCCCAGTCATGGTGGGCGCGTGGCGTGTTCAGGCCCGCCAGGTCACACGTTTACCCAGGTCAGCGCACTCGCCCCCGCGCCTTCAGCGGGGTCGCCGGCACCTCCGGGGCGTCCAGGCGGTCGCCGTCGTAGCCCTTGACCTCGCCGAAGCGGTCGGACGTCATCCACTGCTCGCGCGCCGCGCGGATCTCCTCGTCCGTGCGGCCCACGAAGTTCCACCACATGACGATCTCCTCCTCGAAGGGCTCGCCGCCGAGGAGCATCAGGCCGGCGTCGGAGGCGGCGCGGAGGGGGAGTTCGGTGCGGCCGCAGCCGAGGTAGAGCATGGAGCCGGGCAGGACGGGGACGCCGTCGACGTGGGCCTCGCCGGACATGGCGAGGACGGCGTACTCGAAGTCGGGGTCCAGCGGCAGGCGCGTCTCGGTGCCGGCCGCGAGGGCGAGGTCGGCGCCGACGAGCGGGGTGTACGTGGTGCCGGGCGAGGCGGCGCCGTCGAGGGCGCCGAGGATCACCGTGGCGGTCAGGCCGGGGGCGGTGACCCGGGGCAGCTCGGCGTGGTGCTGGAAGTGCGGCTCCACGTGGCGGTGGGCGTCGGGCAGGGCGACCCAGAGCTGCGCGCCGTGCAGGAGGCGGGCGTGCGGCCGGGGGCTCTCCTCCGAGTGGGAGATGGCCCGGCCCGAGGTCATGAGGCCGAGTTCGCGGGGCCTGATGGTCTGGAGGCTGCCGGTGGAGTCGCGGTGCAGGACCTCGCCCTCGTGGAGCCAGCTGACGGTCTGGAGCCCCATGTGCGGGTGGGGAGGTACCTGCATGCCGGGCTCGTCGGCGATGTCGTCGGGGCCGTAGTGGTCGACGAAGGCCCAGGCGCCGACCATGCGGCGGCCCAGGTTGGGGAGCAGTCGGCGGACCTCGGTCGACTCTCCGAGCTGGACGTGCCGGGGGCTGAGGAGTTCCCGCACCGGCTCGGCGACGACGAAGCCGCGGCCGCCGCACACCGTCACCGTGGCCTGGCGATCAAGATTGCTCATGCTCAACCTGTTCCTGTCCGGAGAGAAGGCTGTAGTGGAATGTTCAACCATCTGCGCTTGTTGACCTGGTCGACCACCTCACAGGGTGGCAGATCCGGGCCTCTGGAAAGGGCGGGCAAGTGAGCGACACGTACTACGAGTTCGGAACGGCCGGCGAACGCTGGGACCGCGCCCAGCTCTTCTTCGACGCGAAGGAGTACGGCACCGCCGTGCGCATCCTGCGCGGCCTGGTCGCCGAGCACCCGGAGCAGACGGCCCAGCGGCTCCTGCTGGCGCGGGCGTACTACCACTCCGCCCAGCTCTCCCGGGCCGAGACCGAGCTGCGGGCGATCCTGGACCGCGACCCGGTCGAGCACTACGCCCGGCTGATGCTCGGCCGCACCCTGGAGCGGCTGGGGCGCACGGACGAGGCCGCGCCGCACCTGCGGATGGCCGCCGCGATGTCGGGCGAGACGCCCGCGTCCTGACGCCGCCCTGATACCCCCGTACGGTATATTCGCCGGCCAGGAGGTCCTAGGCCGTGCGAACACACCCAGCGGAACGCCGCAGACGAGCGGAAGGCGCCCTGGCGCGTCTTCTGCTCGTCGTCGTGCTCGCGCTCGGCGTGTTCCTGATGCACGCCGTCGGCCACCCCGAAGGGTCCGGCGGGGATACGGGGACCTCCCCGGCCTCCGCCCACGCAGCCGCGTCCCACCACGAGGCCGCCCCCGAGGGCGGTGCGGGGTCCGACGCCCGGCACGATCCGGGGCCGGGGATGGACATGACCACCCTGTGCGTGGCCGTGCTCAGCGGCTGGCTGCTCACCTGCCTCGTCCGGGCCGCGCTCGGCCGCCGCCCCGACTGGCTCACCCTTCTGCTCACGCGGCTCACCCCCGCGCTCGGGCCGCACGCACCGCCGCCCCGGCCCCCCGACCTCACCCAGCTGTCCGTACTGCGGATCTAGGCCGTACCCCCGTCACCGCGGGCGCCCCGCGCTGCCCGCACGACGTCCGTACGCCCGATCTCTTCCGTACGACAGCACACGAGGTGTCACCCATGCGTTCCTTCACCCGCCGCACCGCCAGGAAGTTCGCCCTCGCCGGCGCCGCCACCGCGACCGGCCTCCTGCTCACCGCCTGTGGCAGCGACGACGGCGCGAGCGGAATGGACCACAGCGGCACGTCGGCCTCGGCGACCGTGTCCACCGCCGCCCCGTCCGCGACCCCGTCGGGCCCGTCCTCGTCCGGCGCGCCCGCGTCCGGCGACTTCAACGACGCCGACGTCATGTTCGCCCAGATGATGATCCCGCACCACGAGCAGGCCCTGGAGATGGCCGGGCTCGCCGCCGGTCGCGCCGAGGACCCCGAGGTCAGGAAGCTGGTGGCCGCGATCGAGCGGGCCCAGGACCCGGAGATCCAGAAGATGAAGGCCTGGCTCAAGGGCTGGGGCAGGCCCGAGTCCGCCGGCCACGGCTCCGGCGGTCACGGCATGGCCGGGATGATGTCCGAGCAGGACATGAAGGACCTGGCCGGGCTCAAGGGCAGGGCCTTCGACCGCAAGTTCGCCGAGCTGATGATCGCCCACCACGACGGAGCCGTCGCGATGGCGAAGGACGAGCGGAACAACGGCCGCAACGCCACGGCGAAGGCGCTCGCCGACGACGTCGTGCGGACCCAGTCCGCCGAGGTCGCCGCCCTGAAGAAGATCCTCGACCGGCTCTGACCCGGTCCGATCCCGGCTCTGGCGCGGCCCCGATCCGCGTCCGATCCCGCTCCGAGCGGCTCCGCCTGTCCGCCCGCACGGCGGCCCGTCCCCCTCGGGGCGGGCCGCGGTCCGGGTGCCGCGAGCGGTGGGCGCTCAGCGCTCCACCACGACCTCGCCGCCCACCACGACCGTCTCCGCCACCGTGCCCGGGATCTCCTCCGGGTCGACGCGCAGGATGTCGCGGGAGAGGACGACGAAGTCGGCCAGCTTGCCCACGGTGAGCGAACCCCGCTCGTGCTCCAGGAAGTTGGCGTACGCCGAGCCCATCGTGTAGCCCTCGACGGCGGCGGCGACGTCGATCGTCTCGCCCGCCGTCCAGGCCTCCCCGCCGCCCGGCGCGCGGCGCGTGACGGCGGCGTGGATGCCGACCATGGGGTCCATCTCGGCGACGTTCCAGTCACTGGAGAGGGCGAGCACCGCGCCGGCCGCCCGCAGGCTGCGCAGCGGCCAGGCCTTGTGCCAGCGCTCGGGGCCGACGTTCTCCGCCCAGTCCTGGCCCGGGCCCGCGATGTCGGGTGCGGCGTGCCGGGGCTGCATGCAGGCGACGACGCCGAGGGCGGCGAAGCGCGGGGTGTCGGCGGGGTCGAGGCACTCGACGTGGACGACCTGGTGGCGTGCGTCGCGGGGGCCGTTGGCGGCGCGGGCCCGCTCGACGGCGTCGAGGACGGTGCGGATGCCCCGGTCGCCGGTGGCGTGGACGAAGCACTGGAAGCCGCGCGCGTCGAGGCGGGTGAGCAGCTCGGCGAACTCCTCCGGCGGGTAGAAGGTGTCGCCGCGGTGGTGGGAGCAGCCGGCGTACGGTTCCAGGAGGGCGGCGGTACGGGGTTCCACGACGTCGTCGATGTACAGCTTGAGCGGGCCGACGCGCAGCCGGTCGTCCGCGAACTCCTTCGCCGCCGCCTCGAACTCGTCCAGGTCGGCCTCGGTCGTGCTGCGCGGATGGAAGAGCGCGGCGACGATCCGGGAGCGCAGCCGGCCCTCGCCGCGGGCGCGCCGGAAGAGGGCGAGGTCGTCGAGGGAGTTCTGGGGTTCGACGACGGTGGTGATGCCGAAGCCGATGGCGTCGTCGAGGCTCTTGGCGAGGCGGCCGTACTGCCGGTCCGGCGAGGCCCACGGCAGGCCGAGCTCGCGCAGGGCGCGGTGGCCGTCCCGGGAGAGGCCCTTGACGGCGAAGTCCTTGACGAAGCCGGTGGGTTCCCCGGTGGCCGGGTCGGTGACGGCCCGCCCGAAGGGGAGGTCGGTGTGGTCGCGGTCGACGCCGAGCCGCCGGAGGGCGGCGGTGTTGAGCCAGGCGGTGTGCACGTCGTAGCTGAGGACGAGGGCGGGGGTGTCGCCGGTGGCCGGGTCGAGGTCGGCGGCGGTGGGCATCCGCCCGCCGGGGACGGCGGAGTAGTCGAAGGCCTCGGCCTCGATCCAGTCGGCGTCGGGGTGCGCGGTGTGCCAGGCGCGGACGCGGGCGTGGATCTCGTCGAGGGTGCGGGCGCCCGCGAGCTGGACGCAGGCGTCGTCGGAGCCGAGCCGGACGTGGTTGTGGGCGTCGACGAAGCCGGGGAGGACGAGGCGTCCGTGAGCGTCGATGACGCGGGTGCCGGGGCCCGCCCAGGCTCCGGCATCGGCGTCGACGCCGATCCAGACGATGCGGCCGTCCCGGACGGCGAGGGCCTCGGCTTCGGGGAGCGCGGGGTCGACGGTGTGGATCCGGGCGCCGGTGAGGAGGAGGTCGGCGGGGGCGGGGGTGGTGGTGGTGCCGTTCATGGCGGATGACTCCGTGACGTGCGTACGGGGGGAGGGCGGGTGCGGGAGGGTGGCGGCGGGGGGCGGCAGCGGCAGGGCGGGCGCGGAGGCCTCAGGCCCGTACCGGTGCGACGGTGCGGCGGGCGAGGAGCACGTACACCAGGGCGGAGACCACCGCGCCGAGCAGGGTGAGGTCCGCGCCGCCGAGCGGGGCGACGAGCGGGCCGGTCCACAGCTCGGAGTCGCAGGTGAGGGCGGAGAAGAGCAGGCCCGCGAGGAGGGCGGTCAGGCCGGCCGGGTGCCAGCCGGAGCGGTACCAGTACGGGCCGCCGGTGCCCGCGTGCAGTCCGGCGGCGTCGTAGGTGCAGCGGCGGAGCACCATGTCGGCGAGGAAGACTCCGCCCCAGGGGGCGAAGACGATGATCAGGAGGGAGAGGAAGGACAGCAGGGAGGTGGTGAAGTCGGTGAGGAAGAGCGCTCCGAGGGAGCCGATTCCGGTCACGGCGGCGCTGATGACGATGGCGCGGGCCCGGCTCCAGGGGATGCCGAGGACCTGGAGGTTCAGGCTCGACGAGTAGAGCGTGATGATCGAGTTGGTGACCGAGCCGCCGAGGACCAGCGCGAGGAAGAGCGGCTGGAACCAGCCGGGGAGCAGGCTCTCGGTGCCCGCGACGGCGTCGGCCATGTCGACCTGTGTCGCGGCGGCCACGCCGGTGATCCCGAGGGCGACGGAGGAGACGAAGCCGCCGAGCGCGCCGCTCCAGGTCACGGCCTTGAGGGAGGTCGTGCGGGGCAGGTAGCGGGTGTAGTCGGCGGGCATCGGGAGGTACGAGAAGGGGCCCGCGAGCATGACCACGAAGGCCAGGCTCCAGCCGGCGGCGCCGGGCCCGGCGGAGGGGGCGGCGGTGTCGGCGCCGGGCAGGACCAGGAAGAGGAGCACGGCGAAGCCGGCGGCGAGGACGTAGGCCATCCAGCGTTCGGCGAACTGGACGGTGGCGTGGCCCCAGAGGGCGACGGCGAAGGTCAGCGCGAGGGTGACGGCGAGGGCGAGGGCCCGGGCGGCGGTTCCGCCGCTCCAGCCGAGGTCGGCGAGGAAGGCTTCGAGGGCCAGGGTGCCGACCACGGTGTTCACGATGGTGTAGCCGATGCTGACGATCCAATTGAGCAGGCCGGCGGGCCAGTTCCCGCGCGGGCCGAAGGCGGCCCGGGAGATGACGAGGGTGGCGGTGCCGGTGCGTACGCCGCTGAGGCCGGCGGCGCCGATGGCGAGGAAGGAGAGGCCGCCGAGCACGACGACGAGGGTGGCCTGCCAGAAGGAGAGCCCGAAGGCGACGGCCAGGGCGCCGTTGATGACGTAGGTGAAGGTGAGGTTCGAGCCGAACCAGAGCCAGAAGACGTCCTTGGCGCTGCCGTGCCGTTCGGCGTCGGGGATGGGGTCGATGCCGTGTTCCTCGACCTGGAACACCTCGTCCCGGCCCGTGGCCGCCGTGGCCCCCGTGGTTCCGGGCGCCGTCTCGTGTTCGAGCACACCGCACCTCCTGATCTTGAATGCCGTTCTAAGTTTTAGAATGGCATTCAAGATGTGCGATGGGTTCCGGCCACGTCAAGACCTTCGGCGGTTGCGATTAGGGTCGACCCGGCAGGGACACCCGCGGATCGAGGGAACGGGGACGGTGGCGGTGGCAGGCGCGGCACGACGGCGGGACGGACACGTCACGCAGGAACGGATGCTGGAGGAGGCCATGACGGCGATCGCCGAGGACGGCCTCGCCTCGCTCACGATGTCGGCGCTCGCGGAGCGGCTCGGCACCAGCGGCGGCCACATCCTGTACTACTTCGGCAGCAAGGACCTGCTGCTGCTCGCGGCGCTCCGGTGGAGCGAGGCCGCACTCGCCGAGGAGCGGCGTGCGCTGCTGGCCCGGCGCCTCACGGCCGAGCGGAAGCTCGACGCCTTCCTCCGGCTCTACCTGCCGCGCGGCCCGCGCGACCCGCGCTGGACCCTGTGGATCGAGCTGTGGGCGCGGACCCCCGGCAACAGCGCGCTCCGCGAGGCCCAGGAGGAGCTGGACCGGGGCTGGCAGGAGGATCTGGAGACGCTCTTGGCGGCGGGGGTCGAGCGGCGGCGCTTCGCCCCGCTCGACACCGGCGCCCGCGCCTCCGAACTCCTGGCCCTGCTCGACGGGTTGAGCACCCGGGTCGTCCTCGGCCAGGAGTCGGGCCGCGATCCTCGACCGGCCCTCGACGCGGCCCGCTCGGCGGCCCGGGCGCTCATCACCCCGTACACCGCCGGGGCGGGTACCGCGAAGTGACTGCCCGTCAGCCCCGGTAGGCCTCAAGGAGGCGCAGCCAGGCCTCACTCAGCGTCGGGTACGAGGGAACGGCGTGCCACAGGCGGGCGATCGGGACCTCGCCGACGACCGCGACCGTCGCCGAGTGGAGCAGCTCGCCGATGCCGGGGCCGACGAAGGAGGCACCGAGGACGACCTCCCGGTCGAGGTCCACGACCATCCGGGCGTGGCCGCGGTAGCCCTGGGCGTAGAGCCCGGCCCCGGCGACCTGCCCCATGTCGAGGTCGACGGCCCGGACCCGGTGGCCGGCCCGCTCGGCCTCGGCGAGCGAGAGGCCGACGGCGGCCGCCTCGGGGTCGCTGAACACCACCTGGGGGACGGCCGCGTGGTCGGCGGTGGCCGCGTGCGGCCCCCAGCTCGCCCCGTCCAGGGAGGCGTCACCCTTCGCCCGGGCGGCGATCGCGGCACCGGCGATCCGGGCCTGGTACTTGCCCTGGTGGGTGAGGAGCGCGCGGTGGTTGACGTCCCCGACTGCGTAGAGCCAGTCGGTGCCGTCGACCAGGAGGCTGTCGTCCACGTCGAGCCAGGAGCCCGGCTTCAGACCGACCTTCTCCAGCCCGATGTCCTCGGTGCGCGGGGCCCGGCCGGTGGCGAAGAGCACCTGGTCGCCCTCGACGTGGTCGCCGCCCTCCAGGACGACGGTGACCGGTCCCGTACCGCCGTCGCGCACCACCGCGCTGACGGAGACCCCGGTACGGATCTCGGCGCCGCGCGCCGTGAGCGCCGCGGCCACGTGCTCGCCGACGAAGGGCTCCATGCGGGGCAGCAGCCCCTCGCCGCGCACCAGCATCGTGACCTTCGAACCGAGGGCGTGCCAGGCGGTGGCCATCTCGACCCCCACCACTCCCCCGCCGACGACGACGAGACGTCCGGGCACCCGGTCGGAGCTGGTCGCCTCGCGGCTGGTCCAGGGCCGGGCGCCGGACAGGCCCGGCAGGTCGGGGAGGACGGCGCGGCTCCCGGTGCAGACGGCGACCGCGTGCCGGGCGGAGAGGACGTGGTGCTCGCCCTCGGGTCCGGTGACCTCGACCCGGCGCGGCCCGGTGAGGCGCCCGTGGCCCCGGAAGATCCGTACGCCGATCGAGTCCAGCCAGTCCACCTGGCCGTCGTCCTGCCAGTCGCCGACCACCTGGTCCCGGTGCGCGAAGACCTCGAGGGCGTCGAGCGGCCCGTACACCGACTCGCGCAGTCCCGCGACCTTCCGGGCGTCGGAGCGGGCGATCACCGGCCGCAGGAGGGCCTTGCTGGGCATGCAGGCCCAGTACGAGCACTCGCCGCCGATCAGTTCGCCCTCGACGATCGCGGCGGTCAGGCCGGCGGCCCGTACCCGGTCGACGACGTTCTCCCCCACCGGGCCCGCGCCCAGCACCACCACGTCGTACTCGTTCTCGTGCGCGTGCGCCACCGTTCGTGTCATGGGTCCCAGTCTGGCTGGCAGGATGCGGAATAGCGCGGCTCGATACGCCGTTGTGCCGGGCGAGTCCCCAGGGGACCGTGAGGACACCGCCAGGAGACCCCGAAAGGTAGGAAGCATGAGCACCGTAGAGCTCACCAAGGAAAACTTCGACGAGGTCGTGAGCGGGAACGAGTTCGTCCTGATCGACTTCTGGGCTTCCTGGTGCGGTCCCTGCCGTCAGTTCGGGCCGGTCTACGAGGCGGCCTCGCAGCGCCACGAGGACCTGGTCTTCGCCAAGGTGGACACCGAGGCGCAGCCGGAGCTGGCGGCGGCGTTCGAGATCCGCTCGATCCCGACGCTGATGATCGTGCGCGACAACGTGGCGATCTTCTCCCAGCCCGGCGCCCTGCCGGAGGCCGCCCTGGAGGACGTCATCGGGCAGGCGCGGAAGCTGGACATGGACGAGGTCCGCAAGTCCGTCGAGGACGCCAAGCAGCAGCAGTGATCCGCGGCGAGGCCGTCTAGCAGCGGCAGTGATCCGCAGCCAGGCCGCCTGGCAGCGGCAGTGACCCACCGCGAGGGGGGTACGGGAGCGACTCCCGTACCCCCCTCGCATGCTGTCCGGTCGCGTGTGCCCTCCGGTCTCGTGTGCTCTCCGGCCGGACCGGACGCTGGCCGGCCTGACCGGCCGGGTTCAGCGCTCCAGGACTTCAGCGCTCCAGGACCAGGGCGAGGCCCTGACCGACGCCGATGCAGAGGGCGGCCAGGCCGGTGCCCGAGCCGGCCGCCGCAAGCTGGTGCGCGACCGATCCGGCGAGCCGGGCGCCCGAGGCGCCGAGCGGGTGGCCGATGGCGAGGGCGCCGCCGCGCGGGTTCACGATCTCGGGATCGAGTTCCGGCCATTCGGCGAGGCAGCCGAGCGACTGGGCGGCGAAGGCCTCGTTGAGCTCGAAGGTCGTGAGGTCCTCGAAGCCGCGCCCGGCCTTCTCCAGCGCCCGTCGGACCGCCGCGACCGGCCCGAGGCCGAAGAGCTGGGGCTCGATGCCGGTGACGGCGGAGGTGCGGATCCGGGCGAGCGGCTCACGGCCGGTCTCGCGCAGCCCGTCCTCGTCGACGAGGAGCAGGGCCGCCGCCCCGTCGTTGAGGGGCGAGGAGTTGCCCGCCGTGACGGAGCCCTCGGGGCGGAACGAGGGCTTCAGCTTGGCGAGGGCCTCCATGGACGTGGTGTCGCGGACGCATTCGTCGCGGGGGAGCTCCACTCCCGGGTAACCGACGACCTCGTCGTCGTAGAGCCCCTTCGCCCAGGCCTCGGCGGCCTTGCGGTGGCTGGCGAGGGCGAAGGCGTCCTGCTGCTCGCGGGTGATGCCGTGCTTGTCGGCGATCAGCTCCGCGCCCTCGCCGAGCGCGACCGTCCACTCGGCGGGCATGCGCGGGTTCGTCATGCGCCAGCCGAGGGTGGTCGAGTGGAGCTGCTGGTGGCCGGCCGGGAAGGCCCGCTCGGGCTTCTGCAGCACCCAGGGCGCGCGGGACATCGACTCGACGCCGCCGGCGACCGCGACCGAGGCGTCGCCGAGGGCGACGGCGCGGGCGGCCTGGATGACGGCCTCGAGGCCCGAGCCGCACAGCCGGTTGACGGTGACACCGGGGACGGTCACCGGGAGCCCGGCGAGCAGCACGGCCATCCGCGCCACGTCGCGGTTGTCCTCGCCGGCGCCGTTGGCGTCGCCGAAGTAGACGTCGTCGATCCGCGCCGGGTCGAGCGCGGGCGTGCGGTCGACGAGCGCCCGGACCACGTGCGCCGCGAGGTCGTCCGGGCGCACCGGGGCGAGGGCGCCCCCGAACTTCCCGATCGGGGTGCGGACGGCCTCGACGATGTAGACGTCGCGGATGCTCATCGGTTCTCTCCCACGTGACCTCGGGAACGGCTCGGTGCGTTCCCCTGGTGAAAGGACTTTCGCCGTAAAGACTTTCGTCCTGCTGCGCGCGAGGAGTCTCTGCCCGTCGGAAGCGCCCTGTCAACGGGCCCCTTCGGGACACGGCGGGGCCGGGCCCGGACACCGGACGCGTCCGGAGGGCCGTGAACCGTCCCAGGTCAGCCGCGTGCCACCGGGCGTACGAGGGCCGTGAGTCCGTAGTCGAGCTCGCGGCCGTCGACCAGCAGCGCCTCCACCGTACGCGTCTCCGGGTCGATGTCGGCCCGGAGGCCGTGCCCCTCGTAGATCGGATAACCCGACTCGCCGTGCCGCCCGGTGGCCTCCACGACGGCGGTGCGGACCGCGCTGTCCGTCACGGCGGCGCCGCCCCGGTCCTCCACGTGCGCGGGCACCAGCAGGATCTCGAAACGCTTCGGAACTGTGCTCATGGACCGACGCTAAGCGCTCAGCTGGACTCCCGCCGGACGACCCGCGAGTCCAGGAGCGCCCGGGTGCGGGGCGGCACTTCCGGTTCCCGTACGGCCCGGTCGACCAGCTCGGCGAGCTCGCGCCCCAGCACCATGTCGATCCGTACGGTGCTGAGCCGGGGGCGCAGCAGCCGCCCGAGCAGCAGGTCGTCCGCGCCGACGACGGCGGTCTCCCCGGGCACGGCGATCCCGGCGTCCTGGAGCGCCCGCATGAGCAGCATCGCGTACTCGTCGTTGTAGCCGAAGACGGCGTCGAGGCCGAGGTCACGCCACCGGGCGGCGAGCTCGTTCGCCGACTCCTCCTCGTACCGCAGGGGCAGGGGTACGACGGTGGCCCCGGTGCCGGCGACCGCGCGGCGGGCGCCGTCGAGGCGGGGGCCGGAAAACATGGCGAGGCCCGGCTCCTCGGGGATGACGACGCCGATCCGGCGCCGGCCGCTCGCCACGAGGTGCGCGGTGGCGACCTCGCCCACCTTGCCCTGGTCCATGACGAGGGCGTGAGTGCCCTCGACAGCCCGGGTGCCGAGGGTGATCACGGCCCGGGCCCCGGAGCGCTTGAGGATCTCGACGCCCTGCCCGGTGAGCTGGACCTCGCCGAGCGAGACGACGGCCACCGGCCGCAGCTCGGCCCAGGCGCGGGCGGCCTCCTCGGCCTCCAGGCCCACGCTGCCGTACTGGACGACGGTGTAGTCGAGGCGGCGCAGGGCCCACTGGAACTCGTTGAAGAACTGGCTGTAGAGGGGCCCGACCGGGACGTGGGAGGTCGGCAGCAGGACCATCCGGCTGTGCCCGGCCCGCAGACTGCGGGCGGCGGCGTGCGGCACGTATCCGAGCTCCTCGGCCGCTTCGCGCACCCGTCGGCGGGTGGGCTCGCTGATGCGGACGGCCGAGGTGTTGTTCAGGACGTACGAGACGGTGGCCCGGGAGACGCCCGCGAGACGGGCGACGTCGGCGCTGGTCGGGACCGCGCGCCCGGCGGGGCGCTCGGGGGTGCGTTCGGTTGGCTGGCTCATCGCTTCGGCATCTTTCCAGAACGATCCGGCACAGGGTCTGGCGGATGGCCGGAATCGAGTGCTACACAATGCTCACACGAGTCACTGACACGTGTCACTTCATGGTTCGATCCGCTTCTCGCCCCCTCGTCGGGCGATCTCCCCAGGAGGGCACCGTGGCCCTTTCCTCCCCCGGCTCCACCGCCTCCGGCACCGGCACCCCGGACCCCGCCTCCCCCGCGGCCGGCCGACCCACCCGCGGGCTGATGGCGCTGCTCCTCGCCGGCAACACCGCGATGTACACGCTGTACATCGGCGTACCCGGCCTGCTCCTCGCGCTCCAGATCGAGGAGATCGACCCGGCCGGCAAGGTGGCGAACTTCGGTCTGGTCTCCGGCATCTCCGCAATCTTCGCGACGGTCTTCAACCCGGTCGCCGGCGCCCTCTCGGACCGCTCGGGGCGCCGCAACCCGTGGATCCTCGCCGGCGGCCTGCTCACCCTCCCCGTGATGCTGCTCCTCGGCAGCGTGCACACCATCCTGCTGGTCACCATCGCCTGGTGCCTCGGCCAGGCCGTCATGAACATCTACCAGGCGGCCCTGACCTCGGTGGTCCCCGACCGGATCCCGCTGGCCGCCCGCGGCAAGGCCTCCGCGGCCGTCGGCCTCGGCCTCCCCGTCGGCTCGACGATCGGCGCCCTCGTCGGCGCCGCCTTCTCCGAGGACTACCGCACCGGCTACCTCGTCTTCGGTGCGATCGTCGCCGCCACCGCCGTGCTCTTCACCGCCTGCGCCCGCGAACAGCGCATGCCCGCCAAGGCCCCGCTGCCGGTCAAGCGGCAGCTGGCCGCCTTCGGCAGCGCCCTCAAGGACCACGACTTCCGCTGGGCGTTCATCGGCCGGGCCCTGCTGGTCCTCGGCTACTTCGCGGTGGCCGGATTCCAGCTGTACATCCTCAAGGACCACACCGACCTGCCCGCCGGACTCAGCCCCGAGGAGGCCGTGGCCATCCTCATGCCGGTCAACTCGATCGCCATGGTGGTCTCCACCGTGCTCGGCGGCTGGCTCTCGGACCGCTACGACCGCCGCAAGCTCTTCGTCGGCGCCTCCGCCGCCCTCGCCGCCGTCGCCCTGCTCATACCGGCCGTCTCCACCAGCTGGACGGCGATGCTCGCCTTCTCCGTCGTCAACGGACTGGGCTTCGGCTGCTACATGGCCGTCGACACCGCCCTCGTGACCATGGTGCTGCCGAAGGCCGAGGACGCCGCCCGAGACATGGGCGTCCTCAACGTCGCCAACGCCGGGCCGCAGATCGTCGCCCCCTTCGTCGCCTCCCTGGTGGTCTCCCTCAGTGGCGGGTACACGGCGCTGTTCCTGATCGCCGCCGTACTGTCGGTACTCGGCGCACTCGCCGTGCGCCCCATCCGCAGCGTGCGCTGACCCCGGTCGGCGCCCGCCGAGCACCGTAGAAAGGCGGCACCGTGCGTCTGCACACGACCACCTGGGGATCCGGGGACCGGACCGCCCTGCTCGTCCACGGCCTCATGGCCGACCACCGCACCTGGCGGCGGGTCGGACCGGCGCTCGCGGAACGCGGCTACCGGGTGGTCGCCGTGGACCTGCGCGGACACGGGCTGAGCCCACGGGCCGCCGGGCCCGAGGAGTACCGGCCGGCGGACCACGCCGACGACCTCGTCGAAACCCTGTCCGGCGGCGTCGAGTTGGCCATCGGGCACTCGCTCGGCGGACTGGCCCTGGCACGGGCCGCCGAACGCCTCAAGCCCGCCAGGGCCGTCTACGTCGACCCGGCCTGGCACCTGGGCGCGGGGCCCGACGGATACCGCCCCGAGGTGTTCGTCCGCGGCAGTACGCTGACCCGCGCGCAGATCAGGAGCTTCAACCCGGACTGGCCGGACGAGGACCTGGACACCGAGATGGCCTCCGTACGGCTCTGGGACCAGCGGTCGGCGTACGGCCTGGTCGACTCCATCGGCACCGACCTGTGGCCGGACCGGGCCGTCGTGCCCTCCCTCGTCACCCTCGCCGACCCGAGCGTGCTGGTCTCCCCCGAGGCGGCCCGGATGCTTGCGGGCCGCGGCTTCACCGTCCGTACGGTGCCCGGGTCGGGCCACACCATCCACCGGGACGACTTCGACGGGTTCATCTCCGCGCTGGACGGATGGATCTGACGTACCGTTCAGACATGGACGAGTCGATGGATTCCCCGATGGTGGGACTGCTCGGCCGGGTGACGGGCACCGTCGGGCCCGGTCTCGTCGGCGAGGTGATCGTCCGGATCCGGGGCGGTGCCGAGCACTTCCTCGCCCATCCGGCCTCACCGAAGGAGCGGATCGACGTCGGAACGGTGGTGACGGTCATGGAACATCTCCCTCCACGCACCGTCTATGTCACAGCCGCGTACGACAGTTGACCGAACCGTTGAGTGACGCCCACCACGGGCGCACACTCCCTTCACCGGATCCGCTCCGGCTCCGGTGAAGGGGGACCTTTGTCCATGGGCATCGGCATTCTCGCGGGCGCCGTCGTCGGCGCCTTCGCCGTTCTCGTCATCGTCTTCAAGATGATGTGGCGCGTCGCGGAACCCAACGAAGCGCTGATCATCTCCGGTTCCAACCACAAGAACGAGGGCCTCGGTGCGGGCATGGGCTTCCGCATCGTCACCGGCCGCGGCACACTCGTCCTGCCGGGCGTGCAGGCGGTCCGCAAGCTCTCGCTCGACCTCAACGAGACCCAGCTGTCCGTCGAGTGCGTCACCCACCAGGGCATTCCGCTCAAGGTCCGCGGTGTGGTGATCTTCAAGGTCGGCGACGACTTCGTGTCGATCGCCAACGCCGCACGCCGCTTCCTCGATCAGCAGAAGCTGATGTCGGAACGGGTGCACATCGTCTTCGCCGGTCATCTCCGCGCCATCGTCGGCGGGTTGACCGTGGAGGACATGATCCGTGACCGGGAGAAGCTGACCGGGCAGGCCCGTTCGGCCTGTGGCACGGAGATGGAGAAGCTCGGCCTGATCGTCGACTCGCTGCAGATCCACGAGATCGAGGACCCGACCGGCTACATCAAGAACCTCGCCGCCCCGCACGCGGCCGCCGTCCAGCGGGACGCGCGGATCGCCCAGGCCGAGGCCAACCGGCGGGCCACCGAGGCCGAACAGCAGGCCGCGGCGCGGATGTCCGAGGCCACCCGCGACAGCGAGATCCTCCAGGCGGGCTACCAGGCCGAACGGGACCAGGCCTCGGCCCGGGCCCGGCAGGCCGGTCCGCTGGCCGAGGCGGCCTCCCGCCAGGAGGTCGTCGTCCAGGAGACCCGCGTCGCCGAACTGGAGGGCCACCGCAAGGAGCAGCAGCTCCAGGCGGAGGTCCGCAAGCCGGCCGACGCGGCGGCCTACGAGACCAGGACGCTCGCCGCGGCCGAGCGTGACGCCCGCATCTCGGCGGCCGAGGCCGAGGCGAAGGAGACCGAACTGGCGAGCGCGGCCATGGCGACGGCGACCCGGCTCACCGGCGAGGCGGAGGCCGCGGCGCAGCACGCCAAGGGGCTCGCGGTCGCCGAGGCGACCCGGGCGAAGGGACTGGCGGAGGCCGAGGCGATCAAGGCCAGGGCGGCGGCGCTCGCGGAGAACCAGGAGGCCGTGGTCGCACAGCAACTCGCCGAGAAGTGGCCGGAGATCGTCTCCGCCGGGGCCTCGGCCTTCGGCAACGTGGACCAGATGGTGCTGCTCAACGGCGCCGACGGAATGGCCGACGTCTTCGCCAAGGCCCTGACCATGGGCGGCACGGGCCTCGGCCTGGCCCGCCAGCTGCTCACCACGATGAGCCCGGCGGCCCAGGAGCGCCTGGGCACCGGGGTACCGCCGGCGCCCCGGGCACAGGCGGAGAGCATCGAGATCACGGTCGGCGAGGGGGAGTGACGGCGCCGACCTGAGCAGGGGGACGCGAACCGGGGCCCGGCGCCGCATGTGGCGGCGGGCTTGGGGGCGTGCGGGGGCGGGGGGCGGGCATCTGCTCGTACGGGGGCGGCGGGGCCAGGTATTGGCTGGTACGGCGGCGGGGGCGCCCGGCATCGGCCAGTAGGACGGCGGGGGCCAGGCTCCTGGGGCGCCGGACCCCGGCTCGTATGGGGGCGGAGAGGCCGACTCGGGACGCCCGGCATCGGCCCGTACGGGGGCGGCTCGGGGCGCCCCGCTTTGGCTCGTACTCCGGCGGAGGCGCGCCCGGCATCAGCTCGTACCCGGGGAGGGGCCCGGCCCCAGCCGGTACTCCGGCCGGGGCCGGGCCCCAGCTCGCATCCCCCTCCAGTTCCGTCGTTCCGCCGACGGTGAAGCTCGGCACGGGCGGGCGTGGGGCTCACTACAGTCGGGTGGCATGACGACGATCACCACACGCACGGTCGAGTACCCGGCCGACGGTCTGACGATGATCGGGCACCTCGCGCTCCCCGCCGGTGCAGGTCCACGGCCCGCCGTCCTGCTCGGGCCCGAGGGCCTTGGACTGAACGACTTCCAGCGGAGCCTGGCCGACGGCCTCGCCGAACTCGGTTACGTGGCCCTGGCGTTCGACATCCACGGCGGACGCTACTTCACCGACCCGCAGGAGATGCTCGCGCGGGCACTCCCGCTGCTCGCGGACCCGGACCGGATGCGGGAGATCGGCCAGGCGGCACTCGACGTGCTGCGGGCCGAGCCGCGCACCGACCCCGACCGGATCGCCGCCGTCGGATACGGCACCGGCGGCGCGATCGCCCTGGAACTCGGGCGCGCGGGCGTCGACCTGCGGGCGATCGGCACGATCAACGCCCTCACCACCGGCCGGCCCGGGGAGGCCGCGCGCATCCGCTGCCCGGTGTGGGCGGGCGTCGGCTCGGAGGACCTGATCATGGCGGCCGCGCAGCGGGAGGCCTTCGCCGCCGAGATGCAGGCGGCGGGCGTGGACTGGCGGTTGGTGGTCTACGGCGGGGCGCTGCACGCCTTCCACCACCCGCCGGTAGACCACGACACGGTCCCGGGCGTGGGTCACCACCCGCTGCACGCGCGGCGGGCGTGGCGGGACATCGTCGATTTGCTCGCGGAGTGCCTGCCGGTGACGGCATGAACGCCGTTGTGCGCTCGACTGAGGGGCCGCTTGGCGGTCCAAGCAGACTGGTAGGCGCCGGCGTTCTGGGCGCCGCCCGGGATGCCGCCGGATGATGTCCGAAGCGACGCCGGTCGGCCGCCCCCGGCCTGCCCGGCGAACGCGGCGTTGACACGTCGTGCAGGCAGGACCCCCGACCCTCCAGGCTCGACTCTCCATGCACTGGCGGAATTCATGTGGAAACTTCTCCACCACATCAACCCTTACTCTGTGAGCTTGGTCCTCCTCTTCCTGTTTGCCGGTTGCTTCGCTGTTTTCCCGACTCAGCGTCGCGGACGAGACACTTCCGGAGGCTCCCGTATAGCGTTTTCAGCCCTCCTGATTCTGACCCTGGCGGCAACGCTGACGCCTCAACAACCCATCGGATCAAGCGACTACAAAGTCTGGCTGATGCCCGGACAGGGACTGCTTTTCGACTATTCGGCCATGGGGTGGCTGGAGAGGTCGATGTATGTGCGGCAGCAGATCGCCAACCTGCTCATGTTCGTTCCACTCGCGATGACCTTCCGCTTCGCCTGGCCCAGATTCGGAACGTGGGGCCCGGTCATCATGGGCCTGCTGCTCAGCCTGTCGATTGAGGTGGTGCAATGGGGAATGGCCGCAGGACGGGTCGTGGATATCGACGACGTGATCGTCAACACGGTCGGGGCCTGCCTGGGCGCGCTCCTGTGCCTCGCCGGAGAGCGACTGGCTCAGGCCAGAAAGGCTCAGCGTCCGGTGGGGACGGCGTCCCACCGGCGCCGGTGACCTCAGTCCCAGAAGAGTGGAGGATCACCTCATGCCGCCGGGGTACTCGGCCATGCTTTGCGGAGCTGCCCCCGCTGCGGAAACCGCGTAGCTGCTGAGTTCGCGGTGCCGGTATCGTCCGGTCTCTCGGCCCGCCGTATCAGCGGCCTATGTTCAGAGAGCGATGCGCATGACCAGCCAGCAAACGACGACTACCCTGTGGCGCCCCACCGGCCCCAAGGAGCTGGATCTGGTTCGGGAGTTGAACTATCGCGCGTGGCCGCCCCGGCTGCCTGAGCAGCCGATTTTCTATCCGGTCCTGAACGAGGACTACGCGATCAGGATCGCCCGGGACTGGAACGTGAAGCACGACGGCGCAGGCTTCGTCACTCGTTTTGAAGTCGAGTCGGAGTTCCTGAGCCGCTATCCCGTCCAGCAGGCCGGCGGGCAGACGATCCTCGAGCTCTGGGTTCCGGCCGAGGAGCTGGACGACTTCAACGCCCACATCGTCGGCGAGATCCAGGTGGTACACGAGTTCCGCTGAGAGGCCGGCAATTGAGAGGCCGGCAATGGTTCGGCGAGGCCATTCAGGACGTGCCTGGAATGTGCCTCGCCTGCGGCGTCCATCGCGGGACGGACTGCTCGGATGCCGTCCCGTCGCCCTCGGTCAGTTGTGGCCGAACTTTCGTTCCTTGCGGTGCGAGGCGTGTTCCACCAGGGGCATCGAGCTTTCCCTCTTCGGGGTCGCCGTGCTCTGTTCCTTGGTGGCCGCCTCGGTGCGGTGTTCATGGCCGCCGGTACGGGCTCCCCGGTTCGTGCGGGTCTGTTTCTTGCCCACGATCGTGCCTCCCGTGACGGGTGTCGGACGGTGGTCCGTATCCCCTCAGCGTGGCACGGCGGTGGGAGGCGCGCACGTCAGGCGGTCGCCGCGACGACCCGGGTGAAGGCGGCCAGGGTCGGGGTGCCCGGGGCGCGGTCCAGGACGGCGAAGACGATCTCCTCGAAGTGGGCGGCGAAGCGGCCGTCGCCGGTCAGCAGCGCGGTGAACGTTCCGGCGACCTGTTCCGGGTCGTTCTGGAAGACGCCGCAGCCCCAGGCGCCGAGCACGAGCCGGCGGTAGCCCGCCGCGGCGGCGGTTTCCAGGACCCGCTCGGCGCGGGAGGCGAGGGCGGCCGGCAGCTGGTCGGCGCGTTCGGGGGTGCGGCGGCGGATGACGCCCGCGTTGGGCGCGGGTGAGGTGAGAAAGCCGACGGTGAAGGGCTGGGCGAGGAGGGTGCCGCGGTCGTCGCGGAAGACCGGGACGCGGGGCGAGTGGATGACCCGGTCGGTGTAGAAGGCGTCCTTCTCCTCGCGGTGGTGGGTGTAGTAGGCGGGGGCGCGGAGCAGGGTGGCGTGGAGGGCGGAGGAGCGGCAGAGCGCCTCTTCCTGGGCCTGGGCGCCGTTGAGGTAGCCGCCGCCGGGGTTGCGGGCGGAGGCGAAGTTCAGGACGGCGACGGGGCGGGCCGGGTCGGCGGCGGTCATCCTGCGGGCGGCGGCGAGGCTGCTCTCGCCGGTGACGTCGAGGGTGGTCGTACGGTCGGTGTCGGAGGTGACGGCGACGGGCCCGGGGCCGTGGAGGCGGGTTCCGGCGAGGGCGGCGGCCAGGTCCTCGGTGAGGGAGACGGTCCGGCCGTCCGGGGCGAGGTAGTGGCCCTCGGCAACGATCTCCTCGGTCTGTCGCGCGATCGCGCGCAGTCGTGCGCTCATGGCCCCAGGGTGATCGTTTCGCCCGTTCGGGACAACGGGTTTTCCCGGGAACGGGGACGTCGGCCGCGCGTTCCGGGGATGCCCCGTACACGGGCGGATTCAAGCCCGGCGGGGGCACGGGAGGCGCGTCCGGTCGCTCGGGGGCGCTCTTGCACGCCGCACGGCAGTGGCTTTAGGTGGAAAGCAGCAACTCCACGGGACGGGTCCGGACGGCGGGCCCGGATACCGGTTGACCAGGAGGTGTACGGATGTCGTCGAGCGGCATACCGCGTGGCGGCCCCCCTCTCGCGGAGGCGGAGGCGGAGGAACTGCTGCGATGTATCTGCTTCAAGACGGGCCCGCCCCGCACCGTCGGGGTGGAGCTGGAGTGGCTCGTCCACGAGCTGCGTGACCCCCGGCTCCCCGTTCGGCCGCCGAGGCTCGCGGCGGCCCTGGACACCGTGCGGTCCCTGCCGCTGGTGTCGGCCCTGACCTTCGAACCCGGTGGGCAGCTGGAGCTCAGCTCGCGCCCGGCCGGATCGCTCATGGAATGTCTCGACTCGGTCGCCGCCGATCTCGGCGCGGTGCGGTCGGCGCTCGGCCCGCTCGGCCTCACCCTCAGCGGATACGGGGTGGACCCCTGGCACGCACCGCGCGGCCGGGTGCTCCACGAGCCGCGGTACGACGCGATGGAGGCGGCGCTGGACCGGACGGGTCCGGCCGGGCGGGCGATGATGTGCGACTCGGCTTCGGTGCAGATCTGCCTGGACGCGGGTCACGAGGAGCCGGGCCCGCTGGGCTACCACCGGCGCTGGCAGCTGGCTCATCTCCTCGGCGCCGTGCTCGTCGCCGCCTTCGCCAACTCCCCGCTGCACGGCGGCCGTCGCACCGGTTGGCGCTCGACGCGGCAGGCGCTGTGGACGAACCTCGACCCGCTGCGGGCGCTGGCCCCGTCGCCGGACGGGGAGCCGCGCGCGGAGTACGCGGCGCACGTCCTGGACAGCCCGGTGATGTGCGTACGGGCGGACGAGGGGCCGTGGGACGTGCCGGAGGGGCTGACCTTCCGGGAGTGGCTGCGCACCGGTCTGCCCCGGCCGGCCGACGCCGACGACCTGCGCTACCACATGACGACGCTGTTCCCGCCGGTACGGCCGCGGGGCCATCTGGAGCTGCGGATGGTCGACGCGCAGTCCGGCACGGACGGCTGGATGGTGCCGGTGGCCGTGACGACGGCGGTGTTCGACGATCCGGAGGCGGCGGAGACCGTGTACCGGGCCGTGAAGCCGCTGGCGGAGCGGGCCGGCCCGGGTCCGGCGCCGCGCAATCCGCTCTGGGTGGCGGCGGCCCGTGACGGCCTCTCCGATCCCGAGCTGCACGCCGCGGCCCTCGCGGTGTTCTCCGCCGCCCGTGAGGCACTGCCCCGGATGGGGGCGAGCGGGGAGGTGCGGCGGGCGGTCGCCGCCTTCCACGAGCGGTACGTGATCCCCGGGAGCTGCCCGGCCGACGACCTCCTGGTGGTGACGTCATGACGGAGACACGCACGGATGCCGGTCCCGAGGCCCTGCGCCGCCGGGCCGTGGCGGCCCTGACCGCCGCCCGGGAGCGCACGGCGCTGCTCACCAGCTGCGTCGAGGACGGGGAACTCACCGCCCAGCACTCCCCGTTGATGTCGCCGCTGGTCTGGGACCTGGCGCACATCGGCAACCAGGAGGAGCTGTGGCTGTGGCGGGCGGTGGCGGGCCGGGAGGCCCTGCGGCCCGAGATCGACTCGCTCTACGACGCCTTCGAGCACCCCCGGGCGACCCGGCCGTCGCTGCCGCTGCTCGCGCCGGGCGAGGCCCGGACCTACGCGGCCGACGTACGGCTCCGGGTCCTCGACGTCCTCGAACGCGCCGAGTTCGACGGGCGGCCGCTGCTGCGCGACGCGTTCGCCTTCGGCCTGGTCGCGCAGCACGAACAGCAGCACGACGAGACGATGCTGATCACCCATCAGCTACGGAAGGGGCCGGCCGTCCTGACCGCACCGCCGCCCCCGGCGGGTCCCCGCGACCCGCTGCCCGCCGAAGTCCTCGTCCCGGGCGGGCCGTTCACCATGGGGACGTCCGACGAGCCGTGGGCCCTGGACAACGAACGCCCGGCGCACATCCGGGACGTGCCCGCCTTCCACATCGACACCGTCCCCGTCACCAACGGCGCCTATCTGGCCTTCATCGCCGACGGCGGCTACGAGGAGCGCCGCTGGTGGCGGCCGGAGGGCTGGGCGCAGATCAGGGAGCACGGCATCGCCGCCCCGCTGTTCTGGCGCCGGGACGGCGCCCAGTGGCTGCGCCGCCGGTTCGGTGTGACGGAGCCGGTGCCCGAGGACGAGCCGGTCCTGCACGTGAGCTGGTACGAGGCGGACGCCTACGCCCGCTGGGCGGGCCGGCGGCTGCCGACGGAGGCCGAGTGGGAGAAGGCCGCCCGGCACGACCCGGCCTCCGGGCGCTCGCGCCGCTATCCGTGGGGCGACGCCGATCCGCGACCCGAGCACGCCAACCTCGGCCAGCGGCACCTGCGTCCGGCGCCGGCGGGCAGCTATCCGGAGGGCGCCTCGCCGCTCGGCGTTCGGCAGTTGATCGGTGACGTGTGGGAGTGGACGGCGAGCGACTTCCTGCCGTACCCGGGCTTCACGGTCTTCCCGTACAAGGAGTACTCGGAGGTGTTCTTCGGGCCCGACCACAAGGTGCTGCGCGGTGGTTCCTTCGGGGTGGACCCGGTGGCCTGCCGGGGCACCTTCCGCAACTGGGACCTGCCGGTGCGCCGCCAGATCTTCGCCGGCTTCCGTACCGCCCGCAGCGCGGAGCTCGACTGATGTGCCGTCATGTCGCCTTCGTGGGCGAGCCGGTGGCGCTCGGTGAGCTGATCCTGCGGCCGGAGCACGGCCTGTTGCGCCAGTCCTGGGCGCCCCGTACGCAGAACAGTGGCGTGGTGAACGCCGACGGCTTCGGGGTGGGCTGGTACGCCGAGGGTGATCCGGTGCCCGCACGGTACCGGCGCACCGGCCCCATCTGGAGCGACCTCTCCTTCACGGACCTCGCGCGGGTGGTGCGCTCCGGGGCACTGCTCGCCGCGGTCCGCGGGGCGACGGTGCCGGGCGCCGACGGGGAGGCCGCGGCGGCGCCGTTCGCCGCCGGTCCCTGGCTCTTCAGCCACAACGGCGCCGTCACGGGCTGGCCCGGCTCCCTGGAGGCGCTCGCCGGGACGCTGTCGGCGGGCGAACTCCTCCGGGTCGAGGCCCGCACCGACTCGGCGCTGCTCTGGGCCCTCGCCCTGCACCGGCTGCGGTCCGGCGACGCGCCGGGGCCGGCGCTGGCGGACACGGTGCGGGAGGTCGCCGAGGCGGCCCCCGGATCCGGACTCAACCTGCTGCTCACCGACGGCTCGCTGATCGCCGCGACCGCCTGGGGGAACAGCCTCTGGTACCTGCGGGGCCCCGACCGGGTGGTCGTGGCCTCGGAACCGTACGACGCCGATCCGCGCTGGCAGGAGGTCCCCGAGCGCACGCTCGTGACCGCCACCCGCGCCGACGTCACCCTCACCCCGCTCAAGGAGCCGTCCGCGTGAGCCCGTTCCAGCTGACCCGTACCCTCGCCCCCGACGCCGCCGGCGCCGATCTGCGCGCCGACGTCCTCCACGGCTTCAACCGCTCCCCCAAGGAGCTGCCGCCGAAGTGGTTCTACGACGCCCGGGGCAGTGAACTCTTCGAGGAGATCACCCGGCTGCCGGAGTACTACCCGACGCGGGCCGAGCGGGAGATCCTCAAGGAGCGGGCGGCCGAGATCGCCGCCGCGACCGGTGCAAGGACCCTGGTGGAGCTCGGTTCCGGCTCCTCGGAGAAGACCCGGTTCCTGATCGACGCGCTGCTCCCCGGCCTGGACAGTTACGTGCCCGTCGACGTGAGCGAGTCCGCGCTGACGGGGGCGGCCGAGTCGCTGCTCGCCGCGCGTCCCGAGCTGCGGGTGCACGCGCTGGTCGCCGACTTCACCCGGGGGCTCGCGCTGCCGGGGACGCCGGGACCGCGTCTGGTGGCCTTCCTTGGCGGCACCATCGGCAATCTGCTGCCCGGTGAGCGGCGGACCTTCCTCCGTTCCGTACGGGCGATGCTCACGCCCGGCGACGCCCTGCTGCTCGGCACCGACCTGGTGAAGGACGAGGCGACGCTCGTGGCCGCGTACGACGACGCCGCCGGGGTGACGGCCGCCTTCAACAAGAACGTGCTGGCGGTGATCGACCGGGAGCTGGGCGCCGACTTCGATCCGGACGCCTTCGAGCACGTGGCGGTGTGGGACCGCGAGCGGGAGTGGATCGAGATGCGGCTGCGGGCCCGCCGCGCGCTCACCGTGAAGATCCCGGAGCTGGATCTCGTGGTGCCGTTCGCGGCGGGCGAGGAGATGCGGACGGAGGTGTCCGCGAAGTTCCGTCAGGCGGGCGTCCGGGCCGAACTCGCGGAGGAGGGCCTCGACCTGGAGCGGTGGTGGACCGACAGCGAGGGCAGGTTCGCGCTGTCGCTCGCGACGGCGCGCTGAGCGGCGGCCGCGAGGGCCCGGCGGTCCGCGTACCGGCCGCCGGGCAGGGGCTCCCGGAGGCGGACCACGGCGGTGAGCCGGCGGGTGGTGACGACCCGCCACAGTGAGGAGCCGAGGGGGTCGTCCGCGACGTAGGCGGCGGCGTCCGTGGGCCGGTAGTCGATCCGTACCGGCTGCACGGCTGCGCCGCCGTCCAGCGCGGCCTGGAACGCGGCAGGCCGGAACCGGCCGCGCTCCCGGCCGCACCAGGTCGAGCCCTCGGGGAAGACGATCACGCGGCCGCCGCCCGCGAGGACCTCCGCCATGGTCCGTACGGTGCCGGGCAGGGCCATGATCCCGTCCCGGTCGATGAACAGGGTGCCGCCGAGCGCGGCGAGCGTGCCGAGGACGGGCCAGTGGCGCACGTCCGACTTGGCGACCATCCGGCCGGGCAGGACGGCTGCGATCAGCGGTATGTCCAGCCAGGAGACGTGGTTGGCGACGACGAGCAGCGGGCCGGCGGCCGGGGCGGCCGTTCCCTCGTACCGGACGTGGACGCCGAAGGCCCTGACCACGGCCCGCGTCCAGTGGCGGACGAGGGCGAGCCGGGTGGCGGCGGGGAGCAGGCCGGCGGCGGGGGCGAGGAGGATGCCGAGGAGGAGGGTGCCGAGGCCGGCGGTCAGCCGGACGACGGCCCGGAAGACCCCGACGTGATCGGGCCGGTCCCGCTCCGCCCCACGGCGGTGGAGGGACCCGGGGTGGGCGGGCCGGTCCCGCTCAGCCTCATGGGGGTGGAGGAACCCGGGGTGGGCGGCGCAGTGGCCCGGGGTGCAGGGCGCCGTGGGGAGCCACGGCGAGAGGGCCGTGGTCCCGTTCACCGTGCCGGGGCGAGCGAGAGGAAGTGGTTGAGGTAGCGCGGGTTGGTGCGGCGCAGCGAGAGCAGGACGTAGAGGTCGGCGACGCCGAAGTCGGGGTCGTGCGCGGGGGCGCCGCAGACCCAGGCGCCGAGCCGGAGGTAGCCGCGCAGTAGCGGCGGGAGCTCGGTGCGGCCCTCGGGGCGCGTGATGCCCTCGGGGTTCCAGAGCTTGTGCGGGGTGACCCAGTACTCCTCGGGGGCGAGGTGCTTGGCCTTGACGGTGTCCCAGGTGGCGGCGGCGAGGGTGCCCCCGTCGGCGAGCGGCAGGGAGCAGCAGCCGGCCAGCCAGTTGTGGCCGGTGGTCGTCATGTAGCGGGCGAGCCCGGCCCAGATGAGGGCGATGACGGCGCCGTTGCGGTGGGCGGGGTGGACGCAGGAGCGGCCGACCTCCACCAGGTCGTGCCGGATCGGGGCGAGCCTGGTGAGGTCGAACTCGCTCTCCGAGTAGAGGCGGCCCGCGACGGCGGCCCGGTCGGGCGGCAGGATGCGGTAGGTGCCGACGACCTCGCCGGTGGTCTCCTCCCGTACGAGGAGGTGGTCGCAGTACGCGTCGAAGGCGTCGCTGTCGAGGCCGGGCTCCGGTCCGTCGAGCCGGGCGCCGAGCTCGCCGGCGAACACCTGGTGGCGCAGCCGCTGGGCGGCGCGGACGTCCTCCTGGTCGCGGGCGAGACCGACGAGGTAGCGGGGCGTGGGCTCCTCGGCAGCGGCCGGGGACGCGGAGGGCGCGACGGGGGCCTGCGACGCGGGCGGCCCGGCGAGCGGCCGGGGCTGTGCGGGGACGGCGAGCGTGGGGGTCGGTGCGGGGACGGCGAGCGTGGGGGTCGGTGCGGCCATGTCGGGCTCCTCCGGCGTACGGAAGGGGAAGGGACGGCGCCGGACCGTGTGAGCGGTGGCCCGGCCCCTTACTTCTTCCGTTGCCGGCTGGATTCGACATGACCGTTCGGGGGCTCGCGGGTGTGGAAGCGCTGAATGCTATTCGGCGAGGGTCTCCGTGATGGCGGTCGAGGCCTGCCGGGCGGCCTTCGCCGGGTCCTCGCCCTGGAGGACGGCCGTCATGTAGGGCTTGATGGGGTTGTCGGCCTCGACGTCGGCCCACTGGGGGGAGTTGGGGGTGGCCCGGCCGCGCGCGGCGCCCCTGGCCATGACGGCGGTGGCCTCCTGACCGGCGACGACGGAGGCGAGGCCCCGCTTGTTGGGCACGTAGCCCATGGCGCGGGCGAGTTCGGTCTGCCACTTCTCGCCGGCCAGCGCCTTCACGACGTCGAGTGCGGCGCCGCGCTCGGGCGCGTTCTCCGGGATGATCAGGTCGGAGCCGCCGGTGAAGACGGCGCAGGGCTGGTCGGCCTTGGCGCCGGGTATCGGGAAGTAGCCGAGCTTGTCCTTGAGGGCGGGGTTGGCCTTGAGGATCGCGGAGACGGCGCTGGGCACGGCGATGAGCTGGGCGACGTCGCCCTTGGCGAAGACGTCGGCCTGCGGCGGGTTCTGCTCGTCGGCGTCCTTGGGGCCGGAGCCGAGGGACTGCAGCTGCTTGTAGTAGGCCATGCCACGCCGGGCCGCCGGGCTGTCGAGGGCGCCGGTCCACTCGCCGCCCTTGTCGGTGGCGAGTTCGCCGCCCTCGTCCCAGATGAAGCCGGCAAGGGTGTACCAGTCCTGTCCGGCGAGGTAGATGCCCTGGTTGCCCTTCCGGTTGAGCTTCTCGGTGTCGGCGAGCCATTCCGCGCGGGTGGCCGGCGGCTTGTCGATGCCGGCGTCGGCGAAGAGGTCCTTGTTGTAGATGACGATGCGGTTCGCCGCGTACCAGGGGATGCCGTACTGCGAGCCGCCGATGCTGCCGGGTTCGGCGAGACCGGGCAGCCAGTCCTCGCTGCCGAGGTCGCGGACCGACTCGAGGGTCAGGTCGTAGAGCTTCTCGGTGTCGGCGTACTGGGCGACCTGGGTGTTGCCGACCTCGATGACGTCGGGGCCGCCGGAGCCCTGGATGGCCTCGGTGACCTTCTTCCCGATGCCGGTCCACTCCTGGACGGTGACCTTGAGTTCGACACCGTCGTGCTCGTCCTCGTACGCCTCGGTGAAGCGGTTGAGGAAGTCCTCGCTGACGCTGTCCCGCATCAGCCAGATGTTGACGGTCTTCGTTCCGCCGCCCCCGCCCGGCAGCATCCCGCAGCCGGCGAGGGCGAGCGCGGTGGCGGCTGCCAGGGGGCAGGCCAGATGGCGGTTCTTCACGTAGGTCACCTTCTGCGGTTCAGCACAGGGTCGTGCGGCATGGGGGGCTGACCCGACATGGGGGGACCGAACGGGGTGTTCGCGCGGGTATGTGGCCTGGATTCTGGTCTGGACCAACGGGATGGTCAAGTCCTTGACCATCCCGCGCCGCACCCCGAATGCGCGCTCCGTACCGTTACCGCCGGTAGTTACTCGCGAGTTACGCCGGGACCGACAAACGTTCGATTGTCAGTGCCGGGTGAGACGGTAGGTGCATCGGGTCGGAAGGCCCGGGAACCCACGGGGAGTTGCCATGTCCGGAACCCAGAACTACATCAACCACGTCGCTCTCGTGCTGGACGCCAGCTCGTCCATGTCGCACCTGAGCAGCAAGGTCGTCGACGTCGCCGACCGGCAGATCGCGTACCTCGCCCGCCGGTCGAGGGAGCTGGACCAGGAGACCCGCGTCACGGTGTACGTCTTCGCCGACAAGGTGGAGTGCGTCATCTACGACAAGGACGTGCTGCGGATGCCGTCGCTGAAGCAGCTGTACCGGGTCGGCGGCATGACGGCGCTGCTCGCGGCCGCGCTGAAGTCGCAGCGGGAGCTCGCGCAGACCGCCCAGCTGTACGGCGACCACAGCTTCCTGACGTTCGTGCTCACCGACGGCCAGGAGAACGCGAGCCACCGCTGCCCCGACGCCCCCACCAAGGACCCGCGGGCCCTCGTCGAGGCCGTGGCGCGGATGATCGAGACCCAGCAGGACAACTGGACGCTCGCCGTCCTCGTGCCCGACCAGATGGGCAAGCGCGAGGCCATGCAGAGCGGCTTCCCCAAGGACAACATCGCCATCTGGGACGCCACCAGCACCCAGGGCCTGGAGGAGGCCGGGCAGGTCATCCAGGAGGCCACCGAGAAGTTCATGGTGGGCCGCACCAAGGGCATCCGGGGATCGCGAGCGGTGTTCTCCACCGGCGCGGACGCGGTGAAC
The DNA here is from genome assembly GCF_008639165.1 of Streptomyces venezuelae ATCC 10712. Taxonomy (NCBI): domain Bacteria; kingdom Bacillati; phylum Actinomycetota; class Actinomycetes; order Kitasatosporales; family Streptomycetaceae; genus Streptomyces; species Streptomyces venezuelae. The sequence goes on along the minus strand of NZ_CP029197.1, from coordinate 7,507,143 downwards.
GCGGACACCGTCAAGGCGGCCGGCCTCGCCCCGGTGGACCCGGCGGAGTACCAGCTGATCCCGGTGGCGCGCGACGCGGCGATCCGGGACTGGGTCGTCGAGTCCGGGCACACGTACCGCACGGGCGGCGCGTACTACCAGCTGAGCAAGCCGGAGAAGATCCAGGCCCGGAAGCAGATCGCGGTCCTGGAGAAGAAGACGGACCGGGTCTACACGGGGCCCGAGGCGCGGACCCTGCTCGGCCTGCCGGACGTGGAGGCGCGCGTCAGGCCCAACCACAACGACGAGTTCACGATCTTCGTGCAGAGCACGAGCGTGAACCGGAAGCTCGTGACGAACACCCGGCTGCTGCTCATGCTCTGACCCGACCCGCCGCACCCCCACCCCGACGCAGGGGTGGGGGTAAGGGCCTGTCCGGCGGACGCGGGACGGGACGGTCCTAGGTGCCCGGCTCCTCGAGACGGAAGCCGACCTTCATGCCCACCTGGAAGTGGGCGACCTGCCCCTCCTCGACGTGACCGCGGATCTCCGTGACCTCGAACCAGTCGACCGAGCGGAGCGTTTCGCAGGCGCGGGTGATGCCGTTGCGGATGGCGGTGTCGACGCCCTCCGAGGACGACCCGACGATCTCCGTGACGCGGTAAACATGGTCTCCCATGGCGGCGGCCTCTCTTCGCGTTCCGATTCCTTCCACCCTGCACGGAAGCGAAGACCACCGCGAGTCGAGGCCGCCGCGGGGGCGGGTCGTGGGCCTCAGCGGGGGCGGGGGTACGCCTCCAGCCGGATCACGGCCGACGCGGCGGCCCGGACCGTCCGCGAGGCCCCGCGCGGGTCCTGGCGGCCCCTCACGTCCGGCCCTCCTTCTCCTGGGCGTCCCTCAGTTCCTCCGACGGGGTCGCCCATCGGGCGCGTACGACGGGGAAACCGGCCGCCTCCGCCGCGCCGCAGACCAGCAGGTCGTCGTCGACGAGCATCCGCACCGGCCGGTCGGCACCGAGCCGGCGCAGGATCTCCACCTTGGTCACCCGGGCCGGCCGGAAGTCCCGGTTCCGTCGCATGTGGACCGGCCCCTCGGGCAGCCCCTGCGCGGCCAGCCAGTCCAGGGTGTCCCGGCGGCAGCGCTCAGGACGCCCGGTCAGGTACACGATGTCGCACTCCCCCGCCGCCTCCAGACACAGCGCGATCCCCTCGTCGAGCGGCGGATCGTCGGGAGCCGCCGCGAAGAACGCGTCCCAGTCCTTGGGGCGCCGCTCCAGGAAGTGCTGCCGGTGGGCGGTCGCGGCAAGCGTGTTGTCCAGGTCGAAGACGGCCAGGGGCCGGTGGTTGTCGGCTGTCACGGGCCCAGCCTAGGTGTGCCGACCAGGGACGACGGGGGCGGATTCGCCGCAGGTCTCGACCTCGAACCCACGGCGACGTGCTCAGGGTGCCAGGCGGGCGAGCGCGGCGAGTACCGGCGCGACCCCGTCCTCCGCGGCCAGCCGGTCCGCCAGGGCCCGGGCACGCGTGCGGTGGCGGCCGTCCGCCGTGGCGCCGACCAGCGCCTCGGACAGCGCCCCGGAGGTGAGCCGGCGCAGCGGCACGGCGCCGGGAGCGGTGCCCAGCGCGGTCAGCCGGGACGCCCAGAACGCCGCGTCGAACTGGACGGGCACGGGGACGCTGGGCACCCCGGCGCGCAGGACGGCGCCGGTGGTGCCGGCTCCCGCGTGGTGGACGACGGCGGCCGTCCGGGGGAACAGCAGGGAATGCGGTACTTCGTCGACGGTGAGGATGTCGTCGCTGCGGGCGTCGAGTCCCGCCCAGCCCCGCTGGACGATCCCGCGCACGTTCGCCGTGCGCAGGGCGGTGACGATCTCGCGGCTCACCCGCTCGGGATCGGGAACGGTGGCGCTGCCCAGACCGACGAAGACCGGCGGGGGCCCGGCGGCGAGGAAGTCCTCCAATTCCTGGGACAACCGCCCGGTCTCGTGCGGCCACCAGTAGCCGGCCACCTCCAGCTCCGGGGACCAGTCCCGGGGCCGGGGGACGACGAGCCGGCTGTAGCCGTGCAGCACCGGTCGGGCCCGGCGGCCCCGCCTCGGGCCGGTCGTCACGAGCCCGTACCGCCGCCGAAGCGACCGTACGGCGTCGGCGAACAGCAGCTCCACGGTCGTCATGACGGCCCGTCCGCTCAGCCGGTTTCCCACCGCGCCCAGGGACCGGGTCCCCAGGACGGGGGCGGGGAACTCCCCGGTCGGGTGCAGCGGTTGGAGGTGCAGGCCCATGGCCGGCACCGACAGGCCGTCGGCGATGGCGTACCCGAGGGGCCCCAGGGCCCCGCCGACCAGCAGGACGTCGCCCTCCCGCGCCACCTCCACCAGGGCCGCTGTCATCTCGTCGGCCGCGCTCCGGGCCATGGACGCGAGCCGTACGAGCTTCCCCGCGCCGGTCCTCGCGTCGTGCAGCCGCCGGCCACGCGGCGAGTGCAGCTCGGCACGCGGGTCCACCGGCAGCGCGCGGAACCGCACCCCGGACCCCGTCACCAGCGGCTCGAACACCCCGTGCGCGGCCAACGTCACCTCATGCCCCGCCCGTACGAGGCCGGCACTCAGCCCCGTGTACGGCGCGACGTCACCCCGCGAACCCGCCGTCATCATCACGATGCGCACACCGCCAGTCTGCCCCACCGGAGCGCGCCGCCCCAGCATTGGGGGTGAGGAAGTGATCCGCAGGCGCGGCGTGGGCTGACGGGGCGTCCGTCCCGTCCTCACCCCGGTCCCCGGTCGGCCGGAGGCAGCAGGGGCCCGAGGGGGCCGAGGTCGAGGTTGAGGTCCTGGAGTGTGTAGCCGTGCTCGGCGCAGAGGTCGGACAGCGCGTCGTGCAGTGCCATCAGGGTGGCGCCCAGTTCCTCCTCCTGGTCGTCGGTGAGGTCGCCCGCGTCGACGCGCCGCAGCGCCTGCCTCTCGATGAGCTGGCGCAGGAGTTCCACGACGGTGAGGACGAGCTTGAGGAGGTCCTCCTCGACCGAGTCACGGTCCGTACGGAGCCGGTGCGCGGGCCGGTGGGGTTCGCCGGCGGGGTCGGGAGGGGCCTTCACGAGGCGGAAGGCGTCGCCCAGGGCCGTACCGACACCTTCCAGGGCGGGGGACGGCGTGCGGGGAGGCGGGGACGTGCGTGGGTCGTCGCCCCGCTCTCCGGGTGCCGGCCCCGGGCCGTTCACGCGAGCCCCTGGGCGGTCGGTCCGAGTGGGTCGGCCCGCCCGTGGGCGGACGGCCCGAGGGGGCCCGTGTGCCGCTGGGCGGACGGTCCGAGCGGGTCCGCCTCGGAGCCGACGGAGACGATCAGCGCGCGGAGGGAGATACGGACGAGGTCGATGTCGGCGATCGAGAGCACGATGTCGCCCGAGAGGACCACGCCGCCGCTCAGCAACCTGTCGAGGAGGTCGACGAGGGCGACCTGGCGGCCCGGCAGTTGTTCCGTGGACCGGTCGACGCTCATGGTGCGGGACCGTCCCGTGCGGCGTCCTCCTGCGGAGGGTCGGACGGCGGAGGGTCGGACGGCGGAGGGGGCATGGCGAAGGAGTAGGGGGCCCACGGGCCGGTCACCACCACGCGTACGCCGTCGATGTCCACCGCCACCGCGGCGAGCGCGGTACGGAAGCTCTGGGCCCGGTCGTCCGGAACCAGGTAGGCGTCGTTGAGGACGTTCTCCTCGGGCCCCGCGAGTGCTCCGCGCTGGGCGGGGTGGCGAACGCGGTGGGTGGTGTACCGAGCGGCGAGCGCCTCGATGTTCTCGGCAGCGGCCTGGGCGTTCCGGTAATGGGTCTCCTGAACCGTGTGCTGGGCCCTGCGGCGCCGCAGGTACGCCTTGCCCGGGCCGAGCGTCGTGGTGTTCGCGGGGCCGGCTGCGGCTCCGTCCTGCGGGGGGCCGGCGGAGCTGACGTACACCTTGACGCCCCACTCGCTCCGGCCGTGGAGCAGGGCAAGTCGCTCGGCGAAGACGCCGCGCCGGGCGGCGAGTGCCTCGCGGGCGCGGTCGTCGTCCTGGTACAGGGTGGCCAGCCGCAGCGGGAGCACGGTGTCGTGGCGGGCGATCGTCTGCACCACCTCGTGGTGGGCGCGGGCGACGGCCTCCAGCCATTCCAGGTCCTCGAAGCGGGCCTTGAGCGTCCGCTCGTCGTACTCCCGCGCCGTGACCCGGCTGATGACGAACGCCGGGTCCGGTCCAGTCGGGGTCGTCGCCGGTGTGCCCTCCCCGAGGAGGGACACCGGCGCCCCGGACACCCCGTGCACACCCGAGAGAACCGTCCGCAGTTCCGGGGAGTCCGCCACCACGGCGTATACGTAGGTGAGGTTCTCGCCGCCGGTCATGTGCCGGGCCTTCGTCGTGCCGCCTTCCGGCGCGAGGTCGACGACGGGTCACCTTGCTGCTCCCCCGGCTCCTCGTACCCGCCGCCCGCCTCCTCGTAGTCGTCCGGCTCAACCGCCTCCGTCTCAACGGCCTGTTCCGTCCCGGGAATCCGGGGCTCGTTCGCGATCGGCGCGGCGCGGCGCAGGGCATCCAGCTCCGCGCGGAGCCGGCGGTTCTCCTCCGCCAGCGGGCCTCCGCTGTGCTTGGAGGAGAGCGAGGGGTCGTGCTCCCACCAGTCGATCCCCATCTCCTTCGCCTTGTCCACGGAGGCGACCAGGATCCGCAGTTTGATCGTCAGCAGCTCGATGTCGAGCAGGTTGATGCGGATGTCTCCCGCGATGACGATGCCCTTGTCCAGGACGCGTTCGAGGATGTCCGCGAGGTTCGCGGACGAACCGGAGCCGTACGGCGCCGGCATCGCCCTGGAGGGTGCCGTCCCGAATCGGTCGGGCAGGGGGTCAGACACGGCGACGTCCTCGCTTCCCGGTCATGGTGTGCGCGGCTTCCCGGTCATGGTGTGCGCGGCTTCCCGGTCATGGTGTGCGCGGCTTCCCGGTCATGGTGTGCGCGCCCGGAAGGCGTTGATCTCCGCGAGCCGGTCGAGCAGCTCGTCCTCGCGGTGCTCGAAGGTCTCCTCGTCGATCTCCCCCCTCACCAGTCGGCCCTCCAGCTCTCGGAGTTCGCGCCAGACGGGAGCCGGGTCGTAGTACTGCTCCTCGGCCTCGTCCAGCACCCTCTGGGCGACCCAGGTCACGCCGCGCACCGGCGCGACGGGCAGGGTGAGCAGGAACGTCACAAGTCCCATGGTCTCCCTCCTTCCGGGCAGTTCTCACTGCACGAAGCTGTAGGGCGGCAGCGGCCCGCTCAGCCTGAACTCGATCCCGTCTCCGATCTCCCGGGCGAGATTGCCTTCCGCCGTACGGAACTCTTCCCGCCGGTCGTCGGCGACCAGGAGGGAGAGGTTCAGCAGGTCGGTCCCGGACGCCTGCCGGACGGTGTAGTCCCGAGCGAACGGCACGAGCGCGTCGACCAGCCCGGACGACAGGGCCTGCTGCCGTTCCTGCACCTGCGCGGCGATCAACTGGCCCAGGGCGAGCGGGAGCTGGGGATCCTCGTCCCCGGAACGGATCCGCTCGTTGAGCTCACGCGCCTCGGGCGAGTCCCGCAGGATCTGCCGCAGGAGCTCCTCCTCGTCCTGCACCGCTCTCACGTGGTACTCGGCACAGCCTCGGAGCCGTTCCAGGGTGGCGAGATAGCCGTCGGCGTCCTTCCGCAGCGCCTGTTCGACCGCCGACTCGTCGGTAGCGGTGTAGCCGAACTGCAAGGGTAGGACCGGGCCGCCGCTCATGAGGCGCTCCTGCACGTCCTGGTGGATCAGGACGTCGCGGCGCTTGGGCCGGATCTCCTCGGAGATGTCGCTCACCACCGCGCACAGCGGCCCGGCGGCGACGACGCGCACCGGACTCGGCTCCGAGCCGACACCGGACAGACCGTCGAGGTCGAGGGGGTGCTTCTCCCCGGTGATCGCGTAGACGTAGAGGGCCATCGGTCACTCCTTCTCCCGTCGCGCCGAGCGCCGGGCGGCGGGCCGTCGACGTCGGGGAACGGGTGCCTCCGCCTCCTCCTCTTCCGGCTCTTCCTGCTCTTCCTCCGGCTCCTCGTCATCACCGCGACGCTTCCCCGACAGGGACTCGGTCACGGCCTCGACGGCCCCGGACAGGGCGCCCTTGGACTTGCCGTGGGCCCCGTCCTCCAGCATGCCGCCGACCACCTCGGGCAGCTGCGCCGGAGCCTTGCGGCCCGCTTCGAGGTCGAGCCTGTTGCACGCCTCCGCGAAGCGGAGGTAGGTGTCCACACTGGCGACCACGATCCGCGCGTCGATCTTCAGGATCTCGATCCCGACGAGAGACACACGGACGAAGACGTCGATCACCAGACCTCGGTCCAGAATCAGCTCCAGGACGTCGTAGAGACTGCCCGTGGAGCCACCGCCGCTCCTGCCGACGGCGCTGCCGCTCTGCGGCACCATGGTCATGGCGCCTCCTTCCGCGGCCGAACGCGACTCAGAACGGCCGATCGATCATTCCTCGGGTGTAGCGGCGGGTTCGTTCGAACGAGATGAGCGCGCCCTCTCCGTCCAGAGCGACCTTGTAGCTGGCCAGCACGCTCGTCGTATCGGGAATCCGCTCCAGTTCCACCACTTCCACCTGCGCCTCCCACCCGTCGTCGGTGGGCTTGAGCGAAGAGACGGATTCGGGACGTCTGCCGAGCAGTCCCGTCAGCTGCTCGGCGGCCGACCTCATGGCCGAGCCCGCGTCCACGCCCTTCGAACGGCCGGACGCCGACTTCCGCCGGGCGGCAGAGCGTGTCTCACCGCCGGAACGCGAGGTACCGCGTCGAGGCCGATCGGGATCCGCTGTGGCCATGGGGCACTCCCGCGAGACGTCCAGCGACAAAAGGCTAGAATTTCATGGTATAGGGACATATGCCATGTCCGGGAGAGCGGGCTCGTCTCCCACCGCCCCAGCGCGGCGTCCTCACGCGCTTTCCCCCCGACGCGTGGCCCGACCCCGGGCACACCGCACACGAGCGGCGGAACGGCCGCGGTCGCCCGGTGAAGGGACAGGAGTCATGGAGGACACGACAAAAGTCGCCCTGGCAGCCGCCGTGGCAGGCGGCTACCTTCTGGGCCGAACGAAGAAGGCTCGCCTCGCGTTCACCGTGGCGACCTATCTCGCCGGCCGCCGCTTCGGCCTGGAGCCGGGGCAGCTCGTGACACAGGGGCTCAGCAAACTCAAGGACGTACCCCAGATCGCCGAGATGGGCGATCAGTTGAAGGGCGAGGCGCTGGACGCCGGCCGGCAGGCGTTGACCGCCGCGGCCAATCGCAAGCTCGCGGACCTGGCCGACTCCCTCCACGAGCGGACTCTGGCCATCAGCAGCGGCAGTGACCAGGGCGAGGACGAGGACGAGGACGACGAGGCGAACGGACGGTACGACGAGGACGAGGAATGGGAGGAGGAGGAAGAGGCGCCCGAGGGCGAGTACGACGAGGACCTGGGTGAGGACGAGGAAGAGGCCGAGGGCGAGGGCGCAGAGGACACGGAAGAGGACGCGTGGGAAGAGGAGGAAGAGCCCGAAGAGGAGACCGAAGAGCCTGAAGAGGCGGAAGCGGAGGCGGAGGCGGAATCCGAGCCGAGGAAGCCACGGACCCGCCGTTCCACCGGTGGGCAGTCCCGCTCGCGGTCGGGCGGAGGCACGACGTCCCGTTCCCGGTCGCCCGCCAAGAAGACCGCTCCCGCGAAGAAGGCTTCGTCGAGAACGGCCACGAAGGCCACCCCCTCGAAGCGGTCGACGTCGACCGGAAGCGCGGCGAAGAAGACCACTCCCGCGAAGAAGACCACGGCGGCCAAGAAGTCCTCCGCCGCGCCGGCGAAGAAGACGACGGCCAAGAAAGCCCCGGCCAAGAAGACACCGGCCAAGAAGACGGCGGCGAAGAAGGCACCGGCCAAGAAGGCCACGGCCCGCAAGCCGCCCGCGAAGAAGGCGGCGGCGCGCAAGCCCGCGGCCAAGAAGACAGCAGCGCGCAAGCCGAGCACGCGGAGGTAGGTCATGGCATCCGACGACCGAGACCGCGACCAGGACCGCTCACAGAACTCCGAATCCGGAATGGACCGGCTGCTCGGCGAACTGGGCGAATTCCTCAGCGCGCAGACCGGAAAACTGGCCGAGAAGGCCACGGACAAACTCGAGGACGTCACCGATCAGCTGTACGACGTGGCGGAGAACGGCGGCAAGCTCACCGACATCGGCGGGCGGCTCCTGAAGGGCGACTCCCCGGCGAAGGCGGTCGTGGGTCAGACGCTCGGGGGACTCAAGGACAAGGTCACCGACGCCGCGTCGAACCTGTTCGGCGGAGGCGGAGGAAAGCGCAAGAGCGGCTCCCAGAAGATGACCAGCATCATCGAGACGATCGACGTGGGTGCTCCGCTGCGAACGGTCTACAACCACTGGACGCAGTACGAGGATTTCAGCGGGTTCGCCAAGGGTGTCCGCAACGTCTCACAGGGCGACGAGACGACGAGCGACTGGAAGGTGAAGGTCGGCCCGTCGACGCGCAGCTGGAAGGCGACGGTCCAGGAACAGGTCCCGGACGACCGCATCATCTGGACCTCCGAAGGCGCGAAGGGTTCCGTCCGGGGATGCGTCAGCTTCCACGACCTGGGCCCGACACTCACCCGCATCCTGCTCACCGTCGAGTACTACCCCTCCGGCCTTTTCGAGAAGACCGGCAACATCTGGCGGGCTCAGGGCCGCCGTCTCCGGCTGGACCTGAAGCACTTCCGCCGACACGTCACGCTCACCGACGACGAACCGGAAGGCTGGCGTGGCGAGATCCGCGACGGCGAGGTGGTCCGTTCGCACGAGGAGGCGCTGGAGGAGGAAGAGGAGTTCGACGAGAACGAGGACGAAGACGTAGACGAGGACGGCGAAGCCGCGGGAGAGGAGGAAGTGCCGGAGGAGGACGAGGAGGAGTACGACGAGGGCGAGCCCGAAGAGGAGTACGACGAAGAAGGGGAGGAGGACGAAGAGGGGGAGGAAGACGACGAGGCACAAGAGGACGAAGACGCCGAAGACGACGAAGAAGACGCATACGAGACGGCAGGCCGAGGCCGGCGCCGACGCAGGTAAGCCGACGCAGGTAACCCGGTCGGGCGGCCCGGCACACGCGCGAAGGCCAGCGGGAGAAACAGCCGCGGTGAGGCAGTTCTGTTTCCCCCGCCGGCCTTCGAGTCGTACGCCGGAAATCCGGCGATCGCGGGATCGCGGGTCGCGGTCGATGGGGTCAGTGCTTGAACGTGTCCTTGATCTTCTCCCCCGCCTGCTTCGCGGCCCCTTCGGCCTGCTCGGCACGGCCCTTCAGTTCCAGGCTCTCGTTGCCGACGGCCTTGCCCGTCGTCTCCTTGACCTTGCCCTTGGCCGTCTTCGCCACGTTCTTGGCCTTCTTGCCTCCGGCCATGACTTTCACCCTTCCGACATGTCTGAGCGAGTCGTCTTCTGCCCATGCCCACGTTGTCGACATGCATGCACGGCGGACGACGACCTGACGTCGCGAAAAATCAGTGCTTGAAGAAGTCCTTGCCCTTTTCCTTACGCTCCCGCGCCTTACCGCGCAGCCCCAGAGCCGCACCCTTGGCTTCCGTGCTCTTCTTGCCCTGCACGCGGGCCGTCTTCTGCATGGCCTTGCCGACGATCTGCTCGGCCTTGGCCTTGGCTTTCTCCTTGGCGCTCACCTCGGACCTCCTCCCACTCTCATAGGTACCGCCTACCCCCGGCACCGCAGAGAAATCTCACGACCAGACAAGTCGGCCGTCGGTGCACCGACAGACCGGGAAGCGTCCCTCGGCGATCCTCGTCAGCATCTCCGCCACGGAATCGAAATACTGGGCCATCGACTCGTACTCGCCCGTAACCGTGGGCTCACCCACGAACCACCTACCGACGCGCCCGTCCCGCACATCGATGAACTTTCCCGTCCAGCCGTCCTGGTCCGAGAGGAACGGGATCCACTCGTTGCGCCAGAACGGGTGGTCCGGCTGGTCCGGTGGGTCGAATCCGCAGGACGTGGAGCGGTTCGCGTAGAGGCCCTCCATGGCCCGGATGCCCAGAAAGAAGCTCCCCTCGTCGGGGAACCCGTCGAAGCCGCAGCACGCCACTTCGTCGTCGACGTCTTCCTCCGGCAGATCCAGATTGTTCTGCAACAGCCACGTCCGCAGATCCCCAAGGGAGATCCCCATCCGCTCTTCGGCCGCCGCGAGCACGGGGCGGCTCCGGGCAGGCGACCGGCCCGCACAACACCACTGGTGCGGGCCGGTCTCCACCCTGCCCGGGCCCGCGGTCGGGGGAGGCCGCGGGGCCCTGAAGGAGCGGCCATGTCATCCGCTCCCGGTCCGTATGCCCGGGCGTCCCGCGACCATGCACACCTTTTTCAGTCGGTGTCGCTCGCGATTTCCAGGGCCAGGGCCTGCAGGATCTGCTCGGTGGGTTCTCCGGCCTCCGTCTCGTCGTACGCGTCGGCCACCGTCTCGAAGGCCAGGATGAACCCGCGTACCAGCGCGCTCACCGGTCCCGTGAGCTGGGACAGTACCGCCGCGCCCACTTCCATCGCATCGTCCGTGTCGGGAACCAGGAACCGCGTCGGAATGACCTCGCCGAGCAGGTCGGAGACGTAGTCCTGGGCGACTCCCCCGCGCAGGGCCGTGAGCGCCGCGATTGCCTTGAGCTGGATCTCGCTCTCCGTCATACGACGAGCGTAGGCATCGCGGGCCGGCATCGGCGCGGCCACGCCGATCGCCGGAACGCATATCGCACGCACATGTGTCAGCGGGGCAGGTGGGGAAGGAGCCGGTCCGGGGTCAGGGGCAGGTCCCGCAGCCGTACGCCCACCGCGTGGTGCACGGCGTTCGCGATCGCGGCCGCCGTCCCCACGATGCCGATCTCGCCGATCCCCTTGCTGCCCATGGGGTTGAGGTGGGAGTCCTCCTCGTCGAGCCAGTGCGCTTCGAGCATCGGTACGTCGGCGCAGACGGGGACGTGGTACGAGGCCAGGTCCCGCTCCGCGAAGTCCCCGAACGCGGGGTCGAGCGTGCTGCTCTCGGTCAGCGCCATGCCCAGCCCCATGGTCATGCCGCCGATGAACTGGGAGCGCGCGGTGCGCCGGCTGAGCACCCGCCCGGCCGCGAAGACCCCGAGCAGGCGCCGGACCCGTGCCTCCCCCGTCACGGTGTCCACGTCGACCTCCGCGAACTGCGCGCCGAACGCGTGCCGCGCGTACGGGGATTCCCGGCCCGCCTCCTCCCCGGTGTCCGCCCGGGCGGTGAGGCCGTCGGGCGGGAGCGGGCCGGAGTGCGCGCGCACGGTGCCGGCCAGCGCCGTGCACGCCTTGTGGACGGCCCAGCCCCAGGACGAGGTGCCCGACGAGCCGCCCGCCAGCGGGGCGGTCGGCAGTGCGCTGCTCCCGAGCTCCACGCGTACCGAGGTGGGCGGGACGTCGAGTGCCTCGGCGGCGATCCGGGCGAGGACCGTCCGGGCCCCGGTCCCGATGTCGGTGGCGGCGAGCCGTACGAGGTAGGTGCCGTCCGGCGCGGCGTGCGCGGTGGCCGACGAGGGACTCAGGAGGTACGGGTAGGTCGACGCGGCCACTCCGGTGCCGGTCAGTCGGCCGTCGGCCCGTCGCACTCCGGGCCGGGGGTCGCGATCCGCCCAGCCGAAGCGCCGCGCGCCCTCGCGCAGGCAGTCCGCGAGGCCTCTGCTGCTGAACGGCTTGCCGCTGTCGGGTTCGGTGTCGGGCTCGTTGCGCAGCCGGAGTTCGACCGGATCGACGCCCGTGGCGACGGCGAGTTCGTCCATGGCCGCTTCGAGGGCGTACATGCCGGACGCCTCGCCGGGGGCCCGCATCCACGAGGGCGTCGGCACGTCCAGAGCCACCACGCGGTGGCTGGTGCGGCTGTGCGGCGAGGTGTACATGGTGCGGGCGGGAACGGCCGCCTGCTCGACGAACTCCTTCACCGTGGAGGTCTGGGTGACGACCTCGTGGGCGAGGGCGCCGATCACGCCGTCGGCGTCCGCGCCGATGCGGACGCGCTGGACCGTGGGGGCGCGGTGGCCGACGACGGCGGCGAGTTCGCGGCGCGGGAGGACGAGCTTCACGGGCCGTCCGACGTGCAGGGCGGCCATCGAGGCGAGGACGGCCTGGGGCCTCGGGGTGCCCTTGGAGCCGAAGCCGCCGCCGACGTACGCGGAGACGACCGTGACACGGTCTCGGGGCACCTGGAACAGCTGCGCGAGGACGTCTCGTACCTGTGTCGCCCCCTGGCTGGAGTCGTACACGGTCAGCGCGCCGTTCTCCCACCACGCGGTGGAGGCGTGCGGCTCCATCGGGTGGTTGTGCTGGGCGGTCATCGTGTACGTGGCGTCGACGCGCACGGCCGACGTGGCGAAGGCCGTGTCGAAGTCGCCGCGCTCGCGCAGGGCCGGGTGGCCGCCGTTGGCCTCCTCGGGTGCGTAGAGGTCGGGGTGGCCGGCGGGTGGGCCCGGGTCGTGGTCCTCGGTGGCGTACTCGATCCGCAGGTCGTCGGCGGCGGCGCGGGCGTTCTCCAGGGTGTCGGCGACCACGAGGGCGACGTACCAGCCCCGGTGGGGGACGCGGTCGGTCTGGAGCAGCGTCAGCGTCGGGTCGTCGAGCTCGCCGAGACGGGGGGCGTTCGCGTGGCTGAGGACGGCGTGGACGCCCGGCCGGCGCGTGATCTCGTCGGCGTGGACGGCGGTCACCCTGCCCCGAGCGACGGTGGCGGGGACGGGCACGGCGTGGACGTGGCCGGGCGGGTTGTGCTCGGCGGCGTAGCGCGCCGCGCCGGTCACCTTCTGAGCCGCGTCGCGACGGACGTCGTCACCAGAACGGGCGCCGTCGTCGCGACCCGGCGCGTCGTTCTCGTCGGGCGTGGAGGGGGCCTGGGGCGTGGGGTTCGTGGGCATGGTGGTGGCCGGCTCCTCAGGGGCGGGACGCTAGGTCGGTGAGCACGCGGACGGCGAGACCGCGGGCGAGCGGCACCTTGAAGGCGTTGTCCCGCAACGGCTCGGCTGCGGCCAGCTCGGCGTCGGCGGCCCGTCCGAACGTCTCTTCCGTGGCGGGAGCACCGCTGAGGACCTCCTCGGCCGCGCGGGCCCGCCACGGCGCGTGCGCGACCCCTCCGAAGGCGAGGGCGGCGTGCCGGACGACTCCGTCCTCGACCGTGAGCGACGCGGCGACGGAGACGAGCGCGAAGGCGTACGAGGCGCGGTCGCGGGCCTTCAGGTAGGCGCTGTGGGTTCCCGCGGGCGGCGGCAGCGTCACCGCCGTGACGAGCTCGCCCGGCCTGACGACGGTGTCCTGCTCCGGCGTGTCACCGGGCAGCCGGTGGAATTCGGTGAGGGGTACGGTGCGCTCTCCGTCCGGGCCGAGGAGGTGCACCCTGGCGTCGAGGGCGGCGAGCGCGACCGCCATGTCCGAGGGGTGGGTGGCGACGCATCGCGCGGAGTGGCCGAGGACCGCCAGGTCGCGGTGGACGCCCTCGCGGGCGGGGCAGCCGGTGCCCGGCTCTCGTTTGTTGCAGGGCTTCGAGGTGTCCTGGAAGTACGGGCAGCGGGTGCGCTGGAGCAGGTTGCCGCCGGTGGTAGCGGCATTGCGCAGTTGTGCGGAGGCGCCCGCGAGGAGCGCCTGCGACAGCACGGTGTAGCGGGTCCGTACGAGCGGGTGGGCGGCCAGGTCGCTGTTGCGGACGGTTGCCCCGATGCGGAGGCCGCCGTCCGGGGTCTCGTCGACGCCGTCCAGCGGGAGTCCGCTGATGTCGACGAGGAACGGCGGCTCGGCGACGCCCAGCTTCATCAGGTCGACGAGGTTGGTTCCGCCGGCGATGTACTGGGCGCCGGGGTGCGCGGCGTACGCGGCGAGTGCCTGCTCGGCGTGGCCGGCGCGGAGGTATGCGAAGGGTTTCACGAGGTGGCCTCCTTGATGACGTCCCCTACGGCGTCCTCGCCGACGTTGCCGACGAGGTCCCCGCTGACGCCCCCGGCGACGTCCCTGATGGCGTCCACGATGTTCGCGTAGGCGCCGCAGCGGCAGATGTTGCCGCTCATCCGTTCGCGGATCTCCTCCGGGGTGAGGGGCTCCGGGTCCCCGCCGGCCGGCCGGTCCGGTGGTGTGACGTGGGAGGGGTGGCCGGCGGCGGCCTCGTCGAGCATGCCCGCGGCGGAGCAGATCTGGCCGGGTGTGCAGTAGCCGCACTGCAGGGCGTCGCGGGAGACGAACGCCTCCTGAAGGGGGTGGAGGCGGTCGTGGCCCGCGAGGCCCTCGATGGTGGTGACGGGTTCGTCGCAGGTGACGGCGAGCACGAGGCAGCTGTTGATACGCCGGCCTCCCACGAGCACGGTGCAGGCGCCGCACTGGCCGTGGTCGCAGCCCTTCTTCGCGCCGGTGAGGTCCAGGTGCTCGCGCAGGGTGTCCAGGAGGGTCGTGCGGTGGTCGAGCCGAAGTCCGTACGTGTTCCCGTTGATCCGGAGCGAGACGTCCGACGTGGGGGCGGATGGTCCCCGTCCCCCCGTGCCGCCTTCGCGTGGTTCATGCGGTTCACGCGATGTCGGGCTCTCGCTGGTCGCTCCGGCATCGTCCACGGTGCTCTCTCCTCCGACGGCGATCGGGGTCACCTGCTGGCCGTCGTCTCCCTCACCGCCTTCCCCGGGTTCCCCGAGTTCCTCACCGCGGACCGCGCTTGTCCGCCGATCGGCGCAGAGGAGCGGCTGGCGTCGCCGGGGCGCCGACGGCCGGGCCGCAGAGGAGCCGCTTGCGTCGCCGGGGCGCCGACGGCCGGGAATCCCTCGCCTTCCCCGACGTTGAACAGGGGTGTGAGCACCTTCCCCGGCGGCATCCGCTTCTCCGTCCTCGACCGCTCCCGTACCAGGGAGGGCGAGCCCGCCCCTCAGGCCCTGCGCGACACCGTCCGGCTCGCCCAGGAGGTGGAGGCCTTGGGGTATCACCGTTTCTGGGTGTCGGAGCACCACAGTGTGCCCGGGGTGGCCGGGTCCGCGCCGACGGTGCTCGCGGCCGCCGTCGCCGCCGCCACGTCGGGCATCCGGGTCGGTACGGGCGGGGTGATGCTGCCCAACCACCAGCCGTTGGTGGTCGCGGAGCAGTTCGGGGTGCTCGAAGCCCTGTTCCCGGGCCGGATCGACATGGGTGTCGGGCGTTCGGTCGGCTTCACTGACGGCATCCGGCGGGCGCTCGGCCGGGACAAGGACGATGCCGACCGGTTCGCCGAGCAGCTCGACGAGCTGCTGGGCTGGTTCACCGGCGAGCAGACCGTCCACCCGCAGGTGCACGCGCGGCCCGCCGAGGGCCTGCGGGTGCCGCCGTTCGTGCTGGCCACCGGCGAGGGCGCGGCGATCGCCGCCGCGGCGGGGCTGCCGCTGGTCATCGGTGACCTGCGGGGCCGCGAGCGGCTCCTGGCAGCGGTCGACACGTACCGGTCCGCGTTCCGTCCCTCGTCGTGGTCCGCGGAGCCGTATGTGGTGATCGCGGGGACGGTGGCGGTGGCCGCGACGGAGGAGGAGGCCCGGCGGCTGCTGATGCCGGAGGCGTGGTCGCTCGCCCACTCCCGGACCCGGGGGGTCTTTCCGCCGCTCGTGGCGCCCGGGGTGATCGACGGGCTCGCGATGACGGAGAAGCAGCGCGGGTTCTACGAGGCGGGGCTCGACGGCCATGTGCACGGCACCGCGGAGCAGGTCGCGGAGGCGTTGGAGCGGGCCGTGAAGGAGACGGGGGCGCAGGAGGTGCTCGTCACCACCGGCACGTACGACCGGGCGGCGCTCAGCGAGTCGTACCGGAGGCTCGCGGAGGTGGTGGGCCTGGCCCCGGGGACGCCCTGACCAGGCCGGGAGCGGTTCCATGGATACCATCACTTTATGCCCGAAAGTACCCATGATCCGTACGTCCGTGTCCGTGGCGCCCGCGAGCACAACCTCGCCGGGGTGGACGTCGACATCCCCCGTGACGCGCTCGTCGTCTTCACCGGGGTCTCGGGCTCCGGGAAGTCGTCGCTCGCGTTCGGCACGATCTACGCGGAGGCGCAGCGGCGGTACTTCGAGTCGGTGGCGCCGTACGCGCGGCGGCTGATCCACCAGGTGGGGGCGCCCGCGGTCGGTGAGATCACGGGGCTGCCGCCGGCGGTCTCCCTGGAGCAGCGCCGCTCCTCGCCGAACGCCCGCTCGTCCGTAGGGACGGTCACCACGCTCTCCAACTCGCTCCGGATGCTGTTCTCACGGGCCGGCCGCTACCCGGAGGGCGCCGAGAGGCTGGACTCCGACGCGTTCTCGCCCAACACGGCGGTGGGTGCCTGCCCTTCGTGCCAGGGTCTGGGGCGGATCCACGAGACGAGCGAGCGACTCCTCGTCCCCGAACCCGGGCTGTCGATCCGTCAGGGCGCCATCGCCGCCTGGCCGGGCGCCTGGCAGGGGAAGAACCTGCGGGACGTGCTCGACGCCCTCGGGTACGACGTCGACCGGCCGTGGCGGGAGCTCGACGCGAAGGACCGGGAGTGGATCCTGTTCACGGACGAGCAGCCGGTGGTCACGGTCCATCCGGTGCGGGACGCCGACCGCATCCAACGCCCGTACCAGGCCACGTACATGAGCGCCCGGCGTTATGTCCTGCGGACCTTCTCCGACTCGAAGAGCCCGGCGCTGCGGGCGAAGGCCGAGCGCTTCCTGACCAGTGCGCCCTGTCCGGTGTGCGGCGGCGGGCGGCTGCGTCCGGAGGCGCTCGCGGTGACCTTCGGCGGCCGGACCATCGCCGACCTCGCCGCCCTGCCGCTGACCTCGCTGGCCGCGCTGCTGACCGAAGAGGCGGCGCGGGAGGGCGGGGAGACGGCGCGCGTCCTCGTCGAGGACCTCGTCGCCCGGATCGCGACGGTCACCGAACTCGGCCTGGGCTACCTCGGTCTGGACCGTGCCACCCCGACGCTCTCCAACGGCGAGCTCCAGCGGCTGCGGCTCGCCACCCAGCTGCGTTCGGGGCTCTTCGGCGTGGTGTACGTCCTCGACGAGCCGTCCGCAGGGCTGCACCCGGCCGACACGGAGGCCCTCCTCGTGGTCCTCGACCGGCTCAAGGCGGCCGGGAACTCGGTGTTCGTCGTGGAGCACCACCTCGACGTCATCCGGCACGCGGACTGGCTCGTGGACGTCGGGCCACGGGCCGGGGTGCACGGCGGGCAGGTGCTGCACAGCGGCCCCCCGGGTGACCTCGCGGCGGTCGAGGCGTCCGCGACCCGGCGTTTCCTCTTCGACCGGGAGCCGGCGCCGGAGCGCCGGGTGCGCGCACCGGCGGGGTGGCTGCGGACGGGACCGGTCACCCGGCACAATCTGCGGGCGGTCGAAGCGGCCTTCCCGGTCGGTGTGCTGACCGCCGTCACCGGTGTCTCCGGCTCGGGCAAGTCGACGCTCGTCGGCGCGCTGACCGAGGAACTCGACGGGGTGGGGCGCCTGGTGACGGTGGATCAGCGTCCGATCGGCCGGACTCCGCGCTCCAATCTGGCCACGTACACCGGTCTGTTCGACGTCGTACGGAAGCTGTTCACGGAGACCGAGGAGGCGCGGGCGCGCGGGTACAAGGCGGGCCGCTTCTCGTTCAACGTCGCGGGCGGGCGGTGCGAGACCTGCCAGGGCGAGGGTTTTGTCTCCGTGGAGCTGCTCTTCCTGCCCAGTACGTACGCGCCCTGCCCCGACTGCCACGGCGCCCGCTACAACCCCGAGACCCTTCAGGTCCGGCTGCGCGGTCTCACCATCGCGGAGGTCCTCGATCTCACCGTCGAGTCCGCCGCGGCGTTCTTCGCGGACACGCCGGCCGCGGCGCGGAGCCTGGGCACGCTGCTCGACGTGGGTCTCGGGTATCTGCGGCTCGGGCAGCCCGCCACCGAGCTGTCCGGTGGCGAGGCCCAGCGCATCAAGCTGGCCTCGGAGCTGCAAAGGCCGCACCGCTCCCCCACCCTGTACGTGCTCGACGAGCCGACGACCGGCCTGCACCCGGCCGATGTCGAGGTCCTGATGCGCCAGCTGCACGGCCTCGTGGACGCGGGTCACTCGGTGATCGTCGTCGAGCACGACATGGACGTCGTCGCCACCGCCGACTGGGTCGTCGATCTCGGCCCGGGCGGCGGCGACGAGGGCGGCCTGATCGTGGCGGCGGGTCCGCCCGACCGGGTGGCGCGGGCGGCGGGCAGCCGCACCGCGCCGTATCTGGCCCGGTCCCTGGGGTCCGGCGAGCGGCGCTGACCGCTCCCCAGGGGTCAGGCGGCGGTGTCGAAGGTGTAGTGGCGGGTGTGGTCGAGCATGTCGGCCGGGGTGACGTCGTTCCACGGGCGCATGGTGTCGCGGAGGTCGACGACGTTCGCCGTGTCGGCGGCCGGCAGGTAGGTGGACCGGGGGTGGCGGGCCTGCCAGTCGGCCCACAGCTTGTCGACGAAGGCGTGGTGGAGCCAGAACACGGGGTCGTTGGGGGAGACTCCGGTGCCCATCTGGCCGCCGACCCAGACGTGGACGCGGTTGTGGAGGTTCACGCCGCGCCACCCTTCAAGGTGGTTGCGGAAGCCGTCCGAGGAGCTGTTCCACGGGGCCGTGTCGTAGGTCTCCATGGCGAGGACGGAGTCGACCTCGGCGCGGGTGGGCAGCTGGCGGCCGCCGGCGCCGAGGTCGCGCCGGAGGTAGTCGCGGCCATCGACGCGGACGGTGATGGTCCAGCGGTTGCCGCTGCGGGCGAACGGGCCGTCGAGCACCTGGCCGTCGCGGGCGCGTCCGGTGCCGCCGAGGAAGTCGGGCGCCCAGAGCGAGGAGCGGGAGGTGCGGTCGGCGGTCCAGTCCCAGTAGGGCAGGTTGACCGTCGGGTCGACGGACTGCAGTGCCTGCTCGAACTCTATGAGGAAGCGCCGGTGCCAGGGCAGGAACGAGGGCGACCGGTGGCCGACGCGGTCGCCGTTGTCGGTGTCGCTCATGATGAAGGCGTTGTGCGTGGTGACGAAGGTGTCGTACCGCCCGGAGCGCTTGAGCTCCAGGAGGGCGTTGACGAAGCGCCGCTTCTCGTCGGCGCTGAGGGTGGCCTGGTTCTTGCGTACGGTCATGGTGGTGCGGCTCCTGGATCGATCAGGTGAGGGTGAGGGGTACGAGCGGGGCGCCCTGGAGTTCGCGGACGGCCGCCCGCGCCAGTGCCTTGGGCGTGGCGACGGGCTCGTAGTGGTTGATCACGCTGATCCAGGTGCCGTCGGCGTTCTGCATGACGTGCAGTTCCGCACCGTCGATCGTCACGGAGTAGCCGCCTCCGTGGTGTCCCCCGTGGTGGCCGCCGCCGTGCGCGGGTCCGCCGGTGATGCGGCGGCCCTGGTAGACCTCGTCGAAGGGCGCGGGGCCGGCCGCGGGAGCGGCGGGGCGGGGCGCGTCGGCGACGGAGGAGCCGGCCAGGGCGAGGCCTGCGGCGCCGGCGGCGGCGCCGGCGGCCGCGACGCCGAGGGCCCGGCGGCGGGTGATGTTGGACATGGAACCCCCAAATGGTCTGCATGACCGGGGGTTTGGTCATATGCCCCCGGCAGCCCTCATCAGTACCCGGGGGTTCGGGCGGGGCGGAAATCGCCGGCGGCGGGTTGGCCGAGAAGTGGACAACTTGCCATGAAAAGTACAGATTTGAACGGAGTTGATCTTGCTGTACGGGTGGACAGGAGCACCCCGGAGCGAAAATCTTACGGAGAAAGTGATCATTCTGTGAATGATCTTTCGCGCCGGGGTGCGGGATGTGGTGGAGCCCACGCCCTCAGACTGTCCTGATCCCGTCCTGCTCCCGCCCTGATACCGGCTCAGCCGCGGGGGGC
Source organism: Streptomyces venezuelae ATCC 10712 (assembly GCF_008639165.1). Lineage (NCBI taxonomy): Bacteria > Bacillati > Actinomycetota > Actinomycetes > Kitasatosporales > Streptomycetaceae > Streptomyces > Streptomyces venezuelae. The sequence goes on along the minus strand of NZ_CP029197.1, from coordinate 7,487,314 downwards.
CTTCCGCCGCGCCCGCAGCCACTCCTTGTTCATCGCGGAGATCGACGGCAGGGGGATGCCCTTCGGGCAGGCCGTCGCGCACTCCCCCGTCAGGGTGCAGCCGCCGAAGCCCTCCGCGTCCATCTGGGCCACCATGTCGAGGACCCGGGTCTCGCGCTCGGGCGAGCCCTGCGGCAGCACGTTCAGATGGTTGACCTTGGCGGAGGTGAAGAGCATCGCCGAACCGTTGGGGCAGGCCGCCACGCACGCCCCGCAGCCGATGCACTCGGCGTGTTCGAAGGCGGAGTCCGCGTCCGCCTTGGGCACGGGGGTGGCGTGCGCCTCGGGGGCCGAGCCGGTGGGGGCGGAGATGTAGCCGCCGGCCTGGATGACCCGGTCGAAGGCCGAGCGGTCGACGACCAGGTCCTTGACGACGGGGAAGGCGGCGGCGCGCCAGGGCTCGACGTCGATGGTGTCGCCGTCGCGGAAGGAGCGCATGTGGAGCTGGCAGGTGGTGGTGCGTTCCGGTCCGTGCGCGTCGCCGTTGATGACGAGGCTGCACGCGCCGCAGATGCCCTCGCGGCAGTCGTGGTCGAAGGCCACGGGGTCCTCGCCGCGCAGGATGAGGTCCTCGTTGAGGGTGTCGAGCATCTCGAGGAAGGACATGTCGGCGGAGATGCCGTCCACGTCGTAGGTGGACATGGCGCCGGGGGTGTCGGCGTCGCGCTGGCGCCAGACGCGCAGGGTGAGCCTCATGCGTAGCTCCGCTGGGTGGGGTGGACGTACTCGAAGGTGAGCTCCTCCTTGTGGAGGACGGGGGAGACTCCGGTGCCGCCGAACTCCCAGGCCGCCGCGTAGGCGAACTCCTCGTCGCGGCGGGCGGCTTCGCCGTCGGGCGTCTGGGACTCCTCGCGGAAGTGGCCTCCGCAGGACTCGGCGCGGTGGAGCGCGTCGAGGCACATGAGCTCGGCGAGTTCCAGGTAGTCGACGATCCGGTTCGCCTTCTCCAGGGACTGGTTGAACTCCCGGCCGGTGCCCGGGACCTTGATCCGGCTCCAGAACTCCTCGCGGATCTCCGGGATGCGGGCGAGCGCGGTCTTGAGGCCCGCTTCGGTCCGGGCCATCCCGCAGTACTCCCACATGAGTTCGCCGAGTTCGCGGTGGAAGGAGTCGGGGGTGCGGTCGCCGTCGACGGCGAGCAGCAGGTTCAGCCGGTCCTCGGTCTCGGCGAGCACCTCCCGTACGGCCGGGTGTTCGTCGGTGACGGGCTCGGCGTGGGGGTGGCGGGCGAGGTAGTCGTTGATGGTGGCGGGGAGGACGAAGTAGCCGTCGGCGAGGCCCTGCATCAGGGCGGAGGCGCCGAGCCGGTTGGCCCCGTGGTCGGAGAAGTTGGCCTCGCCGATGGCGAAGAGGCCGGGGACGGTGGTCTGGAGGTCGTAGTCGACCCAGAGTCCGCCCATCGTGTAGTGGACGGCGGGATAGATCCGCATGGGGACCTCGTACGGGTTCTCCGCGGTGATCCGCGCGTACATGTCGAAGAGGTTGCCGTACTTCTCCTCGACGGCGGCCCGGCCCATGCGCCGGATGGCGTCGGCGAAGTCCAGGTAGACGCCCTGGCCGCCGGGGCCCACTCCCCTGCCCTCGTCGCAGACGTTCTTCGCGGCGCGGGAGGCGATGTCACGTGGGACGAGGTTGCCGAAGGAGGGGTAGATCCGCTCCAGGTAGTAGTCGCGCTCGTCCTCGGGGATCTCGGCGGCGGGCCGGGTGTCGCCCTTGGCCTTGGGGACCCAGATGCGGCCGTCGTTGCGCAGCGACTCGCTCATCAGGGTGAGCTTGGACTGGTGGTCACCGGTGCGCGGGATACAGGTGGGGTGGATCTGGGTGAAGCAGGGGTTGGCGAAGTACGCGCCGCGCCGGTGGGCCCGCCACACGGCGGTGGCGTTGGAGTTCATGGCGTTCGTCGACAGGTAGAAGACGTTGCCGTAGCCACCGGAGGCGAGCACCACCGCGTCCGCGTAGTGGGTGGAGATCTCGCCGGTGATCAGGTCGCGGGCGACGATGCCGCGGGCCCGTCCGTCGACGACGACCAGGTCGAGCATCTCCGTACGGGCGTGCATCTCGACGTTTCCGGCCGCGATCTGCCGGGACAGGGCCTGGTAGGCGCCCAGGAGGAGCTGCTGGCCGGTCTGGCCGCGGGCGTAGAAGGTGCGGGAGACCTGGACGCCGCCGAAGGAGCGGGTGTCGAGGAGTCCGCCGTACTCGCGGGCGAAGGGGACGCCCTGGGCGACGCACTGGTCGATGATCTCGACGGAGATCTGGGCGAGGCGGTGGACGTTGGACTCGCGGGCGCGGAAGTCGCCGCCCTTGACGGTGTCGTAGAAGAGGCGGTGGATGGAGTCGCCGTCGTTGCGGTAGTTCTTGGCGGCGTTGATGCCGCCCTGGGCGGCGATCGAGTGGGCGCGGCGCGGGGAGTCCTGGAAGCAGAACTGGACGACGTGGTAGCCCTGTTCGGCGAGGGTGGCGCCGGCGGAGCCGCCGGCGAGGCCGGTGCCGACGACGATGACGCGGTGCTTGCGCCGGTTGGCGGGGTTGACCAGCTTGGCCTGGAAGCGGCGGGTGTCCCAGCGTTCGGCGACGGGGCCGGCGGGCGCCTTGTGGTCGGCGACCGGTGCTCCGGTCGTGTAGTCGAGGTAGCTCATGTCAGCTCACCACTCCGGTCATGACGGCGACGGGGACGGAGACGAAGCCCGCGGTCAGGACGAGCGCGAGGGTGTTGGCGAGGGCCCGGAGGAGGCGCTCACGGCGGGCGTTGCCGACGCCGAGGGTCTGGGCGGCGCTCCAGAAGCCGTGCCGGACGTGGAGGCCGACGGCGAGCATGGCGACGATGTAGATGACGTTGCCGTACCAGGTGGAGAAGGTGTCGACGACGTTCTGGTAGGGCTTGCCCTCCTCGAAGCCACCGGGGTGGACGGTGCCGGTGGTCAGGTCGAGGACGTGCCAGACGATGAACAGGGCGAGGATGATCCCGCCCCAGCGCATGGTGCGGGTGGCGTAGGAGGCGCGCCTGCGCCGGTGGACGTACGCGGTGGGGCGGGCCTTCACGTCGCGGCGGCTGAGCTGGTACGCGGAGACGGCGTGCGCGGCCACGGCGGCGAGGAGCACGATCCGGACGATCCAGAGGGCCCAGTGGTGGTGCAGCACCGGGGCGCCCATGACCCGCAGCCAGTGGCCGTAGGCGTTGAACTCCTCGGGGCCGAAGAAGACCTTCAGGTTGCCGGCGACGTGGGCGACGAGATAGCCGAGCATGATCAGCCCGCTGACGGCCATGACCGTCTTCTTGCCGAGGGTCGATGACAGGAATCCGCGTGACGGTGTGGGGGACGGCGGGCGGCGCGTCGTCCGGTCCCTCGTGGGTGCCAGAGCCATGTTCATGACGCTAGGGCCGAAGGACCCGAGAGGTCCAAGACATGGTCCGGCTGATGTCGATAGGTGCAGCCTATTCATGTGCCCTACGCTGGGGCCATGCAGTTCCAGCAGCTCCTCTACTTCGTCGCCGTCGCCGAGACCCGTCACTTCACCCGGGCCGCCGAGCGCGTCCACGTCTCGCAGCCCTCGCTCTCCCAGCAGATCAAGGCCCTTGAGCAGGAGCTGGGCGCGGAGCTGTTCAGCCGCGCCCGGGGGAACATCACGCTGACCGACGCGGGCGAGGCCCTGCTGCCGCTGGCCCGCCGGATCCTCGCCGACACCGAGACGGCCCGCATCGAGGTGCAGGAGCTGGCCCAGCTGAAGCGCGGGCGGGTCCGGCTCGGCGCGACGCCGAGCCTGTGCACCGGACTGCTGCCGGACGTGCTGCGCGCCTTCCACGACCTGCACCCGGGGATCGAGCTCCTCATCGAGGAGGGCGGCTCGCACGATCTCGTACGGGAGCTGGCGCGCGGAGCGCTCGACCTCGCGCTCGTGGTGCTGCCGCTCCCGACGCCGTCACCGGCGCTCACCACGGTCGAGCTGCTGCGGGAGGACCTGGTGGTCGTCTCCTCGGCCTCGGCGCCCGCGCCCCGCCGGCCGGTACGGATCACGGACCTGCGCGACCAGCCGCTCGTGATGTTCCGGCACGGCTACGACCTGCGGGAACTGACCGTGGCGGCCTGTCGGGCGGAGGGCTTCGAGCCCACCTTCACGGTCGAGGGCGGCGAGCTTGACGCGGTCCTCGGTTTCGTACGGGCCGGGCTCGGGCTCGCGGTCGTCCCGGCGATGGTGGCGGGGCGGGCGGGCCGGGACCTCCGGGTCACCGCCCTCGCCCGGCCGGGGCTGCGCCGGACGATCGCCCTGGCGCACCGGAGCGACGTGGCACCGCCGAGGGCGGCGCGGGAGCTCCAGCGCATGCTGCTCGCCTCGCGCCGGGGCGGCCCGGACCGGACGGCGGCGGCGGCGGCCGGGACCGGCGTCACCGGCTGAGGGGCGGCGCGGTGAGGCGGGGGCCCGGTAGGACGGCGGCTCGGCCTGGCCCCGCGGCGGTCAGTCCTCGCCGGGCGCGCCCGCCGTGGGGAGTTCCACCGTGACGCGGAGCCCGCCGGCGGGGCGCGGGGTGAGGGTGAGGGTTCCGTCGTGCGCGAGGGTGATGCTCCGGACGATGGCCAGGCCAAGGCCGACGCCCGCGTGGTCGGTGTGCACCCGCTCGGTGCCGCGGCGGAACGGCTCGGTGAGGGTCGCCGCCAGCTGCGGCGAGAGCTCCTCACCGGTGTTCTCGACGGTGAGCACCGCGGCCCCGGCGCGGACGCCGGTGGTGATCCACACGCTGCCGGGTCCGGGGAGGTTGTGGACGATCGCGTTGTGCACGAGGTTCATGGTGAGCTGCAGCAACAGCGCAGGCGACCCCGTCGTGGGGGTGATGTCGCCGTCGGTCTCGACGGTGACGCCGTGCTTCTCCGCCAGGGGGAGGAGCGTCTCGGTGGCGTCCTCCGCCAGGAGGGACAGGTCGACGGGCTCCCGGGTGAAGGAGCGCCGGTCGGCGCGGCCGAGCAGCAGCAGCGCCTCGGTGAGGCCGATCGCGCGGGTGTTGACGGCCTGGAGGCGGTCGACGAGTTCCCGGGGGTCGCGCGTCGGATCGCCGCGGGCCACGTCGAGGAGGGCCTTGGTGGTCGCGAGCGGCGTGCGCAGCTCGTGGGAGGCGTTGGCGGCGAACCGCCGCTGTTCTTCGACGTGCGCCTCGAGCCGGGCCAGCATCGTGTCGAAGGCGTCGGCCAGCTCGCGGAACTCGTCGGCGCGGCCGGGCAGCCGGATGCGGTGGGAGAGGGAACCGCTCGTGGCCGTCCGGGTGGCGTCCGTGATGCGGGCCAGGGGGGCGAGCATGCGGCCGGCGAGGATCCATCCGCCGACGAGGCCGAACGCCAGCAGGAAGACCATGCCCACGCCCGCGATCGGCGCGAAGACCCGCAGGAAGTCGGTGCGGCTCAGCGGCCCGTCGGGGCTGGACGCCATGTCGGGCATGAAGCGCACCAGGGACACCCACACGGCGACGAGCAGCAGGACCCCGGCCAGCATCAGGAATCCGGCGTAGCTGAGGGTCAGCCGGGCGCGCACGCTCAGGCCGGGAGCCCTATCCACGCGCGCCACTCCCCGGGCCCGTCTCCGGCGGCGTGTCGATGCGGTAGCCGACGCCGGGCACGGTGGCGATGATCCAGGGTTCGCCGAGCCGTTTGCGCAGGGCCGAGACGGTGATGCGTACGGCGTTGGTGAACGGGTCGGTGTTCTCGTCCCACGCGCGTTCGAGCAGCTCCTCCGCGCTGACGACACCGCCCTCGGCGGCGACGAGGACGTCGAGCACCGCGAACTGCTTCCTGGTCAGGGCGACCGGGCGGCCGTCCCGGTGGACCTCCCTGCGGAACGGGTCCACCCGGAGGCCCGCGATCTCGCGCACCGGAGGCCTGCTGTGGGCGCGGCGGCGGTCGAGCGCCCTGAGCCTCAGCACGAGTTCCCGCAGCTCGAAGGGTTTCGTGAGGTAGTCGTCGGCCCCGAGTTCAAAGCCGGAGACCTTGTCGTCGAGCCGGTCGGCCGCGGTGAGCATGAGGATGGGCATGCCGCTGCCGGAGGCGACGACGCGCCGGGCGATCTCGTCACCGTTCGGGCCCGGGATGTCCCGGTCGAGTACGGCGATGTCGTAGCTGTGGACGCTCAGCAGTTCCAGGGCGGTGTCGCCGTCCCCCGCGATGTCGGCGGCGATCGCCTCCAGGCGCAGTCCGTCGCGGACGGCTTCCGCCAGAAAGGGTTCGTCCTCGACGATCAGCACGCGCATGGTGTCGATGCTACGAGCCGGCGCGTATCGCCGGTGTATCGGAAACCGCCCGGTCGCCACCTGCCCGCCGGCGCGAGCGGAGGCGCACCTTCCGTCGGCCTCCGGGAGGAAATCCGCGTGCGGCCGGGCTCGGGCGGCTGCGAGCATGCCCGCATGGTCCACGCTCTCGAACACCTGGTCGTCCGGCACACCTTCCGCGTCCCCTCCCCCACCGGCCCGGCCGGGGACGGAGCCTCCGCCGCGCGCCGGTTCGACGCCGCCCTGATGACCGCCGGGTTCAAGCTCTCCGCCGAGCTGATCGGGCGCCTGTCGACGCTCGCCGAGCCGGTGGTCGTCGAGACCGCCGTCCGCACCCTGGCCACGGTCCGTGAGGTCGTCGGCGACCATGTGCGGCACAACGTCTACTTCGTCGACTTCCCGGAGAACGTGCCGGACACCCTGGACTTCTGGATGGAGTGCGTGGCCCGGGCGGTCGACGACGGCGACGCGCGCGCCGGGACGCTCGACCAGCTGCGCGCCGGCGTCCTCGACCTGCTGACCCTCCCTTCGTACGGCCGCTACCTGCACACGTACGAGGAGATGCTCGCCGCGCACGACGAGCTGATCGCGGCGGCCGGTGACCGGCTGACCGTGCTGCACCTCGGCGGGACCGCCGAGGAGGAGCTGACCGCGCTCTACCTGGCCCTGGCCGGGAGCGCCACGCCGCTCGGCGAGGAGCACCTGCGGGATCTGGCCGTCCTGGCAGGGCACGGCGCGGACGGCCCCCAGCCCGCGGAGATCCCGGTGCGGGAGAACCGCGCCGTCGTCAACCACGCCCGGCTGCGGACGGGGGCGGCGCCGCTGCTCGACACCGTCACCGACGTCCTGCGGCTCGCCTGCGCCCTCGCGGACGGCGATGTCACCCTGCGCGAGCCCACCCGCTTCCGCGCGCTCTCCCGCCCGTTCCGCCGTCTGCTGCTGGCGGGGCTCGACGCGGTCGTGGCCGGTTCCCCGGCCAAGCTGTCGGACGTGGCCGCGCACGGGGAGGCGTGGAAGCGGCTCGGGGAGCGGCTGCACCCGCACGAGTACCCGTGGTGGCCGCACGCCGCCGAGGTGTTCGCGGTGGCCCGGGGCGAGCGGAAGGTGCCGTCCTTCGACAGCCGGGTGGAGGAGCTGCTCGGCCGGGGCGAGGTCGCGGGCGCGGCGGAGCTGCTGTCGGCGGCGGCTCCCGGCCGCCTGTTCCGCGCCGTGGACCGGCTGCTGCGCACCGCGGCGGAGGGCAAGGAGCGGGAGCTGGTCCTCGCGGCCGTCGAGCGGGCCGCGCCGGAGGTGTCGGGCCGGGTGGTCCTGTCGGTGCGCGAGCACGTCCAGAACCGCGCGGGCGTGGACCCCGGGGCGCGCCGGGTGTTCGTGAACCGGGCGGGCAAGGCCTGGGTCGCCGCCGACACCCGCCTGCCGCTGGAGGACGCCGTCCGTGAGCGGCTGATCTCGGTACTGGACGCAGAGACGCGCCGCCGGCTTCCCGCGCCCGGGCGGCTGCTGATCGACCCCGACGTGCTGGACGTGGCCCTGCCGTTGAGCGGCCGGGCGGCCTCGGCGGGGCTCGGCGTCCTGCCGCGCGGCTCGGTCTCGCCGGTCGAGGGGGAGCTGCTGCGCTTCTTCACGTACTGGCGGGAGGCACGGCGCACCACCGACCACGATCTGTCGGCGCTGGTCCTGGACGAGGACTACGCGACCGTGACCTGGCTGTCGTACACCGCCCTGACCGATGTCGAGGGCGCGCACTCGGGTGACATCACCGCGGCGCCGGACGGGGCTTCGGAGTTCATCGACCTGCGGCTCGGCGCGGTGCGGGGCACATTCGTCGTCCCGCAGGTGCACGTGTTCTCCGGCGAGGGCTTCGACGAGGTGGCGGAGGGCTTCTTCGGCTTCATGCTGCGCGAGTCCGCGCAGGCGGGCCGGCCCTTCGAGCCGCGCACGGTACGGATGAAGTCGGATCTGCGCGGCCCCGGCCGGGTGGCGCTGCCGCTCGCCTTCCGGCGGAACGACGAGGGCCGTTGGCACGCGCACTGGCTCCACCTGTATCTGCGGGGGACGCCGTCGGCGAACCGGGTGGAGGAGCACCGGGTGTCGATCGCGGTCTTGCTGCGCGGCCTGATGGGGCGTACGCCTCTGACGGTCGGTCATCTCGTTGCGCTGATGGAGGAGTCGGGGACGGAGACGACCGTGTGGGACGGCTCCACGGTGCCGGAGGCCCCGGTCACGTACATCGGTCTGGAACGGCCCGACGGCCTCGCCCCCGGCTCGCGGGTGTTCACCCCGGAAAATCTGCGCGACCTGCTGCCCGCCTGAGTGTTACCGTCCTACCGGGGCGAGGCCATGGAGAGGCTTCCTTCTCACTCTTCCACGAATAGCCTCTCCGCTTTCCTCCCCCGTACCTCTTCCCGGCCTCCCCGCTTCGCGCGGGGAGGCCGGTTTCGTGCGTCCGGGTCTCAGACGGCGTCCGCCAGCAGCAGCGAGTGGATCCGGTCCGGGGCGCCGGGACGGGCGTAGTACCAGCCCTGGGCCGTGTCGCAGCCGAGGTCGCGCAGCTGCCGGGCCTGCGCCCCGGTCTCCACGCCCTCGACGGTGACGGCGAGTTCCAGGCTGTGCGCCAGCGAGACGATCCCCTCGACGATCTTGAGGTCGACCGGGTCCACCGGGTGCTGCTGCATGCCCCGGGTGAAGGAGCGGTCGAGCTTGAGGACGCTGACCGGCAACCGCCGCAGGTTGGCCAGGTTCGAGTAGCCGGTGCCGAAGTCGTCGAGCGCGATGTCCACGCCCATCTCGGCGAGCTGCCGCAGCGGCTTGAGCAGGTCCTCGTCGGCGCCGATGAGCGCCGACTCGGTCACCTCCAGGCAGAGCGCGCCCGGTTCGAGCCCCGACCGTTCCAGGACGTCGACGGTGTCGGCGACCAGCCTGGGGTGGTGGAGCTGGGTCGGGGAGAGGTTGACGTTGATCCGCAGCGGACCGCCGTCGGAGTGCCGGGTCTGCCAGAAGCGGGCCTGGCGCACGGCCTCCTGGAGCACCCAGCGGCCGAGCGGCACGATGAGGCCGGTGTCCTCGGCGAGCGGGATGAACCGGTCGGGGCCGAGCACGCCGTGCTGCGGGTGGCACCACCGGACGAGCGCCTCGGCGCCGTGCACACTGCCGTCGTCGAGGTGGACGAGCGGCTGGTACTCGATGAAGAACTCACCGCGCTCCAGGGCGGTGGGCAGCGCGGTGGTGAGTCCGTGCCGGGTGATGGCGCGGGCGTCGGCCTCCGGATCGGCCAGCTCGAAGCGGTTGCCGCCGGCGGACTTGGCCCGGTACATGGTGATGTCGGCGCTGCGCAGCACCTCGGCCGGGGTCCGCTCGCCGGCCGGGCCCTCGACGACGCCGAGGCTGCCGCGGACGGTCAGTTCGCGGCCGTCGATGCGGAGCGGGGTGGCGAGGGCGGCGAGGATGCGGTCGGCGAGCTCGGTGACGTCCTGTTCGCCGGCGGCGCCGGTGGTGAGGGCGACGAACTCGTCGCCGCCGAGCCGGGCGACCATCTCGCCGGAGCCGGTGACGCAGCTCTGCAGCCGGTCGGCGACCTCGACGAGCAGCCGGTCGCCGGTGGAGTGGCCGAGGCTGTCGTTGATGACCTTGAAGCCGTCGAGGTCCAGGTAGCAGAGGCCGAAGCGGGCGTTCTCGCCGGGGGCGAGGGCCTTCTCCAGGCGCTCGAAGAACAGGGTGCGGTTGGGCAGCCCGGTCAGCGCGTCGTGGGTGGCCTCGTACCGCAGGCGCAGGTGCAGCAGGCGCCGCTCGGTGGTGTCCTCCATGAGCGCCAGCTGGTACCGGGGGGTGCCGTCGGCGTCGCGGAGCAGCGAGACGGTGAGGTTGGTCCAGAGAACCGTTCCGTCACCCCGGTAGTACGGCTTCTCCACCCGGTAGTGCTCGCGGTCGCCGCGGACCAGCTCGTCGTACAGCTTCCAGACGTGCGGCCCGTCCTCCGGGTGGACCCACTCGCTGACCTTGCGGGTGCGCAGCGGGCCCTCCATCCCGCCGAACATGCGGGTGAGGGTCTCGTTGACCTCCAGGACGTTGCCGTCGAGGTCGGCGATGCCGATGCCGATGGCCGCCCCGTCGAAGACCGCGCGGAAGCGGCTCTCGGTGGCGTGCAGGGCGATCTCGGCGGCGCTGCGGGCGGAGAGCGCGGAGCGGGCGATGGCCTCCTGCTCGGCCCGGGTCCGCTCCCGCAGGGCCTGGGCGTAGCCGGTGGCCATGGCGTGCTGGAGCCGGGCGCAGCGGGCCCGCAGCTCCTCGGCCGGCAGGTCCGACTCCGTACCGCAGTAGAGCACCAGGTACGAGTCGACGACGCCCAGGCTGCGGCCGAGGGCGTCCGGGTCGGTGCAGTGGGCGGCGACGAGGGCCGCGCCGGTGCGCTGGGCCGGGCCGGTGTCGAAGGGCCGGGCGTGCAGCGCGTCGCACAGGGTGCGGGCCAGCGGCAGCAGGTGCCCCTCGAACTCGGCACGGGTCAGCGAGGTGGCGGTCACCGGGAAGATCGCGCGGCTCCATATGGTGACGAACCGCCTGAGTCTGTCCTCGGGGCCGTCGGCTTCGGCTACCGCGCCGGACGGCTGCGACGGGACCTTCACGCCTTGCGCCCCACCCCTGCGAAACCGGAGAAGGCGTAGGGATCCTCCTCCTCGACCGGGCTCTCCGGTCGCCAGCGGGGCATCGGGACGAGGCCGGGCTCGACCATCTCGGTGCCCTCGAAGAACCGGCCGATCTCGGCGCCGGAGCGCATCACCAGCGGGTTGCGGATGTTCCGGTAGACCCCGACGGTGCCGTCGGTCTGCTCCTCGGAGAGCGGGATGCCCTCGTACGAGGCGTGGGTGAGGACGAGGAGGCTGCCGGGCGCGAGGGCGTCGATCAGCTCGGCGACGGCCTCGTACGGCCGGTCCTCGTCCTCCAGGAAGTGCAGGACGGCGACGAGGAGCAGCGCCACCGGCCGCTCCAGGTCGAGGAGTCGGGTCACCTCGGGGCTGTGCAGGATGTCGGACGGCTTGCGCAGGTCGGCGGCGACGACCGCGGCTCCCTCGTCGCCGTCCAGGACGGCGCGGCTGTGGGCCACGGCGACCGGGTCGTGGTCGACGTAGACGACGCGGGCGGCGGGGTCGGCTGCCCGGGCGACCTCGTGCACGTTGCCGAAGGTGGGGATGCCGGAGCCGATGTCCAGGAACTGGGTGACGTCGTTGTCAACGGCGTGGCGGACGGCGCGCCGCATGAAGGCACGGTTCGCCTGCATGATCTTGGGCAGGCCAGGTATGAACTCCATGGCCTTGCGGGCCGCTTCCCGGTCCACTTCGAAATTGTGCGAGCCGCCCAGATAGAAGTCGTACATACGGGACACGCTCGGCACCGAAATGTCGATACCGGGCGGAGCCCAGGCGGGACGCTCCATCGATGTCTCCAACAAGTCGCCATGGGGGATGCGGCCATGTGTTCGCGGCCGGTGTTCGAGGTGAGGCTACTGATCGCCCGCCGAGAGAGCGAGTAGAAACGGAAATTCGCGGTCCGTTCTTGGTCACACGCCATTGGCACGTGCTCTCGGAACGAAGAGTTCACGCCTTCAGGCTGTGCAAATTCACGTGCATATGAGTGTGCGTCGGCTTCTGGGCGGGCCACCGTTCACCTCGACCGGCGCCCGAGCCCCGTCCGTACCTCGGTTGTTGCCGACGGACGGGCCTGGTCGCCGGTGCAGGATGCCCCCTCGACCTCCCCGGCCGACAGGGCGACAACCGGACAGATATCGCGCCGAAGGCCGGAACGAGCCGAGTGGACGCTCCCCGGGGAATCCAAGTGCGCGGCGATAGCCGGGGATTGGACCGGACCTGCCGCCCGGCCCAACGAAATCCCAAACCAGAGGACACGAAGAACCGCTCCATCCAGCGAATCCCGCGCGTTGCCGCCCCGGCGCGCCGCGCTTGTGATCAAGCTCGTCGGCGTGTCTCTGTACGGATCACTCCTCGCACGGCCGCTGGCGGCCCTCGGACTGGTGTGGCTGCTCGCCGCACCCGTGCCCGCCGCCGCGGACGCCTGCGCCTACGCCTCCACCGGCTCGGACGGTTCCCACGTCGCGGTGGCCGTCGCCGGCGACGGCCACGCCGTGGCCGACGGCAAGGGCCGCGGCGACGACGGCAACCACGGGAACGGCCACGGGAAGGGGCACGGCGACGGAAAGGGCCACGGGCACGGTCATCACCACCATCACCCGAAGCCCTGCCCCACCGAGCCGCCCCCGCCGTGCCCGTCCCCCACGCCCGAACCGACGCCGTCACCGTCCCCCACCCCGACGCCCGAACCGCCCCGTCCCTCCCCGTCCCCGACCCCCTCGCCGTCACCGGTGCCGCCCCCGCCGCCCGCACCCCTTCCGCCCCGGCCCGCACCGAAGCCACCGGCCACCAGGCCCGCACCCCGCCCGGAGCCGCCCCCCGCGCCCCCGACCACGAGGCCGCCGGAGCCCGCGCCCGCCCCGCCGCCCCCGCCGCCGAGCCCGAGCCCGACGCCCGCCGCCCACCGTGCGGCCGAGGCCCCCGGCGCCCGGCCCCCGTCGCGCTGCCCCGCTACCGCCGCGCCACACACACCCAGCCCAAGAACGGCACGTCCGTGGTCACCGCGACCCTCATGATCACCGCGCCCGCGGTGCTCGCCACGGCGATCCTGCGCCCCCGGTCCAAGTGACCCGCCACTCCGCCGACTCGCCGACTAGCCGACCCGTCCGTCCCTGAATCCCGCCAGAGGAATCCATGTCTGAATGGCTTGTTCTCACCCTTGCGATGGCCGCCGCGTGCGCCGTCGTCCTCACCATCGTGGTCATCAACCACCGACGGATCCCCGAGGACGACGACCCGAGCGAGACCCCGGACGTCATCGAGTACATGACGATGATGATCGGCGTGATCTACGCGATCGTCCTCGGTCTCGCCATCGCCGGCGTCTGGGAGGCCCGCGGGGCCGCCCAGGAGACCGTGCGGCAGGAGGCCCAGGCGATGCACGAGATCTCGGCCCGCGTCGAGGTGTACCCGCAGGACGTCCGCGCCCGCATCCGCGCCGACGTCGACGCGTACGTCGCGTACGTGGTCGACCAGGAGTGGACCCACATGGCCGAGGAGGGCGAGCTCAGCGAGGAGGGCACCGCGCTCCTCGAGAAGGTGCGGCGCGGCGTCACCGACTACCACCCGGCGAACGACTTCGAGGGGCAGGCGTACCAGCCGCTGGTCGACCAGGTGGCACTGGCCGACGACGCCCGGGGCGCCCGCGGCCAGAACGCCGGGGCGACCATGCCGGGGGTGGTGTGGTTCGGCCTGATCATCGGCGCGCTGGTGACGGTCGGTCTGATCTTCACCCTGCAGATCCGCAGGACCGGACGGGAACTCCTGCTCGCCGGACTCTTCAGTGTGCTGATCGCGTTCCTGCTGTTCCTCATCTGGGACTTCGACGCGCCCTTCGGCCGGGGCATCTCGGCCACCGCCGCGCCGTTCACCGATCTGTTCCCGCAGCTCACACCGTGAGGCGACCCGCCCGCATGGGCCGGCCGGGGGACATGCGTGCCCCATTCGCACGTCTGGGATCGCGGTTGTGGTAGTGCGCTCCTAGCGTTTCCGGCATCGAGGTGTACGCAACGGTTCTTCGCGGAAACCCCCTTCCGCGGCTGCCCCTCGGGACCCGGAGGATTCACCATGCGCGCGATACGTGCCGCGTCCACTGCCCTGCTGGGGGCGGCCGCCCTCGCCCTGGCCGCCCCCACCGCCGTCGCGGCGGACGGTGCTCCCGCACCCAACCCGCGGGCACCGCGGGCCAAGGCCCCGGGCGATTTCGTCGTGTCGCCCTCGCTCGTCGCCCCGGGCGGCCGGGTGACGCTCAGCGCCCCCGGCTGCGCCAGTACGGCGACGGCCTCGGCGGGCATCTTCGACACCGTCACCATCGCACCGAACTCGGCGGCGACCGCCACCGTGGACTGGGACGCGCGTCGGGGCGCCGTGTACACGGTGTCCTTCAACTGCACCGGCGGGATCTCGGACACCGTGAACCTGACGATCAGCGGCACCCCGACCGCCACCCCGACGATCAGCTCCACCGTGCTCACTCCCCCACGGGGCGTGCGGGGCGGTCTGGGCGGTGCCATGGGCGGCGTCGAGCCGCTCGAACTGGCCGCCGGCGGGGCGCTCGTCCTGGCGGCGGTGGCAGGCGGCGTGTACGTGGTGCGTCGTCGCACCGGCGCCGCCCGGCGTCACTGACCGGCCGTCATGGACCGGAAGGGCCTGAGCGGTGACGGGGTGTCCCCCTTCAGGAGCGGGCGGACGCCCGTCGCCCCCGGGTCCCGGAAAGGCGGGGACTCGGGGGCGACGGGCGTGGCGGGTCGACCGGGAGGTTCGACCGGTCAGACCCCCGCACCGGTCATACGGCGACGGCGGGCGATGAAGACACCGCCGCCGAGCGCGGCGGCGGCGACCAGGCTGCCGCCGACGGCCATCTCCGTGGAGCTGGGGGCCAGCGAGCCACCGAGACCACCCTGCGCACCGCGGCCGGAGAGGACGCGGAACGGGTGCGTGACCACCCGGGAGTTGTCGCTGCACTTGACGGCGAGGTTGTAGCTCCCCGGAGTGGCGTTGTTGAAGACGCGGGCGATGGCGCTGGAGAGCCCGTTGGAGTTGACCGAAAGGTTGGTCTCCGGGAAGGCGTTGGACGTGACGGTGCCGCCGTGTCCGCAGCCCTTGGCGGTGATCGTGATCGTCGACCCCGCGTGGACGTCGAAGGGGTTGACCGTGACGTTGCTCGGCCCGTTGGTGGCGGCGGCGAGGGGGGCCGCGAGGCCGACCGCCGCGATTGCGGTGGCGGTCACCGCCAGAGTGCGTGCAGCACGCATGGTTGAACCTCCAGTGGAAGACGCCCCAAAGCGGTGCTCCGGGAGTTTCGACGAGTACGCCTTCCATGACGAACCATCACAAGTCGGGGCGAGCTGTGCACTTCGGCACTGGTCCACCCCGGTGAGGCGACACGCCCGGAATCGGCCCCTTGCGGGATGGAAAGCCGCAGGTCAGAGCCGACTGGGCTGCTTATCTGACGATTACTCGGATGGGTCAGCCCGCCGTCACCCACCTGTCGGCGGCGGCGCGCTCCGGCCTGCCCGCGCCCGGCGGCGGCCACCGCCGCTCCGTACCGCGGGCGCCGACACCCGTCCGGCGGTGGTCCCCACCCGTTCGCACCGTCCGGCGCGACGGTCCGTCAGCTCGCCCTTACCGTTCTGACGACGCCACGAAGGGAGAACCATGCCCCCGAAGGACTTCCGCGTCTCGCAGCGCAGGAGACGCCAACCCTGGGGCGTCCTGGCCCTCGCCATGCTGTCCGGGATCGCGATGATGCGCAACGGAGTGGACGTGGCGCTGGGGCCCCCGCAGCCCGCCGCGGCGGCCCGTCCGATCGCGCGCGCCGTCCCGCCGCCGCCCGCCGGGGCCACCGAGGGGCTGCAGCCGCTGCCCTTCGCCCCGGCGTCCCGGATCAAGATCCCGGCGATCCGGGTGGCGGCGCCGATCATGGACGTGGGCCTGGATCCGGACGGCTGGGTCGCCGCCCCGCCGCCCCAGGACGCCAACCTCGCCGGCTGGTACCAGAACGGCATCTCGCCCGGCCAGCGCGGCACCGCCGTCGTGGTCGGCCACGTCGACAACGCCCAGGGCCCGGCGGTCTTCTACGGCCTGGGCTCCCTGGAGAAGGGCCAGCACATCGAGGTCGAGCGCTACGACGGCCGGGTCGCGGTCTTCGAGATCTACGGGGTCGAGGTGTACTCCAAGAACGACTTCCCCGGCGTGCAGGTCTACGCCGACACGGGCGAGCCCGAGCTGCGGGTCATCACCTGCGGCGGCGGCTACACGCGCGCGCGTGGCTACGACGGGAACGTCGTGGTGTACGCGCGCATGGTCGGCTCCCGCTAGGCGGTACGGCGAAGGGCCCCGGCACCTGGGTGGTGCCGGGGCCCTCACGCGTACCGTGGCGGTCAGCGCCGGGGCACGGTGATGTGGTAGCCGGCGTCGAGGAGTTCGGGCAGGTAGCGGCGGAGCGCCGCCACGCTCTGGCTCCGGTCGCCGCCGGCGTCGTGGGAGAGGACGACCGCGCCGGGAGCGGCGCCGTCGAGGGCCCGGCGGACGATGGTGTCGGTGCCGGGTTCCTTCCAGTCCAGGGTGTCGACGGTCCAGGCGAGCGGTTCCATGCCGAGCTCGGCGCCGATCTCGAAGGAGTGCCGGTTCCACGCCCCGTACGGCGCCCGGTACCAGAGCGGGGCCGTGCCGAGGGTCCGCTCGACCACCTCGCTGGTGGAGCCGAGCTCGTCGCGGATGCGGGAGGGCCGCAGCTTGGGGATGAGCGGATGGGACCAGGAGTGGTTGCCGACGACGTGCCCGTCCTCGGCCATCCGCCGCAGCAGGTCCGGGTTCTCGACGGCCATCTCGCCGCAGACGAAGAACATGGCCCGGCAGTCGTGGCGGCGCAGGATCTCCAGGATGGCGGGGGTGTAGCGGGGGTCGGGGCCGTCGTCGAAGCTCAGCACCATGGACCGGCCGACCCCGGACATGCTGAGGAAGGGCCGCTGGCGGACCGGTGGCACGGCGCGCCGGAAGGCCGGGGGCGCGTACGCGGTCATCGGCTGGAGCCGGTACGCGGCGGGACGCAGCCGGGCGGCCTGGGCCGGGGCGCCGGCGGCGGGTCCGGCCCCGGCGGCGGCCCGGCCGGGCGGAGCCGGGGGTGCGGCGGCCCCGGTGGTCCGTTCGGGTGCGGCGAGCCGGTCGGCGGCGAGGACTCCGACGGTGGCGGTGGCCCCGAGGGCGGCGACGAGCCGCAGCACCGCGCGACGCCCGCTGGTCATCTGATCCTTTTTCATGACCAATGGTTCGTACGGATGACCCTCCGCGCGTCCCAGCGACACCGGCCACCCGTCGGAAAGCACCCGATGAGCCGATAACCTCGGAGGGTGAGCGAACAGCAGCCCGGCCGGTTCGAACGCGGGACCGACGGACCGAAGGTGATCATGGCGGGGGTCGACGGCTCGGAGTCGTCCCTCCGCGCGGCGGCGTACGCGGCGGGGCTCGCCCGGCGGCAGAACGCGCTGCTCGCGCTGGTGTACGTGCAGCCGGTGCTCGCCGCGGGCGCCGCCCTGGGCGCGCCGACGGTGGGGACCACCGACGAGATCGCCGAGGACCTGGTCGCGGAGATCCGCACCTCGGCCGAGCGCGTGAAGGACCTGTGGCGGATGCGCTGGGAGTTCCACACCTTCCGGGGTGACGCCTACACGGGGCTCGTGCAGGCGGCCGAGGAGCTGACGGCGGACGCCGTGGTGGTGGGTGCCTCCGAGTCGGCGGGCCACCGGTTCGTGGGCTCGGTGGCCGTGCGGCTGGTGAAGGCGGGCCGCTGGCCGGTCACCGTCGTCCCGTGACCGGCCCGCGCGGAGGCGTCCTGGCGGAGCGGGCTACTTGCCCATCACCAGGCCGTCCTTGTCCGCGCCGCGGCTGAGCACGACCTGCCGGATGGTGTCGCGGACGTCGGTCCTGCGGGGGTCGGAGCCGTCGGCGGCGCCGAGGTTCACCACCCGGCCGCGCCCGGTGTCGAACCACTGGGGGATGAACTCCGCCTTGGTGACCTCCCAGCGCCCGCCGGTGGTCCGGGGCGGGGCGAAGGTGAAGCGGCCGATGCTGCCCTGGTTGCCCCGGGGGTCGAAGGCACCCTCGTGATTGATCATGTCCCCGGCGATCTGGTCGCCCATCCCGTAGATGATCCAGGTGCCGTTGACCTTCTCGTACGCCTGCGGGACGTGGGCGTGGGTGCCGAGGATCAGGTCGATGTCGGGACGGCCGCCGGTCCGCGAGGCGGTGAGTGCCCGGCCGAGGGAGAGCTGCCGCTCGTCGGGTTCGGTCTGCCACTCGCTGCCCCAGTGGACGCTGACCACGACCACGTCGGCGCCGGCCGCCCGGGCGGCACGGGCGTCGGCGATCACCTTCCGCTCGTCGAGCAGCTGGACCGCCCAGGGCTGCCCCTCGGGCATCGGGTAGCCGTTGGTGTCGTAGGTGTAGGCGAGCTGGGCGACGGTGGCTCCGCCCGCCTTGAGCAGGGTGGGCCGCGCCGCCTCCGCCTCGGTACGGGCCGATCCGGCGTGGCGGACACCGGCCCGGTCCAGGGCGTCGAGGGTGCGGCCGAGGCCCGCAGCCCCGTCGTCGAGGGTGTGGTTGGAGGCGGTGGAGCAGGAGTCGTAGCCGGTGGCCTTGAGCGCGGCGGCGACCTCGGGCGGTGACTTGAAGGCCGGGTAGCCGGTGTAGGGACCGCCCTCCTTCCCGTAGACGGTCTCCATGTGACAGACGGCCAGGTCGGCCTGGGAGACGACGGACTTCACCCCGGAGAACATGGGGGTGAAGTCGTAGCCGTCACCGCCCGCGTCCTCGGCCGCGCGGCGGATGATCGAGTCGTGCGGCAGGACGTCGCCGGAGGCCACCAGGGTGAATCCGGCCGCCCCGGGGGCCGCGCCGGGTGCGGCGGAGGGGACGGCGGGCCGTGAGGAGGCACCCGGACGTCCGGCCGGGGCCTCGGGGGCGGCCGCGCCGCCGGCCGGTCCGGTCGCGTCGGTGCAGCCGGTCGCCGCCGCGAGGAGCACGGCGGCGAGGGCCATCGCGCCCGCGGGTCTGGTGCGTGGGGTCATGGTCGGCACTCCGCCCGATTCGTGGGATGAACATCTGTTCACACGAATTGATCTCGCGGGAAAGCCTCAGTCAAGGGTCAAGGCCGCGAAGGGCCATGAACCCCGCTGAATCGGACGCAAGGACTCCGGTTGATCGCCGAGCGACCGGCTTGCGACCGCTCGCCGTACCATTCGCCGCTCGGTCCGACCGTTCGTCGCAGACCGATGTCCGTTCCCTGTCCCTCGCCGTCCGGATGGGTTCCGATACGGCCGAACGACGAGCCGCAGGAGAGGCGGGGAGCATGACCACGGCGACCACCGACGAACGGACCCTTGAAGAGCTGCAGCGGGACCACGGTCCGGCGCTCCTCTCCTTCCTGCTCGGACTCACCTACGGCGACCGCCAGCGGGCCGAGGACCTCGCCCAGGAGACCCTGGTGCGCGCCTGGCAGCACCCCGAGGCCTTCGACGGCCCCTACGCGTCGATGCGCCCCTGGCTCTTCACCGTCGCCCGCCGCCTCGCCATCGACGCCCGCCGCTCCCGGCTCGCCCGGCCCGCCGAGATCGGCGACGGGGTCCTCGCGGTGACCCCGGACCCCGCCGACGCCACCGCATCGGCCGAGGCCGCGCTGGACGTCCGGGCGGCCGTCCGCGAGCTCAGCCCCGAGCACCGCGCGGTGCTCGTCCGGCTCTACTTCCACGGACTGACCGTCAACGAGGCCGCCGACGAGCTCGGCATCCCCGCCGGGACCGTCAAGTCCCGCTCCCATTACGCGCTCCGCCAGCTCGGGCGGTCGCTGCCCGGCTACCGCCCGCGACGCGGGGCCGTTGCCCGGCCGCGGGTCGGGGCCCCACAATGACGCCGTGACGCTGACACTCGCCGCCGCAGAGAAGATCCTCGCCGACAACTTCGCGCCCTGGGTGCTCGACCTGGGACTCGCCGTCGTGTCCGTCGAAGGTCAGGAGGCCGTGCTGCGGCTCCCCTGGTCCGACCGGCTCGCCCGGGAGGGCGGCGGCCTCTCCGGCCAGGCCCTGATGGCCGCCGCCGACACGGCGACGGTGATCGCGGTCGCCACCGCCCGGGGCGGCTTCGTGCCGATGACCACCGTCCAGCAGTCCATCAGCTTCCAGCGGGCGGTCGTCGGCGCCGACGTCCTGGTGCGGGCCAGGCTCACCAAGGCGGGGAAGCGGATGGCCTTCGCCGACATCACCATGACGGCCGAGGGCACGGAGGAGACCGCGGCTCACGCGACGGCGGTGTACGCGCTCCTCGGCTGAGCCGCACCACCGGTCCGACCCCACCGGACACGCCTCCCCCGCCCCGCACGCCTCCCGTGGCATCAGGAATCCCACCGGCACCGATCCGGCCGGGAAACGTATCCGAAACCACACGGGCGAGTTGAGCAAAGCGGGACCCGCGGGCGCCCTTCACGGAGGAAGCTCTCCCCGGGCCCCGCACATCCGGGTCCCCCATGTCCGGGAGAAGGTGGGAGCGTTGCGCCCCGAGAGCACGAACGGCGCCGGCGGCACGAGCGGCGGCGGCCTCGCCGTCCCGATGGCCTGGCTGTGCGCCGAGTACCTGGCCGACGAGGTGCTGCGGGCCGCCGCGCTCGTGGCGCCCGGCTCACTGGAGTACCGGGCGGGGCTCCAGGCCCTCGCCCTCACCGTGCACCTCGCGGAGGAGCCGGACGGGCCCTCGGGCGGCTGGGCCGCCGGGCGGATCGACGAATGGCTGCGGCACACGGCGTACGACCGGCCCTGGCCGCCCTGGGTCGAGGATCGGCTCGCGGCGCGCCGCGCGGCCGGTGGCGACGGCCCCGACCTGGCGCTCGCGGAGACCGCGTGGCGGCGGCTGCGGGACACCTGGGTCCGCGCCGCGGACCTCGACGGACGGTCGGCCGGCGAGGCCGGGGTCCCGGTCGACGAGGACGAGCAGATCTGGCTGCCCGCCTGGAAGCTCGGCCTGCCGCTCGCGCACCTCTCGCTACACCTGCGCTGACCCGGCCCGTACGCCGGTCAGGGCACCGAACGGTGCACTCCCGGACGGTACTTGGGGATGCGCACCGTCACCTTCATGCCGGCCCCGACCCCGGTCTCGATGACCAGCCCGTACTCCGGTCCGTACACCTGGCGCAGCCGCTCGTCCACATTGGAGAGCCCGATGCCGGAGCCGGCCGGGTGCTCCCCCCGCAGGACCGCGCGCAGCAGCTCCGGGTCCATGCCGATGCCGTCGTCCTCGACGGTCACGACGGCCTCGGCGCCCGCGTCACGGGCCGCGATCGTGACCCGGCAGCCCCGCTCCCGGTCCTCCAGGCCGTGCTTCACGGCGTTCTCCACCAGGGGCTGGAGGCAGAGGAACGGCAGGGTCACCGGCAGCACCTCGGGGGCGATCTGGAGCGTCACCTTGAGCCGGTCCCCGAAGCGCGCCCCGGCGAGCGCCAAGTACTGCTCGATGGAGCGCAGTTCGTCGGCGAGCTGGGCGAACTCGCCGTGCTTGCGGAACGAGTAGCGGGTGAAGTCGGCGAACTCGAGGAGGAGTTCGCGGGCCTGCTCCGGGTCGGTGCGGACGAACGAGGCGATGGCGGCGAGGGAGTTGAAGATGAAGTGCGGCGAGATCTGGGCGCGCAGGGCGCGGATCTCGGCCTCCACGATCCGGGTGCGGGAGCGGTCGAGCTCGGCCAGCTCCAGCTGTACGGAGGCCCAGCGGGCCACCTCGGTCGCGGCCCGCACCAGGACGGCCGACTCCCGCGAGCCGTAGGCGACGAGCGCGCCGAGGACACCGTCCTCCCCGGTGAGCGGGGCGATCACCGCCCAGCGCAGCGGGCAGGCCGGGTCGGCGCAGCCGGTGTGCACGGAGCGGCTGCGGCCGGACTCCAGGGTCTCGGCGGCCTGTTCGGGCACGTGCGCGCGGTGGTGGTCCTCGCCCGGCCCGTCCCAGGCGAGGACGGCGCCCCGGTCGGTGAGGCAGAGCGCTTCGGTGCCGAGCAGCGAGCGGAGGGTGCCGGCCGCCTTGCGGGCGGTCTCCTCGGTGAGCCCGGCGCGCAGCGGCGGCGCGGCGAGCGAGGCGGTGTGCAGGGTGAGGAAGGTGGCCCGTTCGACGGGGGTGCCGAGATCGGGGTCGGCGACCCGGCCGCCGCGCCGGGCGGCGAAGCGGCCGAGCACGAAGCCCACCGCGAGGAGCACGGCCCCGGCGGCGGCCGCCGCGGCGAGGGCGATGCCGCTCATCGGCGTGCCTCCTGACCCGGCACCGGGTCGAAGTCCCCCGCCGGGCGGGTGATCTCCTCCGGCAGGTGGAGACGGGCGAGGAGCGCCGGGGTGCCGGGTGGGACCCGGCGCGGGGTGGCGAGGGAGACGAGGACCATGGTGAGGAAGCCGAGCGGCACCGACCAGACGGCCGGCCAGGCCATCAGGGTGTGCGGCCAGCCCTCCGGGGCGAGGCCGGCCCGGGTCGCCATCACGGCGGCGAGCGCGGAGCCGCCGCCGAGCAGCAGCCCGGCCATCGCGCCCGGCGGGGTGAGTCGCCGCCACCAGATGCCGAGGACGAGCAGCGGGCAGAAGGAGGAGGCGGAGACGGCGAACGCGAGCCCGACGGCGTCGGCCACCGGGACCTTCGAGGCGAACACCCCGACGGCCAGCGGGACGGCGGTGGCGAGCAGGGTCCCGAGGCGGAAGTGCCGTACGCCCCGGGACGGCAGCACGTCCTGGGTGAGGACACCGGCGACGGACATGGTGAGACCGGAGGCGGTGGAGAGGAAGGCGGCGAAGGCGCCGCCCGCGAGCAGCGCGCCCAGGAGGTCGCCGAGCAGCCCGCCGAGGACGCGGTCGGGCAGGACGAGCACGGCGGCGTCGGCGGACCCGGTGAGGGCGAGCTCGGGGGCGTAGATCCGGCCGAGGGCGCCGTACAGCGGCGGCAACAGGTAGAAGGCGCCGACGAGTCCGAGCACGACGAGGGTGGTGCGGCGGGCGGCCCGGCCGTTCGGGCTGGTGTAGAAGCGGACGGCGACGTGCGGCAGGCCCATGGTGCCGAGGAAGGTCGCGAGGATCAGCCCGTACGTGGCGTACAGCTGGTGTCCGTCGCGGCCGCCGGCCAGCGGCTGCGACCAGCCGAGCGGGTCCGTGCCGCTGGCGACCCTCTCGGGCAGCGCCGTTCCGGGGGCGAACGCGAGGGTCGTGCCGCCGAGGACCTGGTGGGTGCCGGGGGCGAGGGTCACGGTCCGCCCCTCGTACGCGACCGCGTCGACGCTGCCGGTGACGGTGAGGGTGAGCGGGGCGTCGATCCCGATCCGTACCGTGTCGGCGACCTTGACGGCGGTGTGGCCGCGCAGCAGGGCGGGGGCGTCGAAGCGGGCCCTGGGCGCCCCGTCCCCGTACCAGGCGGCGAGCAGGAAGAGGACCGGGACGAGCAGGGCGGTGAGTTTCAGCCAGTACTGGAAGGCCTGGACGAAGGTGATGCTCCGCATCCCGCCCGCGGCGACCGTGCCGGTCACGACGAGTGCGACGAGCAGCCCGCCGACCCAGTCGGGGGCGCCGGTGAGGATCTCCAGGGTGAGTCCGGCGCCCTGGAGCTGCGGCAGCAGGTAGAGCCAGCCGATGCCGACGACGAAGAGGCTGGCGAGCCGGCGGGCCTGCGGGGATTCGAGCCGGGCCTCGGCGAAGTCGGAGAGGGTGTACGCCCCCGAGCGGCGCAGCGGGGCGGCGACGAGGACGAGCAGGACGAGGTAGCCGGCGGTGTAGCCGACCGGGTACCAGAGCATGGCGGGGCCCTGGACGAGGACGAGTCCCGCGATGCCGAGGAAGGAGGCGGCCGAGAGGTACTCGCCGCTGATCGCGGCGGCGTTGAGGCCGGGCCTGACGGTGCGCGAGGCGACGTAGAAGTCGGAGGTGGTGCGGGAGACGCGCAGGCCGAGTCCGCCGATGAGGACGGTGGCGAGGACGACGGCGGTGACGGCCGCGACGGCGTAGGTCTGGTTCACGCGGGGCGGCTCAGCGTTCGACGAGGCCGGTGAAGTCGCGCTCGTTGCGTTCGGCGCGGCGCAGGTACCAGTGGGCGATGCCCCAGACGACGGGGTACACCCCGACGCCGAGGACGATCCAGACGGAGATCTCGGGGGCGGGCAGGGCGAGGAGCAGCGGCAGCGAGCCGACCAGCAGGGCGAGCGCCCCGAGGGCGGTGAGGGCGGCGCGCAGCTGGCTGCGCATCAGGGAGCGGACGTAGGTGTGGCCGAGGGTGGTCTGCTCGTCGATCTCGGAGCGGGCCGGCGGATGGACCGGACGCCGCCGTGCGGGGCCCGGTACGGCGCCCGTGCCGTGGGCGGAGGCGTACGTGACGGTCTCGCGGCGGGGTCTGCGCTGGGTGTCCCCCCGGCCGGAGACCGGGGGAGGTTGCTGCTCGGACATCGGCGTCCGCCTCCCGTCGGAAGTGAGGCCATCTGGGCCCGGGTCGCGTGGAGTCTACGCAGGTGGGAGCGGCCGCGGTAGGGGTGGCGTGGGACGGGCTCAGCCGCCGGCGCGGCGCATCAGCAGGTCCCGGAGCGGGCGGGCGTGGCGCCGGCTGACCGCCAGGTCGACCTCCCCGACCCGTACGGAGGTGGCGCCGCCGTCGAGCCGGAGCTCGTCGATCCGGGCGAGGGCGACCAGGTGGCTGCGGTGGATGCGGACGAAGCCCCGGGAGGCCCACCGCTCCTCGAGGGTGGAGAGCGGGATGCGGACGAGGTGGCTGCCGTGGTCGGTGTGGAGGCGGGCGTAGTCGCCGTGGGCCTCGACGTACGCGATGTCGTCGACGGACACGAACCGGGTGATCCCGCCGAGCTCGACGGGGATCTGTTCGGGTGCGGTGGGGGCCGGGGCGGTGGCGGCGGTGGCATGCACCAGGTCGTGGACGCGGCGGACGGCCTCGGCGAGGCGCTCGCGGCGGACGGGCTTGAGGACGTAGTCGACCGCCTTCAGGTCGAAGGCCTGGAGCGCGAAGCCCTCGTGGGCGGTGACGAAGACGACCAGCGGCGGGCGGGCGAAGCCGGCGAGCAGCCGGGCCACGTCGAGTCCGGTGAGCCCGGGCATGTGGATGTCGAGGAAGACGACGTCGATCGCCTCCTCGCCGTCCGGCCCGGTCTCCAGGGCGCGCCCGATCCGGCGGAGCGCGGCGGTGGCGTCGCCCGCGCCCTCGGCGGTGCGGACGCGGGGGTCGGCGCGCAGCAGGTAGAGCAGCTCCCCGAGGGCGGGTTCCTCGTCGTCGACGGCCAGTACGCGCAGCATGCGGCGGAGTGTAACGGGCACGCGGCGGCCCTGATCGGGGACGGCGTGCGGAGCTACTTGAGGAGTTTCGACAGGCGGCGGTCGGCGAGGGGCTTGCCGCCGGTCTGGCAGGTCGGGCAGTACTGGAGGGAGGAGTCGCTGAAGGAGACCTCGCGGATGGTGTCCCCGCACACGGGGCAGGGTTCGCCGGTGCGGCCGTGGACCCGCAGGCCGCTCTTCTTCTCGGCCTTGAGTCTGCCCGCGGCCAGGCCGTGGGAGCGTTCGACGGCCTCGTGGAGGGTGGTCCGCATCGCCGCGTAGAGGGCGGCCGTCTCCGTCGGGGTGAGGTTCTGGGTGGGTTTGAACGGGGACATCTTCGCGGCGTGCAGGATCTCGTCGCTGTACGCGTTGCCGATGCCCGCGATGAGGCTCTGGTCGCGCAGGGCGCCCTTGATCTGGCGCCGTTCGCCGGCGAGCAGGGCGGCGAACTCCGCCGGGCCGAAGTCCTCGGCGAGCGGGTCGGGTCCCAGGCGTGCGACGCCCGGTACCTCCCGCGGGTCGCGCACCACGTACACGGCGAGGCGTTTGGTCGTGCCCGCCTCGGTGAGGTCGAAGCCGTCGCCGCCGGTGAGCGCGGTCCGCAGGGCCAGCGGGCCCTTGCCGGGCTTGGGCGGGCCCGAGGGCAGCGGGTCCTGCCAGCGGAGCCAGCCCGCGCGGGCCAGGTGGAAGAGGAGGTGGAGCTCGCCGCCCGGGCCGGTGGTGGTGAGGTCGAGGAACTTCCCGTGCCGGGCGATCGCGGTGACCTCGGCGCCCTCGACGGCGCTCAGGGGCGGGTCGTACGTCTTGAGGACGCTGATCGCGACGGGCAGCACGCGGGCGATCTCCTTGCCCACCAGGTGCGTGTCGAGGAACGCGCGGAGCGCTTCCACCTCGGGGAGTTCGGGCATGGTTCCACCCTGCCGCACGGGCGGCGGGGCCGCGAGCCCGCCCGGGGGACGGTCTCACGGCGTGTCCGGCGGGTCCAGCAGGTCGAGTTCGGCGGTGAGCGCGGCGGCGAGCGCGTCGAGGTCGGGGACGGCCTCGCCGTCGGCGACGAGCCCGATGTGGACCTGGCCGCCGTACGGGGACATGGCGACCGCGAGGGACTGGCCGCGGGCGAGCGGGGCCATGGGGAACAGCGCGCGCAGCGGCGCGCCGGCCAGGGAGAGCGCGGAGCGGGGCAGCGGCACCTGGGTGACCAGGAGGTCGAAGAGGAGCCTGGCGGCACCGGACGCGAGGGGCGCGCCGAAGCGGTGGGCGAGCGGATGCAGCTGGTCGGCGAGCAGGGCGACGGCCCCGGCGCCCCTGAGCGGTCCTGCGGCCTTGTTGCGGTCCATGGCGGCGCGGACGGCGGCGAGCCGGGCGGCCGGGTCGGCCTCGGTGACCGGCAGGTCGACGAGGTAGCCGGAGAGGCTGTTGCCGGGTCCGGGGGCGGTGCCGGGCCGTCGCCGGGAGACGGGGACGAGGGCCCGGGGGTCGGCCCCCGGCAGGGGCAGGCCCCGCTCGGCGAACCAGCGGCGGAGGGCGCCCGCGACGACGGTGAGGAGGACGTCGTTGGCGGTGCCGCCGGTGCCGCGGCGGATCCGGTGGACGCGTTCCAGGGACAGGCTCGCGGTGGCGATCCGGCGGGTGCCGCTGGACTCGGCGGCGAGTGCGGCGGTGGGGCGCCCGTCGAGGCGGCTGGCGCGGACGACGGAGGCGCCGACCTCGACGGCCCGACTGAGGTCGCCGAGCCGGTCGCGGGCCAGGCCGAGGAGCCGGCCGGGGCCGGGCAGCCAGGACCGGGGGGTGACGGGGCGGGGGCGGCGGGCGGGACGGCGTCCGGCGGCGATCTCGTCGAAGATCCCGGCGCCGATGGCGACGGCCCGCATGCCGTCGGCGAGGGCGTGGTGCAGTTTGACGAGGACCGCGAAGGAGCCGTCGGGGGCGCCGCTGAGCAGGTACATCTCCCAGGGTGGCAGGCCGCGGGCGACGGGCCGTTCCATGAGTTCGGCGGCGAGCCGGGCGGTCTCGGCGCGGAAGTCGGCGCCGGGCAGGGTGATCTCGTGGACGTGGCGGCGCACGTCGAAGTCCGGGTCGGCGCTCCAGGCCGCGCCGCCGACGGGGAGCAGGACGTCGCGCACGCGCATCCGGAGCCGGGGGACGGCGGCGGCGCGCCGGGCGAGCAGCTCCAGGAGGTCGGGCGGCGTCCGGTCGGCGGCGTCGGCGGGTGGGGGGCCGAAGTGGGCGAGGGCACCGAGGTGCAGGGGGTGTGCGGTGGATTCGAGGTGCCAGAAGGCCAGGTCTAGCGGTGCCAGTAGCTCGCTGCTCACGGGTGTCCTCACGTCCTGCACGGAGAGCCGGGAGAGCGAAGTCAATCGCGTACCGACAGTTACGGTCAAGTACGATCAGTTCACGCTCAGTTAACAGACCCAGTTAACAGGCTCGGCTAGCAGACTCGGTTAACAGGCTCGGCTAAAGGCTCAGCTCTCCACGGTGAACTCGCACCACACGCACTTGCCGCTGCCGCGCGACTCCACGCCCCACACGTCGGAGAGCCGGTCGACGAGCAGCAGCCCGCGCCCCGACACGCCCGCCTCCCCCGCCTCGCGGCGCCGGGGCAGGGCGCTCGAGCGGTCCTCCACCTCGACCCGGAGCCGCCGTTCGGCGCCGCCCAGGATCCGCAGGGTCACGATCGCGCCGCCGTCGGTGTGCATCAGCGCGTTGGTCATCAGCTCGTCGGCGACCAGCTCGATCTCGTCCGCGTGGTCCTCCGCGCCCCAGGCGCGGACGGCGGCCCTGATCATGTGCCGGGCCGAGCTCAGCGCCTCCGGGTCGTTCTGGGCCACGTGCTGCTGGAAGCGGCCGGCGCCGTGGGCGGCGGCCTCGCTCAGCCGGCGCAGCAGCAGGATCGCGACGTCGTCCTCGCCGCCCCGGTCGGCGACCACCTCGCACAGGTGGTCGGCGAGCTCCTGCAGATCGGTGGGACCGCGCCGGACGAGGGCGGAGAGCCACTGGAGCCCTTCGTCGAGGTCGGCGCCGGGCTTCTCGACCAGTCCGTCGGTGTAGAGCATCAGGGTCTGTCCGGGGTCGAGCTCCAGGGTGGTCACCGGGTAGTCGAGCCGGCCGAACTCCGCCGAGAGCCCGAGCGGCAGCCCGCCCTCCACCGGGACCCGCCGGCAGTGGCCGTCGTGCTCCCGCAGCAGCGGGTCGACGTGGCCGGCGCGGACCACCTGGACGACGCCGGTGCCCAGGTCGACCTCCGCGTAGGTGCAGGTGGCGAAGCGGTCGGTGTCGAGTTCGTGCAGGAAGACGGAGGCGCGGGCCATCACCGTCGCGGGGGTGTGCCCCTCGGCGGCGTAGGCGCGCAGCACGATCCGCAGCTGGCCCATGACGGCCGCCGCGTGGGTGTCGTGCCCCTGGACGTCCCCGATGACGGCGCCGACGCGTCCGCCGGGCAGCGGGATGATGTCGTACCAGTCGCCGCCGATGTCCCGGCCGAGCCGGGCGGAGCGGTAGCGGACGGCGGTCTGGGCGCCGGGCACCTCGGGGATGCGGCGCGGCAGCATCGCCTGCTGGAGCCCCTCGGCGAGGTCGTGCTCCTGCTCGTACAGCATGGCCCGCTGGAGGCTCTGGGCGATGCTGCTGCCGAGGGCGACGAGGAGGGTCCGTTCGTCCTCGCTGAAGCCGGTCTTGTCGCTGTAGAGCAGTCCGAGCGCGCCGATGGGCCGGGCCTGGGCGATCAGCGGGAGGTAGGCGGCGGCGGTGATGCCGAGGCCGCTGATGTGCGGCCAGAGCACCGGGAAGGATTCGGCGAAGTCCCGGGCCGAGACGATGAACCGCGGGCGGAGGGTGCGGATCACCTCGCTCATCGGGTACGGCTCGTCCACCCGGGTGAATCGGGTGCCCGGCACGAAGGCACCCTGCGGGCCCTCGGCGACGAGATGGATGCGACCCGCTTCGAGGAGGCCCATGACGAGGCTCGCGGCGCCGAAGTGTTCGAGCGCGTGCGAGTCGTTGAGCAGGTCGATGACGTCCTGCACGGTCCGTGCGTAGGCGAGGGCCGCCGTGGTGCCCTCGACGACCCCGGCGCGCTTGCGCCGTCCCTCGTCGAGGCCGAGGCGGGCGGCGGACTCGGTGAGTTCGTGGGTGGCGTCGCGGATGACGCCGACGATGCGCACGGGGCGGCCGGAGTCGTCGCGGTGGACCCGCCCCTGGGTGTGGGTCCACTGGTGGCTGCCGTCGCGGCGGCGGATCCGGAAGTAGGCGCCGTACTCCGCGCTGCCGTCCTTGAGCGCCTGGGCGACGAGGGTGTCGAGGCGGCGGCCCTCGTCCGGCAGGACCCGCGGGCCGAGCGACTCGGGACGGTCGTTGTACTCCGCGCGGTCGAGGTCGAAGACGTCGAGGGCGGCGTCGTCCATGAGCATCGTGCCGTCGACGAGGTTCCAGTCGAATCCGCCCATCCGGAAGACGGAGCCGAATTCGGCCAGTATCCGCGCTCCGGCGCCCTGCTCGTCCGGGGCTCGGCGCCGCTCGGCCGCCTGCCCTCCCCCGTTGCCCGCGTTCATGGGGCCACGCTAGGCGGAGCGCAGCCCGCGCGCACCAGGAAGATCCGTTTCATCCCTCGAAGGTCTCGGGCTGCTCCGGGACCGGCTCGGCGGGGAAGAGTTCCTCGGGCGGCAGCTCGCCGTCGGGCACGCCGGGCGGCTCGGCGAAGGGGTCGGCGTGGGGGTCGCCATCGGGCTGGGGGTACGGCTCCGTGTCCGGTACGGGGTACGGCTCGGGGTCTCCCGGAGGGGGCTCGGTGCCGGTGCCGCCGGTTCCGGAGGCGTCGGGCAGCGGGCTGTCCGGCGCCGGGGGCACCGGGGCGGGCGGCACGGGGGCCCGGGAGGGGGTGTCCGGGGCGGTACGGCGGTCCGGGGCGCTCGGGTCGGGCCGCGTGGTGTCCGGGGTCGCGGAGTCCGGGGTCGCCGGGTCGGGGGTGCCGGCTTCGGGGGTGCCGGTGAGGCGGCAGGCGTCCGGGTCGCAGTCCGGTTCCACGGCGGGCTTGCGGTCCTCCGCCCCGTCGCTGCCGGTCCGCCGCTCGATCCAGCTGCGGTCGGCGGCGTTCACGATGACCAGGCTGGTGACGACGGTGGTGGTCGGCCGGACGACGATCACCCGGTCGGGGTCGAAGCCGTCCCAGGGATCTCCCTGATGCACTCCGCCCTGGGACGCGGCCGGGGTGCGCAGCGGATTGCCGCAGGCGCAGCGGACGCGCGGGGAGCCGTACTGGTCGACGAGGACGGCGGTGCCGGTCTGGAGGACGGACTGGAAGGCGTTGGCCTTGCCCTGGCGGTAGCCGTGGTTGGTGACCCGGGCGTCCGCGCGCAGCACGACGGGGGTCAGTCCGCGCAGCCAGTCGGCGACGTTGGTCTCGGGGATGCCGGCGGCCTCGGCGAAGGCGCGGGTCTTGTCCTGGTCGGCGGCGAGGAGGGAGACCTGCTGGTCGACGTCGCAGCTGCCCTCGGCGCGCGTGCCGCCGTAGAGGCCGGGGGTGGAGCCGGTGACCTCGCGGACCTGTTCGGGGGCCGCGTCGGGGCCGCGCTGCGGGGCCGAGACCGGCATGGTGCCGCGGGCGGTGGAGGCGGTGAAGGGATCGGGGCCCTGGGCGGCGACCGGCTGGAGGAGGACGTCCTGCGCGGGGCCGGCCGCGGCGGGCTCGGCGCCGCCGCGGGAGCCTTCCCAGACGGAGGTGCAGCCCGCGAGCAGCAGGGGGACGGCCAGCGCGGCGAGGACGGTGGGGGTTCGCCGTGTCCGGCTGTGGGCTGAGCGCACCTGGTTCTCCCGAGTTTCTCTCCCCGGGCCACGGCGCCCGGGTTCCGGCCAGTCCCTCATGTCTGTCGCAGTGCGCGGGGCCGCGCAAGCGGAGGGCGGCCGTCCGGGTCGCTCGACGCGAGCCAGCCACTTGAACACGTTCAAGAAAGGCCCTACGCTCGGCGTCATGAGTTGAACGCGTTCAAGTGGGGGTGGATGTCGTATGACCGCACTGTCGGTCCTGGTCGGCTCGGTCGTGACGATCGGCATGCTCTGGGTGGTCCCGACGGGCCTCGCGCTCCTCGACGGCCCCCGGCCACCCGGGTGGGAGCCCCTGCGGCGCGCCTGGCCGCTGCTCGCCGCGCCCGGGGCGCTGTCCCTGTGGCTGCCCCGCTCCGGGATCTCGACCGCGCTCGCCGCCGTCTACGCGCTGGCCACCCTGGCCCTCGCGCTCCAGGCCCCGGCCCGGCTCTTCCTGACCCGCTCCCTGCGGCCGGGTGAGGTGGCCGTGCTCACCGCCCTGCTCGCACCCTCCGTCGCCGGCCTCGCGCTCGTCGCCGAGCGGGCCTCGTACCCGCTCCTCGGCTTCGACCTGGACCTGCTCGCGCTGACCGTCCCGCACTTCCACTTCGCGGGCTTCGCCGCCGCCCTGGTCGCCGGACTGCTCTGCCGGGCCGCCGACGGCCCCGCCGCCCGCTTCGCCGCCCTCAGCGTCCCGGCCGGCACGCTGCTCGTCCTGATCGGCTACTTCGTCGACGACTGGGCCGAGCTCGCCGGAGCCGTCGTGCTCACCGCCGGCATGACGACCGTCGCCGTCCTCACCCTGCGCGAACGACGCGGGACGGCGACCGCCGACCGGCTCACCCGCGGCCTGCTCGGCGTCTCGGCGCTCGTCCTCTTCGTCACCATGCTGCTCGCGCTGAGCTGGGCGCTCGGCGAGGCGACCGGCCTGCCGCACCTGAGCCTGACCTGGACGGCCGCGACCCACGGCCTCGGCAACGCGCTCGGCTTCACGGTCTGCGCGCTGCTCGCCCACCGCCGCCTCCGCGCGGACCGCACCACCCCACCCGCCCCCGCCGGCCTCCCGGCCCGCCCCCGAACGGAGCTCCCCGCATGACCCGCCTCCTGCAGGACCTTCACCGTCCCGCGCACCCCCGTCCGTCCCTCAGCTACCGCGAGGTCGGCGCCACCCGCACCCCCGAAACCCTCCCCGAGGGCTACCACCACCTCCGGTACGAGGCGGTCGTCGGCCACGGCCGCGCCGCGTTCGAGGCCGCCGGCGCCGCCGTCACCACCTTCCGGATGCACCGCTCGTCCGGGGCGCGCCTCCTCGCGGACGCCGAGCGCGCCGTTCCCGGCGTGGCCGTCGAAGTGTCGGCGGGCCTCGGCCCGCTGCGGATGGCCGTCCCCTGTGCGGTGATCTGGACCGCGTACGAGCAGGACCGCGTCGGCTTCGCCTACGGGACGCTCACCGGGCACCCGGAGTGCGGCGAGGAGTCCTTCACGGTCCACCTCGAAGCCGACGGCACGGTCCGCTTCGCGGTCACCGCCTTCAGCCGCCCCGCCTCCTGGTACACCCGGCTCGCCGGACCGGTCGTCCCGCTGCTCCAGCGGGCGTACGCGCGGCACCTCGGCCGGACCCTGCGGCGTCTCGTCAGGACGTGATCCCGGGCCGATACTGGAAGGGATGGAGTGGTTCACCGAACCCGACCACTGGCTGAGCCGGATCGTCTTCCAGCGGGGCCTCGCCGGGCTGTACTGCGTGGCGTTCCTTTCGGCAGCCCTCCAGTTCCGGGCGCTGATCGGGGAGCGCGGCATGCTCCCCGTACCGGCGTACGTGCGCGGGACGCGGCCCCGGCACACCCCCTCGCTCTTCCACTGGCGCTACTCCGACCGGCTGTTCGCCACCGTCGCCTGGTCCGGCGCCGCGCTGGCGCTCGCGCTCGTCGCCGGCGCCGCGGACGCGGTGCCGCTGCCCGTCTCGATGCTGTGCTGGCTGGTCCTCTGGGCGCTGTACCTGTCGATCGTGAACGTCGGGCAGACCTGGTACTCCTTCGGCTGGGAGTCGCTGCTCCTCGAGACCGGTTTCCTGGCTGTCTTCCTCGGCAACGACGAGGTCGGGCCGCCCGTCCTCGTGCTCTTCCTGCTGCGCTGGCTGCTGTTCCGGGTCGAGTTCGGCGCCGGGCTCATCAAGATCCGCGGTGACGAGTGCTGGCGGAAGCTGACCTGCCTCTACCACCACCACGAGACCCAGCCGATGCCCGGCCCGCTGAGCTGGTTCTTCCACCATCTGCCCCGGCCGCTGCACCGCGTGGAGGTGGCGGCGAACCACGTCGTCCAGCTCTTCGTGCCGTTCCTGCTGTTCGCCCCGCAGCCGGTGGCCACGGTCGCGGCGGGACTGATGGTGGCGACCCAGCTGTGGCTGGTGCTCTCCGGCAACTTCGCCTGGCTGAACTGGATCACCATCGTGCTCGCGCTCTCGGTCGTGGACGCCTCCCCCGTCACCGGCGAGCACCCCCGGCCCGATCCGCCGCTCTGGTACGTGGCCCTGGTCGTCGCGGTCACCGCGTTCGTACTCGTACGGAGCTACCGCCCGGTGCGCAACCTGCTCTCCCGGCACCAGGCCATGAACCGCTCGTACGACCCGTACCACCTGGTCAACACCTACGGGGCGTTCGGCACGGTGGGCCGCGTCAGGGACGAGATCGTCGTCGAGGGCACCGAGGACCCGGAACCGCGTCCGGACACCGTGTGGCGGGAGTACGGCTTCAAGGGCAAGCCGGGCGACCCGCGCCGGCTGCCCCGCCAGTTCGCCCCGTACCACCTGCGGCTCGACTGGCTGATGTGGTTCGCGGCGCTGAGCCCCGGGTACGCGCGCGACTGGTTCGGCCCGTTCGTGGAGCGGCTGCTCGAAGGCGACCGGGACACCCTGCGGCTGCTGGGCCACAACCCCTTCCCGGAGGCGCCGCCAACCCTGGTCCGCGCCCGGCTCTACCGCTACCGGTACACCACCTGGCGCGAGCTCCGGGAGACCGGCGCGTGGTGGCACCGGACGCTGGTGCGGGAGTACCTGCCGCCGATCCGGCTGCGGGAACCGGCCGGGAAACCTCCGTGAACGAGCCGGCGGCCCGGGCCGGAACGTGCCGGTGCCCCCGGCCGCTGGAACGTCAGCGCGGCCGGGGGCACCGGATGTGAAGCGAGGGGATCAGTCGATGCCGGGCAGGATGTGGGGCTCGGCGAGGTCGTCCTCGTAGCCCGCGAGCCTGATGGGAGCCGCGTGGGCCCACACGTCGAGGCTCCCCAGCTCGCCGTTCCTGCGGGGCCGGTCGGTGTGTTCGGCCGGTCGCGGTTCCTGCTTCGCCAGTTCTGGTGTCACCGCGCACTCCTTTGTGTCGCGTACCTGTGGGACAAGTGCCGGTCGGTCGCGGTGGCGCCGTTCGTCGGGCGGGACCGCGGCCTCGGTGGAAGGCCTGTCCCTGGAAGGCCGTGAGGACGGTGTGTCTCCTCGGTGGCCGACCGTGAACATCAGAGTAACCAAATGAGCGCGTCTGCGCTCTACCGGGCTCCGAAGTGTGACGCGTTCGGGTGAAGAGAGCCGAAAGAGCGCCCCACCCGGCCGGTGAGGCGCTCTTGCCGGAACAGCGGGAACCGCTTCGGTCCCGGGGCTACCAGTTCGCGGGCGCGTAGTCCTTCAGGAAGCAGCCGTACAGGTCCTCGCCCTCCTCGCCGCGCACGATCGGGTCGTAGACGCGGGCGGCGCCGTCGACCAGGTCGAGCGGGGCGTGGAAACCGGCCTCGGCCAGGCGCAGCTTGTCGAAGTGCGGACGCTCGTCGGTGATCCAGCCGGTGTCGACGGAGGTCATCAGGATGCCGTCGGTCTCGAACATCTCCTGGCCGCTGGTCCGCGTCACCATGTTCATCGCGGCCTTGGCGGCGTTGGTGTTCGGGTGTCCCGCCCCCTTGTAGCCGCGGCTGAAGACGCCCTCCATCGCGGAGACGTTCACGACGTAGGAACGGCCGCTGCTCGCCTTCTTCGCCGCCTCGGCCATCACCGGCCGCAACTTGCTGATCAGGATGAACGGGGCCGTGTAGTTGCACAGCTGGGTCTCCAGCAGCTCCACCGGGGAGATCTGCTCGATGCTCTGCACCCAGGTGTTGGACTCCACGACGTCCGGCACCAGGCCGCCCGCGTCGATGGCGGTGCCGTCGAGGTGCTTGGCGATGGTGGCGTTGCCCGCGACGAGCGCGAGGTCCGCGACCTGCTGGGCCTCCAGGTCGCGCACGCCGGCGGGCAGCTCCGACGAACCGACGAGCTCGCCGACCGCGCCGGAGTTGAAGGCGCCGATCACGTGGTGGGCGGGCAGCTCGCCGGCCGGCAGCGCCGCGTTCTCGCCCTCGACCAGCGCAGCGTACGCGGAGGGCAGCCGGCGCACGGTCTGCGTGGCGTTGTTGATGAGGATGTCCAGCGGACCGGCCTCGGTCATCTGGTCGGCGAGGGCCACGGCCTGCGCCGGGTCGCGCAGGTCGATGCCGACGACCTCCAGGCGGTGCATCCAGTCCGCGGAGTCCTCCATCGCCTTGAAGCGGCGGATGGCGTCCTTGGGGAAGCGGGTGGTGATCGTGGTGTGGGCGCCGTCGCGCAGCAGCCGCAGCGCGATGTACATGCCGATCTTCGCCCGGCCGCCGGTGAGCAGGGCGCGCTTGCCGGTGAGGTCGGCGCGGGCGTCGCGCTTGGCGCGGTTCTGGGCGGCGCACTTCTGGCAGAGCTGGTGGTAGAAGTAGTCGACCTCGACGAACCGGGTCTTGCAGACGTAGCAGGAACGCGGACGCTGGAGTATCCCGGCGATCCGGCCCTCCTCGGTGACGGAGGTGGGCAGGATGCCCTCGGTCTCGTCGTCGATGCGCTGGGCGGAGCCGGTGGCGGTGGCCTCGGTGACGGCCTTGTCGTTGGCGGTCTTGGCGGCGCGGCGCTCCTGGCGGCGGCGCTGCTTCACGGTCCGGTAGATGCCGGCCGTGGCGCGGCGGACGCGGATGGCGTCCGGGTGGTCCACGTCCAGCTTGTCGAGCTCGTCGAGGACGCTGAGGCAGACGGCCAGGCGCTCGGGGTCGAGACCCGGGCCGTAGTCCTGGTTTTCTTCGGTCACCGTCATGGCCTTCGGGTTCCTCGTTCGCTCGTCACTCGCCGGTCGTGGGGGGCCGCCGTCCGGAGTAAGCGCGAAACGGCAACCCCGCCAACTTTACGGAGCCGGGGGCCGCGCCTCCAAACCCGTTCGGGGGGCGTGGTCGAAGACACAGTCGCCGCACAGTCCGCCGCCGGGGCAGCGGTAGTAGAGGCAGCAGCTGGCCCGGCGCAGCCGGGGGCCCCGGACGGTTCCGGCGAGGTCGGGGTGGTCGAGCAGGCCGGCGACCAGGACGGCGGCCCGTTCGGCGACTTCCGGGCGGCCGTGGGCGGCCGCCCAGCGGGTCAGTTCGCGCAGGGCCCCCGCGAGCGCCGACCCGGCGTTGCCCCAGAGCAGCCGCGGGGAGATGTGCCCGTCGCGGCGCAGCGCCGCGTGGAGCGGCCCGAGATGGGCCTCCTGGACGGCGGCGCGGAGCGCGGCGACCGTCGCCGGGCGGGTGTCGGAGCCCGCCCACCACAGGTCGTCGGGCGAGGTCAGCGCCCCGTCCCAGTGCAGCTCGGCGGGGTCGAGGGAGGGGAAGCGGCCGTGCAGGGCGGCGGGCCCCAGGGCGGTCGACCAGAGCCGGGCGGCGAGTCCGAGGTGGGCGACGGAGGCCCCGACGCGCCGCTCGGGGGCGCCGAGCCGGGCGGCGACCCGGTCCACGCGCGCGTGGAGGGGCCCGTCCTCCCCCGCGTACAGGAGGGCGAGCGGCCGGTGCGCTCCCCCGCTCTCCGGCGGGGTGGTGCGCAGCGCGAAGAAGCCGCCGACCGCGGCGCTCTCGACGAGATTCATCCGCGTTCCCCCTGCTTCGGTTCCTGGTGCTGTTCGTGCTGCTGTCCCACGGCTCCGCCTCCGTGGATTTCGACCACCGTAGCGCCCCCGCGCGGCCCCCGGGGACGGCTCGAAAAGGATGCTTTGCACCCGTTCTGACCTGCACTGGTGTACATCTCCAGGCGTACGCGGCGGCCGTGTACTGCGCCGGTGGTACCCGCGAAGACGTCCCCTGGGACGACGACGCGATCGGCCGGGAAGAGAGATCGTGGAAGGTATGAGTCCCCTCCTGCTGTCCGTACTCCTGGCCCTGGTCTCGGCGGTCGCCTACGCGGCCGCGGCGATCGTGCAGGAGCGGGTCGCGGCCTCCGCCACCGGTCCCCGCTACGCGCCGCTGCGCAGCCCGGCCTGGTGGGGCTCCGTCCTGCTCAACGGCGTCGGCGCGGCCCTGCACGTCGCGGCGCTCGCGTACGGACCGCTCAGCCTGGTCCAGCCGCTGGGCGCCCTCACGATCGTGTTCGCGCTGCCCATGGCTGCGCTGTTCGTCGGCCGCAGGGCGGGGCGGCGGGCCTGGCGCGGCGCCCTGATGGCCACGGTGGGCCTGGCCGGGCTGCTCAGCCTGACGACGGGGGCCGAGGGCCGGGACCTCTCCGACGGTGACCGGTGGCTGCTCGCGGGCTGCACCTTCGGCGTGGTGGCCTTGCTGTTCACGGCCGCGCACGTGGTGGGCAGGTCCGTGCTGCGCAGTGTCGTCCTGGCCGCGGCGGCCGGTGTCTCCTTCGGCATGGCCTCGGTCTTCACGAAGGCGGTGGCCGAGGAGTGGTCGCCGGACGCGCCGCTCGCCGAGTGGACCGGCCTGCTGGTGCTCTCGGCCCTCGCCGTGACCGGACTGCTCCTCTCCCAGGCCTCGTACCGCGGCGCCGGCCTGGCGGCCCCGCTGGCGACGGTCACCGTGGTCAATCCGGTGGCCGCCGCCGCCGTGGGTCTGACGCTGTTCGGCGAGAGCTTCCGCTACGGAGCGGCCGGCACGGTCGCCGCGCTGATCTGCGGCACGGTCGCCGCGGGTGGCCTCGTCCAGCTCACCCTGGACCGGATGACGGCGCCGACGGACGAGCCGTCGGCGCCGGACGGGGCGCGTGGGCCGGGCCCTGGCCCCGGCCCGGGGTCAGAGGGAGACGCCCCGGGCCCTGAGGTACGCGAGCGGGTCGATGTCGGAGCCGTACCCGGGACCCGTCCGCACCTCGAAGTGGAGGTGCGGGCCCGAGCTGTTGCCGGTCGATCCTGAGCGGCCGATGCGCTGGCCCGCGGTGACCCGCTGGCCCTCGCGGACGGCGAGTGCGGAGAGGTGCCCGTACTGGCTGTAGCGGCCGTCGTCGTGGCGCAGCACGATCTGGTAGCCGTACGCGCCGCCCCATCCGGCGGAGACGACGCGTCCCCCGGCCACCGCCTTGACGGAGGTGCCGGTGGGCACCGGGAAGTCGACGCCGGTGTGGTAGCCGCTGGACCACGAGGAACCACGGGTCCCGTAGCGGGTGCCGATGTCCGCCGAGACGGGCGCGGAGTAGCGGGCCTGGGCCGGGGCGGGCCGCGGCTTGGACGCGGGCCTGGGCTTGGCGGCGGGCTTGGCGGCCGGTTTGGCCGCGGGCCTGGTGACCGGCTTGGGCGCCGGCCGGGTGCTGGGCTTCGCGGCGGGCTTGGTGCCCGACGGGGCCGCGGGCCGGGCGCTCTGTCCCACGGGCTTCGCGGCCGGCTTGGTCGCGGGGTGCGCTGCGGGCCGGGTCCTGGGCACCTGCGCGGAGGTCTTCGCCGGGGGCTTCGTGGCCGAGGGGGCCTTCGCCGGGGGCGCCGTGGGGACGTGCGCCTCGGGCGTAGCCGGCTTCCGCGGCGCGACCATGCGCAGGGTCAGGCGCTGGCCGGGATGGATGAGGTCGGGATCGTCACCGACGACGGCGCGGTTGGTGTCGTACAGACCCTTCCAGCCGCCCCGGACCCGCTCGTCGCGGGCGATCTTCGACAGGGAGTCGCCGGGCGTCACCGTGTACATCTCGCGGACGGTGGGCACGGCGGTCGGGCCGACGTTCCTGGTGGGCCGCTCGGGTAAGGCGCGCTGCCCGGGCAGGGAGGCGGTGCTCACCGCGTTCCCGCCGGGCGACTTCGCCCGCGCCTTCGCCGTACCGCCGGGGGTGACGTCCGGCGCGTCGCCGCCCCGTTCGAGGCCCGCGCGGGCGCCGCAGGACGGCCAGGCGCCGGGCCCCTGGCCCTTGAGGACCCGCTCGGCGATCGCGATCTGCTGGTCCTTGGAGGCGAGGTCCGCGCGCGGCGCGTAGTGCGTGCCGCCGTAGGCCTCCCAGGTGGACTGGCTGAACTGCAGGCCGCCGAAGTAGCCGTTGCCGGTGTTGATCCGCCAGTTGGAGGTCGACTCGCAGGCCGCGACCTTCTCCCAGACGTCCAGCGAGGCGGCCTGCACGGCCCCCGCGCCGATCAGCGGCAGCGCCATTCCGGCGCTGCCCGCGGTGACGGTGAGCGAGGCACGGTTGATCCGGCTCGGCTGGTGGCGGCGGTGACGTCCGCGTACGGCCATGGGCCCCCCTTGAACACAGCAACAGTCGTCCAAGTTAGGGGTGGCGCACGCTCCGTGACAAGGGATTCGGCAAACCCCAAGGCCCTTCCGTCACCTCGGGGTTGACGCCGGGCGGAGACCGGCGGGGCCGGGCTGGGGCTGGGGTTCGGGATCCGGCACGGGCCCGCCGGGCTGCGGCGCCGGGCCCGGCTCGGGGGCCGGCGGGGTC
This sequence comes from Streptomyces venezuelae ATCC 10712, assembly GCF_008639165.1. Taxonomy (NCBI): domain Bacteria; kingdom Bacillati; phylum Actinomycetota; class Actinomycetes; order Kitasatosporales; family Streptomycetaceae; genus Streptomyces; species Streptomyces venezuelae. The sequence continues at coordinate 7,447,576 of NZ_CP029197.1, read as the reverse complement.
GGCACCGGGTTGGGCGGCGGCACCGGCGGCGGGATCGGCGAGGGGGGCACCGGGTCGGGGTACGGGTGAGTCATCACGGACCTCTCGGTCGACGGGTTCGTCCCCCTCCAGGGTGACCCGGCGGGCCCTGCCGCGCCCGCCGGGTCCCGTCGTTCGGGTGGCCCGGCTACGAGGCGGGCACGGCGTGCGGCGCGCGCACGGTGTCGCTCCCGGGGACGGGCGCGGACGCGTCGGTCCCCAGCTCCACGATCCGGTTGTCCGCGTCCACGTGCACGACACGCGGCACGAACGTCCGGGCCTCGGCGTCCGCGAGCTGCGCGTAGCTGATGAGGATCACCAGGTCACCGGGGTGCACCAGGTGCGCGGCGGCGCCGTTGATCCCGATGACCCCGGAACCCCGCTCGCCCTCGATGACGTAGGTCTCCAGGCGGGCACCGTTGTCGATGTCGACGATGTGCACGAGCTCACCGGGCAGCAGATCGGCCGCCTCCATCAGCTCGGCGTCGACGGTGACGGACCCGACGTAGTGAAGGTCCGCCTGGGTCACGGTCGCCCGGTGGATCTTGGACTTGAATATCGTTCGTATCATCGAGGTACTCCTGGACATAGGCTCCCTGCCTGCGTTTTCGCAGGTCAAGGGCTGTTTCCACACCTTACAACGAGTCGCAGGTTCAGGCAGCTGTCCTCAGGTTCTTCAGGACTGATGCTGATCACTTGCCGACTTTTCTGACGCATCATCAGGCAATGTCGGGGAGCTACGCCCGCCCCTCCGGACCCACCACGACGACTTCACAAGCCTACGCAGCTCTCGCCCACGAGCCTCCGTGATCACCGTCACCCCGGCGGATCGGCGACAACGCCCGATCCCTGCACCGCCAGGATCCCGCCACCACAGGAACCCCGTCTCACCCATGGAACCGCAACAGCGTCTCTTCGAGAGCGGCCGACCGCGCAGGCGCCAGCCCGTCGAGCGCCTCGTGGCGGCGTTCGGCCCGTGCGCGGGTGAGTCAGGACGGGGCGGCGCGGGTGGAGCTGGACGGGAGCGAGCTCGCCGCGTACCGGGACGGTCATCCCCTGGCGGCGGCAATGCCGGTGATCCGCGAGCTGATGGGGGCGTACACGACGGACGGGGAGCATCTGCTCGCGGTCTGCGACGCGGCGGGACGGATGATGCGGGTCGAGGGCCACCGGGCCACGCTGCGGAAGGCCCGCACGATGAACTTCGCGGCCGGGGCACGCTGGTCGAAGACCGCCGCCGGGACGAACGCGCCCGGGACCGCGCTGACCTGGGGATTCGCCCGGCAGGCGCCTCTCTCTCGTTCCCCGCGCAGTGCACCGGCGGGCGCCGGTGCACGCAGGAACCGGAACCGGAGCCGAGGCTGTGGGCTCAGGCGCCGTTCCGGGCGGCGGTGGCGCGGCGGCGCGTTCTGATCAGGATGCCGGCGGCTGCGCCGCCCAGGAGCAACGCCCCGAGGGTGTAGGGGACGTCGCTGCCGTCCCCGTCCGCCCCTTCGCCGGCGCCCGCGGCCCAGCCGAAGCCCGCTTCCACCGCACCGACCGGCCGGCCGGAGATCTGATAGGTGACGGTCTGCTTGATGCGAGGCGGGCACTTGAGGGTCACTGTGTCCGTGCCGGAGGCGGCTTCCAGCGGGAGCTTGAACGTACCCACCAGCACGCCCTCCCGGTCGCCGGGCAGGAGGTGGAACTTCCCGCCCGCTTCCGACTCACCCTTGCCGTAGGTCTCCTTGCCGCAGGCGGTCGTGCTCACGGTGACGGTGGTCCCGGGAGCCGCCTTCCCCGGATTGACCAGGACGTCACCGTCGGGCGCCGCGACGGCGGGAGATGCGGACAGGACGAGGGCGCTCAGGACCAGGGCGAGCTGGGGACCCGTACGTGCGAGACGCATGCTTCTTCTCTCCTTCGGCGGAGCTTTCCCGGCCGGCTGGGCAGCGCGGCGCTGTGCTGTGCTGTGCTCCGTGCACGAGCAGAACCCCGACCGGTGAGCACCGCAACGGGAGATTCGCGCGCGCTGTCCCCCGGTCGGGGTCTTGATCTGCCCTGCTGGTGATCATTTGCGCAGGTCACCGCGGCTTGTCCGGTGCTCGGGATCGGACGACGTCCTGCGCGCGAACGGTCTAGCCGCAAGGATCACGAGCGTCGTCGGTGCTGCCTGGTCCGGTTCGTGGCGAAGGCTTCCGGCCCTGCCGTGCGGGCGGCAAGGAAGCGGTCAGTCCCGGCCCAGGATCGCCGTGAGGGCTTGCCGCAGCACCACTCCGGGGTCCGCCGACGCTCCTTCGGACCGCCACGCGACGAAGCCGTCGGGGCGGACCAGCACCGCGCCGTCCGGAGTGGCGCCGTGAACCTCCGCCCAGTCCGTTTCGCTCACGGGGGTGAGATCCGCGGCGGGACCCGCACCGATCCGGTACGAGTCGAGCGGCACCGACAGCTGCTGCGCGACGTGCGTCGCCGCGGTGTGCCAGTCGCAGGCGCCGTCTTCGGAACTCAGAAGGACCAGGGACCGCTCGTACAGATCGAGCGTGGAGACCCGGGTACCGGCGCGGCTCAGCCACATGTGGGGTGCCCGGCTTCCGGGTTCACCCGTCAGTCGCAGCCCGTCGGGCACGACCGGCATGGTCCGATCGGTGCCCAGGACGGCGCCCTGCGGGTAGCGGTAGCCGAGCACGTCGCTGAGGATGCCGCCCTTCTTCCCCTGGGGGCCGCCGGATCCGGGGCCGGGGGCGTACCCGGGGTGGCTGTGCTCGACCGACCGCGCCGCAGCCCGGGCACTCGTCGTCTCCGCGACCGGCCGGCGCTCCGCGCCGTAGGAGGCGAGCAGGCCGGGGCCGGCCCAGCCGCCCAGTACGGCCGCGAGCTTCCAGGCGAGGTTGTGCGCGTCCTGGATGCCGGTGTTGGAGCCGAACGCCCCGGTGGGCGGCATCTCGTGGGCGGAGTCGCCGGCGAGGAACACCCGGCCCTCCGCGTACCGTTCGGCGACCCTCTGCGCCGCGTGCCAAGGAGCTCTGCCGGTGATCTCCACATCGAGGTCCGGCACCCCCACGGCCCGCCGGATGTGTTCCCGGCACCGCTCGTCGGTGAACTCCTCCAGTGTCTCGCCGTGTTCGGGGTGCCAGGGAGCGTGGAACACCCAGTGCTCCCGGTTGTCGACGGGCAGTAGGGCCCCGTCGGCCTCCGGGTTCGTCAGGTAGCAGACGATGAACTTCCGGTCGCCGACGACGTCCGCGAGGCCGCGGGACACGAAGGTGATGCTCACGTTGTGGAAGAGGTCGCCCGGACCGCTCTGCCCGATGCCGAGTTGCTCGCGGACCGGGCTGCGCGGGCCGTCCGCCGCGACCAGGTAGTCCGCGCGGATGGTGGTGTGTTCACCGGTGCCGCGACTCTTGACCTGCGCGGTCACCCCTTCGGCGTCCTGCTCGAAGAACATCAGCTCGGTCGCGAACCGCAGATCTCCGCCGAGCTCCCGAGCGTGCTTCAGGAGCACCGGTTCGAGATCGTTCTGGCTGCACAGACACCACCCCGCGGGGCTGATGCGGGCGATCCCGCCACCGGGGTCGATGTCCTTGAACAGCCACTCGCCGACATCGCCCACCAGGCTCGGCGTCTGCAGGATCCCGTTGTTGGCTGCCAGGACCGACGCGGCCTCCTGGATGGGCAGCGTCATGCCGGCGCTGCGGAACACCTCCATCGTGCGCACGTTGTTGCCGCGGCCGCGCGGGTGGATCGAGGTGGCGGCATGGCGCTCGACCAGCGTGTGCGGCACTCCGAGACGCCCCAGGAACAGCGAGGTGGACAGGCCCACCAGTGAGCCGCCGACGATGAGAACGGGCGTGCGGTGGCCGGTCGCTTCCCCGGCCGAGTCGAATCGGGTCATTGCTCGTCTCCGGCGTCGCCTGCGACGCGAGTTGGGGATGGGATGCAGATTCATGCCCTTCGGGGACGGGTTCGCGTGCCTTGGGCACCCGGATGACACGCGGTTCACTCGTCCGCTTCACGTGGCTCGCGCGCTGTCGGCGCTCCTGTCGAGGATCGACACATGTCGGCCTCGGCGTTTCGGCTGGGTAGGCCGTCTCCCCACCCCCCACCGAGAAGAGAAGAGGTGTGCCGGATGGCCCCCTCGGGACGCATCTCGCAGTCTGTGTTCGACGGCTCCAGGCTGCGGGTGATCCTCCTGCTCGACCTGTACGAAGGAGCGCAGCAGCAGTTCCTTGACGCGTACGAGCTCATGCGCAAGCAGGTCGCCTCCGTGCCCGGCCACATCAGTGACCAGCTCTGCCAGTCCATCGAGAACCCCTCGCAGTGGCTGATCACCAGCGAGTGGGAGAGCGCGCCGCCGTTCCTCGCGTGGGTGAACAGCGAGGAGCACGTCGAAACCGTCAAGCCGATGCACAGCTGTGTCCGGGACACCCGGTCGATGCGCTACAGCATCCTCCGGGAGACGAGCCCCGGCCGGCCGGCCTCGCGGACCGCGGCATCGGCCGACGTGCCGGTGGAGCCCCGTGTGGGCGACGGTGTGGCACGCCATGCCCTCACCTTCACCGTCAAGCCGGGTTCCGAGTCGAAGGTGGCGGAGCTCCTGGCCGGTTACGAGTCGCCCCAGGCCCAGGTCGACGAGAACACACGGCTGCGCCGCACCTCCCTCTTCATGCACGGGAACCGCGTCGTGCGTGCCGTGGAGGTGGAGGGCGACCTGCTCGTGGCGCTGCGGCACGTCGCCCGGCAGCCTCAGGTGCGAGCGGTCGAGGAAGCCATCAACCCGTACCTCGAGCAGGACCGGGACCTGACCGACCCCGAGTCGGCACGGGTGTTCTTCACCCGGGCCGCGCTGCCCGCCGTCCATCACGTGGTGTCCGACCGGCCTGTTCCGGCCGACCTGCGACGGCACGCGCTGTACTACCCGGCCAAGGAGGGCCAGGGGATGGCGCTCGCCCGGCTGCTCTCCCATCAGGACCGGGCCGCCGCGGACGATCCGGACAACCCGGTGCACAGCAGCACTGTGTTCCAGCGCGACGACATCGTGGTGCGCCTCGTCGACGTCACGGGCGACCTCGACCTCGACCCCGTCGCCTCCCTCGGGCTCAAGGGTCCGGGGAAGGCAGCGGAGTTGGAACGCCTCCTCGACGGCGCCGCGGTCGGCGTCGAGGGCTCCCTGGAGACGGACCGCAACATCAACCGGCTTCTGTCGCACGCGGACATGCTGCCCGTCACGGATCGTTCGGCGCACTCCTGACTGACGACCGCGGCTCGCACCGCGGCCGCTCTCCGGCACGTCACTGTCACCTCTGGAGGTAGCAACCATGCTCAACCAGCGTCCACGCATCGTGAACCTCAGCGAGACGGAACCCAACCGCAGGCGGGGAGGTGACCTGCGGGCCATGCTCACGCCGGCCACCGTGGGTTCCACCAGCGGCTTCATGGGCCTGGCCATCGTCCAGCCCGGCGAGCGCATCGGCGAGCATTACCACCCGTACTCCGAGGAGTTCGTGTACGTGGTCTCGGGCGCACTGGAGGTGGACCTGGATGGCGACACGTACGCGCTCCAGCCCGATCAGGGCCTCCTGATCCCGATCGACGTACGGCACCGCTTCCGCAACGTGGGCGATGTGGAGGCCCGCATGGTCTTCCACCTGGGCCCGCTCGCCCCCCGACCGAGCCTCGGCCACGTCGACACGGAAATCACCGACGAGGCCGAGCTCGCCGCCGCGGGCCCGCACCTGACCGTGCACGACCCGGGACGGGTCTCCGAGCGAAGCGGGGCCATCGAGTGAACCGGCGAGTGGCCGTCACCGGCATCGGTGTGGTCGCTCCAGGCGGCATCGGGTCACGTGCGTTCTGGGACCTGCTCGCCGCCGGACGTACCGCGACCCGCGGGATAACGCTGTTCGACCCGGTCGGGCTGCGCTCCCGCATAGCCGCCGAGTGCGACTTCGACCCGGCGGAACACGGACTGGATCCGGATCTGAGCCGCCACGCCGACCGGTACATCCAGTTCGCCGTGGTCGCCGCCGGGGAAGCCGTCCGCGACTCCGGACTCGACACCGACGCCGAAGACCCCTGGCGCGTCGCCGTCTCCCTGGGCAGCGCCGTCGGCGGCACCACCCGGCTCGAACACGACTACGTCCTGGTCAGCGAGGGCGGGCGGCGGTGGGACGTGGACCACCGCGCGGCCGACCCCAAGCTGCACATGGCGTTCTCGCCGAGCACGCTCTCCTCCGTCGTGGCCGAGCAGTTCGGCGCCCGCGGCCCGGTGCAGACGGTCTCCACCGGCTGCACCTCCGGCCTCGACGCCGTGGGCTATGCCTTCCACACCATCGCGGAGGGCCGGGCCGACGTCTGCATCTCAGGTGCGTCGGACTCCCCCATCTCCCCCATCACCATGGCCTGCTTCGACGCCATCAAGGCCACGTCGCCCGACAACGACGACCCGGAGCACGCCTCCCGGCCCTTCGACAACAACCGCAACGGTTTCGTCATGGGCGAAGGCGCGGCCGTCCTCGTCCTGGAGGAGTACGAGCACGCCAGGGCACGCGGTGCGCACATCTACTGCGAGATCGGCGGCTACGCCACCTTCGGCAACGCGTACCACATGACCGGTCTGACCGGCGAGGGGCTGGAGATGTCCCGGGCGATCGACTCCACGCTCGACCAGGCCCGGCTCGATCCCACGCGGATCGACTACGTCAACGCACACGGCTCTGGCACCCGGCAGAACGACCGGCACGAGACCGCCGCTGTGAAGCGATCCCTGGGCTCGCACGCGTACGACACGCCCATGAGCTCCATCAAATCCATGGTGGGGCACTCGCTCGGAGCGATCGGGGCGATCGAGGTGGCTGCCTGCGTGCTCGCGCTGAAGCACCAAGTGGTACCTCCGACGGCGAACTACGAGACCCCCGACCCCGAGTGCGACCTGGACTACGTGCCGCGCGACGCCCGCCCCCGGAAGCTCAGGAACGTGCTCTCCGTCGGCAGCGGATTCGGCGGCTTCCAGTCCGCGGTGCTCCTGACGGGACCGGGCGGGAGGACACGATGAGCACTGAGCGCCCACGGCGCGCGGTCGTCACCGGGATCGGCGTGATCGCCCCCAATGGATTGCGCGCCGACGCGTACTGGAAGTCCGTCCGGGAAGGGCTGGGCGTTCTGGACCGGATCACCCGTGAGGGATGCGAGGACCTGCCCCTCAAGGTCGCGGGCGAGGTCCGCGGCTTCGATCCCTCCGATCTGATCGAGGAGCCCTTCCTCGTCCAGACCGACCGCTTCAGCCACTACGCGATGGCCGCGGCCCAGCTCGCGCTCGACGACGCCGGCCTCGTCCACGACGGCCCGGAGGAACCCTTCTCCATCGGCGTCGTCACCGCCGCCGGCTCCGGCGGCGGCGAGTTCGGCCAGCGGGAGCTCCAGAAGCTCTGGGGCCAGGGGTCCAAGTTCGTCGGCCCGTACCAGTCGATCGCCTGGTTCTACGCCGCGAGCACCGGCCAGATCTCCATCCGGAGCGGCCTCAAGGGGCCGTGCGGCGTGGTCGCGAGCGACGAGGCGGGCGGCCTGGACGCCATCGCCCACGCCGCTCGGGGCGTACGACGCGGTACGGGGGCGGTGCTCGTCGGCGCCGCGGAGGCGCCCCTCGCCCCGTACTCGATGGTGTGCCAGCTCGGCTACCCCGAGCTCAGCACTGTCGAGGACCCGGACCGCGCCTACCGGCCCTTCACCTCGGCCGCCTGTGGCTTCGTCCCGGCGGAGGGCGGCGCGATGCTCGTCGTGGAGGAGGAGTCCCGCGCCCGCGACCGGGGAGCGGCCGTCCGGGCCGTGGTGGCCGGCCACGGCGCCACGTTCACCGGCGCCTCCCGCTGGGAGGAGTCCCGGGAGGGACTCGCCCGCGCCATCCGTGTCGCCCTCGACGAGGCCGGGTGCGCCCCCGAGGAAGTCGACGTCGTTTTCGCCGACGCCCTGGGCGTACCGGAGGCGGACCGTGCCGAGGCGCTGGCGATCGCCGACGCCCTCGGAGCGCACGCCACCCGCGTCGCCGTCACCGCGCCGAAGGCGGGCATCGGCCGCGCCTACTGCGGAGCGCCCGTCCTGGACACCGCTGCCGCGGTGCTCGCGATGGAGCACGGCGTGGTGCCGCCCACTCCCAATGTGTTCGACATCTGCCACGACCTCGATCTGGTGATGTCCCGCGCTCGGCCCGCCGAGCTGCGCACAGCCCTCGTCCTCAGCCGGGGACTCATGGGATCCAACGCGGCGCTGATCGTGCGCCGCGGCGACGAGTCCGCCCGGTAGGACCGGGCGGGAAGGAGAGCACACATGATCACCACCGCACTGACCTTCGACGAACTCTCCACGCTGATGAAGCAGGCAGCCGGCGTCACCGTCGACGCCCGGGAGCTGGAGAAGGCGCCGGACGCGCCGTTCACCACCCTCGGTCTCGACTCGCTCGGCCTGCTCGGCATCGTCGGCGAGCTGGAGAACCGGTACAGCGTGGCGCTGCCCACCGACGCGGAGCGCTGCAAGACGCCGGGCGAGTTCGTCGGCCTGGTGAACAACGCCCTCAGGACTGGAGTCTGACGTGGCCGGTCACACCGACAACAGCATCACGATCGACGCCCCGCTCGACCTCGTCTGGGACATCACCAACGACATCGAGAAGTGGCCCGACCTCTTCAGCGAGTACGCCTCCCTCGAAGTGCTCTCCCGCGAGGGCGACTCCACCACCTTCCGCCTGACCATGCATCCGGACGCGTCCGGGAAGGTCTGGAGCTGGGTGTCGGAGCGGACCGTGGACCGCCCCGGGCGGACCGTTCGCGCCCGCCGCGTGGAGACCGGTCCGTTCGACCACATGAACATCCGGTGGGAGTACGAGGAGACCCCGGCCGGCATCCACATGCGCTGGGTGCAGGACTTCGCGATGAAGCCCGACGCTCCGGTCGACGACGCCTGGATGACCGACAACATCAACCGCAACTCCCGCACACAGATGGCCCTCATCCGGGACCGCATCGAGCAGGTCGCCCGCGACCGCCGGAGCGCCCCGGTCCTGCCCGGTTGACCGCCTGCCGCGGACACTCGCACACCTGCACCCTGAAAGGACGCTCGATGCACCACGCCCTGATCGTCGCTCGCATGGCGCCCGGCTCGGCCCCGGCGATCGCCGACGTGTTCGCCGCCTCCGACCGTGGGGAGCTTCCCCACCTGGTCGGCGTCACGCGGCGTCGCCTGTTCCAGTTCGGCGACGTGTACCTGCACCTCATCGAGTCGGAACAGGACCCGGGGCCGGCCATCGCGAAGCTGACCGGACACCCCGAGTTCCGCGACGCCAGCGAGAAGCTGTCGGCGTACGTCAGCGCGTACGACCCGCTGACGTGGCGGAGCCCCAAGGACGCCATGGCGCGGTGCTTCTACAGCTGGGAGCGCGACGCAGGTTCCTGATCCCCCCGAGATACGCACGGCAGGGAAACCCGAGGCCGCCCGCCCCGCGAACGACGCGGAGCGGGCGGCCTCGGGTTCTCCTCCTCCCCTCCCCGTCAGGCGGGCACGGTGCACTCGAAGGCGTGGAGGTACGCGTTGACGGGGCGGACCTCGCCGATGACGAGCCCCGCGTCCGTCAGCCGGTCGACCATGCTCTGCCGGGTGTGCTTCGCACCCCCGACGTTGAGGAGCAGCAGCAGGTCCATGGCGGTGGTGAACCTCATCGAGGGGGTGTCGTCGACGAGGTTCTCGATCACGACGACCCGTGCGCCGGGACGCGCCGCCTTGCGGACGTTGGCGAGCGCCCTGCGGGTGCTGTCGTCGTCCCACTCCAGGATGTTCTTGATGATGTACACGTCCGCCTGGACCGGGATGTCCTCGCGGCAGTCGCCGGCCACCACACGCACCCGGGAGCTGAGCGCCCCGCCGTCCCGCAGGCGCGGGTCGGCGTTCTCCACCACTCCCGGCAGGTCGAGCAGTGCGCCGTTCAGGGAGGGATGCTTCTCCAGCAGACTCGCCAGGACGTGTCCCTGTCCGCCGCCGATATCCGCGACGGAGGACACGTCGCCCAGGTCGAGGAGGTCCGCGACGTCCTGTGCCGACTGCTTGCTCGACGTCGTCATGGCCCGGTTGAAGACGTGGGCGGACTCGGGCGCGTCTTCGTTGAGGTACGTGAAGAACTCCCTCTCGTACACGTCCTCGAAGACGTTCCGTCCGGAGCGCACCGCCTCGTCGAGCTTCGGCCAGACGTCCCACGTCCACGGTTCAGTGCACCACAGTGCGATGTACCGCAGGCTGTGCGGATCGTCCTCGCGCAACAGCCGGGACATCTCCGTGTGGGCGAAGGTGCCGTCGGGCTGCTCGGTGAAGACCCCTTGACAGGACAGCGCGCGCAGCAGCCTGCGCAGGGTCCGCGGCGGGGTCTTGACCGCTGCCGCGAGGTCTTCCACGGTCATGGGCGTGTCGCCCAGTGCATCGGCCACGCCCAGGCGGGCGGCCGCGCGTACGGCGGCGGCGCATGCCGCCCCGAAGACGAGTTCCCTCAGCCGCATCGGCGGGGCGGGAGCCGGATCAACCGTTGTCATGTGTTTCGCCTTGTCCTTGGTGCGTGCCGTGGGAGATGTGGAGAACCCGGTGGGTCAGCACATTCCGGCGGGCTCCGAGAGGGTGCAGGTGTTGCGGGTGAAGGTGTTTCCCCGACCGGTGTCCCGGTCGGCCAGATCGGCGGGGCTGTTGCGCACCACCACGTTGTCGCGGATCGCGTTCTGCGCGTTCGGAACGCCCACGAAGCTCTTGAACAGCACGATGCCGCCCGACAGCGGCGAGGCGCCCACGTTGCCGACGACCCTGTTCTTCTCCACCACCGTCTCCTCGGCGCCGGTGAGGACGATGCCCGAGCCTTGCAGGAAGGGCAGACGGGGGGTCTTCGGGCAGTACTTGTTGTTGGTGTGGATGTTGTTCCGGCGCAGTGTCATGGCTCCGGCACGCGGCGTGGACTCGTCGCCCACCACGAACACCGCAGCGCAGTTGCCGGTCGCCTCGTTGTGGTCGACGTTCACGTTCCGCAGGCGCCGCACGGTGAGGCCGATCCGGTTGCCGGTCAGGCTGTTGCGGGTGACCAGCGTCCCCTCGGCGTCCGTGGCGCCTGCCTCCGTGTCGGTGGTGTTGGCCAGGAACAGTCCGGCGTCGGCGTTGTTCCTGGCGGTGTTGTGGCTGAGGACACCACGCGTGGATCTCTCCTGGGCGATGCCCCACTTCCCGTTCTTCTCCGCGAGCACCTTGCGGACCGTCAGCCGGTCGGTGCGGGTGGCCCACAGGCCATTGGCTGTGAAGCCCCTCAGCGCGAGCGAGCGCACGGTGACGCCCTCGACGGGGTCGCTGTCCGTCCCGGTCACGCAGATGCCGTGACCGGCCTTGGCGCACACGTCGGTGGCGGTGCCGTCACCGGGCACGAGGACGGTGGAGGCGGAGCCCGAGCCGAGCAGGGTCAGGCGCGAGGTGGTGATGCGGACGCTCTCGCGGTAGGTGCCGGGTTTCAGGACGATGGTGTCCCCCGGCTTCGCGGCGTCCACGGCCTTCTGGATCGATTCGCCGGGCTTCACCAGGTGCACCGTCCGGCTCACGGCACCGGGGGCGGCCGCACCCAATCCCGAGCCCGCGAGGGCCACGGTGCAGGCCAGCAGCGCGATCTGTCGTTTGGTCATGTGCCGAAGCTAAGAGCGCGTATTCCGGCCTGCCACCGGTGATCCCCCAGGCGGACCCAGGCATACCTCCCTGTGGCCCACGCCCGGGCGTGGCGGGCGGGTCCTTACGGGAATCGCTGCTCCTCCGTGAATCATGGGGGGGGCCGCCGGGGGCACGTCTTCGGTGCGGCGGGCAGCGAAGGGGTTCGGATGCGCAAGTGGTGGCCCTTGGCCGCGATCTGTCTGGGCACGTTGATGCTCCTGCTGGACGTCACGATCGTGACCGTGGCGCTGCCCGCCATGGCCATGGATCTCGGCACCACGCTCTCCGACCTCGAATGGGTCGTCGACGCGTACGCACTGGCCTTGGCGTCGCTGCTGCTCGCTGTCGGTTCCCACGCCGACCGGATCGGCCGCAGGAAGGTGTACCTGGTCGGGCTGATCGTCTTCACCGCGGCATCGGTGGCGTGCGCGGTCGCCCCGAACGCGGGTGTGCTGATCGGCGCCCGCGCGGTACAAGGAGTGGGCGCCGCCGGGATGTTCGGTACGACGATCGCCCTGCTCGGCATGCACTACAAGGGCCGGGATCGGGCTGTGGCCTTCGCCGTGTGGGGCGCCACGAACTCGGTCGCCGCAGCGGCAGGCCCGGTGGTCGGCGGACTCCTCACCCAGTACCTGGACTGGCGGTGGATCTTCCTCGTCAACCTGCCCGTCTGTCTGGCCGCGGTCGTGATGACCCTGCGCTCCGTACGAGAGGCCAGGGGCCGGGGCCGCCGGCGTGCGGACGTCCTCGGGACCGTCGCCTTCACGGTGGCGAGCGGCACCCTCACGTTCGGGCTGATCCGTGCCCATTCCGAGGGCTGGACGACTCCCCTCACCCTCGGCCTGTTCACCACCGCGGCCGTCGCCCTCGCCCTGTTCGTCGCGGCCGAGACGCGGCACGAGCACCCCGTGCTCGACCTGTCCCTGTTCCGCAGACCGTCGTTCACCGGCATCATGATCAGCGCCCTGTTCCTGCAAGGAGCCGCGTTCGCCTACCTGTTGTACGAGTCCTTGTGGATGCAGTCCGTCCTGGGGTACGAGCCTGTCGAAGCAGGCCTCTACATCCTGCCCATGTGTGCCGCCGCGTTCCTCGCGTCCGTGCTCGCGGGCCGCTTCGGCCCCTGGCAGCCACGGGCGGCCATCGCGGGAGGGCTGGCACTCATCGCGCTCGGCTCCGGCATGCAGGCCACCCTCGACGCCGGATCCTCGGGCAGCAGCCTCGTGGCGGGGCTCGTCGTCGCCGGCCTGGGCGTCGGGCTCGTGACACCCGGTCTGCCGGCGGCTGCCCTGGCCACGGTGCCGCCGGAGCGCGGGGGCATGGTCGGCGGTGCGGTCAACACCTTCCGCCAGTTGGGCTTCGCCTTGGGGATCGCCGTGTTCGGCTTCATCTTCCAGTCGCGGATCGAGGGCGTGCTGAAGACCGACGGCCGCATCCCCGACCCGCACGAGGCGGCCGCCGTTCTGAGCGGCGGACAAGCCCGGTCGTTCGTCGCCGGCTGGCCGGAGGACGAGCGCGCCGAGATGACGCACCTGGTGCGCGAGGCGTTCACGTCCGGCCTGAACACGGTGCTGGTCGTGGCGGCGGCCCTGGGGGCGGCGGCCTCACTGATCACGGTCGCGCTGGTACGCGTCCCCAAGGCCGACGCCCGACAGCAGCCGGAAGCGGGCGCGATCCCGGGCGGACAGGAGCCGCGAGCGGACGCCGCCCTGTAGCGCCGGGCGGGCATGGCGTGAGACGTCGCTCCCGGCCGACGTCCTCGAAGAGCTCGACGAGACGCTCTCCGGCCCGGCGGGGGGACCGGCTGGATCCCGGCACGCTCTTGTGGATCGATCGGCCTCTTTGCGTGCAGGCGTCAGCGCGAACGTGGCGGCGGGGCATGCGGAGTCGGTGGTTGCGATGGGGGTGTCACCTGGGTTGCAGGTGGGCGAAGACGACGAGGTTCCCGGTGTAGTCCTTGGCTGCGCGGTCATAGGGGCCTGCGCAGGTGATGAGCCGGACGAGGGCGTCGGGGGTGTCGTCGTAGACGCGCTGGTTCGGGAAGTCGTCCTTGCGGAAGCTTTCCACGGAGTCGATGAGGAAGACCGCGGTGGTGCCGTCGGCACGCGCGACCTCGAAGGAGTCCCCGGCCTCGAGTTCGCCGAGCCGGGCAAAGACGGCCGGTGCGGTGACCGTGTCCAGATGTCCGGCGATGAGCGCGGTTCCCCGCTGGCCGGGAGCAATACCGGCGGCGTGCCATCCGACGAGATTGGTGTCGTCGGCCGGCGGCGGGTCCAAAGCTCCGGAAGGCCCGATCTTCAGGCCGGTGAACGGGGCGTCGACACCGATCTTGGCGATCCTCAGACGGGTGGGGATCGCTCTGGGCATCGCGAGATCGGACCTGGGTTCAGCTTTCGGCGAGGCCCCGTGGGGTGTGCGGGGGGCTGCCGAGGCGCCGGCCGCCGGGTCCGACACGGCCCTGGAGGATGCGGGGCGGGGGGCACCGGTCTCGTCCTGAGTGAACATTCCCGGTCCGGCAAGGACCAGGATCGCGGCGAGCGCCGTCGTCCAGAACACAGTGGGCGCGACCCATCGTGCCGGACGGCGTACTTCTTCGTTCGCGGGGTCAGGTGGGGGTTCCATCACAGACGTCTTCTCAACGGGCATGGCAGGTCCGGGGTCGCGTGGCGAGCAGAGACTACGGCCGCGGCTCAGGGGCTGCCTCAGGGCGGCAGCCCCTGAGCCGGGTGGGCTATCACGCGGTCGCGCCGGCGGTGTTCTTGCGGCGGTAAAGGACGACTGCAGCCGCCCCGCCCGCCAGCACCAGCGCGCCCGTCAGGCTCACCCCGGGCCCCGCGAGGCCGCCGCCACCGGTGTGCATGCCGCCCTTGGGCTTCCGGTGCTCGTCGCCCTGCTGCCTCTGGTACTTGTCACTCTCCTGCTTCTGCTGCTCGGGCTTGCCCCAGTCGTCAGCGTTGACCGCGGACAGAGCGCCCGAACCCGTGCGCATCCCGCCGTACGGCTTGTCGTGCTCCTTCTCGTACTTGCCGCCCTTTTCGTGCTCCTTCGACCAGTCGTCACCACTCACCGCGGTGAGCGCACCTCCGCCGGTGTGCATCCCGCCGTGCGGCTTGCCGTGCTCCTTCTTGTCACTCTTGTCGCTCTTGTCGCTCTTGTCCTTGGACCAGTCGTCGCCGCCGATCAGGGACAGGGCACCGGAGCCGGTGTGCATGCCGCCGTGCGGCTTGTCGTGGTCACGCTTCTGGCTGTGGGCGGAGTCGTCCTTGTCCCAGTCGCCGGCCGCGAGCGCGTAGGCGCCGGGCGTGGTGAGGGCCAGGGCCGCGGCGGTGGCGGTGGTGGCGAAGAGAATGCGGGCAGAACGCATCAATGACTTCCTTCCATCCACTGCGTCAGCTGACCGTTGTCTGCTTTCATACGCAGCGACATGGTCCACCGTCAGCTCTGACATGACGGGTCGCCACCTGAGCTAGTACATAAGGGAACCAGGGGTCGCAGAATCAGCCGAGCGGACGGATGCAGCCGAAACCGGACCCATGTGCCAGGTACGGCGGGGACTCAGCGCAGCGCCCCGAAAGGAGGCGTAACTGCGGTGCCCCCGGCTCTGGCGTCATTCCTGCGGCGAAGGATCGGTCGAACGCGGAGGGGAGCGGTACGGGCCGGAAACCTGCTCAGCGTCGAGGCCGGGCCCTTGACCTGCCCGCGTCACCCCGATCGGGTGTCCTCCACCGCGTAGGGCACGAACGTGCCGGCGTTCTCGTCCACGGCGAGGGTGCGACCGAGCGGCGGCACCGCCCGCTGGAGGCAGTCGAGGCGTTCGCACACGCGGCAGCCCATGCCGATCGGGGTGGCGGCGGCCTTGTTCGTCAGGTCGAGGCCGTCGGAGTAGACCAAGCGGGAGGCGTGGCGGACCTCGCAGCCGAGGCCGATGGCGAAGGTCTTGCCCGGCTCGCCCCAGCCTCCCCTGTGCCGCGTGACGGTGCGGGCGGTCCACAGGTAGCGCTGCCCGTCGGCATGGCGGCCACCTGGACGTGGATCCGGCCGGGCGCAGTCCTTGGAGAAGGACCCCATGCCGCGGGCGAGCTGCCGGGCCATGTGACGCACCATCCGTTCCGGCCCAATAACCTGCTCAGGCGCCGCACTGGCGGTCGCAGGTCAGGAAGCGGGGACGGTCAAGGGCGGTCGCGACCCTACACCGGCAGGCCCCGGTCGCTGCTTGTGAGGAACATTGCTCTGCCCGGGCGATACGGCCCTCGCCACGCTCGGCGGCCGTGCCTCGTGGGCTCAGTTCGGGGCGGTCGTCACGATGTCAGGGGCGATGTCCAGGACCAGGAGCGCCGCCGCCACATGGGTCGGGTTGTCCTCCACCTTGACGGCCGAGAGCTCGTTGGCGCGGGAGACGCGTCGTTCGACGGTGTTGCGGTGCGCGTAGAGGTCGGCGGCCGCCCGGGTGGTGCTGAAGCCGCACTGCACGTAGGTGAGCAGTGCCTGCCGCAGGGCCGTGTCGGCTTCGACCAACGGCCCGAGGGTGCTGATGACGAACCGACGCGCGCCGGCCCGGTCCTTCGTGAGCGCGTCGATCAGCTCGACGTCGGCGTAGGCGGTGAACCGCCGTTCGGACCCCAGCCGGATCACCAGCGCCTGCGCCGCCAGGGCGTCCTGGTGGCTGGAGCGGAATCCTTCGAGTCCGCGTCCCGGCCTTCCCACCGCCGCGCGGACCTCGTCGGTCGCCGCGAGGTCCTTCGCCACGTGGTGAAGGTCCGGGACGGTCTCCCCCGAGAGCCAGATCCACCGCGACGTGGCGCTGGCGCGCGCCACCAGGGCGCTCCGGCCGCCGGCGGAGGAGCGCACGGCGGCGATCGCCTCGTCCAGGGCACCGGCCCGCTGGGGGTCGTCGACCCAGAGGACGAGACCCACGTGCCACCGCGCCATCCGGTAGCGCAGGCGCCCTTCGGCGAGGTCCTCCGCCATCGGTGCCCCACTGGCGATCAGCTGGATCAGCGCGATCCCCTCGGCATCCGTGTTCCCCATGGCCGCGGCGAGGCCGGCTTGCCGCAGGGCCGCGACGGAGTCGAGGGCGTACTGCACCATCGACTGCGCCGTCACGTCCAGGACGCCCACGAGGAGGTCGGGGTCCGCGAAGTCCGCCACGCATTCCTTCAGCCATCGCCGCCAGCCGATCCCCAGGGCCACGCGCCAGGCACCGGCGAAGTCGGGCGCGATGCCGCGGGAGACGAGGTCGTTGATGTACGCCGTGGTCCTCGGGCTGACGTAGGGCTCCACCCTTCGTCCCGGTTGCTGAATGTTCGCGGTCAGCCATTGAACAAGGTCAGAGCGGTTGAGCGCGCGGTCCTCCTCGACCAGCGATGCGTCCGCGAGGAGAGCAGGATCGTTCTGGGCGACGAGAGAGGGCCTTGCGAAGGCGTCGACCCAGGCGTCCGTTTCCGTCAGCAGGCGCTGGCACAGTGACCTGATCGCATCGGCGACCTCACGCGAGGGCGGGGGCCACAGCTCTTCCATGTTCTCAGTGTCCCTCTGCTCTCGGGGAGCCGAGGCTCCCGACATGCCGTGCCCCCGACAGGTGAAGGGCCGTCAGCAGCCGGGCCGGCGACGAAGGCGCGGGCCCTCGGCCGCTGTTTACCACCACTAAACAGCGGCAGATTTACCACGCCCTCCCTGGCGCCACAAGGGGGTGGGCGCCGTCTCCCCGTTCGACGCCGTCGCCCCGTTCGGCGCCGTCGCCCCCTTCGCTGGGGCGCGCCGATTGCCCCTGGCACGCATGCCTTAGCCTCATGCCACGGAGAGGACTCGTCCGGGTCGGCCCGTCACCTGACAGGCATACGACCTCGGCCTCGGGACGGGCGGTGAGCACACCATGTCCATCGGTGACGGCGGGACAGCAGGCGGAGCGGAACGGGGCGCCGCCGCCCTCGAAGCGTCCACCGGCGCGCGACTGCGGAAGTTCAGGCTCGACCGCGGCTTGTCGTTGACGGAGGTCGCGCACCGGGCCGAGGTCACCAAGGGCTTTCTGAGCCAGTTGGAGCGTGGGCTCACCAGCGTGTCCGTCCCGACGTTGCTGCGCGTCTGCGAGGTGCTGCGGATCGGGGTCGGGGAGCTGTTCGCGTACCCCGACGAGCACGTCGTGGACGGCGGAAGCCGGATCGGCATGGGCGGTGAGGGCGTGGCCGAGTACCTGCTCACGCCCGCCGGCACCACGGCGTTCCAGGTCTTCCGTTCCGTGATCGAGCCCGGCGGGGGGACCGGAGGCCCCTATCGGCTCGACACCGCCACGATCTTCGCGATGGGGCTGAGCGGCTCGACCCGTCTGATCGTCGGGGGTGAGACCCGGATGCTGTCGGCAGGGGCGTCCACCTCGTTCTCCGGGCAGACGCTCCACCAGTTCGACAATCCGGGTACGACGGTGAGCGAGGTCCTCTGGGTCCTGTCCCCTCCCCTGCCGCGCGCCGCGCGAGGGCCCGCCTAGGCATCTCACACCCCGCCGTCACGGAGCAGGCGTCGCCCGAACCCTCAGGAACCCCCGCGCCTGCCACGGCGGAGCGCCCGCCGGGCCCGTGTCCTGCTGCCGTTGAAGAAGTCGTTGAACCGGTCCAGCCCCCAGACGGCTCGGAGGACGAACGGCTGCAGCAGCAGCGACATCGACGGCGAGTACTTCGAGGCGTCCGACCAGATGCCGGCGAGGTCCTCCGGCATCTCGCCGTCGACGATGTAGTCGGCGAGCTGATGGGTCACGTACGGCACCTGGCAGAGACCGTGGCCGTTGCAGGCCATCGCGTAGAAGACGTTGTCGCCCACCTGCCCGGCGACCGACAGCCAGTCCGGGCTGATGCCGATCCAACCGCCCCAGGCCCGTTCGATGGCCACGTCGGACAGCGACGGGAACCGGTTGGCCAGATCCTTCCCCATGTCCCGTACGACACCGGGGTCCGGGACCCGGTCCGGGAGCGGGTAGGTCCGGCCCCGCTGTGCTGTGCGCACCCCGCAGACGATGGTGTTGCGCTCGGTGAGCCGGTAGTGGGTCATCAACTGGTGCTGGGTGATGATGCCGGACCGACTGGTCCAGTCCAGCGCGGCGAGCCGCTCCGGCGCGATGGGTTCCGACTCGATCTCGATGACGTACAGCGGCGTCGCGAGGTTCTTGGGCGTGATGTCCCACTCGCCGCCGTAGACGCTGGTCGCGAGCAGGACCTTGTCGGCCCGCACGGTGCCGTGCGGTGTCGTGATCTCGACGATGCCGCCGGTGCGCCGGACATCGCTCACCCGTGTCCGCTCGAAGACCTTGGCCGAGGAGCCGAGCAGTGCGCGACGCACACCGCGGGCGAGCTTGCCCGGGTTCAGCATCCCGCCGATGGATTCCCGCATCCCGCCCACGAAGCCGGCGGGGAGGCCGAGCTCCTCCCTGCTGCCGACGGTCCCGCCCCCACCGAAGGCGCGCAGGATCGCCGCCTGCGTCCGCACCCTGAGCATCATGAGGGGTGAGACCGCACCCCACACCAGGCCGTTCGCCACGTAGTCGCAGTCGATGTCGTGCGTCTTGATGAGGTCTTCCACATAGCGGCCCGCATGCTCCGCCAGTTTGGCCATGACCGGCATCTTCTTCGGGGACTGGAGGCTGAGCATCCGCAGGTCGCCACCCGGCGCCCCGGCGATCTGACCGCCGTTGCGCGAGGCCGAGCCGTAGCCGCAGAACTCGGCCTCCAGCAGGACCACGTCCTGGTCGCGCTCCGCGAGGCGGAGGGCAGCCGCCATGCCACCCATGCCGCCGCCGATGACGGCGATGCCGCAGGTGAGATCACCGTCCAGGGCGGGCCGCACGTCGTCCGGCGGGTCGATCCAGCCGGTGAAGCTGGTGTACTTCGTGCTGTCGGTCCTCATGCTGTCCCGATCTCCTTCCAGGTGGGGCGTCCGCCCCACTTCGTACTCCGCGTCGAGGCGTGCTCGGCGACGCGCCCGAGCCCCCGTTCCCGTCCGGCGGATCGACCGTGACGGGCGGCTCTTCGGCGAGGCGCGCGAAGACGGCGAACAGGAGGTTCTCCGTCTCCGCGCGTCTCCGTCTCAGTCCTGAGAAGTCGTGGCCCCGAGCGGGGTCCGGCCCGCTCGCCGCTCTCCCTTGGCCGCGACCGAACGGGCGGGCAGGTCACCCATCGACAGGAGACCGGGACGCGCCTCGACGACCGCGGTGGAGGCGTTGACCGCCGCCGCGACGGTGCTGAGGAAGGAGTCGAAGCCCACGGAGGAACGGAGATCGACGACCTGCTCCTCTCCGACGATCCGGTAGTCGTCGCCCGCGGCCACCTCGTCGGCCGGGTCGAAGAACCCGAACGTGATCTCCAGATCGATCACCACCTCGCCCTTGAGCACGCCGCGGGCGGCGTGCGTGACCGCCGCGATCTGCCCCGGTTCGATACGCATGTGGTCCCCGACGCGCGGCGAAGTCGTCACGACGGCGGGTTCGACCTCTCCCACGTCCACCGAGTCGAGATCCCATCCGAGCCCGGCCGCGAGCGCCCCGATGGCCTGCTCGAAGCCGTGGTGCCCGACGACCTCGCCCCGGCTGCGAGCCGTCGCGAACTCGCGGAGGGTCAGACCGAGGCCGAACTTCGACAGGATCGCGCCGTAGCGTGCCATGTTCGTCCGTCGGCGGATCCGCACGCTCTCCACGCGCTGGGTCAGTGCGGTCAGGAGGAGAGGGAGGGTGTCCATCAGGACGCCCGGGTTCGCCCCGCCGCCCAGGACGGTCACGCCGTGCGCCTTCGCCGTGTCGTCGAGCCGCCGGGCCAGATCGGGGTGGCTCCGCCATGGATGGGCCAGCTCTTCGCAGATGCTCAGGACGTTGTACGAACGCTCCAGCAGCGGCAGCAGGACGTCGGCCGCCCTGTGCAGGTCCGAGACGGTCGCCACGATCGCGAGGTCGGCGGCGGGCAGCTCGGCCGGGTCGCTCACGACGACGACACCGTTCGCGGCGCCGGCGAGGAGCACTCCGAGGTCTTGACCGACCACGCGGGGGTCCCGGTCCGCCGCTCCCACGATCTCCACGTCCGCGCGTCGCAGCAAGGAAGAGGCGATGGCCCGGCCAGTGGCACCGAGCCCCACCACGACAGTCCGATTCTTCAACATCACTCCCCTGGGCGCCTCGGCCGGCCCGCCCACGACACGGTGCTCGGCGAAACGGAACTTCGCCGGTGGCGGTTGCCTGGTACCCCACTGTCACAGGCCAGGGGCATGGTGAGAACGACACCGGGCACCGGCTTCCTCCGGGGGCGGTGCACGGTGCACAGACCGCCGCGCCCTTCATGAGCTGACCGGCACGTCGCTCAGAGTCGCTCGTAGACGGCCGGTCGGCGCGCTCGCAGGACGAGGGCCTGCACCGCGCCGGCCACGGCCGAGAGGGCGACGAGGCCGCCGATCACCCAGGCGCCCGTGGGGGTGCCGACGAGGAGCGGGAAGTTGGCGACCATCAGGCAGACCACACAAGCCAGGCCGAGGAAGGCGACGGCCGGGGCCACGACCGTCCGCCACACCGACTGCCGTTCGTCGGCGCGCCGGAAGAAGCCGATGATCGCGAGGCTGGTGGCCGCCATCAGCAGGACGATGCCGAGGGTGGCGGCGCCGGAGAACCACGCGTAGAGGTCCCCGATCGGGTCGAGGCCGAGCGCCGCGACGACGACCGTGGTGACGAACGCGACCGCCGAGGCGACGGCCGAGGACGCCGACGGCGCGCGGTGCCGGGGGTGGACGACGCCCAGCGGCGCCGGAAGCGCGCCGGCCCGGGCCAGGGCGAACTGGTAGCGCGTCACGACGTTGTGGAAGGCCAGTACGCAGGCGAACTGGCTGGTGATCAGGAGGAGTTGCATGGCGTCGGCCCAGACGGACCCGACGTAGCTCCGCGTCAGCGTGAGGACCAGACCCTCGGGGTCGGCCTGCGCGGCTCCGACCACGGCGTCGACGCCCGCACCCACCACGATCGCCCACACGGTGAACGAGTAGAAGACACCGATCACCAGGATCGCGACGTATGTCGCCCGCGGGACCGTGACGTCGGGGTCCTTCGCCTCGTTGCGGAACACCGCCGTCGCCTCGAAGCCGATGAACCCGAAGAGGGCGAACATGACGCCGAGGCCCAGGGAGCCGGTGCCCACGATCGAGGGCGACACCGGCTCGGCCGTCAGGCCGTGGGCGCCGCCGTGGCCCACGATGCCGAGGTCCAGGACCAGGAGCAGCAGGGATTCCAGCACCAGCACGGCACCGAGCACTTTGGCGCTCAGTTCGATGTCGCGGTAGCCGAGGAAGGCGATGACGCCCAGCGAGACGAGCGCCCACGCCCACCACGGGGAGCCGACCTCGGCGTACCGCTCGATGACGTTGCTCGTCGCGACGCCCACGTAGGCGTTCACCCCGACGAGAAGCAGCGTGTAGGAGAAGAGCGCGAGGGTCGAGGCCGAGAGACCGGGTATGCGGCCGAGCCCCGCCTGGACGTAGGCGTAGAAGGCGCCCGCGTTGCGTACCCGTCCGGCCATCAGGGTGAAACCGACCGCGAAGATCAGCAGCAGCACGGTGGACAGCGCGAAGTACAGCGGCATCCCCGGGCTGCCGCTCACGGCGAAGGCGAGCGGCACCCCGCCGGCCACGAGCCCGAGCGGTGCCGCCGCGGCGACGACCATGAACACGATCTGCGACACGCCGAGCCCACGGTGGAGCGGATTCCCCGATCCCGCTTCACCGTCGGCTGCTTCGGCGTGCCCTGTCTTGGAGGGGTCGGTCATCGCGACCACCTTTCGGCTCACGGGCCGGTACCGGCTCGTCATGGGTGGGTGAACTCGTCATGGGTGGGTGAAGGAGTGCGTGAGGCGGTACGCCTGCGCGAACGAACGGGCGCGGCTCCCTCGCGGCGGGCTGAGCCGGAGCGGCGGGAGGCGGATCTTCCCGACCGGGAAGACGTGGCGGGTTCGACCTCTGCGCACGACCGCCGCGAGGTGTTTAGTGCCACTAAACACCGGGGGCAAACCTCTATCACGCCGGTCCTGCTGTCGCAACGGCTGCGGCACGACCAGGCCCTGGACGGCGGCCGCCCGCTCCCGGGAGGGCCGGGCCACCGGCTCGGCCGGGGCCGCGGCCCGAACGTCGGACACCGTATGGGCGCAGCGCCCCGGCCCGCCTGTGCATCGTGCACCGAGCCCGGGCGAAGCAGGTGCCCGCTGTCGTTCTCGCAGGCGGGCCCGGCTGGCGACAGTGAGGCAACCGCCACAGGAACAGCGAGGAAACGCCATGACAGCTGAGGTGTTGGACGCCGTCGAGGAGTTCGACGTGGTGATCGTCGGAGCAGGGATCTCCGGGATCGGCGCGGCCACCTATGTCAGCCGGGAGCTGCCCGACAAGTCGCTCGCCGTACTGGAAGCGCGCGATGACATCGGAGGCACTTGGGACCTGTTCCGCTATCCCGGCATCCGCTCCGACTCCGACCTCCACACGTTCGGATACGCGTTCAAGCCCTGGCGCCACGAAGCCGCGATCGCCGACGCTCCCCTCATCAAGGGGTACCTCCAGGAGACCGTCGAGGAGAACGGCCTGGAGCGCGTCCTCAGGCTCGGCCACCGGGTCGTCCGCGCGGAGTGGTCCACGGCGGACTCACGGTGGACCCTCACCGTCCAGACGTCGGACCCCGCCACGGGAGCGGCCCGGACCAAGACGATCTACGCGGGATGGGTCTTCGCCGCCACCGGCTACTACCGGTACGACGAAGGATTCTCCCCGGAGTTCCGGGGGCGGGACGACTTCGAGGGCCGGATCGTCCATCCGCAGCACTGGCCGGAGGACCTCGACTACAGCGGCAAGAAGGTCGTCGTCATCGGCAGCGGCGCCACCGCGATCACCCTGGTGCCGGCCATGACCACCGGGGCGGGCGCCGCCCGGCACGTGACGATGCTGCAGCGCACCCCCACCTACGTCATGCCGCTCCCCCGCGTCGACAAGATCGCCCTGGCGCTCACGAAGCTGCTCGGAGAAGAGCGCGGGTACGCCGTGACGCGGTTCAAGAACATCTGGACCGAGCACGCCATCGTGAGGGGTCTGCGGACCTTCCCCAGGGCCGGACGCGCACTGATCCGGCGCGAGAACATCAAGCGCCTGCCCAAGGGATTCGACGTCGACAAGCACTTCAACCCGCCGTACGACCCCTGGGACCAGCGGCTGTGCGCGGCACCGGACGGCGACTTCTTCGACGCGATCAAGGAAGGCAGGGCCTCCGTCGTCACCGACGCCGTGGCGAGGTTCAGCAAGCGCGGGATCGTCCTGGCGTCCGGCGAGGAACTGGAAGCCGACGTCATCGTCACCGCGACGGGGCTGAACCTGCGGCTCTTCGACGGCATGCCCATCGTGGTCGACGGGCGCCAGATCGACATCGCCGACACGCTCTGTTACCGCGGCATGCTGCTGAGCGGCATCCCGAACTGGGCGATGGCGATCGGCTACACCACCTCGTCCTGGACGCTCAAGGTGAGCCTGATGTGCCGTTACTTCATCGACCTGGTCAGGCACATGGACGCCCGCGGATACGACACGGTGGTTCCGGTCGCACCGCCGGGAACGAACCGCAGGCCCGTCATGGACCTCCAGGCGGGGTACGCCAAGCGCGGCGAGAAGCTCCTGCCCAAGCAGGGCCCCGAGAAGCCCTGGCGGATGGCGATGTCCTACCCCGAGGACGCCAGGGCGCTGCGCGGCCCCGTGGCCGACGAGAACCTCCGGTTCGGCGCCCGACGGGCGGCCGCGCCGGCACCCGGCGGGAGGCGAGCCACCCGTGCCTGAGACGAGCGCCGTCGAGAGCGCCGACCAGTACGCGACCCTGCCGTCCGGGATGACGATCTGCTTCCGGGACCACGGCGACAAGGACGACCCCGCGATGCTGCTCATCGCGGGACTGGGCGAAGACCTCACCTTCTGGACGGACTCGTTCGTCGACTCCCTCGTCGCCCGCGGTTTCCGGGTCGTCGCGATCGACAACCGTGACGTCGGCCAGTCGACGTTCGTCGCCGCGCCCCCGCCCGGGACCTGGCGTCAGATCGCCGCGCGTCCGCGCGGCGACGCGTACGCGCTGGCCGACATGGCCCAGGACGCCGTCGGTGTGCTCGACCATCTCGGGATCGCGCGGGTCCACCTGGTCGGGCGGTCGATGGGCGGGATGATCGCGCAGACGATCGCGGCCACGGAACCCGAGCGGGCCCTGTCCCTGACCTCCGTCTACTCCACCACCGGGGCGCGCAAGGTCGGTCAGCCGGCCCTGTCGACGATCCGGCTCCTCGCCGCCCCGCCGGCGAAGAACAGAACCGCGGCGGTCTGTGCCCACCTGCGGCTCACCCGGCACGTCGCCGGAGTGGGCCATCCCATCGACGACGCGGCCGAGGCGGCCATCGCGGCGCGCGGCTGGGACCGGAGCGCCGGCGATCCGGCGGCCGGCACGGCGCGCCAGATCCAGGCGATCCAGCGCTCCGGCGACCGGACGGCGCAGCTGAGCGGGATCACGGCCCCGACGCTGGTCATCCACGGCGACCGGGACCTGCTGGTGCATCCGAGCGGCGGCGCCGCGACCGTACGGGCGATCCGCTCGGCCCGGCACGTGGTGATTCCCGGCATGGGCCATCACCTTCCCGAGTCCCTCGTCGGCCCTGTCACGACCCACATCTCGCAGCACGCGAACCGCGTGGGCGGAGGAGGAAACCATGTCCGGATCCCGTGAACCCGTCCGCGAGGGGGCGTTCCGATGAGGGAAGCGCTGTTCCTCCTTGCCGACCTGTGGATGATCTTCGCCGGCTACTTCTACGGCTGGAGGTTCATCCGCCGCTACGGCAACTACCTCCTGGGCCTCGAATGGATGGTCGTCGCGACGTCGGGCAGCAACTTCCTGCTCTGGTCGCTGCTCGGAGCCGAGAGCGACAGCGTCCTGTACGACCTGGCGTACTTCTTCGACGCGTTCTCCAGGTCGGTCGGCATCACCCTCATCCTGGTCCTGGGCCTGATGAAGGTCACCCATCGCTACAAGCCGAGCCGCAGCGTCGACGTCGCCGTGTTCGGGGTCGCGATCGTGGCCGCCCTGTTCCTCCGCCCCTTCCACGGCGCGGATCTCCACACCGACCGTGGTGCGTTCTGGGTCTCCGTGTTCTACGTCGTCGTCAACCTCTGCACGGCCGTGTTCCTCTGCTACTTCGTCAAACGGCTCTGGGGCGCGGGCGCGCGGTGGCCGGCGGTCTGGACGGCACTGGTCACGGCCGCCGGGACCACCATCGCGATCACGTACGACTTCTTTCCCCTGCCGTTCGACGACGCGAACCGCACGATCTTCTACACCGCCGCGCTGGCGACCTGGGGCACCCAGGGATTCGTCTACTTCCGCGCCTACCGCGCGCTGCACGACCGCAACGCGGCCTTGGACCCGTACCCGGCCCGCACGGCCGGGGCCCCCGTATGAACCCGCATCACGACGAAGGAGTCAGTATGGCGAAGCGGCACGTGTACGCGGTGGTGGACCCCGCCAGCGGCAAGCTGGTCAAGGAGTACCCCACCGCGACGGACGAGACCGTCGACGCGGCGCTCGACGCGGCGGCGAACGCCTACACGGACTGGTCGAGGCAGACCTCCGTGGCACAGCGCGCCCAGCTGTTGCACACCGTCGCCACCCTGCACAGCGAGCGCAGCCGGCAGCTCGCCGAGATCATCCACCGGGAGATGGGCAAGCCGGTGGACGAGGCCGTCGGGGAGGTCGAGTTCAGCGCCTCGATCTACCGGTACTACGCCGAGAACGCGGAGAGGTTCCTCACCGACGAGCCGATCGAGCTCCTGGAGGGAGAGGGCACCGCCTTCATCCGCCGCCAGCCGGTCGGCGTGCTGCTGGGGATCATGCCCTGGAACTATCCGTACTACCAGGTGGCCCGGTTCGCCGCGCCCAACCTCGCGCTGGGCAACACCATCGTGCTCAAGCACGCGTCGCAGTGTCCGGAGTCGTCCGCGGCTCTCCAGCAGCTGTTCACGGACGCGGGCTTCCCCCAGGGCTGCTACGTCAACGTCCACGCCACCGGCGAGCAGATCGGCCGCGCCATCGCCGACCCCCGCGTGCAGGGCGTCTCCTTCACCGGTTCGGAGCGGGCCGGCGCGGAGGTCGCCGAGAAGGCCGGGCGCAGCCTCAAGAAGGTGGTGCTCGAACTGGGCGGCTCGGACCCCTTCATCGTGCTGTCGACCGACGACCTCGACGCCACGGTCCAGGCGGCGGTCGAGGCGCGGTTCGAGAACGCCGGCCAGGCGTGCAACGCCGGGAAGCGGTTCATCGTCGCCGAGGACGTCTACGACGCCTTCCTCGACAGGTTCACCGAGAAGGTGCTCGCCCTGACCGACGGCCTGGCGCCGCTCTCCTCGGTGGCCGCCGCCGAGTACGTCGAGGAACAGGTCGAGCGCATCGTCGGGGAAGGGGCGACCTTCGTCTCCGTACGACAGCGAGAAGGGGCGTACTTCCCGCCCGGCGTGCTGACGGGCGTCTCGCCGACGTCGCCGTCGGCCGCCGAGGAGCTCTTCGGTCCCGTCGCGACCGTCTACCGGGTCGGATCCGAGGACGAGGCCGTACAGCTGGCGAACGACACCCCGTACGGGCTGGGCTCCTATGTGTTCACGACGGACCCCGAGCAGGCGCTGCGCGTCGCCGACAGGATCGACGCCGGCATGGTCTTCATCAACGGCGTCGGCCTCGAAAGCGCGGAACTGCCCTTCGGTGGCGTCAAGTTGTCCGGCTTCGGCCGCGAGCTGGGCCGGGCGGGCATCGACGAGTTCGCCAACAGGAAGCTCATCCGTACCGCTCGGACGTGATCGCCCCACACCACGGAAGGAAGACTTTCATGACGATCGAGTTCGACGCCGCCGTCTTCAGGACGCCGAACGAACCGCTGACCATCGAGCGAGTGACGATCCCCTCGACGCCTCCGCCCGGCGAGGTGCTCGTGCGGCTCAAGGCGAGCGGGGTGTGCCACAGCGACCTCCATGTCCTTTTGGGCGAATGGGAGGTTCCTTCGCCGATGATCCTCGGCCATGAGGGAGCCGGGGTCGTCGAGAGCGTCGGCGACGGCGTCACGTCGCTGACGAAGGGCGACCACGTCGTGCTGTCCTGGACGCCCTCGTGTCGCCGCTGCCGCTACTGCGTCAGCGGCAGGCCCGTCCTCTGCGACATGGTGAGCCGGCACTCGGCGAACCACCTGTCGTTCGACGGCCGGCCCCGGATCACGTCCGCCGACGGGGGCGACGTCCTCAGCTTCGCGGGCCTGGGAACGTTCGGCGAGTACGCCCTCGTGCCCGAATCGGGCGCGATCGCCATCCGGGACGACGCCCCGTTCCCGCAGTCCGCCCTGGTCGGATGCGCCGTCACGACCGGTGTCGGCGCGGCCGTCAACACGGCCGGCGTGCGGCCGAGCGACACCGTACTGGTCCTCGGCTGCGGCGGCGTCGGTCTGAACGCGATCCAGGGTGCCCGGCTCGCCGGCGCGCGGAGGATCATCGCCGCCGACATCTCCGACGAGAAGCTGGAGCAGGCGCGCGTCTTCGGCGCGACCGACCTGATCAACAACGGCCGCGAGGACTTCGCGGACCGGGTGCGACAGCTCACCGAGGGACGCGGTGTGGAGATCGCCATCGAGGCCATCGGGCTGCCCCGCACCATCGAGTCGGCCTACGAGGTCCTGGCCCGGGGTGGCACGGCGGTGGTCGCCGGGCAGGTGGCGGACGGCCTGAGGGTCTCCATCGATCCCTTCGTCATGTCCGATCAGGAGCTCTCGCTCATCGGCTCGAACTACGGCTCCAGCAAGCCGGATTCCGACTTCCCGTTGCTGATCGACCACTACATGAACGGCCGCATCGACCTGGACTCCCTGGTGACGAGCGTGATCGGTCTGCAGGACATCAACGGGGCGTTCGACCAGATGAAGCGCGGCATCGGCATCCGCTCGGTGATCACGTACTGAAAGGCAGGGGCGATCTCATGGCCCTGGAATCATCCCGCTCGGCCTTCGAGCGAGCCCGCCGCAGCGTCGGCGGGGGTGTGGGGTCGGGCCTGCGCGCCGCGATGCCACCCCATCCGCTCTTCGTGCGCGAGGCGCGGGGCGCGTACGTCTGGGACCTGGACGGCGACCGGTACGTCGACTACGTGATGGCGTGGGGGCCGCTCGTCCTCGGTCACGGTGACCCGCGCGTGCTGTCAGCGGTGTCCGAGGTCGCGACGAAGATGCAGGTCGTCGGCACCGGCCACCCGCTGGAGTACCTCGCGGCGGAAGCGGTCCTCGAGGCCGTGCCGCACGGCGAGCGGCTGCTGTGGAGCAACACGGGGACAGAAGCGGTGCAGGTGGCGCTGCGCCTCGCGCGCGCGGCCACCGGGCGGCGCCGCGTCCTCAAGTTCGCCAAGAGCTACCACGGCTGGCACGACACCGTGTACGCCGGGATGTCCGAGGACGACTGCGATCGCCCCGCCACCCCCGGCGGGGCCGGGCAGTCGGCCAGTGTCCTCGACGACCTGGTCGTGGCGCGCTTCAACGATGTACAGCTGGCCGAGCGCTTGCTGAGCGAGGCCGTCGAGCGCGACATCGCGGCCGTGCTCGTCGACCCGGTGATGAGCAACGCCGGCGTCGAAGCGCCCACACCGCTCTTCCTGTCGACGCTGCGGACCCTCTGCGACCGGCACGGCGTCGTCCTCGTCTTCGACGAGGTGATCGCCGGGTTCCGGATCGCCCGTGGCGGGGCGGCCGAGAAGTACGGCGTCCTTCCCGACCTGTCCGTCTTCGGGAAGGCGATGGCCGGCGGCTTCACCCAGAGCGCCGTCGTCGGCCGGGCCGATCTGATCGACCAGGTGACCTCCGGCGTCGTTCACGCCGGAACCTTCAACGCCAACCCGATCGCACTGGCGGCCGTCACGGCGACGATGCGCGTCCTGGCCGATCCCGCGGTGTACGAGCGACTCGAACGGACCTCGTCCGAGTTCGAAGCCCTCGTCGGCGCCGTTCTCGGTTCCTCGCCCGACTTCGGAAGCTTCAACCGGGTCGGCTCGCTCCTCCAGTACGTCCCCGCCGGGGGCGCCACCGGGCTTCACGGAACGAGCGGGCTCTGGGCGGTGATCCTCGAAGGGATGCTGCGGCAGGGCTTCCTGTTCATGCCGTCCGGCAAGGTCTTCCTCAGCACGGCGCACACCACCGCCGACGTCGAGGCGACGGCCGAGGCCCTCGACCGGCTCCTGCGGACGTTGTGACACCCGCATCGAGTCACGCGTCACCCCCACCCGCTCACCCGCTCACCCGCTCCGAGCCGGGCCGCGTGTTCTGTTCCTCCGCGGCCCGGCCCGGTCCGCCCTTCCGGAAATGGCACCATGCTGAACCTCTCGGTCCTGCTCGAGGACTCCGCCCGCACGCACCCGGACCGGGACGCGGTCGTCCTCGGCACGATGCGTCTCACCTACGCCCAGATCGACGCCGCCGCCAATCAGGTCGCCAACCTCCTGGTCGACCGCGGCATCTGGCCCGGCGACAAGGTCGCGCTCAGTTGTCCGAACGTGCCCTGGTTCCCGATCGTCTACTACGGGATCCTCAAGGCCGGCGCCGTCGTCGTACCGCTCAACATCCTGCTCAAGGGCCGGGAGGTCGCCTACCAGCTCGCCGACTCGGGGGCGAAGGCGTACTTCTGCTTCGAGGGCGGCGAGGGCCTGCCGATGGGGGCGGAGGGGCACGCCGGGTTCACCGAGACCCCGGCCTGCGAGCACTTCTTCCTCATCACCGCCGATCCCGCGGCGGAGAGCCCGATCGAGGGCGTCGAGACCATGGGCGCCGCGCTGCGGGGCACCGCGGCGACGTTCGACAGCATCGGGACGTCGGGGGACGACCCGGCCGTGCTGCTCTACACGAGCGGTACGACGGGGCAGGCGAAGGGCGCCGAACTCAGCCACGCCAACCTGGTGCTCAACGCCCTGGCGGTCAACCAGCTGTTGGAGAACCGGCCGGCGCTGGACACCCATCTGGTCGTGCTGCCGCTGTTCCACTCCTTCGGCGCGACCGTGCAGTTGAACGCCGGCTTCTCGACGGCGAGCACGCTGGTGCTGCTGCCGCGGTTCGACGCCCGGCAGGCGGTGTCCCTGATGCGGCGGGAGGACATCACCGTCTTCGCGGGCGTCCCCACCATGTGGTGGGGCCTGTTGCAGGCGCTCACCGAGGACGTCGACGTCGAGAGGATCGCGAGGAACCTGCGCGTCGGCGTCTCCGGCGGCGCCGCGCTCCCCGCGGAACTCATCAAGCAGGTCAGGGAGCGGCTGGGCGTCCAGGTCCTGGAGGGCTACGGCCTTTCCGAGACCTCGCCGGTGGTGACCTTCAGCGATCCGGCGCGGGAGCCCCGTCCCGGGTCGATCGGCGTGCCGATCTGGGGCGTCGAGGTCAAGCTCGTCGACGCGGACTGGTCGGAGGTCGAGGACGACGGCACGGGCAGCGCCATCGGGGAGATCGCGGTCAAGGGCCACAACGTGATGAAGGGCTACCACGGCCGCCCCGAGGCCACCGCCGAAGCCGTCAGGGACGGCTGGTTCCGCACCGGCGACCTGGCCCGCAGGGACAAGGACGGCTTCTACTACATCGTCGACCGGGCGAAGGACCTGATCATCCGCGGTGGCTTCAACGTCTACCCGCGCGAGATCGAGGAGGTCCTGATGACGCACCCGGCGGTCAGCCTGGCCGCCGTCGTCGGCGTGCCGCACGAGAGCCACGGCGAGGAGATCAAGGCGTTCGTCATCCTCGAGCGTGGCGCCGAGGCCCGCCCCGACGAGCTGATCGCCTGGGGCAAGGAGCAGATGGCCGGCTACAAGTACCCGCGCATCGTCGAGGTCGTGCGGACCCTGCCGATGACGTCCACCGGAAAGATCCTCAAGCGCGAGCTCACGTGACCGGCACACCTAGGCATGGACATGGGTGGGAAGGACGGCAGATGACAGTGGACGAGGGTCGGCGGCGGGACACGTCCCCCAGCGGGTCCGGTACGGGGCCGGACGCGGTTCCCGGCTCGCTCGTGGCCGCGTGGAAGGCACGTGTGGCGAGGAACCCGGGCGGGACAGCGCTTCGTTTCTTCGACGGTGCGCTGTCCGCGCGGGAGGTGGACGCGGCGTCGGACGCCCTGGCCGCCGCGTTCGAGGCACGCGGGACGGGCCGGGGCGACCGCGTCGGGGTGTACCTGCAGAACGTTCCGCAGTACGCGCTGGTGCTGCTGGCCCTGTGGAAGCTGGGGGCCACGGCGCTGGGGCTGAACCCGATGTACCGGCGCCGGGAACTGCGCCGGATCGTCGAGGACTCCGGGGCGGTGGGCGTCGTCTGCGCGGACGAGGACGTCCACGAGACGCTCGGCACGCTGGCGGGGAGCACGGTGCGGTGGCTTATCAGCACATCGGCGCTGGACTACCAGTCGAGGAACGATCCGCGGGTCTTCGCGACGACGGAACGCCTGGCCCCCGCGCCGGACGGCGACCTGGTGGCCCTGATCGGCGCGTACCGCGGTCGCCGCCCCGCTCCGGTGGAACTCACCCCTGAGGACGTCGCGTTCCTGACGTACACCTCGGGGACGACGGGCCCGCCGAAGGGCGCCATGAACACCCACGCCAACGTGCTGAGCGTGGTGGCGACCTGCGCGTCGTGGGTGCGTGTGGACGACGGGGACGTCGTGTTCGCCATGGCCCCGCTGTTCCACATCACCGGGGCGGTGGTCAACGCGACGCTCTCGCTGCTCACCGACACCACGCTCGTCCTGGCGGGCCGGTTCCACCCCGAGGTCGCCCTGGAGGCCTTCGCCGAGCACCAGGTGACGTACACGATCGGCTCCATCACCGCGTACAACGCGATCTACGAGCTGCCGCAGGCCGGGCCGGAGCACTTCGCGACGGCGAAGGCCCTGTACTCGGGCGGCGCGCCGATCCCGCCGGCCACCGTCGAGCGGTTCCGGGAGCGGTTCGGCGTCTACCTCCACAACGGCTACGGGATGACCGAGACGACGTCCGCCGTCATCGCCGTGCCGCCGGGTGAGCGGGCGCCGGTGCATCTGCCGAGCGGGACGCTGTCCATCGGCAAGCCTCTGCCTCATCTCACCGCGCGCGTCGTCGACCTGCACGGCGATCCAATGCCCTGTGGTCAGCAGGGTGAGCTGGAGCTGAGCGGGCCGCAGGTGGTTCCCGGGTACTGGGGCAAGCCCGAGGCCACCCGCCGGACCATGCCGGAGGGCCGGCTCCGTACCGGCGACGTCGCCGTCATCGACGAGCAGGGCTGGGTCTATCTGGTGGACCGGCTCAAGGACCAGATCAACGTGTCCGGGTACAAGGTCTGGCCGCGCGAGGTCGAGGACGCCCTGTACGAACACCCCTCGGTCCTCGAAGCCGCGGTCGTCGGACAGCCGGACGAGTACCGCGGCGAGACCGTCGTCGCCTACGTCTCGCTGAAAGCGGGTCTGACCGCATCCGCCGAGGAGCTGATCGCCTTCTCCCGCGAGCGGCTGGCCGCCTACAAGTGCCCCCGCACGATCCATTTCCTCGCCGACCTGCCCAAGACCCAGAGCGGCAAGATCCGGCGCGCCGAACTCCGCGGCCTCGACGGCACCGAGCCGGATTCCCCCTCGAAGGACTGATCCATGAGCAAGAACCACACCGGCCGGTTCTCGGGCCGCACCGCCGTCGTGACCGGAGCGAGCCGGGGCATCGGTCTCGCCGTCGCCGAACGGCTCGTCGCCGAAGGCGCGCGCGTGTGCCTGACCGCGCGCAAGGCCGGTCCCCTCGAAGAGGCGGCGGCCTCCCTCCCCCCGGGCAGCGTCGTCACCGTCGCCGGCAGGGCGGACGATCCCGACCACCGCCGTGAGGTCCTGGACACCGTCGCGCGCGAGTTCGGCGGACTGGACGTCCTCGTGAACAACGCGGGCATCAATCCCGCGTACGGTCCCGTCGTCGGCCTGGACCTCGACGTCGCCCGCAAAGTCCTGGAGGTCAACGTCCTCGCCACCCTCGCCTGGGTGCAGGACGCCGTGGCCCACCCGAAGCTCGGTTTCACCGAACGCCGCGGCACCGTCGTGAACCTCTCCTCCGTCACCGGCGACACCCCCTCACCCGGCATCGGTCTCTACGGAGTCAGCAAGGCGGCGGTGTCCCACCTGACCAGGACCCTCGCCGCCGAACTCGGCCCGGACGTACGGGTCAACGCCGTGGCGCCCGCCGTCGTGAAGACACGGTTCGCCGAGGCCCTGTACGAGGGCAGGGAAACCGAGGTGGCCGCCGACTACCCCCTGCGGCGTCTGGGCGTGCCGTCCGACATCGCCTCCGCCGTGGCGTACCTGGCCTCGGAGGACTCCTCCTGGGTCACCGGCCACGTCCTCACCGTCGACGGCGGCCTCACCGTCGCCGGCGGCACCGCGTGACGCCCTCGCCCCTCCCACAAAGGACAGCCATGACTACCCCTGACCTTCCGCCGGAGCTCGCGGAGCTGCGCGAGCGCACGCGCCGGTTCATCCGGGAGACCGTCGTCGACGCCGAGCCCGTACCGGGAGGGCGCCTCGACCAGGCCACTCGCGACCGGCTACAGGCCGCGGCGAAGGAGGCCGGCGTCTTCGCGCCGCTCGTGCCGAAGGAGTACGGCGGACAGGGACTGGCCATCGAGCACTGGTCGCCGATCCTGCAGGAGGCCGGATACTCGCCGATCGGCCCCGTCGCGCTCAACTGCATGGCCCCCGACGAGGGAAACATGCACATGCTCAACCTCATCGCCACCGAGGAGCAGAAGAAGCACTACCTCGCACCTCTGGCGGCGGGCGACGTCCGGTCCTGCTTCGGCATGACCGAGCCCCACCCCGGAGCGGGATCCGACCCGGCCGCGCTGCGGACCACCGCCGTACGCACCGACGGCGGCTGGATCATCGACGGCCACAAGCGGTTCACCAGCGGAGCCGTCGGTGCCGCGTTCTGCATCGTCATGGCGCGCACCCCGGCCGTCGACGGCTCCCCCGAAGGGGCCACCATGTTCCTCGTCGACCTGACGAACCCCGGGATCCGGGTCGGCGAGGCGATCCACACGGTCGACCGTTCCATCGACGGCGGCCACCCCCACCTGTACATCGAGAACTGCTTCGTCCCCGACGACGCGGTCCTCGGCGAGGTCGGACTCGGCTTCCGGTACGCGCAGGTACGGCTCGGCCCCGCGCGGCTCACGCACTGCATGCGGTGGCTGGGGCTGGCACGCCGGGCGCACGACATCGCCCTCGACCGGGCCGCGAAGCGGGAGCTGTTCGGCGGTCCGATCGACTCGCTCGGCCTGGCCCAGCACCTGATCGCCGAGTCCGTCATCGACATCGAGACCTCCGACGCGATCATCAGCAAGACCGCGGCCCTGCTGCACAGCGACCCGAAGGCGGGCTCGGCGATGTCCTCGGTCGCGAAGGTCCACTGCTCGGAGGCGATCCACCGGGTGATCGACCGTGCCGTCCAGATCTGCGGCGGCGACGGCGTCTCCGACGGACTCCCGCTGGCCCAGTACCTGAACGAGGTCCGCCCGTTCCGCATCTACGACGGCTCGAACGAGACCCACCGGTGGGCCATCGCCCGCCGGGCCTCCGCCGGCCGGCGCGCCACCGTCCGGGCCGGTGAGCGATACCTGGGCGACGCCGTCGTCGGCCGGGACGGAGGCGCGTGATGCACACCGTCCCCGACGGCGTGGAAGTCGTCGCGAGCCGCGACGGCGCCCGCCACCTCGACAGTCCTCCGCTCCTGGTGCTCGACGCGGTCACCGGCTTCCTCGACGCACACGGCATCGGCAGCGGGCCGATCGCGTGGCAACGCATCGGCGACGGCCACTCCAACGTCACCTATCTGATCGAACGCGGCGGCGAGTCCGTCGTCCTGCGCCGCGGCCCGCGCCCGCCGCTGCCGAAGTCGACGCATGACATGGTGCGCGAGGCGCGCATCCAGAAGATCCTCCACGGGCACGGGGTGCCGGTGCCGGAGATCCTCGCCGTCTGCGAGGACGAGGACGTCCTGGGCGTGCCGTTCTACCTCATGGCCCGGCTCGACGGCACGATCGTCACCGACACGATCCCGCCCCACCTCTCCCCCGCCGAACAGCGCCGGCTGACCAGCGAGGCGGTCGTCGACACCCTCGTCGCCCTGCACGGCATCGACGTCACCCGGGGGGAGCTCGCCTCCCTGGGCCTGCCCGAGGGGTATCTCCGGCGGCAGGTCGAGCGGTTCCGCGGCCTCTGGGAGGTCAACACCACCCGCAGCCTGCCCGCGGTGGAGCGCATCGCGGACTGGCTCGCCCAGAACCTGCCGACGAGCCAGGCGGCCTCGGTGGTGCACGGCGACTACCGCATGGGCAACCTCATGTTCGCCCCGCAGGCCCCGGCCGAGGTCCTCGCGATCCTCGACTGGGAGATGGCCACGCTCGGCGACCCGCTCGCGGACCTGGGGTACCTCACCGCCACCTGGTCCGAGGCCGGCAGCCCTGCCACCCCGCTCGAACTCACCAAGGTGACCCGCTCACCCGGCTACCTCACCCGGGGCCGGCTGGCAGAGCGCTACCAGCGCCGCACGGGCCTCGATCTCACTCCGCTCCCCTGGTACCAGACCCTCGCCCTGTGGAAGGCGGCGATCTTCTGCGAGGCCATCCACACCCGCTGGCAGCGGGGCGAGCGTCCCCATGACACGGTCTTCGGACCGTCGCTCGAAACGGGTGTCCCCCGGCTCCTGGAGCGGGCCGGGCACTACGCCAGCCTGACGGCGGCCAACCGCCGCTGACGCCCGACGGCGCGCGGTGAGCATGGCTTCCGACCGGTACGGAGCACGGCTGCCCGGCTCCCTCACCCGTCCTCGACGGCTGCGACCGTCCCGCGCCCCCGCGCGCCGAGTCCGTCTTCCTCGTTCTTCCCGAGAGAGGTCCCGTGCCCTCCGATTCCTCCCAGCGTTCCCGCCGTGACACCCGGATGCTGGTCACTGTCAACGCGCTGCCGCTCGCCGTCGGTGTCCTGCTCTCCTGCTCCACATCCCTTGGAGAGATCTCGGTATACGGCCGTCTCACCCTCGCCCTCACATGGGCGTTCGCCCAGCTGGTCGTCCTCGTCGGCGGGACCTGGTGGTACGAGTACCGGGCCGCTTCCTCCTTCGAAGCGGCCCCGGCGACGACGGCCGCCTCCCGTTCGGCCGGGGGCGCGTGGTGATGACGCACCTCCTGAGCGTCGGCTCGCCCGACCTCATCGGCACCGCCGCGAGGGGCGCGGTCATCAGCGCCTTCCTCGTCTTCATCGGCCTCTGCCTCCTGTGGGTCTTCACGCTCGCCACGCAGGACGACGACCCGGAACGCCTCTACGTCGCCGGCCGGGCCCTCCCGCCCGTCTTCAACGGTGTCGCGATGGCGGGGGAACAGATCACGGTCATCATCCTGGTCTCGCTGCCGGGAGCGATCGCCCTCTTCGGCTACGACGGCGTCTCGACCGCCGTCGACAGCGCCCTCGCACTCGGCGTCTTCCTGCTCCTCGCCTCCAGGATTCGCGCGACCCGCCGCTACACCCTGGGCGAGCTGTTCTCCCTGCGTGCCGAGGGGCCGGGAGTACGGATCGCCGGCGCCGTGGTGACCCTGTGCATCGCCGTGCCCCTGCTCATGGTGCAACTGCGTGCCGGCGGCATCACCACCGCCCTTCTCATCGGCATGCCGAGCGAGCGGGCCCAGGTGGTGTGCACGGTGCTGATGGGGTTCCTGGTCACGTGTTTCGCGGGGGTGGCCGATCTGCGCGGGACCAGTTTCGTGCAGGTCGTCAAAGTGCCCGTAGCCCTGGCGACGCTCGCCGCGGTGACCCTGCTGGCGCTCCGCGCTTTCGACTGGAGTCCCGGATCCCTGCTGACGGCGGCCATCGACAAGAGCGTGTCACCGGGCGGATACCTCAGCCCCGGACTGTGGGAGCACTCCGCCGGAGGCGGACCGCTCGGCACACTCAGTGACCACATCGTCGTCGTCCTCGGAACCGCGATGATGCCCCACCTGCTCCTGCGCGTCAGCGCCGGGCGCGACGTGCCCGCCGCCCGGCGTTCACTGAGCGTCGCCGTCGTGCTGACCGGCCTCTTCTACCTGCTGCTGATCACGACCGGTTTCGCCGCTGCCGCGGTGGTGGGCAGCGGACGGATCGGAGCGGTCGACGTGAAGGGGCAGGGCGCCCCGCTCCTCCTGGCGTCGGAGGTCCTCCCCCACCACTCCACCGGCCGGGTCGTGCTCATCACCCTCGTGGCCTGTGTCGCCTTCCTCGCCGTGCTCACGGCCGTGGCGAGCGTGACCTTCGCCGCCGCCGTCTCCGTGACCCGCGACCTGCTCGGGCGGAAGGGCCGTGCCCGGATCGGGATCGGAGAGCCGGCGGTCCTGCGGCTGTCCGTCGTCGCGCTCTGCGCCGTGAGCCTTCTCCTCACCACCGCCGTACACCGCTATCCCATCGAGTTCCTGCTCACCTTCTCGCTGAGCCTCGCGGCCACATGCGTGTTCCCCGCGGTCGTCTACTCCTTCCTCTGGATCGGCTTCAACCGCGACGGGCTGCTGTGGCTCGTCTACGGAGGGCTGTCCCTGTGCGCCCTCCTGACCCTCGCCTCCCCCGCCGTGTCCGGGACGAAATACGCGCTGCTGCCGGAGCAGGACTTCAACCTGTTCCCGCTCCACACCCCCGGCCTGGTCTCCGTACCGGCGGCCTTCCTCCTCGGCTGGCTCGGCAGCGCACGTCCCTGGGAGCGGACCACACACCACCGGCACCCGGCGTGGGGGCCCACCCCTGCCCGTAACGCCCCCGGAGCTCGTACCGACTCCGCAAGGACGCCGTAAGCGGATACCTCCGCCGTGCCCGTGACCGGACTGTGCGCTGTGCACCGGGCCCGGGCGAAGCAGGTGCCCGCTGTCGTTCTCGCCCACGGCACTGGCTGGCGACAGTGAGACGACCACCACAGGAACAACGCAGATCGAGGAAGAGGACACATGACCACACAGAAGAAGGCCCAGGCACTGACATCCGTGGCGAACGACACGCCGGCGGAGGAGATCCTCAAGATCGTGACCCGTGACGGCGGGGTCATCATCAAGGGCTTCCTGACGCAGGAGCAGATCGTCCGCTTCAACTCCGAGATCGAGCAGCCGCTGCGGGCGCTCGCCCCGGGGTCCACCCACGAGAACGAAATCGTGGCCGCGTTCCACGGCAGCAACACCAAGCGCCTCACGAACCTGGTGACGCACAGCGCCACGTTCCGCAGCGAGATCATCGACCACCCCCTGGTCCACGAGATCAGCGACCTGGTCTTCCTCCAGGAGTCGGGCACGTACTGGATGACCACCGCCCAGGTGATCGAGATCGGCCCCGGCAACAAGGCGCAGATGCTCCACCGTGACCTGGAGAACTGGTTCCCGTTCATCGGGATGGGGCCCGGCGGCCCGGAGGTCACCATCAACTTCCTGGTCGCCCTGACCGACTTCACGGAGGAGAACGGCGCCACCCGCGTCATCCCCGGAAGCAACCACTGGAGCGACTTCGAGGACCGCGGGACCCCCGAGCAGACGATCCCCGCCGTCATGAACGCCGGGGACGTCCTTCTCTTCAGCGGCAAGACCGCGCACGGCGGCGGAGCGAACCGGACCGGCGACGAGTACCGGCGCGGCCTCGCCTTCGCGTTCAACGCGGGCTTCCTCACGGGTGAGGAGGCGTACCCCTTCCTCGTCGACAGGGAGCTCGCCAAGACGCTCTCGCCGCGCGTCCAGCGCATGCTCGGCTTCCGCTCCCAGTACCCCACGGGCTCTCCCGGCCTGTGGCAGGTCGACTACGCCGACCTGGGTGACCACCTCGGCCTCTGATAGCCGGGCCGCCCCGAAGTCGCCGCAACTGTCCGAGGAGCGCACGCCATGGCTTTCCCGTACATTCGCACTATGGGAACCGATGTCGATGCGTTCCTTGGTCAGCTGGCCCGCCACCTCAGACCCGAGGTGAACAAGCTGGCCGCCCTGCTGCTCCAGCGCCTGAACGGCGAACTCCCCGAGCTGTGGGAGATCGCGGACATCGAGGCCCTGACCCTGGAGGAGACGGCCCAGCACGTCACCGCCCTCCTTGATCTCCTGGAGGCCCACCCCGGCGCGAGCGCACCGGAAGCCCCTCCGGCCGCCTTGGACATCGCCCGCCTCTACGCCCGGCGGGGGATCCCGGTGAGCCGGCTCCTGCGTGCCTACCGGCTCGACCATCTCACCCTGCTCGAACAGCTACAGGCCGAGGCTCCCCGCCTCACCGGCGACTGGCACATGATCAACCAGGCCACGATGAGGCTGGTCGCGATCGGTTTCGACTACGTGGACCGTTCCTCGGAAGAGGTCGTCGCCGCCTACCAGGAGGAACGCGACCGTCTGCTGCAGCGTCGGCTCGCCCTCACCGACAGGGCGAGCAAGCGGATCGGGACCACGCTCGACATCTCCCGCACCGCGGAGGAGCTGACGGAGGTCTGCACCGAGGACTTCGCCGACCTCGTCACCGTCGACCTCTTCGACTCCGCGCTCGACGAAACCGGCACCGGCCCGCCGGAAGCCCTGACGCAGCGCCGCGTCGCCCAGCGCTCCGTCCTCGACGACTGTCCCGAGTCCCTGCTCCGCGTCGGTGAGACCCACACCTACCCCGACGACTCGGCCCCGGTACGCGCACTGACCACCGGACGATCCGTCCTGCACCACATCGCGGGGACCGAGATGCCCCCGTGGGTGGCACCGTCGGAGTCCCACGGCCGAGTACTGCGCGGCCTCGGTCTTCACTCCGTACTCCTCGTGCCTCTGCACGCCCGTGGGGAGACCCTCGGCCTGGTGCAGTTCGTACGCCATCGCACCTCGGCCCCCTTCGACGACGACGATCTGCTGCTGGCGCAGGAGATCGCCTCCAGGGCGGCGGTGTCCATCGACAACGCCCGCCGGTACACCCATGAGCGTTCCACCGCGCTCGCCCTCCAACAGACCCTGCTGCCGCGGAACACGGTGCGGCACTCGGCCGTCGAAACCGCCTCGCGTTACCTGCCCGCCGGGTCCCGCGCCGGCGTGGGCGGCGACTGGTACGACGTCATTCCCCTGTCCGGGGCCCGCGTCGCGCTGGTCGTCGGCGACGTGGTCGGCCACGGCCTGCACGCCGCCGCCACCATGGGCCGGCTCCGCACGGCCGTCCGCGCCTTCGCCGACATCGACCTCATGCCCGATGAACTCCTCACCCACCTGGACGACGTGGTCATCCGCATGCAGCGCGAGGAGTCGCCGGACGAGGGCGAGACCAGCGCCACCTGCCTGTACGCGATCTACGACCCCGTCTCCCGCCGGTGCTCCCTGGCCAGTGCCGGCCATGTCCCACCGACCGTCGTAACCCCCTCGAAGATCAGCGAGGCCTTGCCGGAGGTACCGATCGGACCCCCTCTCGGCCTCGGTGGACTCCCCTTCGAAACCGCGGAGTTCGAGCTGCCGGAGGACAGCCTGCTGGTCCTGCACACCGATGGCCTGATCGCCGGCCGCACGCGCGACGTGGACCAAGGACTCGCCACGCTGCGCGACGTCCTCACCTCGGCGCCGGACTCGCTGGAGGAGACCTGCGACCGACTCCTGGCCGCACTGCTGCCCGGCCGCCCCGCCGACGACGTCGCCCTGCTCGTCGCCCGGACCCACGCCCTCGACCCGGACCACGTCGCCACGATGGACCTCCCGTCCGACCCGGCAGCCGTGTCCGGGGCCCGCCGCTTCGCCTCCGACGTCCTGGCGAACTGGGAGCTGGAAGAACTGGCCTTCACCACGGAGCTGGTCGTCAGCGAACTGGTGACGAACGCGATCCGCTACGGCAAGAGCCCCGTCCAGCTGCGGCTGATCCTCCAGTCGACGCTCACCTGCGAGGTCTCGGACGCCAGCAGCACCGCCCCGCACCTGCGCCGCGCCCGCACCTTCGACGAAGGCGGCCGCGGCCTGCTCCTGGTGGCCCAGTGCGCGGAGCGCTGGGGGACGCGACACGGTCGCGAGGGAAAGGTCATCTGGGCCGAGCAGGCTCTCCCGGCGGGCAGTGGAGCGACCCTCTGACGAACGAGACACCGATCGGACCGCGAAGGCGGGAGGCGGCAGCCTGTTTCAGGCGCCCTGCCCGCTGTCCAGCGCCGCGACCATGCCGGCCACGATCACCGTGTTGAAGACGAACGCGATGGTCGCGTTGGCCGCCACCGTCCGGCGCATCTCCCGCGACATCACCGTGACGTCCGTCGTCCCGAACGTCGTCATGACCGACAGGGCGAAGTACACGTAGTCGGCCCAGGCCGCCGTCTCCCCGCCCGGGAAGTCCAGCGCCGTCTCGTCCTCCACGAGGTTGTCGGCGTAGAACGCCACCGTGAAGGCGGCCAGAACGCAGATCCAGGCCACGGCGACGAGACCGAGCGCCATCAGAACCCGCGCGCCCGCCGGGAAGGCGGAACCCAGATGCCCGGGACGCCACGCCGCCGACACCACGAGCGCCGCCGACGCGATGAGGACCGACACACCGGGCCCGGGTGCGGTCCCCAGGAGATAGCGCTGCAACACGGTGCCTCGCGACTCCCGTCGGGCCCACTCGCGGATCCGCTCCGGCGGCGCGGCCGAGAAGGCCTTCAGGGTGACCACCAGGTAGCAGAGCAGGTAGGCGAAGAGTGCCACGACACCGACGTCGGCGCTGGAGGCCGACACCACCCCTGGCGCGAGAACCCCGAGCAGAACCAGGAGCACGGCGACGCAGAGCCCGACGACCGTGCTCACCGCGGACCGGCGGCGCTCGGAGAGCCATGAACACACCGGCGATGCCTCCTCTCGGACGCCCCCGCGCATCCGACGACAACCACTCGGCCCCGCGGAGGAAGGTGGATCAGAGCGTGATCGTACGAGAGAGCGGACGCCGGTGCCGCCGACGACCCGACGACGCACGGGACACCCGTGATCCCCGGCCCCACCGGCTCACCGACACCACGGTCTCCCCTCCGCAGCAGCCGCTGCGCAGGACCGTGCCCCGTCGAGCTGACGCGCGACGGGGCACGGCAAGGGCTGCCGGATCGATCAATGGTGTCCGTGGCGGGCCGCCCCGCCCGGCTCACCTATGCGCCGTCCCGCGCGTAGCGGTTGGCCGGGCGCGGCAGGCCGTAGTTCTCGCGGAGAGTGCGGGCCGTGTACTCGGTGCGGAAGAGGCCGCGGCGCTGGAGGATCGGGACGACGTGGTCGACGAAGTCGGTCAGGCCGGTCGGCAGGACGGGGGCCATGATGTTGAAGCCGTCGGCGGCTCCCTGTGTGAACCACTCCTCCAGCTGGTCGGCGATCTGCTCGGGGGTGCCGGCGAAGGTGCGGTGGCCGCGGCCGGCGCCGAGGCGGGCGATCAGGTCGCGCAGGTTCAGCCCGTCGCGGCGGGCGAGCTCGGCGACGAGCGTGAAGCGGCTCTTGTTGCCGTTGATGTCCCGCTCCTCCGGGAGGTCGGGCAGCGGGCCGTCCAGGGGCAGGCCGGTGAGGTCCACGTTCAGCATGCCGGAGAGCTGGGCGAGGCCGTACTCGGGGATCTGGAGGTCGGTGAGCTGCTGTTCGAGGGCCTTCGCCTCGGCCTCGGTGGACCCGATGACGGGGGCGATGCCGGGCAGGACGAGCAGGTCGCTCTCGGCGCGGCCGTACCGGGCCAGCCGGGACTTGAGGTCCTTGTAGAAGGTCTGGCCGTCGGCGAGGGTCTGCTGGGCGGTGAAGACGGCCTCGGCGTACTGGGCGGCGAACTCCTTGCCGTCCTCGGAGGATCCGGCCTGTACGAGCAGCGGGTACCCCTGCGGGGAGCGCGGTACGTTGAGCGGTCCGGCGACGCCGAAGTGCTCGCCGCGGTGGGCGGCGGGGTGGAGCTTGTCGGTGTCGGCGTAGATGCCGCGCTCCTTGTCGAGGACGATCGCGTCGTCCTCCCAGCTGTCCCAGAGCTTGAGGGCGACGTCGAGGAACTCGCGGGCCCGCTCGTAGCGGCGGGCATGCTCCAGGTGCTCGTCGCGGTTGAAGTTGCGGGCTTCGTCGACGCTGCCGGAGGTGACGATGTTCCAGCCGGCGCGGCCGCCGCTGATGTGGTCGAGGGAGGCGAACTTCCGGGCCAGGTTGTAGGGCTCGTTGAAGGTGGTGGAGACGGTGGCGATCAGTCCGATGTGCTCGGTGACGGCGGCGATCGCGGAGAGCAGGGTGAGCGGCTCGAAGCCGCCGATGGCGTTGTAGCGGGCCTTGCCCCAGAGCGCGACCCCGTCGGCGAAGAAGATCGAGTCGAGCCTGCCGCGCTCGGCGGTGCGGGCCAGCTCCTGGAAGTACCGCAGGTCGGTCGCGCGTTCGGGGCTGCTGTCGGGGTGGCGCCAGGCGGCGTCGTGGTGCCCGGCGTTCATGAGGAACGCGTTGAGGTGGAGGGTCCGGGGCGTCTGGTCGGTCATGTGGGTTTCCCTAGGAAGAGGCGGGGACGCGCCAGAGGCTGAGGCGGCGTTCGACGGTGACGAGGAGCTGGTTGAAGGCGACGCCGATGGCGGAGATCGTGATGATGCCCGCGTACATCTGCGGGATCGCGAAGTTGAACTGCGAGGCGTTGATCAGGTAGCCGAGGCCCGCCTTGGCGCCGATCATCTCGGCGGCCACGAGGACGAGGATGGACACGGCCCCGGCGAGCCGGATGCCGGTGAAGACGGCCGGCACGGAGGCCGGGAGGATCACCTTCTGGAAGAGCCTCGGGGTGGACAGGTCCATCGAGCGTCCCAGCCTGATCAGAGTGGGGTCGGCGTTGCCGACGGCGCTGATGGTGTTCAGCAGGATCGGCCACACGCAGGCGTAGACGACGATGGAGACCTTCGACGTCTCCCCGATGCCGAGCAGCAGCACGAAGACCGGCAGCAGGGCGAGGGCCGCGGTGTTCCGGAACACTTCGAGCAGCGGGCCGAGGACCGCGGCCACGGGCCGGTACCAGC
This sequence comes from Streptomyces venezuelae ATCC 10712, assembly GCF_008639165.1. Classification (NCBI taxonomy): domain Bacteria; kingdom Bacillati; phylum Actinomycetota; class Actinomycetes; order Kitasatosporales; family Streptomycetaceae; genus Streptomyces; species Streptomyces venezuelae. Next base: position 7,402,854 of record NZ_CP029197.1, on the reverse strand, counting down.
CGATGAGCAGGCCGAGCGGGACGGCGACGGCCACGGCGATCCCGAAGCCACCAAGGGAGCGGGTCAGGCTGGCCGAGGTGTGCTCGACGAGCTGGCCGTTGCCCAGCAGCTCCCACCAGGCCTCGCCGACCACGCTGACGGGCGGCAGGAAGGTGGCGTCGACCAGGCCGAGCCGGGGGGCGGCCTCCCATACGGCGAGCAGGGCGAGCAGGGCGGCCGAGCGCAGTCCGGCGGCCTTCAGCCCCCGTGCCAGTGCCCGGACGAGCCGCCGGGCGCGCGGGGCCGTCGAGGCCGGGGCCTTGAGCGGGTCGCCGGCCGCCGGGGACGCGGGGTCCCGGACGGCGGCCGGGGCCGCGGGCGAAGCCGGGGGCCCGCTCGCGTCCTGCTCCGGCGCCGTCGCCGGGGTCGCGGGGGTTCGGACGTCGTCGACGGATCCCGCCAGGGCGGTGGCGCCCGGGGTGCTCGCGAGGGTGGTGTCGGTGGTCATACGGTGGCCTCCTCCTTCTCCAGTTGCTGCGCGCGCGCCACCTCGTCGTGGAGCAGGGTCCAGATCTCGTGGCGATAGCGGGCGAACTCCGGGCTGGACCGCAGGTCCTCGCCCTGGAGTCCGGCGGTGCGGGCCTCCCCGAAGGAGATGGGGACGACCTCCTTGATGCGCCCGGGGCGGGAGGTCATGACGGCCACCTTCTGACCGAGGTAGACCGCCTCCTCGATGCCGTGCGTGATGAAGACGACCGTCTTGCCCGTGCGCTGCCAGATGCGGCGCAGTTCGTCCTGGAGGGACTCCCTGGTCTGGGCGTCGAGTGCGGCGAACGGCTCGTCCATCAGCAGCACGTCCGGGTCGTACGCCAGCGAGCGGGCGATCGCGACGCGCTGGCGCATGCCGCCGGAGAGCTCGTGGGGGTGCCGGTCCTCGAATCCGGTGAGTCCGACCAGTTCGAGGAACTCCCGTGCCCGGTCCGTCCGTTGGCGTCGCGGTACGCCGGTCGCCTCCAGGCCGAATTCGACGTTTCCGAGCGCCGTCCGCCAGGGCAGCAGCGCGTACTGCTGGAAGACGATGCCCCGGTCGAGGCCGGGTCCGGTGACCGGCTTGCCGTCGAGCAGGATCCGGCCGGACGTCGGCCGGGACAGGCCGCCGAGGAGGTCCAGGAGGGTGGACTTCCCGCAGCCGCTGGGACCCACGACGACCACGAACTCCCCGGCCTGGATCTCCAGGTCGACGCTGTCGAGTGCGGTGAACTCCTCTTTGTTCTTCCCTCCCTTGGCCGGGAAGGCCTTCGTCACTCCCTCGAACACGATCTTCGCCATGCCGGTCAGCCCTTCCCGTAACCGTTGAACTCGTTGGTGTAGAGGTCGGACGGCTTGAGCTGCCCCTTCTTGATCTCGCCGCGCTCACCGAGCCAGTCGAGCCAGAGCTGGAACTCCTTGTCGGGTATCCGGCCGCCCGTCTCGGCGATCCCGTAGGAGCGCCAGTACTGCAGGGCGGTGGTGTCCTCGTTGCGGCCGCGCTTCTTGACGATCTCCGTCATCCGCGCGACGACCTTGTCGCGTGGAGTGGTGCGGGACCACTCGATGGCCTTGGCCACGCCGGTCGTGAAGGTCCGTACGGTGTCCGGGTTCTGCTTGATGAAGCGCTCGGTCATGATGTACGTGCCCGCGCTGAACGGGCCGAGGAGCTCGACGTCCGTGAAGAGCGGGCGGATGCCGCCGCCGGCGACGGCCTTGTCGCGCAGGATGCCGGTGAGCACGCCGACCTCGATCTGCTTCTGGCGAAGTGCCTGCTCGGTGTTGACCGGTGGCACCACGAGGGGTTCGACCTTCCCCGCGTCGGCCTTGGAGAGGCCGTTGCGGCTGAGGTAGGTGTCGAGCAAGGCCTGATAGTGGGCGCCGAGGGTGTTCATCCCGACCTTCTTGCCGATCAGGTCCCGGGCGGAGCGGATCGGGCTGTCCTCCAGGACGAAGTAGCCGGCGTAGGAGTATCGGTCCGAGCCGTAGGAGGAGATGACGGCCTTGATCGGCGCCTTCGCGGCGGCGAGCTTGATGACCGCGCCGTTGAAGGCGCTGCCGAAGTGCGTCTGGCCGGTGGCGGCGGACTGGATGTCCTGCGGGCCGCTGATGGTGTTGCCGACCCATTCGAGCTTGACGTCCTCGAAGTAGCCGAGGTCGGCGGCGAGTTCGGGGAGAGAGACCGCGCCGACCGAGCCCTGGTACTTCAGGGTCTTGATCTGCGCGCCGGTGCCCGATCCGCCGCCGGCGGTGGCCGTGCCGCAGCTCACCGCGGCCGCCGATATGCCGAGCAGGGTGAGGAACTGGCGACGGGAGGTGGGGGACGAGGTGAAGGCTGCGGCCATGACGGTTCCTTGTGGGTGCGGGGTTACGGGGTGGCGGTGAGCTCGGCGGCGGGGGCGTGGCGCAGGGCGTCGGCGAACTCGTCGACGGCCTGGTAGAGGTCCAGCTCCGCCTCGGGGCGCAGCCGGTCGGGGCCACTGCCGCGCTCGACGGAGGAGTCGAGGACGAACCGGCCCGCCGTGACGTGCCGGGCGCCGAGCGCGGCGAGCACGGGGCGCAGGGCGTAGTCGATGGTCAGGACGTGGGCGAGGCTGCCGCCGGTGACGAGCGGCAGTACCGTCTTGCCGGCGAGGCCGTCCTGCGGGAGCAGGTCGAGGAAGGCCTTGAGCAGGCCGGTGTACGAGGCCTTGTAGACCGGGGTCGCGATGACCAGGCCGTCGGCCGCGGCGACGGCTTCGAGCGCCCGGCGGATGGCCGGCTCGCCGCGGCGGGCGGAGAGCAGGTCGGCGGCGGGCAGGTCGCGTACGGAAAGGTGCGCGGTCTCGAAACCGGAGTGCGCCAGGCGGCGCGCCACGTGGTCGGAGACGACGGCGGTACGGGAGTGGGCGGAGGGGCTGCCGGTGATGGCGAGCAGGTTGGGCACGGGGGCTCCTTGCGGGACGGTCAGACGGCGGTCGAAGCTCCGGAGGCGATGCCGAAGGCAGGGGCCGGAACGGTCTCGGGGCTGATCAGGCGGGACGGCGTCCCGTCGGGCCCGACCGGGACGTCCCCGTCGACCGTCACGCGGCGCAGGGTGCGCTCGTGCTCGTCGGAGTCGTCCACGCCGTAGTGCTGGGTGGCGCGGTTGTCCCAGATCGCGACGTCACCGGCGCGCCACTGCCAGCGCACGGTGTTCTCGGGGCTCTCGATGTGGGCCTGGAAGAGGTCCAGCAGGGCGCGCGAGTCGCGGCCGGTGAGCCCGGCGATGCGCTGGACGAAGTTGCCGAGCAGCAGGGTGCGTTCGCCGGTCTCGGGGTGGACGCGGACCACCGGGTGTTCGGTGAGGAACGAGGTGGAGGTGAACACCTCGCGGTACTGGGCCAGGGCCTCGGGGAGCGCGTCGGGCTTGAGGGCGGCGTAGTCGTACTCGTTCGAGTGAAGCGCGCGCAGGCTGTCGGCGAGGGCCCGCAGGGGCTCGGGAAGGCCGGCGTAGGCGGTGGCCGTGTTGGCCCAGAGGGTGTTGCCGCCGTACGGGGGGATGGTCACGGCGCGAAGGATGGAGAAGGCGGGGTAGGCGGGGACGAAGGTGACGTCGGTGTGCCACTGGTTGGCGCGGGCACCGTGGTGGGAGTCGATGCCGAGGGCGTAACGCCCGTCCGCGGAGGGGACGGTGGGGTGCGCGACGGGCGCGCCGAGCAGCTGGGCGAACGCCTCGTGCGCGGCCTCGTCGAGGTGGTCCTGGCCGCGGAAGAAGACGACCTTGTGGGCGAGCAGCGCGGCGCGGATCTCGGCGACGGTCTCCTTGGAGAGGTCCCCGCCGAGGCGGACGCCGCCGATCTCGGCGCCGATGCGGCCGCCGATCTTCGTGACGGTGAGGGAGCTGATTTCGGTCGTGACGGAGGCAGTGGTCATGGGAACTCCCTGTTCGAAGCGAATGAGTTGTTCACGCCGCGGAGGAGACGGCAGGAGACGGAGGTACGGACCCGACCGGCAGGCAGGAAGCGGCGCGGTACGACGCGATGCGAGGAGGAGGAGACGCGCGGGCCTGGCCTCGGGAACAAGAGGCCGGGAAGGCACCGGTCAGCGGGGGCTCGAAGCAGAGCGGCCGCCGGGGCAGGGGGACCGCCGGCCCGTGGGGTCCGTGAGCAGTGGGGCTCAGGCGCGGTACGGGGCCGGACAGCGGCCCGGACATCCGCCCGGCGCGGTGCACGGGCCGGAGATGTTGAGCCGCGGAGCGAGGAGTGCGTTCGCGGTCATGGCTGGGAGCCTGGCAGCGCGCCCATCCCCGGTCAACCCCCGCCGAAGACCCCCGGAGGGACCTCGACCGCGACCCCCGACTGCCTCTGCGCACCCCCTGTGAACTGGGGTTTTCCCGCATCCGACCACGGTGTACCCCGCCACCGAGACGGCCGAAAACGGTGGCCGGATTTCATGGCCCCGCAATGCGACCGCCACGCCGCTCCGGAGGCACGGCATGATCGTGGCCCGAAACCGACGTCGGGGGCCGCGCCACCGCCGTCTGCTCCCCGGCCACCACGGGAGGCGCGTCCGCGGACGCCGCGCGAGCCACGGCCGCGCGGAGTTCCGCATTTCACATGCCGTACATGGACCCGCCTCTCCCCCGCCCCTAGCCTCGGGACACCGCGACGGCGACGGCAGCGTGTCGGGCACGGGCCAGGTGAGGTTCCGCGCGTACGACGACCTTGCCGGCGACCCGACTCACACCGACGGAGCCTCCATGCCCTCCTGCTGCACCCCCGGACACGGTGACGCGCACGCCACCACGGTCGCGCTCGCGCTCGCCCCGGCGCCGCGGGGGCATGTCGCCGACCCCGAGCGTGCCGCCCGGCGGCTGATCGACCTGCCGGGCGGGCGCTTCCTCATGGGCACCGACGACCCCGAGGGCTTCCCGGCCGACGGCGAGGGCCCGGTGCGCGAGGCGGAGGTCGGCCCGTTCCGGATCGCCCCGACGACGGTGACCAACGCCCAGTTCGCCGCCTTCGTCGAAGCCACCGGCCACGTCACCGAGGCCGAACACTTCGGCTTCTCCTTCGTCTTCGGCGGCTTCCTGTCCGACGAGGTCGCCGCCGCGTCCCCGTCCGTCGCGGCCGTTCCGTGGTGGCGCGCCGTCACCGGCGCGACCTGGCGCCACCCGGAAGGCGCCGGGTCGTCCCTCGCCACCCGGCAGGACCATCCCGTCGTCCACGTCTCGTGGAACGACGCCCAGGCCTACTGCGCCTGGTCCGGCACCCGTCTGCCCACCGAGGCCGAATGGGAGTACGCGGCCCGCGGCGGGCTCGAGCAGCGTCGCTACCCGTGGGGCGACGACCTCGCCCCGGACGGCCGGCACATGTGCAACATCTGGCGGGGTGACTTCCCCACCCTGAACACGGCGGAGGACGGCTGGGCGGGCACGGCACCGGCGAAGTCCTTCCGCCCCAACGGCTTCGGCCTCTACAACGCCGTCGGCAACGTATGGGAATGGTGCGCCGACCGGTTCGCACGGGACACGGGCCGCGTGATGCGTGGCGGCTCCTACCTCTGCCATGACTCGTACTGCAACCGCTACCGGGTCGCGGCCCGCAGCTCCAACACTCCCGACAGCTCCACGGGCAACATCGGCTTCCGTGTGGCCGCCGACGGCACGACGCCCGGCCCCTAGGCGAACGACGGCCCCTGCCCGTGTGCGGTGCGGCGACCGTGTCTCAGACGACGGTCACCCGGGCGCGGGCCCATGACGTGTGGTCGAAGGCCGTGTTCCCGTTGGCGTCCTCGACGACCAGGTGCAGCAGCTTCACCCCGCGTACGTCGAGATCCACCGGCACGGGACCGCCCGCGCCCGTCAGCTTGCCGGAGGTGAACAGCACCTTCCCGTCGCCCAGTACCGAGGCCTTCGTCGCGCCGGTGGCGGACTGTTGCGTCGAGAAGTCGTCGATGCCGACGAGCGCGGTGAAGCGGTCCGCCGTTCCGCCGAGGTGGTAGACGATCTCGGAGGGTGCGTGGACGCCGAGGCCCTTCGCGTACGTCGCTCCGCCGAACGAGATCGGCGTGCCGTCCCCGGCCGCCTTGCGCCCGTTGGACCGGTCGCGTTCCACCGGGCCCCAGCCGTTGGTGGCCGACACCCACGGGAGATCGCTCAGATAGGCGTCGGCGACCGGCGCGGGCGGCACCGTGGACACCCGTTCCGTGGCGGAGTAGCGCAGCGGCCCGGTCGGTGACTCCGCGGTGCCGTCGACGGTCAGCGGCCAGCGCGTACCGGGGGCGGCCGTCGCCGGCGGGGTGACCCGCCAGGTCGTCGTCAGCGTGGAGCCGGCGGCCAGCAGCTCCTGACCGGTGGCGGTGGTCGCCTGTACGTGCCATGCCGCCGGGGCGTTCAGCGCGAGGAGTGCCCGGGTCCAGGCCTTGCCCGACCCGTTGCCCAGGGTCGCGGTGACGGTGAAGGCCCGACCGGGCACGGCGGGCCCCTGGACCTGGGCGCGGACTCCGAAGGGCTTTCGGACGTACGTGTCCGCCCAGGAGGAACGCATGAGGGCGACCAGGCCGGTCACCACGGACGGGTTGGCATCGGCGACGTCGTGCCGCTCGCCGACGTCGGAGGCGAGGTCGTACAGCTCGACCTGCCACTGCGAGTCGGGCAGCGCGTGGTCCCTGACGGGCGCGAACCGCACGGCCTTCCACCTGTCCTTGCGTACGGCCTCGGCCAGCCAGGTGGCGCGTCCGTGGTCCTCGGTGTCGGCGCGGCTGGTGACGCCGCGTTCGTCCCGGTACCAGTACAGGTGGTTGTGGCGTGCGGCGTCCGGGCTCCCCGCGAGCAGCGGGGCGGCCGACAGTCCGTCGATGTCCGTGGGCGCGGGCGCGCCGCCGAGTTCCGCCAGGGTGGGCAGCACATCGGTGAGCGAGGTGGGGCGGTCGCTGGTGCGGCCGGCGCCGATCCGGCTCGGGGACCAGGCGATCAGCGGGACGCGGATGCCGCCTTCGTAGAGGTTGCGCTTGTAGCCGCGCAGCGGACCGTTCGCGTCGAACAGGTCGGGGTTCACCCCTCCCTCCTCGTGCGGGCCGTTGTCGCTGGTGACGAGGACGACGGTGTTCTCGGCGATGCCGAGCGCGTGCAGCCGGTCGGTGACCTTGCCGACGAGCGTGTCGAAGTGGGTGATCTGGGCGGCGTGTCCCTTGTTCTGCTGGGTCCAGGTGCGGGAGGCGTACGCGCCGACGTCGGGAATGTCGCTCGGTGCGTGCGGCACGGTCGGCGTGAGGAAGAGCAGGAACGGCTCGGCGGCGTGGTCGTCGATGAAGTCCAGCGCGCGCTGCTCGATGAGCTGGGGTGCGTACGCGCCCTTCGCGCCGTCCGCGTTGGCGGCGATCGTCTCCTTGACGCCGTTGTGCCACAGGTACTGCGGGTAGTACTCGTGGGCATGACCGTGGTCGATGTATCCGTAGAACTCCTCGAAGCCGCGGGCATTGGGATGGCTGGGCTGGTCGCCCTCCTCCGGCCCGAAGCCCCATTTCCCGATGACCGCGGTCCGATAGCCGCGGGCGCGCAGCACTTCGGCGAAGGTGGTGTCACCGGCCCTCAGCGCGCCGGGAGCACCGTTGGGGTTGGCCCGGACCGGGGAGTGGCCGGTGTGCAGGCCGGTCAGCAGCGAGGCGCGGGACGGCGCGCAGACCGCGGCCGTCGCGTAGGCGTCGGTGAACCTCAGGCCCTCGGCGGCGAGCCGGTCGATCCGCGGCGTGGTGATCAGCTTCTGTCCGTAGGCGCCGAGGTCGCCGTAGCCGAGGTCGTCGGCGAGGATCACGACGAGGTTGGGCGTCGACGGGCCCGCGGTCGTCGCGGCCCCGGCCCCCTGGGTCGCCGCCCGGCTCTCCGGTGCGGCGGAGAGCGAGGCGATGCCGAGGGCGGCCGCGGAGGAGCCGGCGATGAAGTGGCGGCGGGTGGGCATCGGGGGCTCCTCGGCTCTCATGGACGGAGTCCGATCATGCGGAGAACACCCACCTGATGGCCATGCACATGGCATTAACAGCGTGTGACAGCCCTTGCCGTCTACCGCCTGCCGCCCACCGTCTCCCGCCGTCACAGCCAAGGGAGTTGGTCGGCGGAGTACCGGTAGGCACGGAAGACGGAGTTCTGTGCGCCGGCCGAGGACTCCAGGCCCACTCCCTCGCCGAAGGACCGGAACTGCGGGACGACGAACTCCCACACCACGTCCCTGTCGGGCGTCACTTCGAAGAGCCGCCCGAAGGATCCTTCGGCGATGAAGGTGTTGCCGTTGGGCAGGCGCTGCGCGCTGGACATGTACGGGCTGTAGAAGTTCTGCGGCGGGTTGTCCTGGTAGGACCAGACCTCCTTGCCGGTGCGGGGGTCGAGCTCCAGCACGCGCGAATACGGTACGGAGGTCGTGTCCCGGTAGGTGCCGTTGTCGAAGACCAGGATGGTGCCGCCCGGCAGCTCGTGCGGGTGGTGCTGCTGTGCCAGCACGTCGGGGCCGATGCGCCACAGCACCGAACCGTCGGCGCGGTCGACGGCCACGGTGGAGGACGCGCTGCGGAAGCCCACCACGATCGAGCCGTCGGAGCGTTCGTTGACGGTGTTGGCCATCGGCCAGTGCTCACGGGCGAAGTGCCGGTCGAGCGGGAACTCCTCGGGGTCGAGGTGGTCGATGGCGGCCCATCGCCACACCGTCTCCCCGTCCCAGGTCAGTTCGTACACCACGTCCCCGTAGATCACCCCGCCCGCGGCCTCGGAGCCGGGGATGCCGCCCCGGATCCGGGCCGCGTCGGCCGGGGCCAGCGGCTCGACACCGGTGACGATGAGGTTGCCGTTGCGCAGCAGCGAGGCATCGTGGTGGTGGAAGGGGTGCTTGACCTCGCGGATCACCGTCGAATCGGGGGCCAGTTCCTGGAGGATGCCGCCGTGGTAGACGTCCCAGATGGGGAAGAGGGTAGGGCTGCTGGTGTCCTTGGCGGCGTAGAAGAGATTCCCGTTGGGGAGGATCTGCGCCTGGCGGCCGGGCGGGTGCGGGGAATTCCAGCTGTGGGCGGGTCGGCCCTCGATGTCGACGAGGTGGATCTCGCCGGCACTGGTGATGGGGGTGTAGAGGGTGTAGCCGCCGTAGCTGCGCTCGGGGTCGTGGGCGATCAGGCCGGTGCCGCGGCGGCGCAGGGTGTTCTGGTCGATGGTCATGAGAATCTCCTGGTGAGGCGTGGTTCAGCGGACGGTGACGGCGGGCCGGTCGACGGCTTTCAGAGGTTCGGGGTTCAGGTGACGCAGCAGCGCGGCCCGGTCGGCGGCGCCCGGCAGGTTCTGGGCGGCCTTGGCCCATGCGGCCTCCTCCGCCAGCTGCGCCACGAGCTCGGCGGAGAGGGTCGCGCCGTACGTATAGCGGGGCTGGTACGCGTCCACGTAGCCGGCCTGGAGCGCGCCCTTGGACTGGGCGACCACGGCCCGCCGTGCGCCGGCCGGGTTGTTGCCGAGCTCGCGCTGGGCCCGCAGCAGGGTACGGAGCACGGCGACGGTCGTTTCGTCCTTCGCCGAAGGGCCCGCGATCAGCAGGGTCCGCGCGGTGTATCCGGTGAACTCCAGCTCGGCATAGCGCTCCCCGAGCGCGGTGCGCGCGGCGTCGTAGAAGCTGGGGAACGTGACGCCCGCGTCGATGTCACCCCGCGCCAGCGCCGAAGTGACCTGATTCGGCGCGAGGTTCACCACGGTCACGTCCGTGGCCGTCAGCCGCGCCGAGGCGAGCATCCGCGACAGTGCGTACTCGACGTTCGTGCCCTGTGGGACGCCGACCTTGCGGCCCTTGAGCGCGGCGAAGCCGGTGATTCCCCGGTCGGTCCGGGTGAGCAGGCGCCAGTCGGAGAACCGGGACAGGTCGGCGACGATCCGCAGCTCGCGCCCGCCAAGCACCGCCGTGACCGCGGGCAGGTCTCCCACGACGCCGAGCTGCGCCTGGCCGCCAAGCACGGCGTTCAGGGCGTCCCGCCCGGTGGGCTGGGTGGTGACGGCGACATCGATTCCCTCGGCCGACCACAGCTTCCGCTCCTGGGCGATGTAGACGGGCGCGCCACCGAGGTGGTCGCTCGCCGCGAGGGTGACGGCCGGCCCGCCGGCGCCGACGGGGCCGGACGAGCCGGCGCAGGCCGTGGCGAGCGGGACGAGCAGGACCGCCAGCAGTGTGGCGGCCACCGCGCGGGATCTGAGCATGGTGAGCAGTCCTTCCGTGGACGTAAGCAGGTTCATTCGACGCGGAGGTGACGTGCGATCAGTGAGCGCAAGGCCGGATCGGGGGGTCCGGCGGGGACGAGGTTGTCGGCGAGCACCCGCCCAGGGGTCCCGCCGAGGACGACGACCCGCTGCGCGAGGGCCAGTGCCTCGTCGATGTCGTGCGTGACGAACAGCACGGTGGTGCCCCTGCGCTGCCACAGCTCCCGCAGCAGGCTCTGCATACGGGCCCGGGTCAGGGCGTCAAGGGCCCCGAACGGCTCGTCCATCAGGAGCACTTCGGGCTCGGCGGCCAGCGCCCGGGCCAGCGCCACACGTTGCTGCATTCCGCCCGACAGCTGCGCCGGGTACTTGTCGGTGCCGTCGGCCAGGCCCACCTCGGCGAGCGCCTCCAGGGCACGCCGACGGCGTTCCGCGCGCGGCAGCCCGAGCCGCTTGAGCGCGAACTCGACATTGCCGCGGGCGGTGCGCCAGGGGAAGAGCGCGTAGTGCTGGAAGACCACGCCCCGCTCCGGGCCCGGCCGGCGCACCGGCCGGGCGCCCGCCGTCACCCTTCCGTCGAGGGGCGGTACGAACCCGGCCACGGCGCCCAGCACCGTGGACTTGCCGCATCCGCTCGGACCGAGCAGGGCGGTGAACGACCCTGCGGGGAATTCCAGGTCCGTCCGCTCCAGCACGGGGGCGGAGCCGTAACCGAGGGACAGTCCCTCCAGCCGTACAGCGAGGCTCATGACGTGCTCCAGTGCACGAACCGGCGGCCCACCGCGGCCAGGAGCAGATCCACGGCCACGCCGAGCAGCCCCAGCACGAGCAACCCCGCGAACATCCGGTCCACCCGAAGGAACTGGCCGTCCACCTGGAGCCGATACGCCAACCCGCTGTCCGCGCCGCCCAGTTCCGCCGCCACCAGGGCGAGCAGCGCCACCGAGGCCCCGTAGCGCAGCGCCGCGAGCAGGGCGGGAGCGGCGGCGGGCAGCAGCACCTCGGTGAACCGCCGGTGCAGCGGCGCCCCCAGCGTGCGGGCGGCCCTCAGGTGGGACACCGGTACTCGGGAGACCCCGTCGTGGACGTACAGCCAGACCGCGAGCAGCACGGCGTACGCGATGAGCAGACGCTTGGCGGTCTCCCCTATGCCGAACCAGGCGGTGGCGAGCGGCACCAGCGCGATGGCCGGGATGGGGCGCAGGAAGGAGACGACCGGGGTGACAGCGGCGGAGAGCTTCGGCAGGTAGCCGGTGGCGAAGCCCAGTGCGCTGCCGACGAGGGCGCCCAGAGCGAAGCCCTGCCCGGCGCGGGCCAGGCTGGCGCCCAGATCGGCGGCGAGGATGCCGCTGCGGGCGCTGTCCGCGAGCGCGGCGGCAGTCTCGGTGGGCGTGGGCAGCAGCCCCGGGGCCACCGCGCCGGACAAGGCGAGCAGGTACCACAGCGCGAGCACGGCACCTGCCGTGCCCAGAGCCGGGCCGAGCCGGCCGAGGACCCGGCCGGGCGGTGATGGGGTGGCGTGCACGGGGCGGCTCCTCGTTCGGTCCTCGCGTTCAATAAGTGAGGTCAATAATTGACGACACTTATGAAGGGAGTGTTGCGGCAGTGCGAAACCTCGCCGGGGCCCCGGCGCCTGATGGGTGATGAGGTACGTTCACCTGCGTGTCTCGACCTGAACCCACGCCCGAGGCGATCGAGGTCGGACGGGTGATCAGGAGCTGCCGCAAACAGCGCGGCGTCTCCATGGCCGTCCTCGCCGCCCGCTCGGGCCTCTCCCAGCCCTTCCTCAGCCAGCTCGAACGTGGCCTCGCCACCCCCAGCCTCAGCTCGATCTACCGGATCGCGGAGGCGCTCGACGTCACGCCGGGCACCTTCCTCAGGCCGCCCGGCCGCCCGGGCGCGGTCAGCCACGAGAGCGACCCCCAGACGATCCGGGTGAACGAGACCGCGGGGCAGGTCGCTCAGGTACTCATCCCCGGCGGGCGCAGCACCGTGATGGAGGCGTACGAGCACCACTTCGATCCCGGCCAGGGCGAGCGCGGCTGGTTCGAGCACCCCGGCGAGGACTTCCTCTACGTCCTGGAGGGCGAGATCGTCCTGGAGGTCGAGGGCGAGGAGCCGCTGACCCTGCGCGCCGGCCAGAGCGCCCACCACCGGGGCGAAGTCCCGCACCGCTGCCGCCTGTCGGGCCCGGAACCCGCCCGCACCCTGCTCGTCGTCGCGAACGCCTGAAACGGGTGCGTGTTGCCCGCATGCTGCGGGAACGTGAACTGCGTGAACAGGCTGTAGCAGGCCGCCCCAGAAGGATCCGCATCGCCGGGGCAGCGGATAGCGTCGCCGTCAGAGCCGTTCCGGGGAGCAACCGCCCAACGGAAGCAAGGGCCGGGCCGCACCATCGGCAGCCGCCCCGTCGGCCGTTCCCAGCTTCCAGCCACGAGGACATCCCTGATGCCGCTCTCCCTGCCCGCGGGCGGGCACCTTGCCGCGCTCGCCCTCTCCCTCACCGTGACGCTCGGCGGCACCGCCGCCGCCCCGGCCTCCCCGTTCGGCCCGCAGGCGCCGCAGAACCCGGCCACCGCGGCCAACGGCGCCGCGACCATGCACGGCGACAGTGCTTCGAGCGGTACCACGCCCCGCCCGGGGCCGGGGACGTCCGCCGTCGACTACTCCCGCACGGCGCTGGCTTCGGCCTGCCCCACCGTGGTCGTGGGCAGCGACGGCTACGTGATCGCGCTCTGCACCACCATCTTCGGCCAGACGCCGACCGTGCACCTGCTCGACCCCGTCACCGGGGCCGACCTCGCGTCCCTGGCACTGCCCAAGGGCAGCCTCTTCGGCGGCGTGTACGCCTATCTCGACAACGCCGACCGGCTGGTGGTCGTCGACGGGAACAACAACCTCGTGCGCGTCGGCCACCGCCGGGCAGGCTCCGGATGGACCCTCCAGATCGAGCAGTCCACGCCGCTGGGAAACGCTGTCCCCGCCGGGGACAACATCGTCGGCCTGACGCCCGACTGGGAGGGCAGGGTCTGGTTCGCCACCAGCGGCGGTGTGATCGGGACCGTGGACACCGGCACCGGGGCGGTGCGCAGCATCAGCACCGGCGAGGGCGTCCAGAACAGCATCTCCACCGTCCCGGGCCGGACCGCCGTCGCCACCGACCACGCGCTCTACCTGCTGTCGGCCGGCCCGGACGGTACCCCCGTGGTGGACTGGCGGGCGCCGTACGACCGGGGCCCGGCCCGCAAGCCCGGCCAGCTCAGCTGGGGCACCGGCACGACCCCGAGCTTCTTCGGGCCGGGCGACGGCACCGAGTACGTCACGATCGTCGACAACGCCGCCCCGCACGGGAACCTGCTCGTCTACCGGGCGAGCGGCGGACCCGACCCGATCTGCCGGATCCCCGTGCTCACCCAGTACGCCCGCAGCGGCACCGAGGACGCCGTCATCGCCTCCGGGCGCAGCGTCTTCGTCACCAACACCTACGGCTACCCCTACCCGGCCCTGCCCGAGGGCGCACCGGCGAGCCAGCCCTCCTCCGCGAGCTTCGAGGGGGGTCTCAGCCGGATCGACGTGAACGCCGGGGGAACGGGCTGCTCGGTGGTGTGGAACAGTCCGGTGAAGTCCGCCGCTCTGCCGCGGCTCTCCCTGGCCGACGGGAAGATCTACACCGTCTCGGTGACCGGGCCGACGGGCAGCGCCGGGCTGAACACCTTCGCCCAGTACCACCACTCCGTGCTCGATCCGGCCACCGGCGCCCAGCTCACCAGCTCGTTCCTGGGCATCGGGCTGGTCTACAACCCGCTCCAGATGCGGGGGACGGCCGCCCCGGACGGCACCCTGTACCAGGGCACCGAGACCGGAGTGGTGCGCATCTCCAAGCGCTGAGCCGCGAGACCGGCCGCCGACCGTTCATCCGACGGGGCGGTCGGGTCCGCGATAGGGCAGCGTCTGGCTGTAGACGACGCTGGTGGTGGTGCTGCCGAAACCGGCCAGTGCGTCGACGAGGCTCTCCAGGTGCTCCATGGAGGTCGCGGCCACTTTCAAGGTGTAGCAGTCGTCGCCGGTGGTACGCAGGCACTCCAGGATCTCCCGCCGCTCGGCGAGCAGTCGGCGCAGTGGCTGGTGGCGGTTGCCGGGGTACTTCAGCCGGACGACGGCGAGCACGGGGTAGCCGACTTTCGCCAGGTCGACCCGGGCGTGGTAGCCCCCGATGACGCCCAGCGACTCCAGATTCCGCACGCGCTCGGTGACGGCCGACGAGCTGAGATTGACGCGCCGCCCCAACTCGCTGAGGGATATGCGGGCCTCCTCCTGCAACTGCCTGATGATCGCCCAATCCACGTCGTCAAGATTCAAGGTCATGACGTGAATCTACCGGCAGAATCGCGGGGAAAGGCCATGATCGCCGGGAGAACGGCCTTCAGATCCCCGTGAGCGCAGGGATAGCCTCGGCGCATGCAACTTGGTGTCAACGTACCGAACTTCGGGCCGGGAACCGACCCCGGCGTCCTGCGCGAATGGGCGCGCGTCACGGAGGGCCTCGGTTTCGACCTCCTCATGGTGTCGGACCATGTCGCCGTCACCCCGGACGTGGCGGAGCGCTACCCGGAGCCGTTCCACGAACCGTTCACCACGCTGTCCTGGCTGGCCGGCCTCACCACGAAACTGCGGCTTGGCACGACGGTGCTCGTCCTGCCCTACCGGCATCCCCTGCTGGTGGCCCGGATGGCCGCCAACCTCGACCGGCTCAGCGGCGGCCGGTTCGTCCTCGGGGTGGGCGTCGGCTGGGCCCGCCAGGAGTTCGACGCGCTCGGCGTGCCGTTCACCGAGCGCGGCCGGCTGACCGACGAGTGCCTGGGCACCCTGCGGGACGCCTGGCGGACGCCCGCCGCGGACGGCGGGAACAGCGACGTCCATGTCCCGGTGTGGGTCGGCGGCCACAGCGAGGCGGCCATCCGGCGGACGATCAGGTTCGGCGACGCCTGGCACCCGCTACGGCTCCCCCTCCCCCTGATGCGCTCGGTCCTGCGGAGCCACGACCTGCCGGGGTTCGCGCCCCGCATCGCCCTGCGGCTGACCACCACACCGGTCGACACCCCCGAGCGGCCCGTCGGCGTCGGCACCCTCGACCAGGTGCTCGACGATCTCGACCAGCTCCGCCTGCTCGGCGCGGACACCGTGGTACTCGACCCCTATCACGGAGATCCGGAGGAGACCCGCCGGCCACACGAGGCATGGCGGGCGCTCACCGCCGTGGCCACCCACGGGAGGACCCCGCAGTGATCACCCCTGCCGACGAGACCCTGTTGCGACGCGCCGTCGGAATCGCGGCCCGTGCCGTCACCCTGGGCGACGCGCCGTACGGGTCTCTGCTCGCCGGCCCGGACGGCACGGTCCTCGCCGAAGCCCACAACACCGTGCGGCGCGACAACGACATCACCGCCCATCCGGAACTGAAGCTGGCCCGCTGGGCGGCCCGCGAACTCGCCCCCGAGACGGCTGCCGGCACCACCCTGTACACCAGCTGCCAGCCGTGCGGCATGTGCGGCGGCGGCATCATCCGATCCGGCATCGGCCGCGTCGTCTACGCGCTCTCCACCGAGCAGCTCGTCGAGCTCAACCCGCCGTCGGGCGACTGGCCGACGGTGGCGCACGACGGCCCGGCCCTGCTCGACGAGGCCCGCGTACCCATCGAAAGGTACTACCGGCCTCAGTGAGGCGCTGTCCCACCGTCCCGCGACACCCTCGTGGCCGTAGCACTTGGCGGGGCCGCAGGCGTCGTGCCTGCGGCCCCGTGGGGGGGGGAGGGTCAGGACGGGTCGCCGTACTGGAGGCCGCGTCCGTTGGTGCCGACGTACACGCGGCCGTAGGTGTCGGGGTCGCCCGTGACGACGCCGACGCCTCCGATGCCGCCCCACTGGTGGGCGTCGTCGTTGACGCGGAGCCAGGTGGCGCCCTGGTCGGTGGAGCGGAAGACTCCGGTGACGTCCTTGACCGTACCGATGAGGTAGAGGGCCTGGTAGGAGGTGCCGGGTGCGGCCTTGCCGAAGCCGAGGGCCGAGGCGGACTTCACCGTGGTGAGCGGGGTGAAGGTGCGGCCGCCGTCGGTGGAGTGCAGCAGCCCCTGACCACCGCCGGCGATCCACAGGTCCCCCGCGACGCCGGGGACGGCCACGAGCCGGCCGGCGGGCAGGTTCGTGGCGCGGGCGGTGAAGGTCGCGCCGCCGTCGGTGCTGGCGTGGAGCGTGCCGCCGGACAGGGAGTAGAACGTCCTTGCCGAGGAGCGGTCGGCGACGACGACGGCGTCGGTGCCCAGGCCACCGACCCTCGACCAGTTCGTCCCCTTGTCGGTCGAGCGGTACGGGGCCTGGCCGGCCTGGGTCCAGACGATGGTGGAGCCGTCCGCCGCGAGCGCGACATGACCGTCCTGGGCGCCGGCCACCGGCTCCGCCTTGAAGCCGGTCCAACTGGCGCCGCCGTCGGTGGAGTGGGCGCCGTCCTGCGCGCCGCCCCGGCCGACGCGGACCATCATCGAGGGCGCGGACTGGGCGAAGTCGATGTCCGTGCTGTTCGTCATCAACGGATTGCTCAGCCGCCCGGCCGGGACCTTGCTCAGGTCGTCGTGGCGGAAGCCGCCTTGGTCGCCCATGGCGGTGATGACGGTGGCTCCGCCGGGCGGGGCGATCGCGTCCATCAGCGCGGTCTCCTCCAGCCCTCGGGCGCCCATGCTCCAGTGGCTGGTGCCTCCGCGGTCGGAGGCGTCGGCGTCCTTGCTGCGCAGGATGCCGTTGCCGGTGCCGTACAGCACGTGTCCGGAGTTGAACGGGTCGATGGCCAGGGCGGTCATCCAGTGCCCGGTGTGGGTACCGACGTAGGGAGCGGCGGAGGCGTCCCGTACGGATTTCCCGGCCAGTGCCTGCCAGGTCGTGCCGCCGTCGGTGGTGCGGTAGATCTCGTCCTCGGGCCACCAGCGGCCGAGGGTGGTGACCATCACCGTGGACGGCTTCCGCGGGTCGACGGACAGGCCGGAGAACCCGTAGTCGCCCTGGGACGGGGAGATGTTCTTCCACGTCCCGCCCTGCGGCGTGTGCTTCCACACCGAGCCCGCCGTCACGCCGTTGGGGCCGAGGGCGTTGGTGTACGTCAGGTACAGCGAGCCGTCACCGGAGAGCACGCCGTGCTGCGGCAGCTGTCCCGTGGGCTGCCCGGGGACGGCCTGCCAGGTGCTGCCGCCGTCGGTGGAGCGGTACAGGGAGGTGGACCTGTCGGCGACGCCGACGTAGATCGTCCTGCTGCCGGCCGGGCCGTACGTCACGAAGGAGATGCCCGCGCCGCTGCCCGCCCCGTCCTTGACGGGGAACGAGGAGACCTGGCGCCATGTCACACCGCTGTCCGTGCTGCGCCACAGGCCGTTCTTGCGGGTGCCCAGCAGCAGGGTGCGGTTGTCCGACGGGTCGATCACGAGCCGTTCGCCCGCCCCGCGGCCGTCCTCGTTGCCCCCCAGCTTGAACGGCAGGTCGGTGCGCTGGAAGGTGCGGCCCCGGTCGGTGGAGCGCAGGAGCGCGCCGTTGCCGGCCCACTCGTTGGTGTACGTGCCGGTCGCGAGGTAGAGCCGGTCGGGGTCGACCGGGTCGGTGGCCAGGGCGTCGATGCCGAGCAGGTTCCAGTCCTTCTCACCGAGCCAGTCGGTCAGCGGGATCCACTGCTCGGCCGCGCTGTCCCAGCGGTATGCGCCGCCCATGTCGGTACGCGCGTACAGCAGACCCTTCTCGCGCGGGTTGAACACCAGCCCGGTGACGTAACCGCCGCCGACGACCTGGGCGTTCCGCCATGTGTACGGGCCGGTCGCCGCCGACGGGGCGGCGGCCACCTTCACCAGCTTCCACTGCTGGTTGGTGCTGCCATGGCCGGGATACTGGATGACGGCCGCGCCGTCGGCCGTGGAGCCTCCGGAGACGTCCAGGACCTGGCCGCTCCTGCGGGAGGTGAAGGTGACGGCGCCGGAACCGCTGACCTCGTCGATCCGCCACTCCTGGGAGGCGGAGGGGCGGTCGGTCTGCTGCTCGGCGGCGGCCGCCCGCGCGGTCGCGTCGCCGGCTATGCCCAGCACCTTGCCGCTGTTGCGGTTCACCAGCTCGTAGTAGCCGTCGCCGGTGGGCCGCAGCCGCCACTGCTGGTTGGCGGTGTTCTGGTCGGTCCACTGCTGGATGCGGGTGCCGTCGGCGGTGGAGAAGGCGTTGACGTCCAGAGCCTTGCCGCTGCGCACGGACAGCAGCCGGTAGTAGGCGTTGGCGTCGACCGTCGCGGCCTGCGAGTCCTCCTGGGTGAACAGGAGGTACGGGACGACGGCGGCGGGCACACCGAGCAGCAGGGCGGTGGCGCTCCAGCGACGACGGTGACGCCCGCGGCGCGCGCCGTTCGTGGGGTTGTTCATGGGGGGTGTTTCTCCTTGGGTAACCGTGGATCGGGCGGGTCAGCGCTGCAGGGTGAGGACGCCCGGCCGGTACGGCAGCTGGTCGTAGGGTCCGCCCGCCTGCGGGGACTTGCCCTGGTAGAGCAGCTGAAGGTTGCAGGGGTCGATGGTCATGGTCTGATCGGGGTTGGTGCGGATCAGATCACCGTGGCTGATGTCGTCGGTCCAGGTGGCGCCGCTGTTGGCCTTGCCCGCGAAGGGGTTGCTCTCGGTCGCGGCCTGCGGGGTCCACGCACCGCTCAGGCTGGAGGCCGTGAACGAGCGGAAGTAGCGGCGCTCGCCCGCGCCCCGGGCCTCGACGATCATGAGGTACTGGTTCTGGTCCTTGACCTTGTACACCTGCGGCGCCTCGAACAGGTTCTTCGCGGTGTCGCTCATGACCGTCGTGTACGAGGAGCCGAAGCTGCCCGGGAAGTTCCCGATCGGCATGCTGGCCCGGTAGATCTTGCCGTTGTCACCGGCGAAGAACAGGTACATGTTCGTCCCGTCGCCGATGAGCGTCTGGTCGATGGGGCCCGTGCCCGAGCCGGTGATGCTTCCGGAGAAGAGCTCCTGCTCCGCCGACCAGCCGTTCGGGTTGGTGGGGTCGGTCGACGTCCGGTAGGAGAACGCGGTCCTGCCCCACTGGTACGCCAGCACCCAGATCTTCTTGGGTGCGAAGTAGAACAGGGTGGGTGCGACCGCGGGCTGCTTCATCGCCTTCTGTCCTGCGGACGCCATGTCCGACCAGGTGGTGAAGGGGCTGAACGTCATCGAGCCGTACGTCGATCCGTTGAAGTTCGACCCGTAGACCAGGTGCTTGCCGCCCAGCACCACATGGGTGAAGTCCTTCAGCGAGGCCCACCCGGCCTTGGGCTGCGCCAGGGCACCCGTCGAGCTCCACTTGTACGTCGACGGAAGCACGCACGTGCCGCCGCCCGATCCGGACGGGGCGGACCACTTCTGGTTGCCGACACCCCCACAGGCGTGCAGCTGGATCGGGGTGCCGTTGGCGGTGGCCGCGCCGACGGCATCGAGGCACAGACCGGACTGGACGCCGGTGATCGTGCCGTCGGTGTGGACGTTCCACTGCTGGTTGGTGCCGCCGTTGCAGTCCCAGACGACCACCGCGGTGCCGTTGGCGGTGCCCTTGCCCTTGGCGTCCAGGCACTTGTCGCCGTGGATCTTCAGCTGCTTGCCGGCGGTGTGGGTCCAGCGCTGGTTGGCCTGGCCGCTACAGTCCCACAGCTGCGCCCGGGTGCCGTTGGCGGTGGTGGAGGCGGGGACGTCCAGACAGCGGCCGGAGGCCACGCCCTTGATCTCCCCCGTACCGCTCCCCGTACCGTCGGCCGGCTTGCTCGGGGTGGGACCCGAGCCGGAGCCGAGGGCGTTCATGACGGCGGCGTACGCGGGCTTGGGCTTGCCGTTCCGGTCGAACAGCAGCGGGCTTTCGGCGCTCCGCCAGGAGTCGCTGTCACGGACGCCCCACACCGTGATGCCGGTGCACCGGGCCACGGACAGACAGGTGCTGACCGCACTCGCGTAGTGGGCAGGTGATGCCTGGGCGATGTCCAGCTCGGTGATCTGGACGTCGACGCCCAGGGCGGCGAAGTTGGCCAGGGTCGTCTTGAAGCTCGCCGGCGGGCCGCCCGCGCCGAAGTGGCTCTGGAAGCCGACGCAGTCGATGGGAACGCCTCGGGACGTGAAGTCCTTCACCAGGCGGTAGACGCCCTGGGTCTTGGCGTCCGACCAGTTCTCGATGTTGTAGTCGTTGTAGCAGAGCTTGGCCGAGGGGTCGGCCGCGCGGGCGGTGCGGAACGCCTCCTCGATGAAGCCGTCGCCCAGCACCTTCTGGAAGACCGAGTCGCGGAGCCGGCCGCTGCCGCCATCGGCGAAGGCCTCGTTGACCACGTCCCAGGCGTAGATCTTGCCCTTGTAGTGGGTCATCTGGGTGGTGATGTGGTGGTTCATCACGCCGCGCAGCGTCTTCGTGTCGCGGATGGAGCCCACCCAGGAGGGGAGCTGCGAGTGCCAGACCGTGGTGTGGCCGCGGACGCGCTGGCCGCGTGCCAGGGCACGCTCGACGATCCGGTCCGCGGGACCGAAGTCGAAACGGCCGCGGGACGGCTCGACGGCGTCCCACTTCATCTCGTTCTCCGGGGTGATCATGTTGAACTCCCGGTCGGCGATCGCGGTGTACGCCGAGTCGCCGAGGCGGCCCGCGGCCACGGCCGTGCCGAAGTACCGGCCCGAGGGGGCCGCGTGCGTACCCAGGCCCGCGGCGCCGGCGGAGCCGGGGAGGAGCGTCAGGGCGCCGGCGACCACCGCCGCGGCCGACAGTCCTGCCACCCAGGTCCGGCGACGGCGGCGGAGCCGGTGCAGGCCCTTCATGCCTTTGCTCGCGGGTCGCGGTTCAGATGGGTGCGTCGCGTCATGGGAGGCCTCTCTTCAGGGGGATACAGCAGTGGGGGAAGGTCACCCCTGAAGTGGAGGCTGCCGAACTCGCGGTCGCGTAACAGAAAAAGTCGCGCCGTCCGGAAGTTCGCTCAGTTTCTGCCTGCGACCTGCGCAGGAGCGACTCTCAGGACCAGGCCTGGCGCACGATGAAGGATGCCTGACCGGCGAAGGTCCGTGTTCCGTCGGAGCCGTCGAGCCAGATGCCTCCGTCCCGGTGGCGGAGGACGGAACCGGGATAGTTGTGGGCGTGCAGGGTCACCGACCCCGCGACCGACCCGGGGCGCGGACAGAAGGTCGCGTCCTCACGGAACAGCTCGCTGCCGTCGTCGGCGCTCAGCCGCAGCCGCAGGTAGGAGTGGCGAAGGTAGCGGCCGTCCGCGGCGCGGAAGGTGACGCACCGGGTGTCGGCCAGCCCCGCGACGACCGTGAAGGTGCCCCGGTTCCGGGTCTGCGCGCCGCTGGACGCGGAGACCCGGCCGAGCGTCGCGTGGTCGCCTGCAGAGGTGACGAACAGGCCGGGTTCATCCACGGACTCCAGCGACCGCACCCCGAGCGGAACATCGGCTGCCGCGGCGGACGGACTCACGGGGGACGGTTCGTCCGGCGTCGTGGTGCGCGACGGGACCGGCGGGGCGGTGCCCGCGGTGGGGGCGGCGATGACGGCGGGCACCCGAGGTGCCGGTTCGGGCCAGGTCACATAGGTGGCGGTTCCGGCGATGAGCACCGCGCCGGCGGTGAGGCTCGCCAGCGGGTGGGCGGTGATCGCCGCGAATTTGCCGCTCAGCGCGGCGTGCAGGCCGCCTCCCCCCGCCGCGGTGCCGGCGGCGACGTGTGCCGCGGCCGGCCCGGCGGCGATCGCGGCGGTGCCCGACAACAGGCCCTTGGCGACGAGCGCGGAGACCAGCCCGGCCGGCACGGCCAGCGTCGCGAGACCGAGGGGGAGCAACTCGGCCGGAACCCGTTCGGTCGTCTGCTCCGTGCAGACCGGGCAGTCGCGGGTGTGCCGCGCGATGCGCTTGCGCCACACCGATGCGCGCAGGCCGTCCCAGCCGGCGACGGCCTCGTCCAGTCGGGCGCAGCGCGGGTCGGCCTCCAGCGCGGCGACGATCGTCCTGCACAGGTCCAGCTGCTCGCGCATGCGTTGCAGGCGTACTCCGACGTGGGCGACCGTGAGCCCCGTCGCGGCGGCGATGTCGTCACGGCTCAGCGAGCCGGCGCATTCCTGCCACCAGAGCGACAGCAGCACCCGGTGGTCCGGATCGAGCCACCGGCCGGCTTCGACGACGCGACGGCGCTCGTCCGAGACGTGCAGCCGCAGGATCGCCGTGTCCACGGGCTCCGCGCCGACGTCCGGTATCTCGTGCGCCTCGTCGATGACCGTGGTCCGTTCGGCGAAGGCGTACTTCCGGTGCAGGTGGGTGTTGATCTGGCGGAGCGTGATCGACACGAGCCAGGACCGGAAGCTCTCCGGGGCGCGCACGGCGGGCAGGTCGCGGACCACGCGCAGCAGGGTCTCCTGGACGACGTCGTCGACGTCGGCGTGGCCGCTCAGCGCGCGCCCGACGATGTTGTAGACCAGCGGCAGGTACGCGGCGATCAGCTCCTCGCGCGCCCCGTCGTCACCGGCCTGCGCCGCGACGACCAGCCCCGCGTGGTCCACGTCGATGAGCCCCATTCCCACCCTCTCCAGGGAGGCGGTCCACCGGCGGACGGCGACCGGCCTCTGCGTCGGCAAAGAATACGACGTGAGACGGGGTCGGTCCGCCGGCGTCGTCGGTGGGCGGCCGGCACAGGTGACGCCGGCCCCGGACGCGGCCCTGGCCCTGACCCTGGCCCGCGACCATGGCGGGCCCGGGTGACGACCGGGCCCGCCATGTGGTCAGCGCTGGAGCGTCAGCAGACCCGGGCGGTAGGCCCACTGGCCGTAGTCGCCGCCGGAGTTGGGGTCACGACCCTGGTAGAGGAACTGCAGGTTGCAGGGGTCGATCGTGAAGGTCTGGTCGGCGCCGGCGCGGATCAGCTCGCCGTGGCTGATGTCGTTGGTCCAGATGGCGCCGCTGTTGGCCTTGCCGGCGAAGGGGTTGCTCTCGGTCGCGGCCTGCGGCGTCCAGGAGCCGCTCAGGCTGGTGGCCGTGAACGAGCGGAAGTAGCGGTGCTCGCTCGCGCCCCGGGCCTCGACGATCATGAGGTACTGGTTCTGGTCCTTGACCTTGTAGACCTGGGGTGCCTCGAAGAGGTTCTTCTCCGTGTCGCTCATGATCGTCGTGTACGAGGAGCCGAAGCTGCCCGGGAAGTTCCCGATCGGCATGCTGGCCCGGTAGATCTTGCCGTTGTCACCGGCGAAGAACAGGTACATGTTCGTCCCGTCGCCGATGAGCGTCTGGTCGATGGGGCCCGTGCCCGAGCCGGTGATGCTTCCGGAGAAGAGCTCCTGCTCCGCCGACCAGCCGTTCGGGTTGGCGGGGTCGGTCGACGTCCGGTAGGAGAACGCGGTCCTGCCCCACTGGTAGGCGAGCACCCAGATGTTCTTCGGCGCGAAGTAGAAGAGCGTGGGGGCGACGACGCGGTTCGCCATGGTGTTCTGGCCGGTGGAGGCCATCTGCGACCAGTCGGTGAACGGGGTGAAGTTCATCGAGCCCCAGCCCACTCCCGACGCCGTGGTGCCGTGCGTCGTCGCGTAGACGAGGTGCTTGCCGTTGTGGGGGGCGACGGTGAAGTCCTTGAGCGAGGCCCATCCGGCCTTGGGCTGCGCCAGCGCGCCCGTCGACGACCAGCGGTACGTCGAGGGAAGTGCACAGGTGCCGGGGGTGCCGCCGCCCACCTTGACGAGCTGCCACTGCTGGTTGGCGCCGCCCCAGTCGTCGTACTGGACGATGTTCGCGTTGTCGGCGGTGGAGCCGCCTTGGACTTCGAGGGCCTTGCCGCTGTGGCGGGCGACGAGCCTGATGTGACCGTCCGCGCTGTCGGCCAGGCGCCACTGCTGGTTGGTGCCGTTCGCGTCCGTCCACTGGACGATCGCGCCGCCGTTTGCGGTCGAGCTGTTCTGGACGTCCAGGACCTTGCCCGAGTGGCGGGACTTGAGGCGGTAGTAGCCGTCGCCCGAGGCGACGAACTGCCACTGCTGCTGGTTCTGGTCGTTCCTGGTCCACTGGGTGATGCGGGCGCCGTCACCGGTCGCCAGGTTGTGGACGTCCAGGGCCTTGCCGCTGTTGCGGTTGACCAGCACGTACCAGGCGTTGGTGTCGACGGTCGCCGCGGCGGCGGGCGGGGCACTGAGGAGCGAGGCCCCGAGCAGCAGCGACGAAAGGACCGCGAGGACGAGACTCAGGACCAGGGGTGGACGGCGAAATCTCATCAGGAGAGCTCCTTCGGAGGGTGGGGGTGAGATGGCTCCGACGCACCGCGCGGCGGCCGGGTCGGGAGGTCGGGGACGGAATAGGGACGGAGACGGCCGCACATGCCGAAGACCGGGTCCGCCGGGCTCTCCAGCCGCGACACCTCGCCGTGATCGAGGTGGGTGAGGTCTCCGGCCTGCAGCGATGCCAGTTGGCAGCCGGTCGCGAGGGTCGCCGCCAGCGGCCCGTCACGCCAGCGGATCCACCAGGCGTCGAGCAGCTCGCTCTTCAGGCGGTGCGCCGCGCCGTGGAACTCCCGCAGCCCTCCTTCGCGGCGCAGCGTCAGGAATCCCTCCAGTGCCAGGTCGCGGCGGCGGCGCGCCGCCGCGGCATGGTCGCCGGTCAGGACGGCCGCCGCCCGGTAGGCGTCGGGATCGGCCATCACGGGCGCCGGGAAGGTGAAGACGGCGTCACCCGCCTCGGGGAGGCCGCTGTTCTGCATGAGGACCACGAGACGCAGGCCGCCGGCGTTGACGAGCCGGTGGATCGTTCCGGGGGTGAACCGGACGACGTCGCCGGGGCGCAGCGGGGTGTCGGCGAAACCGGAGGTGGTGAGGGTCTGGACGCTGCCCTCGCCGTCGATGACCACGTACGCCTCGGAGCAGACGAGGTGCATGTGCGGGGTGCCGCCGCACAGCCCGTCGGCGGCCTCCCAGTCGTACACGGTCAGCCCGGAGATCCCCACCCCGCCGGGCAGCGGGGTCACCACGGGTGTTCCTCGACGTGGCGGGACAGGCGTGCGGGGGTCCACGCGCCGTCGGCCACGACGATCCTGTAGCGGCGCGACAGGGTGTCGCCCGGGGCCAGCGGCAGTTCCTTGTCGAACGCCAGGGACGGGTTGACGGCGGGGAAGGGCTCGCTGCGGACGAACCAGTGGCCGGGGGTGTCCGGATCGTCCAGGAACAGCAGCGTGGAGGAGCGGTCGACCTCGTCGTGCGTGCCGACGAAGGCCAGCCAGTCGCCCTGCTCGCCCATGCCGGGGCCGATCACCCCGCCGCCGGTGAAGTCGCGCGGGCCGCGCCAGAAGAGGCCCGAGTATCCGGCGAGTTCTCTGCCCTGGGTGCCGGGGCTGCCGAACATCAGGGCGGTGCCGAGGACGTTGGTCAGCGAGGTGGTGATCTCCAGGGTCCAGGAGTCGGCCTCGACGTCACGCGCGGTCAGCGTGCGGCGCTCGTCGATCCAGTGCTCCCCCGCCATCGTGTGCCAGGCGAGGTGTTCGGTGACGACGGCGCGGCCGGGGCTCGTTTCGGCGGCCAGGGAGAGGCTGCGCATCGTGCCGAGGTTCGGCAGGTCGACGTAGCCCTGCCCGCGCAGGTAGGTGCCGCCACCCCAGAAGTTCTGGCCCGACACCCATGAGGCCGTGAACTGGACGCCCTTGTGCCAGCGGTGGTCGTGCGGGCGGTACGCGGTGACCACGTCGCCGGCGAGGGTGCGCACCGGGTGGAGGTAGGGCTTCGGCGCCTCGAAGGGGTCCATGACCGGCCGGTGCACGTACCGGAAGAGGTCGGTGCCGCGTGCCCGGACGGTCAGCGCGTCCGCGCGCTCCAGGAGCTCGAAGCGCTCCGGGAGTCCGACGGGATCGACGTGCTCGGGGGCTTCGACGTGCTCGGGGGGTTCTGACGTCATCGGAACACCTCCGGGTGTCCCCCGTCGAGCGATCCGTGGAACGGGTCGGTCGCGTCGACCTCTCCGCGCCGGACCGGCAGGCCGGTGATCGCCGCCTTGTACAGGGCGGTGACCAGTTCCATGGTGGGGCGGCCGAGGTCGGGCCGGATCCCGGCCTCGTAGCCGTCCAGGAACTCCGCGAGCTGGGCGGTGTGCGAGCTGGGCAGGTCGTCCGGCGGCTCCCACTTCGCGTGGGCGGATCTGGCGGTGAACGTCCAGTCCGCGTTGGAGTAGCCGTACAGGTGCCGGAGTTCGACCGTGGCGCCGGTGAGGTCGAACCGCAGATAGCTCTCCTCGCGCGGGGAGAGGACGCTGTTGACGACCGTGGCGAGGGCTCCGTTCTCGAACCGGACCAGGGCCGTGGACACGTCCTCGGTCTGCACGTCGCGGGCGAGGCGGCCGGCCATCGCGCGTACCTCGGCCCATGGGCCGAGCACCGCGAGCATCAGGTCCATCTGGTGGATGCCGTGGCCGAGCGTCGGGCCGCCGCCCTCGCTC
Organism: Streptomyces venezuelae ATCC 10712; assembly: GCF_008639165.1. Classification (NCBI taxonomy): domain Bacteria; kingdom Bacillati; phylum Actinomycetota; class Actinomycetes; order Kitasatosporales; family Streptomycetaceae; genus Streptomyces; species Streptomyces venezuelae. The sequence continues at coordinate 7,376,198 of NZ_CP029197.1, read as the reverse complement.
CGCCAGGTGCCGCGCCAGGGCACGTCGTAATAGGCGTCGTCGCGGTACCACGCCGTGACGCACTGCGCGACCAGCGGGCGGCCCAGGGTCCCGGCCGCGATCCGGTCGCGCAGGTAGCGGGCGCCCGAGCCGTACCTGTGCTGGAACACGGCGCCCGCGGCGGCGGTGCCCTCGGCCGCGTGGATCCGGTCGAGCTCGGCCAGCGACAGGGCCACCGGCTTCTCGCACCACACCCACGCCCCGGACTCCAGGCAGGCCACGGCCTGTTCGGCGTGGAGGTACGGCGGTGTGCACAGGTGCACGAGGTCCGGCCGCTGCTCGTCGAGCATCCTGCGCAGGTCGGTGTGGACGGCGGGGATGCCGTGCTCGGCCGCGAAGGCCTCGGCGCGTGCGGCGTCCACGTCGACGACGGCCACGATCTCGGCGCGGTGTGCCTGCGCCCGGAGGGCGGGTACGTGGCAGATGCCCGCGATCCCGCCCGCTCCGACGATCGCCGTCCTGATCATCCGCCCAGCACCTTCCTGATCGCGTGGTAGGCGGGCTTGGGCGCCAGGTTCTCGTCGTAGGGCAGCGCGGCGCCCTCACCGGGGAAGACGGAGGGGATCCACGAGTACTTGTCGGTGTAGTCCCAGATGGTGACGCCGACGCACTTCCTGACCTCCAGGCAGGCCTTGACGTAGTCGGCGTACCAGGTGGCCTGGGTGGCGAGCATCGAAGGGGTCGCCGGGAGGTTCATCCGGATGTCGAGCTCGGTGACCGCGACCTCGACGCCGAGGTCGGCGAAGCGCTGCATGTTCTGCTTGACGTCGGCGGGGAAGCCGTACTGGAGCGCCAGGTGCCCCTGGATGCCGAAGCCCTCCACCGGGACGCCGTCGGCCTTCAGCTGCTTGATCAGGCGGTAGTAGGCGTCGCTCTTGGGGCCGATCCCGTCGACGTTGTAGTCGTTGAGGTACAGCTTGGCGTGCGGGTCGGCCTCGTGGGCCCAGCGCAGGGCGTCGGCGATGTAGCCGGGGCCGAGCGTCTTGTAGAAGACCGACTCGCGGTAGGTGCCGTCCTCGTTGAAGGCCTCGTTGACGACGTCCCAGTGGATGACCTTGCCCTTGTAGTGCCGGGCCACCTTCTGGATGTGATTCTTGAGGACGGGGCGCAGTTCCGCGGCGGTCCAGCTGCGCTCGGTGAGCCAGGCGGGGAGCTGGCTGTGCCAGACGAGGGTGTGGCCGCGGACCTTCTGGTGATGGGCCTTGGCGAAGGCCACGACCTCGTCGCCCGCGGTGAAGTCGAAGACGCCGGGCGCGGGTTCGGTGGCGTACCACTTCATGGCGTTGCCGGGGGTGGTCTGCCCGAACTCGCTGCCGAGGAGCTTCAGATAGGCGGCGTCGGTGAACTCGGGGTTGTCGGTGGCCGAGCCGAAGTACTTGTGGTGCTTCTTGGCCAGTTCGCCGAGCGTCCGGGGACGCGGCTCGGCGCTCGCGGGCGCGGCGGCGAGGCCGGCCGCGAGGCAGACGGCGGCGGACAGGGCGATGACGTGCCGGGACATGGGCATGGGCATGGGCATGGATGACTCCTCGGAGGGGGGTCCGTCGTTTCAGTCGAGGACGATCGTGGTCAGCGCGCGCGGGGCGAGCGTGGCCTTGAGGGTCGTACCGCGCGCGGAGGCGACGTGGGCCGGGGTGATCGAGCGGGTCTCGTCGGTGACGTAGCCCTCGGGGTGCCGGTCGTGGCCGCCGCGGAGGGCGAACTGGGCGGACTTCTCGGTGGTCGCCGTGTTGAGGATCTCGATCACGCGGCTGCCGTCGGTGTTGCGGAAGGCCGTGACGCTCAGGGCCGGGTCGGCGTTCGTGACCGGTACGCGGACGGCGTCGGGGCGGATGAAGCGGCTGAAGGCGGCCAGCGCCCAGTACCGCTTGGACACCCGGTAGGAGTCGCCGGGGTTGGCGAGCTGGATGAGTCCCCGGGTGGCGCCGAGGGACGCGCCGGTCCAGTAGACGTAGGCGTTGGCGTTGCCGACGGTGAGGGTGTTCTGGATGTCGGCGGCGACGGTGAGGCCGTCGTAGCCGCTGCCGTCGTCCCAGTTCTCGTTCCAGGTGGTGCCGTCCGGTGACCACTCCGACATCCAGACCCGCTTGTCGGTGGGCTGCGGGACCGTGGTCGGACCGCTGTAGCGGTGGCCGGTGACGGTCCGCACGGCCTTGGCGGCCTCGGGGTCCGCCTCGATGGCCTCGGTGTAGGCGACCTGCCGGTCCCAGCCCGCCGCGTCGCAGCAGACGACGCCGGTCTTCAGTCCGGACGCGCGGACGGTCGGCCCGAGCACCTTGAGGAAGTCGACGGCCTGCTGCGGGGTGAAACGCATCGAGGCGTAGGTCGCCGCCCAGTCGGGTTCGTTGGTGAACCCCAGGTCGGTGATCGGGATGCCTTCCCGTTGGTAGAACTTCGCGTACTTGACGAGGTAGTTCGCGTAGGCCTGGCGCCATTCGGGCCGGAGCTCGCCGCCGTCGTTCTCGCTGCCGTTGGTCTTCATGAAGGCCGGCGCGCTCCAGGCGTCGGCGAAGAACCGCTTGACGCCGTACGCCTTGGCCTCCTTGGCGAGCCAGACCTGGCCGCCGTCCCAGCCGTCCCAGACGTACTTCGGCGGGGCGTCCGGCCCGCCGGGATCGGTCGGCAGGATCGTCGGCATGTGGTCGTAGACCCGGTCGGTCGACGACCCGATGCCCAGGCGCAGGATCGACAGGCCCGCGCCCCTCTCCTTGTCGAGCAGCAGGTCGAGCACCTCGCGCCGCTTGGCGGGGCTGAGGCCGCGCGCGCCGTGCAGCAGGTCGGCCCGCTGGAAGGCCATGGAGAAGCCGAATCCGTCGATGGGCTGGAGTTCGGCCCGGAAGTCGATGGCGGGGCCGGTGGCGGGTGGCGCGGGGTCAGCGGCGGCGACGTGAGTTGTTAGCGCTAACAATACGACGGCGGTCAGCGCGGATAGACGTTTCACGGAGTCTCCTCAGGGGTGGAGCAATCACGCGGAGCAGGTCAGCCCTTGGTGGCGCCGGCGGTGAGGCCGCCGATCAGCTGGCGCTCGGCGACGGCGTAGAAGGCGAGGGCCGGGACCATCGCGAGCACGATGTAGGCGAGGACGAGCGCGAAGTCGGTCGAGTACTGGCCCTGGAACTGCTGGACGCCGACCGGGATCGTCTGCCATTTCGGGTCGTTGAACACGAGCAGCGGCAGGAAGAAGTTGTTCCAGCTCGCGACGACCGACAGGACCGAGACCGTACCGAGCGCCGGACGTGCCATCGGCAGCAGGATCTTCCAGAAGAAGCGGAGCTTGCCGCAGCCGTCCATGGTGGCGGCCTCCTCGATCTCCGCCGGGATGGTCCGGAAGAATCCGCGCAGGATCACGATCGTCATGGGGAGCCCGAAAGCCGCCTGCGGGAGGATCACTCCGAGCGGGTTGTCGAGCAGGCCGAAGGTGCGCAGCATGAGGAAGAGCGGCAGAACGGCCACCGCGAACGGGAACATCAGCCCGATCGTGAAGAGCGTGTAGAACAACTCCCTGCCGCGGAAGGCATAGCGGGCCAGTACGAACGCCGCCATCGCGGAGGCCGCCACCGTGCAGACCGTCGTGCCGATCGCGATGCCCGCGCTGTTGGCGATCTGCCGCCAGAACATTCCGTCGCCGAGAATTCCGGTGTAGTTGCCGATCTTCCACTGCTCCGGCAGCCCGAACGGGTTCGTCGTGAGCTCGCCGGTGCTCTTGAACCCGGAGATCACCGCGTAGATCAGCGGCACGACGACGAACGCGGCGATCAGCCAGACCACGGCGTGCAGCGAAAGGCCGCGTGCCGTCCGACGGGCGTTCATCGGGCGCCTCCCGAGGTGACGGCGCCGCTCAGGTCACGGCGGAGCACGTACCGCTGGTAGAAGAGGGAGAAGACCAGACTGATCATGAACAGGACCACGCTGATCGCGCTGGCGTAGCCGACCTGGTACCGCTTGAACCCGAACTGGAACATCGCGATCGCCATCGTCTCGGAGGAGTGGTTGGGCCCGCCCGCGGTCATGACCCAGACGAGGTCGAAGAGCTGGATGGAACCGATGATCGAGAGGAAGACGCTGATCCTGATCGTCGGGCCGAGCAGCGGCAGCGTCACGTGCCGGAAGCGCTGCCAGGGGCCGGCGCCGTCGATGGAGGCGGCCTCCAGGATCTCGGTGGGGATGCTCTGCAGTCCGGCGAGGAAGAGCATCATGTGGAAGCCGAAGTACTTCCAGATCATGACCACGAACAGGGTGGGCATGACCGTCGAGGGGTCGGCGAGCCAGGTGCCCCGCAGCCCCTCCAGGCCCAGGAGGCCGGCGAGGTGGTCGGCCATGCCGGCGCCGGGCAGGAAGATCATCGTGAAGAGGACGGCCGTGACCACCTCGGACAGGATGTACGGCGCGAAGAACAGCATCCGGTAGACGGCCCGGCCGCGCAGCTTCTGGTTGAGCAGGACCGCGGTGAGCAGCGCGAACGGCAGCTGCACCGTGATCGACAGGACGATCAGGTAGAGCCCGCGTCCCAGGTCGCCGAGGAAGACCTGGTCGTCGAAGAGCTTGGTGTAGTTCGCGAAGCCGACGAAGTCGTCCATGGGGCCGACCCCGCCCCACTTGAAGAAACCGGTGAAGACGGCGACGACGATCGGGGCGAGGACGAAGACGAGGAAGAGGACCAGGGCCGGGACGAGGAACCAGGCGACCGACACCCAGTGTCCCCACCCGCGCAGGCGCGGCCGGGCCTGGCGTGGCGCGGGCGTCGGCGCCGCCTCCTCCGTCCGCTCCTTTGTCGGGGTGGACACGAGGCTAGGCACTCTTCGCAGCCTCGGTGATCGAGGCGGTGACCTGTTCGGGGGTCTTCTTGCCGGCTATGAGGTCGGCGACGCTGTCGTTGACCTCCTGGCCGACCGCCGGCGGATAGGCCTGGTCGAGGAAGAGCTGGAAGCCCGTCGCCTTGACCAGGCTGCCGGCCACCACCTTCTTGTTGGCGTCGGTGAGTTGGCTCTCCGCTCCCTTGACCACCGGCAGGTAGCCGTTGGAGGCCAGCAGCTTGGACTCGTTCTCCAGGACGAAGAACTTCAGGAAGTCCAGGGCCTCCTTCGGGGCGCCCTTGCGCAGCGCGAAGCCACCGCCGCCGCCGAACACCTCGGTGGCCCGTCCCACACCGCCGTCGACCGTCGGGAACGGGAAGAAGCCCAGGTCCGCTCCGAGGTCGGCGCCCGCGTCCTTCTGCACCGACGGCCCCCACTGCCCCATCAGCTCCATGGCGGCCTTGCCGTTGCCCATGGTCGCGGCCTGACCGCCGGGGGTGGCGTAGCCGGCACCGAGGAAGGCCGTCTGGAAGGGCTGGAGGTCGACGAGCTCCTTGAGGTGGACGCCCGCCTGGACGAAGCCGGCACCGGTGAAGTCCTTGGTGGTCGCGGCCTTCTCCAGCGCGGGGAGGCCGGCGACGCGCATCGCGAGGTAGGCCCAGTAGTAGTGGCCCGGCCACTTCTCCTTGCCGGCGAGGGCGATCGGGGTGACGCCGGCCGCCTTGAGCTTCCTGACGTCGTCGAGGAACTCGGCCCAGGTGGCCGGCGGGGTGGTGATCCCGGCCTTGGCGAAGAGTTTCTTGTTGTACCAGAAGCCGACCATGCCGATGTCGTAGGGCACCCCGTAGGTGCGGCCCCCGAACTGGTACGCCTGCAGCGAGACCGGGGTGAGTTCGGACGACCAGTCCAGGAGGTCGGTGAGGTCCTCGACCAGCCCGGCGTCCACCTGCTGCTGGAGCACGCCGCCGCCCCAGGTCTGGAAGACGTCGGGGAGCTTGCCCGAGGAGGTGGTGGCGGTCAGCTTGGACTTGAACGCCTCGTTCTCCAACGAGGTCGTGTTGATCGCGACGTTCGGGTGGGCGGTCGTGAACGCCGTGGCGATCTGCGGGAAGAGCGACTTGCCCGGTTCCGTCGTGGCGATGTTCCACCACTCGAACCTCACCTTGCCGTCGGCCGACGCCCCGCCGCCCGACCCGCCGGTCCCGCAGGCCGCGGTCATGGAGACGGACAGTGCGGTCAAGCCCGCGAGCGCCAGGAAGTTTCGTCGGCTCGGGAGAGTGCTGGCCATGGGACCTCCGTGATGGGGATGCCGGGTGCGATGCCCTTTTTGCGCCCGAAAACCTTTCGAAATACTCTCGAATTCTGTGGTGCCATAAACTAGGAACGTCCGGCTGCACGGTCAAGACCTCTCACCGATTTATCTCGGGAAGCGCGTGATGCTGGGCTTGACAAGCCGTCGCGCCGACCAGAAACTCTTCGAAAGTTTGCGATATCTGTCGTCGATCGACGGCGTCGAAGAGGAGAGAAGTTGAGCGAGCAGCGTGCGACTCTGGCGGTCATCGCCGCAGAGGCGGGGGTCTCCCAGGCCACTGTCTCCAAGGTGATCAACGGCCGCTCCGATGTCGCGCCCTCGACACGCGAACGGATCGAGGGCCTGCTGCGGTCCCACAACTACCTCCCGCCCGGCCGGCAGGGCAGGGCACGCAGGTCGGGCCTGGTCGACCTGATCATCGGCGGTCTGGACAGCGCGTGGGCGGTGGAGATCCTGCGCGGCGTCGAGGCCGAGTGCGCGGGGCGGGGCGTCGGCACCGTCGTGTCGCTCGTCCCGCCCGGCGAAGCCACGCCGTCGAGTTGGGCCGCACTGCCGGTCCTGCACCACAGCGACGGCGTCATCCTCGTCACCGCGTCGGTCACCCAGGCCCAGCGCGCCCAGGTCGAGCGGGGCGGGGTGGCGCTCGTCGTCATCGACCCGATCGACCTGCCGGACAGCAGCGTGCCCAGCATCGGCGCGACCAACTGGGCGGGCGGCCTCGCCGCCACCGAGCACCTGCTGGACATGGGGCACCGCCGGATCGCCGCGATCGGCGGGCGCAAGGAGATGCTCTGCAGCCAGGCCCGCATCGACGGATACCGGGCCGCCCTGGAGCGGGCCGGGATCGAGGTCGATCGCGACCTGATCCGGTTCGGGGACTTCCAGCACGAGGGCGGGTTCCGCCGCGCCCAGGAGCTGCTCGCCCTCCCCGAGCCGCCGACCGCCATCTTCGCCGGAAGCGATCAGCAGGCGATGGGCGTCTACGAGGCCGCCCGGCAGCGGGGACTGAGCATCCCGCGAGACCTCAGTGTGGTCGGTTTCGACGACCTGCCCATGTGCGAATGGCTGTCACCGCCGCTGACGACGGTACGTCAGCCGCTGGAGGAGATGGGCCGACTCGCCGCCCGCACGCTGTTCCAGCTTCTGGAGGACCAGCCCCTGGTCAGCCCCCGGATGGAGCTCTCCACCGAGCTCAAGCTCCGGGACTCCACCGCCCGTCCCTAGGAGAATCCCTTGACCGAGCCCTGGCGCGATCCTCTGCTGCCCGCTTCCGTGCGAGTCGCCGATCTGCTGAGTCGGATGACGCTGGAGGAGAAGGCGGGGCAACTCGCCGGCTTCTGGGCGCTGCCCTCGGACCCCGGAGCACCCGTCGCGCCCATGGAGGACGACTCCGGCGAGCCCGCGCCGGGTCTCGACGACATCGCCGGGCACGGGCTCGGCCAGCTCACCCGGGTGTACGGAACCGCGCCGATCACCGCGGAAGCCGGGATGGAGCGGCTCGCCTCACTCCAACGGCAGGTGACCGAGGCCGGCCGGTTCGGCATCCCGGCGATCGCCCACGAGGAGTGCCTGACCGGGTTCATGACGTTCGGGGCCACGGTCTTCCCCGGGCCGCTCGCCTGGGGCGCGTCCTTCGATCCCGGGCTGGTGCGGCGGATGGCCGGGGCCATCGGCGCGGGGATGCGGCGGGTCGGCGTCCACCAGGGGCTGGCTCCGGTGCTCGACGTGGTCCGCGACTACCGGTGGGGAAGGACCGAGGAGTGCATCGGTGAGGACCCCTATCTGGTCGGAGCGATCGGCACCGCGTACGTGCAGGGCCTGGAAGGCGCCGGCATCGTGGCGACGCTCAAGCACTTCGCCGGTTACTCGGCCTCGCGCGGCGGCCGGAACATGGCCCCCGTCTCCTCGGGGCCGCGCGAGCTCGCCGACGTGCTGGTCGAGCCCTTCGTACGGGCGCTGCGCGAGGGAGGCGCCCGGTCGGTGATGAACAGTTACACCGACGTGGACGGCGTCCCGGTCGCCGCCCACGAAGGCCTGCTGACCGGGCTGCTCAGGGACGAGCTCGGTTTCGGCGGCGTCGTCGTCGCCGACTACTACTCCGTCTCCTTCCTGGAGAGCCGGCACGGCGTCGCGGGGTCGCGCGGCGCGGCGGGCGCGCTGGCGTTGACCGCCGGAATCGACGTCGAGCTGCCCACGGCACGCTGCTACGGCGAGCCGCTGACCGCGCTCGTACGCTCGGGAGACGTACCCGAGGAGCTCGTCGACCGGGCCGCGGAGCGGGTCCTGCTGCAGAAGGCCGAACTCGGTCTGCTCGACCCCGACTGGGAACCCGTCAAGCCCGAACCGGTCGACCTCGACCCGCCGGAGAACCGGGCCCTGGCCAGGCTCCTGGCCGAGCGGTCCACCGTGCTGCTCGCCAACGACGGCATCCTGCCGCTGCGTCCGTGCCGGGTCGCGGTCAGCGGGCCGTACGCCGACGACCCCCACTCGTTCCTGGGCTGCTACTCCTTCCCCAACCACCTGGCGCTGCCCGGCGCCCCGGGTCTTGAGATCCCGACGCTCGGCGAGGCGCTCACCGCTGCCGGGTTCACGGTCACCGCGGAGGATCCGGAGGTGAACGTGCTGGTACTCGGCGACCGGGCGGGCATGTTCGGCCGTGGCACCTCGGGAGAGGGCTGTGACGCCGAGACCCTCGACCTGCCGGGCGATCAGGCCGCGCTCGCCTCCGCGGTGTTGGACTCCGGGGTGCCGACCGTCCTGGTCCTCGTCTCCGGACGCCCCTACGCGCTCGGCTCGCTGGCGGATCGCGCGGCGGCCGTCGTCCAGGCCTTCTTCCCCGGCGAGGAGGGCGGGACGGCGCTGGCCCGGATCATCAGCGGCGCCGCGGAACCGTCCGGGCGGCTGCCCGTCTCCATCCCCCGCCAGGTCGGCGGACAGCCCGGCACGTACCTGCACTCCCGGCTCGGCGGGCGCACCGACTGGAGCTCGGTGGACCCGACTCCGCTGTTCCCGTTCGGGCACGGGCTGAGCTGGACCAGCTTCACCTGCTCGGATCTCTCCGTGGATCCCGTCGCCCCGACGGACGGCGCCGTCTCCGTCGCGGTCACCGTACGCAACGTCGGCGAGGTGGCCGGGACCGAGGTGGTCCAGCTCTACCTCTCGGACCCCGAGGCGTCCGTCGTGCGACCGGAGCGGTGGCTCGCCGGATTCGGCAGGGTGGAGCTGCGGCCGGGCGAGGCCGCCCGGGTCACCTTCTCCGTCCACGCCGACCGGACTTCCTTCACCGGGGTCGACCTGCGCAGGAGAGTGGAGCCCGGCGAGATCGGTGTGGCCGTCGGACGGTCCAGCGGCGACCTTCCGCTCCGCGGCTCCTTCACGCTGAGCGGCCCCGTACGTCATCCGGGGGCCGACCGTGTGCTGTCCGTGCCGGTCGAGATCGTCCCGGTGCCGTGACCGGCTGGTTCGGCGATCCCGTACTCCCCGGCTTCCGGCCCGACCCGTCCGTCTGCCGCGTGGGGGCGGACTACTACCTGGTGACGTCCAGCTTCGAATGGTTCCCGGGGCTTCCCGTGTTCCACAGCCGCGATCTGGTGAACTGGCGGCGTCTCGGCTCCGCGCTGGACCGGCCGTCGCAGCTCGACCTCGACGGGTGCGAGCCGTCCCGCGGCCTGTTCGCGCCGACGATCCGGCACCATGACGGGGTCTTCCACCTCGTGTGCACGCTGATGGACGGCCCCGGCCATTTCGTCGTCACGGCGACCGACCCGGCGGGGCCGTGGTCGGAGCCGTACTGGCTGGACGGCGCGGGCTTCGACCCGTCGCTGTTCTTCGACGACGGGCCGGACGGCGACGGGCGGGCCTGGTTCACCGCCGCCCGGGTGCTGGACGAGGCCGCCGGCCGCACCGAGATCTGGATGCGGGAGTACCTGCCCGACGAACGCCGGCTCACCGGGCCCGAGTACGTCCTGTGGTCGGGGAGCCGTCCGGACGCGCGGTGGCCGGAGGCTCCGCACCTCTACCGGATCGGCGGCTCGTATCTCCTGCTCACCGCGGAGGGCGGCACCGATGTGGACCACAGTGTGGTCGCCGCCCGCGCCGAGCGCGTGACCGGCCCGTACCGCGGCGTCCCCGGCAATCCGGTGCTCGCGCCCTCCAAGGGCCCCGTCACCTGCACCGGGCACGCCGACCTCGTACAGACCCCGGACGGCGACTGGCGGGCCGTCCTGCTGGGCGTCCGCCCGGGCTCGGCCATCGGCCGCGAGACCTTCCTCAGCGAGGTCACGTGGCATGACGGACGGCCGGTCTTCTCCCCCGTCGACCACACGAGCCCCCGCCGCCCTCTCCACGACGACTTCGCCGCCCTCAGCGCCGACTGGAACATCCTGCGCACCCCGCCCGCGCCGTTCTGGACCACCGGCGACGGGCTCCGCCTCCAGCTGCGCCCCGACCGCCTCGGCGAACGGGCCGTCCCCTCCCTCCTGGTCCGCCCGCAGGAACAGCCGGTCTGCGACGTCTCCACCGAGCTGCACTTCACCCCCGCGGCACCGGGCGAACAGGCCGGCCTCGCCGTAGTCCTCGACGACGACACCCACCTGCTGTTCCTCCGTACCGGGGAAGGACTCGTCCTCCGCCGCGGGCCCGAGGTCCTGGCCAGGGTTCCCGTCCCTGCGGGGCCCGTTCGCCTGGGGGTGCGCGTACGGGGCTTCGGCCACGCCTTCGCCCACGCGGCACCCGACGGCGCCTGGCAGGACCTGGCCTCCGTCGAAGCCACGTTCCTCACGCCGCTGTTCACCAGCGTCCAGCTCGGCCTCTACGCCACCTCCCACGGCCACCCGTCCACGAACCACGCCCACTTCAGGTGGTTCGACCTCGCGTATCCGCACCCGTCCTCCGGGGCGACGGGCATCGACGACCCGGACATGTGAACCGAAGCAAGCACTCACTAATAGACGGAGCAGTCCTTGTCGAAATACTTTCGATAAGGACTGCTCCGTCATGGCTCTCTCGACATTCCTTTCAGGACCCTTTTCGAGAGGCCTCAAGAGCCCCATTATCGGGCCGCGCCACCGAAACATCTTCGAAACACTTGACATGTTCCTGCGGTGTTTCCAGACTGAATCCGGAGGTCGCCACCGCCCCTTGACCTGCATGTCGCGGCACCGGCCTCGCATCACTGCGCCCTGATGGTCCGCTTCCTTTTCCACGCACCTTCCACGCACGCGGACATCACCCTCGCGGAATCCTTCCGCCGCGCTCGCATCCATCCTGAATTCCGTACCGGAGGTTCAGCCATGCGTTCACATTCCCTTCCCCCGTCCACCGTCCGCCGGAAATTGGGCGGCCTCGGCGCGGCGCTGCTCGTCGGCGCCGTCGGCGCCGCCACCGTGCTCGTGGCGCCCCTCACCTCGCACGCCGCCGAGAGCACGCTCGGCGCCGCGGCGAAGCAGAGCGGCCGGTACTTCGGCACCGCCATCGCCTCGGGCAGGCTCAACGACTCGACGTACACGACGATCGCGAACCGCGAGTTCAACTCGGTGACCGCCGAGAACGAGATGAAGATCGACGCCACCGAACCCCAGCAGGGCCGCTTCGACTTCACCGCCGGCGACCGCGTCTACAACTGGGCGGTGCAGAACGGCAAGCAGGTACGGGGCCACACCCTGGCCTGGCACTCCCAGCAGCCCGCCTGGATGCAGAACCTCAGCGGCAGCGCGCTGCGCACGGCGATGACCAACCACATCAACGGCGTCATGGCCCACTACAAGGGCAAGATCGGCCAGTGGGACGTCGTCAACGAGGCGTTCGCGGACGGCAGTTCGGGAGCGCGCCGGGACTCCAACCTCCAGCGGAGCGGCAACGACTGGATCGAGGTCGCCTTCCGCACCGCCCGCGCCGCCGACCCGGCCGCCAAGCTCTGCTACAACGACTACAACGTCGAGAACTGGACGTGGGCCAAGACCCAGGCCATGTACGCCATGGTCAAGGACTTCAAGCAGCGCGGCGTGCCCATCGACTGCGTCGGCTTCCAGTCGCACTTCAACAACGACAGCCCCTACAACAGCAACTTCCGCACCACCCTCCAGAGTTTCGCCGCCCTCGGCGTCGACGTGGCCATCACCGAACTCGACATCCAGGGCGCCTCGGGCACGACCTACGCCAACGTGACCAACGACTGCCTGGCCGTCCCGCGCTGCCTCGGCATCACCGTCTGGGGTGTCCGCGACACCGACTCCTGGCGAGCCGAGCACACTCCGCTGCTCTTCAACGGCGACGGCAGCAAGAAGCCCGCCTACTCCTCCGTCCTCAACGCCCTCAACTCCGTCTCCCCCAACCCCAACCCCACTCCGACCCCCTCCCCCGGCGCCGGGCCGATCAAGGGAGTCGCCTCGGGCCGCTGCGTGGACGTACCCGGAGCCGGCACCGCCGACGGCACCCAGGTCCAGCTGTGGGACTGCAACAACCGCACCAACCAGCAGTGGACCCTCACCGCCGCCGGTGAGCTCAGGGTCTACGGCGACAAGTGCCTGGACGCCGCCGGCACCGGCAACGGCGCCAAGGTCCAGATCTACAGCTGCTGGGGCGGCGACAACCAGAAGTGGCGCCTCAACTCCGACGGTTCCATCGTCGGTGTCCAGTCCGGCCTCTGCCTCGACGCCGCTGCCGGCGGCACCGCCAACGGCACGCTGATCCAGCTCTACTCCTGCTGGAACAGCGGCAACCAGCGCTGGACCCGCACCTGACCCACCGCGGCGCACCCTGGAGGGGAGCCAGGATGATCCTGGCTCCCCTCGGCGCGTTCAGGTGGAGGAAGGGTTGCCGTAGTAGGCGTCCGGACCGTGCTTACGTGTGAAGTGGCGGTCCAGGAGGTGCTGCGGGGGCTCGGCCGTGCCCAGGGCGATGGTGTGGAGGGCCATCTCGGCCACCGCCTCGCAGATGATGGCGTGCTCCAGGGACGCGGTGGCGTCGGCGCCCCAGGTGAAGGGGCCGTGGTGGGCCACCAGGGCGCCGGGGACCTCGCGGGCCCGGGTGTCGTCACGGTCCAGCAGGTCCACGATGACCTGACCGGTGTTGTACTCGTAGTCCGTGGCGCACTGCTGGGGGGTGAGGGCCGCGGTGACGGGGACGGGGCCGTTGAAGGTGTCCGCGTGGGTCGTGCCGAGCACCGGTATCGCACGCCGGGCCTGGGCGAAGGCGACGGCGTGGGTGGAGTGCGTGTGGGTCACGCCTCCGATGGAGGGGAAGGCCAGATAGAGGCTCCGGTGCGTCTCCGTGTCGGTGGACGGTCGCAGGTGGCCCTCCACGACGCTTCCGTCGGACAGGGAGACGACGACCAGGTCCTCCTCTCTCAGCACGTCGTAGGCCACGCCCGAGGGCTTGATGACGAAGACGCCGGCTTGTCGGTCCACACCGCTCACGTTGCCCCAGGTGAGGGTGGCGAGACCGGCCCGTGGGATGCGGAGGTTGGCCTCCAGCACCTCCCGGCGCAGATCCTTGGAGACGGCGGTGGTCACGGAGGGCTCCGTCCTCGTGGGAGTGGCGGGGGTGGCGGGGGTGCTCACAGGCTCTGGGCCAGACGGTGGTACGCCTGGTTCCAGCGCAGCTCGCGCGTGAAGGTCCGGACGGTGGTGTCCTCGTCGATGACGGCGAGTTCGGTCCGCAGCATCTCGGCGAGGTCGTCGAGCTCCTCGCCGCCGAGGGCGGTGGTCAGGACGGTGTGGTGCGGCGCTCCGGCCGTCAGCCAGGCCTCGGTGGAGGTGCGCAGGTCGGGACGGGGGCGCCAGACGGCCCGGGCGACGGGGAGCTTGGGCAGCGGCTCGGGCGGGGCGACGACGTCGATGTGGTTGGCGACGAGGCGGAACCGGTCGCCCATGTCGGCGAGACCGACGACGACGGCCGGACCGGGATCCGCGTCGAAGACGAGACGGACCGGGTCCTCGCGTCCGCCGATGCCGAGCGGGTGGATCTCACAGCGGGGCGTGGCCGTCGTGAGGGAGGGGCAAACCTCCAGCATGTGGGCGCCGAGGATGAGTTCCCGGCCCGGCGTGAGGTCGTAGGTGTAGTCCTCCATGAAGGAGGTGCCGCCGGGCAGGCCGTGGGCCATGGCCTTCAACGCGCGCAGCAGCGTGGAGGTCTTCCAGTCGCCTTCGCCGCCGAAGCCGTAACCGTCCGCCATCAGGCGCTGCACGGCGAGGCCGGGCAGCTGGCGCAGACCGCCGAGGTCCTCGAAGTTGGTGGTGAAGGCGCGGAACCCGCCTTCCGTGAGGAAGGTGCGCAGACCGGCTTCGACGCGGGCGGCGTAGCGCAGGGATGCGTGGCGCTCGCCGCCGGGCCGCAGCTCGGGCGCGAGGGTGTAGAGGTCCTGGTACTCCTTGACGAGGGCGGTGACGGTGTCCTCGTCGGCGGCGTCGACCGCGGCGACGAGGTCGTTGACGCCGTACGTGTTGACCGAGACCCCGAACCGCAGCTGCGCCTCGACCTTGTCGCCCTCGGTGACGGCGACGTCGCGCATGTTGTCGCCGAACCTGGCGAGCTTGAGGGTGGTGAGCTCGGAGCGGCCGACCGCCGCCCGGGCCCAGCCGGCGATGCGGTCGACGACCTCGGGGGTGGAGACGTGGCCCGCCACGGTCTTGCGCGGGACACCGAGGCGGGTCTGGACGAAGCCGAACTCGCGGTCGCCGTGGGCGGCCTGGTTCAGGTTCATGAAGTCCATGTCGATGGTGGACCAGGGCAGTTGGCGGTTGGCTTGGGTGTGCAGGTGGAGCAGGGGCTTGCTCAGGGCGTCGAGGCCGGCGATCCACATCTTGGCCGGGGAGAAGGTGTGCATCCAGGCGATGAGACCGATGCAGCGGTCGTCGGCGTTGGCCTCCAGGCAGATCGCGCGGATGGCGGCCGCGTCGGTGAGAACCGGCTTCCACACCACGCGGACGGTCATCCGGGGCTGCCTGGCGAGGGTGTCGCAGATGGCGCGGGACTGGTCGGCGACCTGGGCCAGGGTCTCGTCGCCGTAGAGGGCCTGGCTTCCGGTGAGAAACCAGATCTCGCGGTCGGGCTGGGCGAGCGTCATGTCGGGTGTGCTCCTCGGAGGTGCGGGGGCGGAGAGGTCGCGCCGACGGAGGTCGGCGGGGGCGGCGGCCCGGTCAGCCGGTGGTGACGAGGCGGGCGGTGTTGCGGATGCGTCGCAGGCGGTGCAGGAGGAGGTCCGCTCCGGTACCGAAGTGGTCGTGCAGGGCGCGGTACTCCTGGAACAGCGCGTCGTAGGCGTCCGCCCGGGCGGGATCGGGCACGTACGCGTGGCGCTGGACGCTGCCCATCACGGAAGCGGCGGAGCGGACGTCGGGGTAGGCGCCCGCGGCGACGGCGGCGTGGATGGCGGAGCCGAGCGCCGGCCCCTGCTCGGAGGTGCCGACGGAGACGGGGCGGCGGAGCACGTCGGCGTAGATCTGCATGAGCAGCGCGTTCTTCTTCAGTCCCCCGGTGACGATGAACTCCTCGACGGGGATGCCGCCGCCCTCGAAGGTCTCGACGATCATCCGGGTGCCGTACGCGGTGGATTCGAGCAGGGCCCGGTAGACGTCTTCGGGGCGGGTGTCGAGGGTGAGGCCGGCGATGACGCCGGAGAGGTGGTGGTCGACCAGGGTGGAACGGTTGCCGTTCATCCAGTCCAGGGCGACCAGGCCGTGCGCGCCGACCGGCTGGTCCGCGGCCTTGCGGGTCAGGAGTCCGTGGAGGTCCTCGCCCGACTCCTCGGCCTCGGCGCGGTAGTGGTCCGGGACGCCCTGGCGGAGCCACCAGGCGAAGATGTCGCCGACCGCGCTCTGACCGGCCTCGTAACCGTAGGCGCCCTCGACGATGCCGCCGTCGACGACCCCGCAGATGCCGGGGACCTCGGCGAGGGTGGCGCCGTTGAGCACGTGGCAGGTGGAGGTGCCCATGATGGCGAGCATCCGGCCGTTCTCCACGGCGCCCGCCGCGGGTGCGGCCACGTGGGCGTCGACGTTGCCCGCCGCGACGGCGATGCCCTCGGGAAGACCGGTCCAGTGCGCGGCCCGGCCGCTCAGGGTGCCGACGCGGGAGCCCAGCGGGGACAGGGGGTGCTCCAGGCGGGTGGCGGGGAAGTCGGCGAAGTCCGGGTGGAGTCCGGCGAGGAAGGCGGGCGAGGGGTACGTCCCGTCCTGGTGGATGCCCTTGTAGCCGGCGGTGCAGGTGTTGCGGGACTCGGTGCCGGTCAGCTGCCAGACGATCCAGTCGGCCGCCTCGATCCAGCGGGCGCAGGCGGCGTAGACGGCGGGGTCCTCTTCGAGGAGCTGGAGGGCCTTGGCGTACTGCCACTCGGAGGAGATCTTGCCGCCGTACCGTGCGATCCACTTCTCACCGCGGGCGTGGGCGAGGGCATTGATGCGGTCGGCCTGCTCCTGGGCCGCGTGGTGCTTCCACAGCTTGGGCCAGGCGTGCGGGCGGTCGGCCCACTCGGGCGTCAGGGCGAGCGGGGTGCCGTCCGGGGTGGTCGGCAGGACCGTGCAGGCGGTGAAGTCGGTGGCGATGCCGATGACGCGGTCCGGGTCGACTCCGGCGTCGGCGAGCGCCGCGGGTACGGCGGTACGCAGGACGTCGCGCCAGTCCTCGGGGTGCTGCAGGGCCCAGTCGGGGGGCAGGGGGGCGCCGGTGGAGGGAAGGTGGTCCTCGATGACCGCGTGACGGTACTCGTGGACCGCCGAACCGAGTTCTGCGCCGTCCCGGACCCTGACCACGACGGCGCGCCCGGAGAGGGTGCCGAAGTCGACTCCGATGGTGCATGCCTCGGGATGCTGCGGGGCTGCGGGGCCGGAAGGGGTGCGTGTGGTCACGATGCGGTCTCTCTCGTCATGAACAAGGCCGGAGAAGCACCCTGATTGTTAACGCTCACAATCAGTCTGGACAAGAGCTGCGTGCAGTTCTTGCCGAACTTTCGGCGGGAAGACGGGCTTCTGAAGTGAGCGCTCACCTGTCGGCCTGGAGACGGCCCGGGTGTCGCGAACGGCCCGGTGCAGACGGCCTGGCGCGTCGCGGCCGGCCCGGTGGAGACGGCGTCGGCGTTGCGGCCGGGCCGGTGGAGACGGCCTCGGCGTCGTGGCCGCCCGGAGGAGACGGCCCCGCGCATCACGGCCGGCCCGGAGGAGACGGCCCCGCGCGTCACGGTCGACCCGGTGGAGACGGCCTCGGCGTCACGGTCGACCCGGTGGAGACGGCCCCCAGGCGTCGCGGCCGACCCGGGTGGGAGACGGCCCCGAGCGTCGCGGCCGACCCGTTGGAGACGGGCCGGGCGTCGCGGCCGGCCCGGCGCAGACGGCCTCGGCGTCGCGGCCGGCCCGGCGGGAGACGAGCGGACGGAACGGTCGACGGAGGGCTTGCGCGGGCGGACCGCGGCGCGTGCGCGCCCGATCGCCAGACGCCGGCCGTTAGGTGCCAGACGCCGGCCCATCGGGCGACGGACGTCGGCCGTCGGACGCCTCGCGCGTGCGCGCCCGGTCGCCAGATGCCGGCCATCGGGCGCCAGACGCCGACGTCGGACGCCTCGCGCGTGCGCGGCCGGGCGCCAGACGCCGACCGTCGGGCGCCGACCGCCGGTCGACAGACGGCAGGCCCCGGACGGAGGCACGGCGGCACTACGGCACTGCGAACAGGAGGCCTGCCACCGGCCTCCACTAGGCGGTGGCGAGAGCCCGCCCCCCGCGTCAGGACTCGTTCGAGGGCCGCGTGCTCGCGCGCATGATGAGCTGGGGTTCCACCAGGAGGTGCTCGGCCTTCCGGGCGCGACCCTCGATGTGGTCCACCAGGAGCCCGATGCTCCGGCGCCCGATGGCGGCGAAGTCCTGGCGGACCGTCGTCAGCGGCGGAGGGAAGAACTCGGCCTCCGGGATGTCGTCGAATCCGGCGACGGCGACCTGCCCGGGGGTGCGGATCCCGCCCTCCCGCAGCGCCCGCAGGACGCCGAGCGCCATCTGGTCGTTGGCGACGAAGACGGCCGTGACCGGTGTCGCCCCGCGGCGGGCCAGGGCGAGTCCCGCGAGTTCCTGTCCCGCGCGGTACCCGGACAGCGGGCTCCAGTCCCCCGTCAGTACGCGCGGGGGGCGGATGCCGCTCTCTTCCAGGACGGTGCGCCATCCCGCGGTGCGGGCCTCGCTCTCCAGCCAGTCGTCGGGACCCGCCACGTGCCAGACGTTGCCGTGGCCGGCGGCGAGCAGGTGCTCCGTGACCATGCGGGCGCCGAGTTCCTGGTCGAGGGAGACCCCGGGAAGGTCGAGCTGATGACCGCCCTCCACGGTGACCACGGGGAAGGGCGCGTCCAGTTCGGCGAGCGCCTGCACGTGCGAGCGTTGCGGGGTGATGGCGACGACGCCCTCCACGCCCCAGGACGCGAGGTGGTCGATGGCGTCCTTGAGCCCCTGTCCCTCTCCGGTGCGCAGACTGACGGTCGAGACGAGGTAGCCCTGCTCCCTGGCCGCCTCCTCCAGGCCGGTCAGGGTGCTGGCGGGGCCGTACAGGGCGGTGTTGACGGCGATGACGCCCAGCGTCCTCGTACGGCGCGTCACCAGGGCGCGGGCGGCGGAGTTGCGACGGTAGCCGAGCCGCTCGATGGCGAGGGTGACCTGTTCCCGGGTGGCCGCGCGCACGTTGGGGTGATCGCTCAGCACCCGGGAGACGGTCTGGTGGGAGACCCCCGCCTCGCGTGCGACGTCGGCCATCGTCGGCGGGCGGACGTCTTCCGCGGGATGCGCCACGTTCGCCTCCCTTCTCCCTGCTTACGCCTGTGTATCGATACGAGAAAAACCTTAGCGCCTCTTGTATCACTCTGTTGTGAGCGCTAACAATCTACCTCGACCGGGGTGCCGACGCCCTGGCCACCCAGCCGGAACGGTGCGGTCCCGGTGGTGCGAGGACACGCGCCGCCGCCGAGCCCGTCCCCCGGCCGGAGCCGCCCTCGACGACGGGATTGCCAGGTAACCCATGAAGAAGTTCCGATCCGCATCCGCCCTCCTGGCCGTAACCACCGGCTGTGCCCTGCTCCTGACAGCCTGCGGGCAGAACAGCGAGGGCGGCAGCCAGGAGTCGAAGGACACGAAGGACCTCACCATCGGCATCGCGATGCCCACCAAGTCCTCCGAGCGGTGGATCGCCGACGGCCGCAACATGACCGAAAGCCTGAAGAAGGCCGGCTTCGCCACGACCCTGCAGTACGGCGAGGACGACCCCGACCAGCAGGTCGCCCAGATCGAGAACATGATCACCCAGGGCGTCGACGCCCTGGTCGTGGCCGCCATCAACGGCGAGGCCCTGTCCAACGTCCTGCAGCAGGCGGCCGACGCCCACATCCCGGTCATCTCCTACGACCGGCTCATCCTGGGCTCCCCGCACGTCGACTACTACGCCTCCTTCGACAACGAGAAGGTCGGCGAGCTCCAGGCCACGTACATCGTCGAGAAGCTGGGGCTGAAGGCCGGCTCGAAGAAGGGCCCCTTCAACATCGAGCTGTTCGCCGGGTCCAACGACGACAACAACACCAAGTACTTCTTCAACGGCGCCATGAAGGTGCTGAAGCCCTACCTCGACAAGAAGCAGCTCGTCGTACGGTCCCAGCAGACCCAGCTCAACCAGGTCACCACGCTGCGCTGGGACGGAGGGACGGCGCAGAAGCGCATGGACGACCTGCTGACCTCCGCGTACTCCACCGCCCGGGTCGACGCCGTGCTCTCCCCCTACGACGGCATCTCCATCGGCATCCTGTCCGCCCTGAAGTCCGACGACTACGGGAGCGCCGCCAAGCCGCTGCCGGTCGTCACCGGCCAGGACGCGGAGGTCGCCTCCGTGAAGTCGATCATCGCGGGCCAGCAGACGCAGACCGTCTACAAGGACACCCGCGCACTCGCGCAGGTCGCGGCCGACATGGTGACGGCCGTACTCGCCGGCAAGAAGCCCGAGATCAACGACGACGCCACGTACGACAACGGCAAGAAGGTGGTCCCCGCCTTCCTGCTCGACCCGGTCAGCGTCGACAAGTCGAACTACCGGAAGGTCCTGGTCGACTCGGGCTACATCAAGGCCGAGGAACTGCGGTGACGCCCGCCCCGGCCCACTCGGTCCCCGTCTCCGCCCCGCCCCCGGCCGGCCCCGTCCTCGAGATGCGGTCCATCGTCAAGACCTTCCCCGGGGTCAGAGCACTGTCCGACGTGACCCTGTCCGTGGAGCGCGGCGAGGTGCACGCCCTGTGCGGAGAGAACGGTGCCGGCAAGTCGACGCTCATGAAGGTCCTGTCCGGCGTCCACCCGCACGGCACCTACGAGGGAGAGATCCTCTTCGAGGGCGAGCCGTGCCGGTTCAAGGACATCAGGGCAAGTGAACAGCGCGGCATCGTCATCATCCACCAGGAGCTCGCGCTCGTCCCCTATCTGTCGATCGCCGAGAACGTCTTCCTCGGCAACGAGCCGTCCCGGCGCGGGGTCATCGACTGGAACGAGGCGCTGCGCCGTGCTTCCGAACTGCTCAGGCGCGTCGGGCTCGACGAGCACCCCGAGACCCGGGTCGCCGACATCGGTGTCGGCAAGCAGCAGCTCGTGGAGATCGCGAAGGCGCTGGCGAAGGACGTCCGCCTGCTGATCCTCGACGAGCCCACCGCGGCGCTGAACGACGAGGACAGTGCGAAGCTGCTGCGGCTGATGCGGGAGCTGAAGAGCCAGGGCATCACGTCGATCATCATCTCGCACAAGCTGAACGAGATCGCCCGGATCGCCGACTCCGTCACCATCCTGCGCGACGGGCGCTCCATCGAGACCCTCGACGTCAGGGATCCCGCCACCACCGAGGAACGCATCATCCGCGGCATGGTGGGGCGGGACCTCGACAGCCGGTTCCCCGACCGCACGCCGTACGAGGGCCCGGCCGACGCCGGCCCGGTCCTGGAGATCCGGGACTGGACCGTACGTCACCCCCTCGACCGCGGCCGCAAGGCCGTCGACGGGGTCTCGCTCCAGGTCCGCCGCGGGGAGATCGTCGGCGTCGCGGGACTCATGGGTGCCGGCCGGACCGAACTCGCGATGAGCGTCTTCGGCCGTTCCTACGGCCACTACGAGCGGGGCACCGTACTCAAGGACGGCCGTGAGGTACGGACGCGCACGGTCCCCGAGGCGGTCGCCCAGGGCATCGCGTACGTCACCGAGGACCGCAAGCACTACGGGCTGAACCTCGGGGACTCCGTGAGCCGGAACATCTCGCTCGCGTCCCTCGGCGCCCTCGCCCGCCGCGGCGTCGTCGACGGGCACGAGGAGCGCAAGGTGGCCGAACGGTACCGGCGGACGATGAACATCAAGGCTCCGAACGTCCTCGAGCCGGTCGGCCGCCTCTCCGGCGGCAACCAGCAGAAGGTCGTTCTCAGCAAGTGGATCCTCGCCGGGCCGGACGTCCTCATCCTCGACGAGCCCACCCGCGGGGTCGACGTGGGAGCCAAGTTCGAGATCTACACCGTGATCGACCGGCTCGCCGCCGAGGGCAAGGCGATTCTCCTCATCTCCTCCGAGCTGCCCGAACTGCTCGGCATGTGCGACCGCATCTACACCATGGCGGCGGGCCGGCTGACCGGCGAAGTCGCCCGCGAGGACGCCACCCAGGAAGTCCTGATGCGGCACATGACACAGGACACCCCCGCACCACCGGCGGTCACCGCAGGCGCCGCCTCCAGCGAAGGACACCAGGCATGAGCACCGACGTCAGCACGAAATCGACCACGCCCGCGCCCCCGGGCCGCGGGGCTCCGTCCACCGGGGCACCGCTGGCCCGGGTGCTCCTGGACGGCGTACGGCGGAACATGCGCCAGTACGGGATGCTCTTCGCGCTCGCCCTGATCGTGCTCCTGTTCCAGATCTGGACGGGTGGCGACCTCCTGCTGCCGCGGAACGTCTCCAACCTGGTGCTGCAGAACAGCTACATCCTCATCCTGGCCATCGGCATGATGATCGTCATCATCTCCGGGCACATCGACCTGTCCGTGGGCTCCCTGATGGCCCTGGTCGGCGGCATCGGGGCGGTGCTCATGGTCCAGCACCATGTGGCCTGGCCCGTCGCGGTGCTCCTCACCCTGCTGCTGGGCGCCGTCGCCGGAGCCCTGCAGGGCTTCTTCATCGCGTACGTCGGCATACCGTCGTTCATCGTGACCCTCGCCGGCATGCTGCTGTTCCGCGGGCTCACGGAGATCTTCCTCAAGGGCCAGACGCTCGGCCCGTTCCCGGACGGACTGCAGAAGGTCGCCAACGGCTTCCTGCCGGAGGTGGGGCCGGAGACCAACTACCACAACGGGACCCTGCTCCTCGGCCTGGGACTGGTCGCCTACGTGGTGTTCCAGGAGGTGCGCGACCGCCGTCGCCAGCGCGCGTTCGCTCTGGAGCCGCTTCCCACGGGCCTGTTCGCGCTGAAGCTGACGGCACTGGTCGCCGCCGTCGTGGTCACCACCCTGCTGCTCGCGAGCTACAAGGGCGCCCCCGTGGTGCTCCTGATCCTGGCCGCGCTGCTGGTCGGCTTCGGTTACGTGATGCGCAACGCGGTGATCGGCCGCCACGTGTACGCGATCGGGGGGAACCTGCCGGCCGCCAAGCTGTCCGGGGTCAAGGACAAGAAGGTGACCTTCGCCGTGTTCCTCAACATGGGAATGCTCGCGGCGCTCGCCGGGCTCGTCTTTGCCGCGCGCTTCAACGCGGCCTCGCCGAAGGCGGGCGTGAACTTCGAACTGGAGGCCATCGCCGCCGCGTTCATCGGCGGGGCGTCGATGAGCGGTGGAGTCGGGACCGTCCTGGGAGCCATCATCGGCGGCCTGGTCCTCGGCGTCCTCAACAACGGCATGAACCTCGTCGGGGTGGGCACCGACTGGCAGCAGGTCATCAAGGGCCTCGTGCTGCTCGCGGCGGTCGGCTTCGACGTGTGGAACAAGCGCAGGGCGGGTGCCTGACGTCCCTCCGATCACGGCTGTGCCCGCCGGCTCCTCCCCCGGCGGGCACAGCCGTGTCAGCGTGCTCGTACGCGGTCAGCCGCCCGTGCCGAACCGCAGGACCGTCCTCGACCGGTACTCCTCGCCGGGGCGCAGCACCGTGGAAGGGTCACCGGGGCGGTTCGGGGAGTCGGGGAAGTGCTGGGTCTCCAGCGCGATGCCGGCGCCCGCCCGGTAGGGCGTACCGCTCTTGCCGAGGACCGTTCCGTCGAACTGCCCCGCGGTGTACACCTGCAGTCCGGGCTCCGTGGTCAGCACCTCCATGCGGCGGCCGGTGGACGGCGCGTGGAGGACGGCGGCGCGGCGGAGGGTGTCGTCGCCCTGCGGGCTCAGGACGAAGTTGTGGTCGTACCCGCCGTCCGCGCCGGGGCGGGCCAGGGCGTCGGCGATCCTCAGCGGCCGGCGGAGGTCGAACGCGGCGCCGGCGACGGGGCGGTGGTCCCCGCGGGGAAGGAGGTCGTCGTCGACCGGCGTGTAGTGGGAGGCGTGCACGGCGAGTTCGTGGCCGAGGATGTCGCCCGCGCCCTCGCCGTCGAGGTTGAAGTACGCGTGGTTGGTCAGGTTGACCAGGGTGGCCGCGTCGGTGACCGCCCGGTACGTGAAGGCGAGTTCGTCGTCGCGGCCGATGAGAACGCTGACGGTGACGTCGAGGTTTCCCGGAAATCCCTGGTCGCCGTCCGGGCTCCGCAGGCGCAGGAGCACCCCGGTCCACTCCCGTGTGTGCACGCTCTCGGCTTCCCAGAGGCGGGTGTCGAAGCCGTCGGTGCCGCCGTGCAGGCAGTGGCCGTTCTCCTGCGTGGTCAGCTGATACGGCTTCCCGTCCAGGGAGAACCGGCCGTGTGCGATGCGGTTGGCGTAACGGCCGACGGTGGAGCCGAAGTACCGGGCGGTGTCGGCCGCCCGGGCGGGGTCGTGGGGAGCGAGGACGACGTCGGCCGGGGTGCCGTTCCGGTCCGGCACCCACAGGCCGTGGAGGCGGGCGCCGCGGGTGTGCACCTCCGCCGTGAGTCCGCCGGGGAAGCCGAAGGTCCATCGCTGTCCGGCGTGCGGGTCGGGGCGGCAGACCGGGGGGACCCCGGTGAAGGTGGACGGTGCTGGGTTCATGGAGGTTCCTTGTCGGCGAGAGGGCGCAGCCGGAAAGGGGGGCAGGGATGGCCCTGCCCCCCTCCCTGGCCGTGTTCGTACGCGGAGGACGGCTCGGGGTTCGTTCTCGGTGAGGGGTTCGTACTCGGTGAGGGGTCTATTCCGCCTGGCGCGATCCTGCGAAGAGGCGTTGGAGGAGGATGAAGACGAACAGCAGACCGCCGATGACGATGCGGGTCCACCACGAACTGAGCGTGCCCTGGAAGCTGATGATGGTCTGGATGAGGCCGAGGACCGTCACGCCCAGGGCGGTTCCCAGGACGAAACCGGAGCCACCGGTCAGCAGCGTCCCGCCGATCACGGCGGCGGCGATGGCGTCGAGTTCCATTCCGACGGCGTGCAGGGCGTTGCCGGACAGCATGTAGAAGGTCAGCAGCAGACCGCCGAGGGCGGAGCACAGGCCGCTCACGGCGTACACCGCGACCTTGGTGCGCCCCACGGGCAGGCCCATGAGACGGGCGGAGGACTCGTTGCCGCCCAGGGCGTAGACGGTGCGGCCGAAGCGGGTGTGGTGGAGGACGACGAAGGCGACTGCCAGCACGACCAGGGCGATGATCACGGCGGGTGAGACGAACAGGCCCCCGGGCAGGAGCACCCGCGTCTGGGCGATCCGCGTGGTCGTGGGGTCGGTGACGGAGATGGACTTGGTGCTGATCATGTAGCAGAGGCCGCGGGCGAGGAACATGCCCGCGAGGGTGACGATGAAGGGCTGGATCTCGAAGGCGTGGATCACCCAGCCCATGAGGGCGCCGCCCCCCGCCCCCACCAGCAGGACCACCGGCACCGCCAGCGCGAGCGGCAGGCCGTTCTGTTCGACGAGCCAGGCCGTCAGCATGGTCGACAGGGCCACCATCGAGCCGACCGACAGGTCGATCCCGCCGGTGAGGACGACGAACGTCATGCCGATCGCGACGACGAGCAGGAAGCTGTTGTCGATCAGGACGTTGAGCAGGACCTGCGCGGAGAAGAAGCCTTCGTACTGCACGGAGCCGATCGAGAACATCGCGACGAGCAGCGTGGCCGTCACCATGAGCGGCAGGCGGGCGGCGTGCCGTGCCGAGAAGCGGTGGAGCGGCTTGGTGAGGGTGGTGCTCACGGGTGGACCTCCTGCCGGCGGGCCGTCAGGTCGTCGGCCGCGGATGCCGGGTCCGGGGCGGCCGTTCGGCGACGGCGTGAGAGTCGCGCGCGGAACGCGGGCGACTGGACGAGACACACGACGATGACGACCAGGGCCTTGAAGACGAGGGTGGTCTCGGGCGGTACGCCGAGGGTGTAGATCGTGGTCGAGAGGGTCTGGATGGTCAGCGCGCCCAGGACCGTCCCGCCGAGGGAGAAGCGTCCGCCCGTCAGGGCGGTGCCGCCGATGACGACGGCGAGGATCGCGTCCAGTTCGATCCACAGGCCGGCGTTGTTGCCGTCGGCGCTGGACACGTTGGAGCTGATCATCAGGCCGGCCACCGCGGCGCAGACGGCGCTGACGACGTAGACCATGACCAGGAGGCCGGCTGCCCGGATGCCGACGAGTCGGCTGGCGACCGGGTTGCCGCCCACCGATTCGATGAGCAGCCCGAGCGCGGTCCGCCGGGTGACGAGGGAGGTGACGGCGACGAGGACCGCGGCGAGGAGGACGGCGAAGGGGAGGGTGAGCCAGTAGCCGCCGCCGATCATCTTGTAGGCGCTGCTGGAGACGCTGATGATCTGGCCGTCGGTGATCAGCTGGGCCACGCCGCGCCCGGCGACCATGAGGACCAGCGTGGCGACGATGGGCTGGACGCCGAGCCGGGCGACGAGGAAACCGTTCAGCAGTCCGATCCCGGCGGCCACGCCGACCGCCACCGCGATCGCCGAAAGGACGGTGGACACGCTTCCCGGGTCCTTCGCGGTGGCGATGTGCTCGCACGCGAGGGCGCCCGCGATGGCGACCGTCGAGCCGACCGAGAGATCGATGCCCCGGGTGGCGATCACCAGCGTCATGCCGAGCGACACCAGGATCAGGGGGGCACCGAACTGCAGGACGTCGATCAGGCTGCCGTACAGGTGTCCGTTCTGGACGCGGACGGCGAGGAAGTCATGGGTGAACACGACGTTCCCCACCAGCAGGGCGGCCAGCACCGCGGCGGGCCAGAACAGGCGGTGCTCGATCAGCCGCCGGGCGGCGGGGGCGCGGACCGGACGCCCCCCGGCGCCGGTGTCGTCAGGTGCGGTCATGAGGTGGCTCCGGTGGCGATGGCGCCCAGGATCCGGTCGGGCGTCAGGGTGGGGTCGTTGGCGAGGGTGGCGACGAGCCGGTGGTCGCGCAGGACGCCCACGCGGTGGCTCAGCCGCAGCACCTCCTCGAGTTCGGCGGAGATGAAGAGGACCGCGGTGCCTTCCGCGGCCAGCCGGGTGACCAGCTTCTGGATCTCCGTCTTGGCGCCGATGTCGATGCCCCGGGTCGGTTCGTCCAGGATCAGCAGATCGGGGTCGGTGAGCAGCCACCGGGCGAGCAGCACCTTCTGCTGGTTGCCTCCGCTGAGGTTGCGGACCTGTGCCTCGGGGGCGGCCGGGCGAATGTCGAGGACCTCGATCCACCGGGCGGCGATCTCCTCCTGCCGGGTACGGGAGAGGGGCCTGGTCCAGCCGCGTGCGGCCTGGAGGGCGAGCACGATGTTCTCGCGGACGGTGAGTTCGCCGATCAGTCCCTCCGCCTTGCGGTTCTCCGAGCAGAAGGCGATCTTGTGGGCGATCGCGGCGCGCGGGGATCGCAGGGCGGCACGCTCGCCGTCGATCCGTAGCTCTCCTCCGTCGGCGTGGTCGGCTCCGAAGAGCAGCCGGGCCGCCTCGGTGCGTCCGGAGCCGAGGAGCCCGGCCAGGCCGATGACCTCGCCGCGGTGGATGTCCAGGTCGTAGGGGTGGACGCCACCGGCCCGCGCGAGGCCGCGGGCGCTGAGGAAGGGCGTGTCCCCGGAACCGGGGCCTTCGGTGGTGCCGGTGTGGGACGTCTCGGCCAGTTCGTCGAGAACGCGCAGTTCGCTGCCGACCATGCGGTGGACGAGGGTGACGGGTGTCAGCTCGTCGATCCGGTACTCGCCTTCCAGGCGCCCGTTGCGCAGGACGGTCACCCGGTCGCACAGGTCGAAGACCTGGTCGAGGAAGTGGGTGACGAAGAGGATCGCGACACCCCGGTCGCGCAGCCTGCGGACCAGGGCGAACAGCTGGGCGACTTCGTCCCGGTCGAGGCTCGAGGTGGGCTCGTCGAGGATGAGGACCTTCGCGTTGACGTCCACGGCCCGCACGATCGCGACCAGTTGCTGGACGGCGAGGGAGTGCGTGCTCAGCGGCGTGCGGACGTCGAGGTCGAGTTCCAGTTCGGTGAGGAGCCGTGCGGCGCGTTCGTGGAGGGCCGCCCAGTGGACCAGCCCCAGGCGCCGGGGTTCACGGCCGATGAGGATGTTCTCCGCGACCGAGAGGTTGGGGCACAGGTTCACCTCCTGGTACACCGTGCTGATTCCGGCGTGCTGCGCTTCCAGCGGTTCGGCGAACCGCTGGGGGCTGCCGTCGACGGAGACCGTTCCCGCGTCGGGCGGATGGACACCGGTGAGCACCTTGATGAGCGTCGACTTCCCGGCGCCGTTCTCGCCCATCAGGGCGTGTACCTCGCCGGGGAAGAGGCGCAGGTCCACCCCGTCGAGCGCGAGGACGCCGGGGAACGCCCTGCGGATGCCGAGGGCCTCCAGGACCGGCCGGTCGGTGCGGGTGGGTGTGGTGGGGATGGGTGGGGCTGTCATCCGCCCTCCTCTCCTGAGGGGTCGGGGGCGGCGCGAGGGCCGCCCCCGGTCCGGTGCGGGCGTCGGGTCAGTACTGGCGGCCGGGCAGGGCGGCCGCGGCCTGGTCCTGGGTGAAGACGCCCTCCTTGACCTCGACCCGTCGCGGGACGCTCTCCCCCGCCGCGACCTTCTTGGCGAGTTCCATCAACTGGTCGCCGAGGAGGGGGTTGCACTCGACCACCACGTTGATCTTCTTCTCCTGCATGGCGACGAAGGCGTCCTTGATGCCGTCGACGGAGATCACCTTGATGTCGGTGCCCGGCTTCTTGCCCGCCTCCTCGATGGCCTGGATGGCGCCCAGGGCCATGTCGTCGTTGTGGGCGTACAGCACGTCGATGTCCTTGTGGGACTTGAGGAAGGCCTGCATGACCTCCTTGCCCTTGGCGCGGGTGAAGTCCCCGGTCTGGGACGCGACGACCTTGAACTTGGGCTGTCCCTTGATGACTTCGGCGAAGCCGGCCTTGCGGTCGTTGGCGGGTGCGGAGCCGGTGGTGCCCTGGAGTTCGACGACGTTGACCGGTTCGGAGGTCCCCTCGTACTCCTTCAGGAGCCACTTGCCGGCCTCCTGCCCCTCCTTGACGAAGTCGGAGCCGAGGAACGTCCGGTAGAGGGAGGTGTCCTGCGAGTCGACCGCACGGTCGGTGAGGATCACCGGGATGCCGGCGCTCTTGGCCTCCTTCAGGACGGTGTCCCAGCCGGACTCCACCACCGGGGAGAAGGCGATGACGTCCACCTTCTGCTGGATGAACGTGCGGATCGCCTTGATCTGGTTCTCCTGCTTCTGCTGCGCGTCGGAGAACTTCAGCGTGATGCCGGCCTTCTCGGCCGCCTCGCGTACGGACGTGGTGTTGGCGGTGCGCCAGCCGCTCTCGGCTCCCACCTGGGCGAACCCGAGCACCAGCTTGCCGTCGGAGGAGCCCTTGCCGGCACCGCCGGTGGTACCGGTGGGCGCGGGCTCGGTGGTGCAGGCGGTCAGCACACCGGCGGCCAGGGCGGCGGCGGTGATGACACGGAGGGCTCTGTGGGCCATGTCGTGGTTCCTTTCGGGGACGTGCGTCGTACAGGGCGGGGCTCTGAAGGGGCCGGGCCCGGGCGAAGGTGCGGCTGCGCAGCGGTGGTTGCGCTGGGCGGAGGCGGAGTGCGCGGAGGCCCCCGAGGACCGGAGGCCTTCCGA
Organism: Streptomyces venezuelae ATCC 10712; assembly: GCF_008639165.1. NCBI lineage: Bacteria > Bacillati > Actinomycetota > Actinomycetes > Kitasatosporales > Streptomycetaceae > Streptomyces > Streptomyces venezuelae. The sequence continues at coordinate 7,346,926 of NZ_CP029197.1, read as the reverse complement.
ACGCGACACATTGTGAGCGCTAACAGTCCCGTAACTCAAGGGTTCGTACGGCCGTTACCGTTTTCTGATGCGGAGAGACCCGTTGCTGTGCCGCCGCTCACAGCATGGGGATGTGAGCGTTAACAGACTGCTGAGGCGCCTCTGCGGCACAGAAGGCCCCACAGAATGAGGCCCGTTGACACACCCCACCGTGCTTCATATCGTCGCGACACAATTTCGGACGACGCCCGAAATATCGAACGCCAGGAGTCGCCCCATGCGTTCCACTCCGCCCACCGGCCAGGGCGACGTCCTGTGAGCCGCCAGGGACAGGCTGTCGTCCTCGACGCTCCCAGGACGATGCGCCTCGTGCGGCACGTGCCGCGTCAGGCGGGGCCCGGCGAAGCCCAGGTGCGCGTCCACGCCGTCGGGATCAGCCGCAGCGACCGAGACGTCTACCTGGGGCGCCGCCCCGTTCCGTACGTGCGCTACCCGGTCACCCCCGGCCACGAGTGGTCCGGCACCGTCACAGCCGTGGGAGAGGGCGCGCCGGCTTCCCTGCTCGGCCGCAAGGTCGTGGGCGAAGGACTGCGGAACTGCGAGACCTGCGCGCCCTGCCGCGACGGCGACACCAACCTGTGCACCGCCGGCTACGAGTAGACGGGGTTCACCCTTCCCGGCGCCATGGCTCCCACCCTCGTCCTCCCCGCCCGTCTGCTGCACGCGCTCGCGCCGGACGCCGATCTCACCGCCGCCGCGTTCCTCGAACCGGCCGCCTGCGCGGCCGCCGCCGTCCTGAAGGCGCGCCCCCTGCCCGGTTCACGGGTGGCCGTCATCGGCTCCGGCGCCCTCGGTCTGCTCACCGCACAGCTCCTCCGCTCCTTCTCCCCGAGCGAGCTGACGGTCGTCGGTACGAGCCCCGACCGGGCCGAACTCTCCCGTCGCTTCGGAGCCACCGCCCACCGGACGTGGGACCGCGCCTCCGGTCTCACGGGCTTCGACGTGGTGATCGACGCCGCGGGCACCACGTCGAGCGCGCGCGCCGCGACGTCCTTGTTGCGGCCGGGAGGACGTCTGGTCCTCACGGGCATCCCGGCCCAGGGAGCGGAAGGAATCGATCCCACCGAGGTGGTCGCGCGGCAGCTGTCGATCGGCACCGCCTTCGGAGCCTCCTCCGGCGCCTGGTCCTACGCCGTGGGCGCCTTCTCCGCGGGACGGCTGACGCCGCTCGAACTCGTCACGCACCGGCTGGGCATCGACGGGTACGAGCGGGCCATGAAACTCACGGGCAGCGGCGATCCCCGCGTCGGGAGAATCCTGCTCCGCCCCTGAGCTCGAAGACCGGGGGGCGCGTTTCAGGGCTCGTTGAGCGTGGTCCACGGGGCGCGCCGGTCGCCCAGTGCGCCGGCGGCCGACGGCGTTGACGGGTCCCGTGGGGCGCACGCGGAGCGCGGGCCGGGGCCCGGGGCCGCACGCCAGGCCCGGCCGGGAGGCGGTTCGTCAGGCGTACGGGCCGGAGCACGAGGCCGTACGCCAGGCCCGGCCGGGAGGCAAGTCGTCCGGCGTACGCGCCGGGGCACGGGGCCGTACACCAGGCCGACGGGAGGCGGTTCGCCAGGCGTACGGGTCGGAGCACGGCGCCGTACGCCAGGCCGCCCCGACGCGGTTCGTCAGGCGCTGGCGCGGAGGACCAGGCGCGTGGGGAGGATCAGTGGGGTGGGGGCCTGCCCGTTGATGAGCGCGACGAGCATGCGTGCCATCTCACGACCGAGGCCCTCTATGGGCTGGTGCACCGTGGTCAGCGGCGGATCGGAGATCCTGGCCACGGCGAGGTCGTCGAAGCCGATCACGGCGACGTCGGCGGGGACGCGGCGGCCTGCGTCGCGCAGGGTGCGCAACGCCCCTGCCGCCATGTTGTCGCTGGCGGCGAACACGCCGTCCAGCTCCGGGTGCCGCGCCGACAGCGCCGCCATGGCGGCCGCGCCGCTCGGCTCGGTGAAGTCACCGGCTTCCGGCGGATACGGTTCGAGGCCGGCCGCCAGCATGGCGTCCTGATAGCCGCGGTAGCGGGCGCGCCCCACCTCGGTGTCCAGCCGCCCGCAGATCGTCGCGATCCTGGTCCGGCCGAGCGAGATCAGGTACTCGGTCGCCGCGCGCGCCCCTCCGAGGTTGTCCACGTCCACATACCACCGCGGGTCCAGACCGACCGGACGCCCACCGAACACCACGGGAATGTCCGCCTCTTCCGCCACGCGGGCCAACGGATCGTCTTCGCGCAGCGCCATCAGCATCACTCCGTCGGCCCCCTTGGACCGGAGAAGCCGCTCCACGCGCCGGCGCCCGCGTTCGGAGGCCGCCAGACAGAGCATCAGGTGCAGTTCGGCCTCCTCCAGCGCTGCCGAGGCACCCACGATCACCTGGGCGAAGAACGGGTCCGCGAAGATCGAGGGATCCTCTCCCGAGACGACCAGGGCGGCCGCGCCGGTCTGACGGGTCGCCAGCGCCCGGGCGGTCGGATTCGGCACGTATCCGAGCCGATGGACCGCCCGTTCGACGGCCTCGCGTTTCGCGCGGCTGACGTGCGGGGCGTTGTTGAGCACACGCGAGGCCACCGACCTTGAGACGCCGGCCAGTTCGGCCACCTCGTCGAGTGTCGACTGCCGGTTCGGCACACCTTGCGCCATGAGCTGCCCTCCTCCCTCCATCTGAAAACCTGGGAGGCTGGCAGCGCTTCCAGTTTCAGGACTGTAAACCCCTCCCCTCATCCTGTGAAGTGCTGTTCGAGGGGGCGCACTTGACAGTCCCGAGGGGCGCATCACACGATACGGCCACACCTCGGCCCACAGAACGTGGCCTGGGAGCGCTTCCCGTGGGAGCGCTTCCACGGACGCTTGTGAGCCCGGAGTGCGCTGGTGTCCCCGCCGGGGCGCCGCCTCGGTGAGGCGCCGCACGGGGAACTTCGTACACCGCAATTCCTCACCGCGTCGCACCGCTCAGGACGAGAGCGGTCGACGCGTCCGCCGTCAGGAAATCGAGGTACAGCCATGCGCCGCAGAATCCGCGCCCTCGTCGCAGCCCTCTCCGCACTGCCGTTGGCGCTCGTCGTCGCCCCGTCCGCCCACGCGGCGGATCCCACCACCATGACCAGCGGGTTCTACACGGACCCCGACTCCAGCGCGAAGAAGTGGGTCGCCGCCAACCCCGGCGACGGCCGGGCCCCCGCGATCAGCACCTCCCTCGCCAACACCCCCATGGCCCGCTGGTTCGGCGCCTGGAGCGGCACGATCGGCACCGCGGCGGGCGCGTACGTCGGCGCGGCGGACCAGCAGGACAAGCTGCCCATCCTGGTCGCGTACAACATCTACCTCCGCGACTCCTGCGGCGGGCACTCCGGCGGCGGGGCCCCGTCGGCCTCCGCGTACGCGACCTGGATCGCGCAGTTCGCCGGCGGGATCGCGGGCCGCCCGGCCGTCGTCCTCCTCGAACCCGACTCCCTCGCGGACTACGGCTGCCTGAACCAGACCCAGATCCGCGAACGCCAGGGCATGATCAGCGGCGCGCTCGCCGAGTTCAACCGGCAGTCCCCCAACACGTGGGTCTACCTGGACGCCGGCAACCCCGGCTGGGTGAGCGCGGCGACGATGGCCCAGCGCCTCCACGAAGCCGGCCTCCGCCAGGCACACGGCTTCTCCCTCAACATCTCGAACTACTACACCACCGACCAGAACACCGCCTACGGCAACGCAGTCAACAGCGAACTGGCCGCCCGCTACGGCTACACCAAGCCGTTCGTCGTCGACACCAGCCGCAACGGCAAGGGCTCCAACGGCGAGTGGTGCAACGCGGCCGGCCGCCGCATCGGCACGCCCACCCGGCTGGGCGGGGGCGCCGAGATGCTGCTGTGGATCAAGGCCCCGGGCGAGTCCGACGGCAACTGCGGCGTCGGGACCGGTTCCACGGCCGGCCAGTTCCTCCCGGAGGCCGCCTACAAGATGATCTACGGCTACTGACATCCGACTCCTGTGGCCCGGTATCCGCCGCTCCACGTCCGCCGCTCCACGACCGGGCCACAGGCACCACCGGCCCCTCACCCATCCCTCCGATCAGGAGCCCCCATGAACCCACGCAGCCTCCGGCGCCGTACGACCGCCGCCCTCGCGGCGCTCGCGGCCTGTGCCGCCCTCCTCGCGACGCAGGCGCAGGCGCAGGCGCAGGCCGCACCCGTCGCGGACGCGCTCACCCCCGCCACGAGGTTCTACGTGGACCCGAACAGCAAGGCCGCCAAGCAGGCGCTCACCGACCTCCGGAACGGAGACTTCGCGAACGCCGTGAACATGGCCAGGCTCGCGAGCTGGCCTCAGGCCGAGTGGTTCACCGAGGGCACACCCGACGAGGTCCGGGCCAAGGTGAGGAGCCTCGTCCGCGAGGCCCGGCTGGTGAACCGGACCCCCGTCCTGGTCGCCTACAACGTCCCGGGCCGCGACTGTTCGCAGTACTCCAGCGGCGGCGCCGCGTCCTCCGCCGCCTACCGGAAGTGGATCGACGCCTTCGCCGCCGGCATCGGCGACAGCAAAGCCGTCGTCGTGGTCGAGCCCGACGGCCTGGCCCTCCTCCCGAGCGACTGCGGACCGGGGGTGGACCCGACCGGCGAACTCACGGCGACCCGCGTCGCCGACCTCACGTACGCCGTCAGGACCCTCAAGGCCAAGGCCCGCACCACGGTCTACCTCGACGCCGGCAACGTCCAGTGGCGGCCCGTCGGCGAGATGGCGCGGCGACTGCTCGACGCCGGCGTCCAGCACAGCGACGGCTTCGCCCTCAACGTCTCCAACACCCACCCCACCGACCACAACACGCGGTACGGCACCTGGATCTCCCGGTGCATGTGGTACGCCACCGAGGGGCCCGAGTACGCCCGCGGCCACACCGACTGGTGCGCCACCCAGTACTACTCGCCCGCCGCGCCCAACGACGGCGCCCCCGGCAACGCGGTCGACCCCGCCGACCCCGCCACCTGGCGCTGGACCGACGCCTGGTTCGACCAGAACGCGGGCACCCCGCCGAACGACGCCCTGCACCACTTCGTCATCGACACCAGCCGCAACGGTCTGGGCGCCTGGACCCCGGAGCCCGGCAAGTACTCCGGCGACCCGGAGATCTGGTGCAACGCACCCGGCCGCGGCCTCGGCCCCCGCCCGACCGCCGACACCGGTGTCCCGCTCGTCGACGCCTACCTGTGGGTCAAGATCCCCGGCGAGTCCGACGGCAGCTGCACGCGCAACACCGGCGGCACGATCGACCCCGAGTACGGCATCGTCGACCCACCCGCCGGCGCCTGGTGGCCCGCCCAGGCCCACACCCTGGCCCGCAACGCGGCACCACGACTGACCTTCAACCACTGAGCCTGCTCGCCGTCCAGAGCGGACCCGCGCCCGGCGGCGATCGACCTGTTCAACCTCGCTGGCGGCCCTGGTCGTCCTCGGCGCTTGAACATCGCGGCCCCGACGGGACGCCGTAGACCGTTCTCGGAGGTCCGCACAGCTCAGGGGCGGGCTTCCGGTGTCTTGTCCCGAAGGTGGGAGGGCGCCGTAGCAACAGGGGCGGGCCACCAGCGAGGATGCCCGTCATGAGCACCGGCCTGCCCCTCTCTCCCCTCCGGCCCCCGTACTCGGCACCTGTGGTGTTCGGTGCGGGGGCAGCCATCGGCGTTCTCGGCGGGATGATCGGGCTGGGCGGTGCCGAGTTCCGCCTGCCGCTGTTGATCGGCCTCTTCGGGTTCGCCGCGCTCTCGGCGGTCATCCTGAACAAGGCGATGAGCCTGGTGGTGGTCCTGGTCGCGCTGCCCGCCCGCCTCGCCGCGGTCCCGGCCGCCGAGGTCGCCGCCCGCTGGCCCGTCGCGGTCAACCTGCTCGCCGGCAGCCTGCTCGGCGCCTGGGCGGGCGCGTCCTGGGCGGTCCGCATGCGCAGCACCACCCTCTACAAGGTCCTGGCCGCCCTGATGGTCCTGATGGCGGCCGCCCTGGTCCTCACCCACACCGCCACGCTGGACACCGTCAACCTCCCGCTCTGGGCCCAGATCCCCGCCGGCGTCGTCGCCGGATTCGGTATCGGTGTCGTCGCCGCGATCATGGGCGTCGCGGGTGGGGAGCTGCTGATCCCGACGATCGTGTTGCTCTTCGGCGAGGACATCAAGACCGCCGGGAGCCTGTCCCTGCTGGTCTCCCTGCCCACCATGCTGGTCGCGTTCGCCCGGTACAGCCGCGACGGCAGCTTCGCCGTCCTCGGCGCCAACCTCCGCTTCACCGCGGTCATGGCCGCCGGCTCGGTCACCGGGGCCGTCCTGGGCGGCCTGCTCCTGGGCGTGTTCCCGGACCTGGTGCTCATCCCCGCCTTGGCCGTGATCCTGCTCGTCTCAGCGGTGAAACTCGCCCGCCACCACTGACCGACCGCGAGGGTCATCAGGCCGCTCTCGCGAGCTGGGCCGGGAGCGGGGTCAGGGAGGCGTACTTCAGCGGGGCGGACGGGTCGGTGGAGACGTCCAGCGGGGCGGGTTCGGCGCCGGAGCGGACGAGGAGGTCGCCGACGGCCGCGATCATGGCGCCGTTGTCGGTGCACAGCGTCATCGGCGGTACCCGCAGCTCGACGCCGGCGGCGGCGCACCGCTGCTCGGTGAGGGCGCGGACCCGTGAGTTGGCGGCCACACCGCCGACGACGATCAGCGTCTTGACGTCGTACGCCTTGCAGGCCGCGAGGGCCTTGCGGCTCAGCACGTCGGCGACGGCTTCCTGGAGCGCGGCGGCGCCGTCCGCCACCGGTACGTCGATGCCCCGGAGGCGGTGCTTCTCGACCCAGCGGGCGGCGGCGGTCTTCAGGCCGGAGAAGGAGAAGGCGTACGGGTCGTCGCCGCCCCGGGTCAGCGGGCGCGGGAAGTGCACGGCACGCGGGTCGCCGTCGCGGGCGGCCCGGTCGATAGCGGGCCCGCCCGGGTACGGGAGGCCGAGGATGCGGGCGACCTTGTCGAAGCACTCGCCTGCCGCGTCGTCGAGGGTGTCGCCGAGATGCAGGATCGGTTCGCGGACCAGGTCCCGGACCAGGAGGAGGGAGGTGTGGCCGCCGGAGACGATCAGGACGACGCACGGGGTGGGCAGCGGTCCGTGCTCCAGAGTGTCGGCGGCGACATGGCCCGCCAGGTGGTGCACTCCGTACAGCGGCACCCCAGCCGCATAGGCGAGGGATTTCGCGCCGGCCAGACCGACCTGGAGAGCGCCGGACAGACCGGGCCCCGTGGTGACGGCGACCGCGTCGATCTGCCCCAGCCGCAGCCCCGCCTGGTCGAGCGCTTGCCGGACGACCGGGGTGAAGGACTGGAGATGGGCGCGGGCGGCGATCTCGGGCACGACACCGCCGAAGCGGGCGTGCTCGTCCATGCTCGACGCGACGACGTGCGCGAGAAGCTTCCCGTTCCGCACGATCCCCGCGCCGGTCTCGTCGCACGACGACTCGATTCCGAGGACGACCGGTCCACCCACTGCACCACTCCGTTTGCCTTTTGCCCTGAACCCGTAGTTGCAATATATGTGCAATAAGGGTCGAGTGCGTCGCCCATACGACGACAGCGCGCCGCGGCCGCAGGAGCCGCCTACCGGCTGGTGTACGGCAGGAGTGCCATCTCGCGTGCGTTCTTGATGGCGGCGGCGAGCCGGCGCTGCTGTCGGGCGGTGACCCGGGTCACGCGGCGGCTGCGGATCTTGCCCCGGTCGGAGATGAACTTCCGCAGCACGTCGGTGTCCTTGTAGTCGATGTACGTGATCCCGGCCGCGTCGAGCGGGTTCGGGCGGGGCTTCGTGGGCTTGCGGGGTTCGGGGCGGCGGGCCATGGGGGTTCGTCCTTGGTCTGGTGGTCGTGACGGGGGGTCAGGCGGTGTCGAGGAGGGGGGCGAAGGCGGCCGGGAGGTGCTTCCAGCCGGCCGGGCCGGCCTCGTACTCCTCGTCCGTGAGGAGGCAGGACTCCAGGAGCCGCTCCAGGCCGTCGCGGTCGAGGCCCGGTGAGGTGAAGACGAGGTGCTGGCAGCGGTCCCCGTGCTCGGGATGCCAGTCCATGGCCGCGGCGGCCCGCCGCATCGGCGGGACCATCTCCCAGGCGGCGTCGGGCAGCGACGCGAGCCAGGGGCCGGCGCTCTCCACGCACAGCGCGCCGCCCGCGGCGTCCCAGGCCAGCAGGGCGTCGGGCCGGTCGGCGAGCCAGAACCTGCCCCGGCTGCGGGCCGCCGCGCAGCACAGGTCCTCGAGCGCCTCGTACAGGCGACCGGGGTGGAAGGGGCGTCCGCGGTGCCAGACGAGCGTCGTGACTCCGGCGTCGTCCGCCTCCTGCGGCAGCAGTGCGCACGCGGGGTGCTGGGCCGCCGCGGCGGCCTCGACGTCGAAGCCCGCGAAGGCGGCCGCGGCGAGGTCGTCCGAGCCGGCCGTCACCCGGCGGGCGGTGGGGTGCAGCTGGGCGAGCAGCGCGTGGTCCTCCTCGTCGGCGTCCTCGTTGTCGACGAGGGCGAGGACGGGTGCGTACTCCAACTGGCGGGCGAAGGTGTCGCCGACGGTCCGCCGGTCGGTGGGTGCGGCCGCCAGGCCGCCTTCGGCGAGGTCGTCGCCGTTGCCGAGGTACGGCAGCACGAGCGCCGGGTCCACCGCCGTGATCACGTTGGTGAGGGCGAGTCCGTCGCCGGCGTGTGCGGCGACGACCTCGGCCATCGTCTTCGGCTCGACCGAGTCCCACAGTTCGACCACGGCGAGCCGGGTCACACCGGCGCCGGCGAGTCGTTCCAGCTCCGGTACGAGGTCCTCGCGCAGCGCACAGCACGCGCAGTCGTTCACCAGGGGCGTCGCGTCCTCGGACAGGAGCCCGCTCGCGTCGCGGATCAGGCGGCGCACCGTGCCGTCCGGCGCGCCGGTGAGGTCGTGGTGGAGGGCGACGCTGCCGGGGACGGCCGCGAGGAGGCGGTCGACCACCTCCTTGCGGGCGTCGGCGTGGAGCCCGGCGACGATTACCACGGGCAGCCGGGGGTCGCGTGCCATCAGCGGGCTCCGTAGCGGCGCTCGAAGCGTTCGACGCGGCCGGCGGTGTCCAGGACGCGGGCGGTCCCCGTGTAGAAGGGGTGGCTCACGGAGGAGATCTCCACGTCCACGACCGGGTAGGTCCGGCCGTCCTCCCACTCGATGGTCTTCTCGCTGGTGAGGGTGGAGCGGGTGAGGAACGCGGAGCCGGAGGCGGTGTCGCGGAAGACGACGGGGCCGTAGGCGGGGTGGATGCCGGGCTTCATGGCTGGAGCCTCTCTGCGGTGGGGCGGGTGGGCGTTCAGCGCTCTTCACGGAAGTCGTGGCGGACGTCGGCGAAGAGCGCTGAACGTGAGGCTAGTATATGGGAACGGTTTTCATTACCAATAAGCAGCTCGCACGAGAGGCAGGTCACACCCATGTCCGCCCACTGCCAACTGACCGGCGCCAAGCCCGGCTTCGGCCACACGATCTCCCACTCCCACCGGCGCAGCCCGCGCCGCTTCGACCCGAACATCCAGCACAAGCGCTACTGGCTCCCCAGCGAGGGCCGCCACGTCCGCCTCACGCTGAGCGCCAGGGCGATCAAGACCGTCGACGCCATCGGCATCGAGGCGGCCGTGGCCCGAATCCGGGCCCGCGGAGGGAAGGTCTGATGGCGAAGCAGAGCAAGATCGCGCAGAACGAGAAGCGCAAGGCGACCGTCGAGCGCTACGCCGCCCGGCGGGCCGAGCTCAAGGAGATCATCCGCCGCCCCTCGTCGACCGCCGAGGAACGCCGGGCCGCCCGGGAGGAGCTGAGCCGCCAACCGCGCGACGCCAGCGCCACCCGGGTCCGCAACCGCGACAGCGTCGACGGCCGCCCCCGGGGCTACCTGCGCAGGTTCGGGCTCTCCCGGGTCCGCGCCCGGCAGCAGGCCCACGCCGGGTACCTTCCCGGCGTCACGAAGTCCTCCTGGTAGCCCGTACGGCGGTCGGCTAGGGCTCCTCGGCCCGGTGCGGGAGTACGTCGAGGAGCTCCAGCAGGTAGAGGAAGGCCTTGGCCATCGGGGCGTCGTCCGTGTCCTCGCGGACCCGCGCCCAGTCGACGCGCTCCCGCAGACCGCGGGCCAGCGGCAGGACCGCGCCGAAGTCGCAGTGATGCTCGGAGAGCGCGAGGAGACGGGAGACCATCAGGTCGGTGGGGGCGAGGACCGGCATGTGGACCGAGTCCACGGGGAGCGTGTCGGAACGGGCCAGGAGTTCGTCGGTGACCGGACGGCCGGCGAGGGAGAAGATCAGGTCGATCTCCTCCCCGCCCGAGCGGGCCTTCACGAGCCAGTCCTCGGGCGGGTCGACGATCCGTATGCCGCGTTCGACCAGGGCCCGGGTGACGACGTCGGCGTCCTCCCGGCGCACCGCGAAGTCCGTGTCGTGCTGGAGCCGGACCGGGATGCCGTGGGCGTACGCGGCGACGCTGCCGACCAGCGCGAACGGGCGGCCGGACGCCTTCAGCACGGCGCCGACCTCCTTGGTCGCCTCCAGGATCGCCTGGGTGTGGTCGACGGGCAGGGCGGGCGCGCCGCCGTCGGCCGCCGCCTGCCCGGGGGCGGCCCCGCCTTCCACGAGGCTCATGATCCGCTCCTGTCGTCGTCCTCCGGGCGGCTGCGATGGGGAGGGCCGGCGCCGTGGGAGGGCGTGCGCAGCGCGCTGTCACCCCGGGACCAGGCGCCGAGGAGGTGATCGCCGAGACGGTCCTCCAGATGGCGGGTGGCAGCGATGCCGAAGGAGACGTCGGGTGCGAGGTCGGGTTCGTCGTCGAGGAGGCCGCCGACGACGTCCCGGCGCACGACCTGCTCGTGGACGGCGTCCGCCACCACGTGCTCGTCGTAGTACAGCTGAGCCGCCGGGCCTGCGCCCGCGCGGCGCAGGGCTGCGGAGAGCCGGGAGGCGGCGGGCGGGGAGGTGGTCTCCAGGACGGCGAAGTGTCCGACGAGCGCACCCCGCAGCCGTCGGTGGAGACCCAGCAGCGACATCAGGTTCGAGACGGCCAGCATCTCGGCGCCGACGACGTCGACGTACCGCCCGTAAGCCGGGTCGAGTCCGAGGTCGGCCATGAGATGTGCGTAGAGCACGGCGTGTACCCGCTCGGCCCGCCCGCAGCCGTACTCGTCGTACGCGATGGCCGTCATGGCCGCCTTGGCGCGGCCGCGCAACCGGGGGATCACCCACAGCTGCGGGTCCGTCTCGCGCAGCTGGGACACGGAACGCAGGACGACGTTCTCGCGCAGCTGCCACAGCTCGCCCTCGGCGAGGAGGTAGGAACTCGGTCCTGTGCCGCCGACCGGTTCGACCAGCAGTTCGTCGAGGGCGTCGCCGACGCCGGGACGGTCACGGCAGTCGTGCCGCAGGGCGCTCTCGAACCGGTGCTCCACCAGGGCCCATACGCCGAGGAGGCCGGCGTCCCATTCGACGGTGTCGGGGACGCCTTCGAAGCCCTGGTAGTGGGGTTCGTAGCAGAGGTGCAGGGCGAGCTGCAGGTCCTCCCCGTACGGGTCGCCCCGGGCGATCGTCGCGGCGCTGGGAAGGACGTCGGCGCCGCCGCCGAGCAGGCGCGCCCGTACGGCGGACGACACGTCACCCCGGGCCTCGGGGACCGGGGGCCTCGTGGCGGCGGTGGCGGGCGCGGCGAGGACGGTCATGAGGTCCGCGCCTCCGTCGCCGGGCCATCGGGCGTTCGCGTCTCCGTCGCCGGGCCGTCGGGCGTTCGCGGCTCCGTGGTCGGGCCGTCGGGCGTTCGCGGCTCCGTGGTCGGGCCGTCGGGCGTTCTCGCCTCCGTCGTCGGGCCGTCGGGTGTTCGCGCCTCCGTCGTCGGGCCGCCCTGCGTCCGGGGCTTCGTGGCGCGGTCGCGCCTCAGGCGGGTGCGGTGGCTCGTGTCGCAGAACGGGGCCCGCAGGCTCCGCCGGCACGTGCACAGCGCCATCACGGGGCGCTCGCAGCGCACCACCGACCCGTCGGGCATCACGATGTCCGCCGGGCCGTCCACGAGCACCGGACCCTCCGGGAGCGGCCGGATGCGGGGCACGACGGGCTCGGGAGCGGTGCCCCGGCCGGTCGTCCGGGAGCCCTCGGGGAGAACGGTCATCACACACCACCACCGATCGAAGCGACTGCGCCGACACCGCGCGACTGCCCGGTTCGCGGGCCGTCAATCATGGCGACCCCGCGGGCGACTCCCGTCACGGCCGGCACGCGCGGATCACCACGAGGTCCTCCGTACGCACGCCCGGGGCGATCAGGCCCCGGTCGGCGAACCAGGCCGACCGGGCCGACATCACCGGCCCGAAGCCCTGTTTACGGCGCTCCACGACGCGCGGCGAAAGGCCGCCCCGCCCGAGGGCCGCCAGCGTGGCGTCGACGCCCGAGAGGGACGACTGGACGATCAGCAGGACGCCGGAGGGGGCGAGGAAGCTCGGGGCGCGCGAGCAGATCCGGTCGAGGAGCAGCCGGCCGTCGGTCCCGGCGTCCCAGCTGCGCCGCGCACCGCGGGACGGCGTCTGGGCGTCCGCGGACGGTACGTACGGCGGGTTCACGGTGACGAGGTCGAACCGCTCGTGGGCGACCGGGCCGTCCAGGTCTCCGCACAGCGTCCGGATCCGGCAGCGGTGCAGCCGCGCGTTGAGGCGTGCGACGGCGATCGCGGTACGCGAGATGTCGACGGCGGTGGCCCGCGCGCCCCGCAGGGCCGCGACGAGCGCGAGAACGCCGGTGCCCGTGCACAGGTCGAGCGAGCGCGCTCCTGGCCGGAGCTCCTCCCGCCGTACGTGCGCCGCCAGCAGACCGGTGTCGGCCTGGGGCGCGTACACGCCGGGAAGCCGGTACACGCGGGGCAGGTGGTGGGCCCGCGCCGCATGGTCCGGCGGTACACGTTGTCCCCCGGTCCTCGTCGTCACTGTGGTCATCACCATCTCCTCACGTCGCCCCGCGGCTACCCCGCGCCCGCCTCGGCATGCCGCGGGCCCGCCCCGCCCACTCCGGCTGCTTACCGACGGGCGGCCCGGGTAGACGCGGGGCAGCGCCGGTCACCGGCACCGAGGAGGGAACCCCCGATGAACGCGAACACCGACGTACGGACGGGCAACGGGCGACGCCCGCTCTCCGACGAGGAGTTCCGCGCACTGCTGCGGGAGGCACGCGCCGAGGCGCGTCGCCGCTTCCTCGGTGAACCGCCCCGGAGCGAACCCGACTTCGCGCTGCGCACGCAGCACGCCGAGTTCGGGGCCGCCGCACACTGAACGACCGAAGGAGGCAGGACTCATGAGCACCGTTGAACAGACCATCGACGTCGACGTCCCCCTGCGGACCGCGTACAACCAGTGGACGCAGTTCGAGGAGTTCCCGAAGTTCATGGAGGGCGTCGAGGAGGTCCGGCAGACCGACGACCGGCACTGCCACTGGCGGACCAAGGTGGCCGGGGTGCGGCGCGAGTTCGACACCGAGATCGTCGACCAGCTCCCGGACGAGCGCGTCGCCTGGCGCACGGTCGCGGGCGATGTCCAGCAGATGGGCGTCGTCAGCTTCCAGCCGCTCGACGAGGCGCACACCCGGGTGCGGCTGGCCATGGACGTCGAGCCCTCCGGCATGGCGGAGAAGGCCGCCGACGCGATGGGCGTGCTGGACCGCCGGGTCAAGGGCGACCTGAAGCGGTTCAAGGGCTACATCGAGGAGCACGGCCGGGAGTCCGGCGGCTGGCGCGGCCGTATCAGCCCGGGCGGCGCCGACAGCCCCGACATGACCCCGAGGGACGACCCGGGCTCCACCGGCCTGCGGTGACGGAGCCGGTACGTCGCCGGATGTGAACACGACCTGAGGTGAGGACGGAGGCGAGGAGATGGACCGGGCCGCTCTGTTCGACGTGGACGGAACCCTGGTGGATTCCAACGCCCTGCACGTCGTCGCCTGGTGGGAGGCGCTGCGTCAGGGCGGGCACGACGTCCCGACGCACGCCGTCCACCGCGCGATCGGGCTGCCGGGCGAGAAGCTCCTGGAGCATCTCCTCGGCCCCGACCGCGACCGGTCGGGGGACGACCGGCTCAGCGCCGCCCACGACACCCTGTACGGGGCGTACTTCGAGCGGCTCCGGGCCTTCGACGGTGCGGCGGAGCTGCTGAGCACGCTCGCGGGCGGCGGCTGGAAGGTCGTCCTGGTCACCTCCGCCAAGGACCGGGAGCTGGAGGCGCTCCGCGCGGCCGTGGACGCGGACGCCGCGATCTCGGCGACGGCCACCGCCGACGACGTGGCGGAGGGCAAGCCCGCGCCGGACCCGATCGAGCACGCCCTCTCACTGGCGGGCGTGCCCGCCGAGCGGGCCGTGCTCGTCGGGGACAGCGTCTGGGACATGGAGGCCGCGCGCCGCGCGGGGGTGCTCTGCGTCGGGCTGCTCTGCGGCGGGATTCCGCGCGCGGACCTCGAGGACGCGGGCGCCGCCGCCGTGTACGACGACGCGAAGGACCTGCTCGCCCACCTCGACACGGCCCCGTTCGCGAAGGTCCGCGCCGAGCGGGAGTCGTCGGCGGAGTAGTCCGCGGCCCCACCGGCCCCCGCGGCCGGCCACCAGGACGGAGGTACGTGATGAGCAGCGGCGACGCCGAGTACCGGATCGCCCGGTTCAGAGACCGGCTCATGGGCGGGGAGGTGGCGGAGCTCGGGGTGCGGATCGAGGTGCGGGGGTCGGTCGTCCTCCTGACGGGGACGATCCCGACGGCCGACCACCGTGAGGAGATCCTCCGGATCGCCGAGGCGGAGCTGGCGGGACTGTCCCTCCACACGGACCTCATGGTCGCCTGCGCCGACCCGCCGGACCGGTCCGAGGAGTTGCGATGACGTCCGCAGGGGAGCACGGCCGGCAGGGCCGGGACGCGGTTGCGTACGCGGGGGGCGCGGAGGGCGACCCGGGTGCCGTGCGCGTGGCCGCCGTGGGGGACATCCATCTGGGCACGGACTCCCGTGGCCTGCTGAGGCCGTCGTTCGCGACCCTGCCGCTCTGCGCCGACGTCCTCCTCCTCGCCGGCGACCTCACCCGCCACGGCACGGTCGCCGAGGCGGAGGTGGTCGCCGATGAGGTGCGGGACCTGGGTGTCCCCGTGGTCGCGGTGCTCGGCAACCACGACTACCACGACGAGCGGGAGACGGACGTCGCGCACGCCCTCACCGACGCGGGGGTCACCGTCCTGGAGGGCGAGAGCGTGGTCCTGCCGGTGGACGGCGGCAGGGTGGGGATCGCCGGGGCGAAGGGCTTCTGCGGCGGCTTCGCGGGCCGTAGCGCCGGGGAGTTCGGCGAACGCGAGATGAAGGAGTTCGTCCGCACCGCGCGCCGGGCCGCCGAAGGCCTGCACCAGGCCCTCCGTGAGCTGTCCGCCGACGGCTGCGGAGTCAGGATCGCCCTGACGCACTACGCGCCCGTCCCCGACACGCTCGCGGGTGAACCGGTGGAGATCCAGCCCTTCCTCGGCAGCTACCTCCTCGCGGAGGCCATCGACGACGGCGGTGCCGACCTCGCCGTCCACGGGCACGCGCACCTGGGCACGGAACACGGAATGACGGCCGGGGGCGTACGCGTCCGCAACGTCGCCCAGCCCGTGATCGGCCGGGCCTTCGCCCTCTACCACCTGCCGCTCACCCGGTAGGCCGCGTCCGGCCCGACCGGCTGGACATTCTCTGGGTACGGGTCCGGACTCGCGCGCTTGGAACGGGCTGCCCGGGGCAGTCGCCGGGTGGGTGCGCGCACCCGAAAGCCACCGCCCGACTTTTCCCCTTCCGGGCGGTGGCGCCGGGCCCGGGAGCCCGGCGCGGGCGTTCAGCCTTCGACGCCGGTGGCGGAGTGGGGGGAGCCGACCGGCTTCGACTCGGGGGAGCCGCGCTGGCGGAGGTAGACCGAGAGGATGGCCATCGCGGCCACCGCGAGGAGTTCCGACTGCCAGTTCTGCAGGGAACGGTTCCAGAAGTCCGAGGAGGCCAGGTAGGAGACCCAGCTGACGGGCTCCTGGAGCTGGCGCAGCCGTACGTCGTTGTACGCGGAGACCCCGGAGACGGACTGGGCGAACCAGGAGAACAGGAAGAACACGGCCATGGCGAGGCCCAGCGAGCGGGAGTAGAGGGCCTGCCGCCAGTCCTTGGTGCTCGCCCAGCGGGGCGAGTCGGACTGGGCGTGGTCGCCCAGTTTCTGTTCGCGTTCGCTCTCGGTACCGGCCTTGTGCAGGGGTTTCGACTCCGGCGAGCCGCGCTGGAGGAGATGGACGGTGCCGAAGATGTAGAGGAAGAACTGCAGGAACTCGGACTGCCAGTTCTCGGTGACGTCGACCGCGAAGTCCGAGGACATGAGGTAGTCCCCGAAGCCGACCTGCTGGAGCCCTTCGACGGCCAGCTGTTCGTTGAACTCGGCCCGTCCGGCGACCGCCTGAGCGGCGAGCACGACGAGGAACGCGGCGCCGAAGACGAGGGAGAGGCTGTTGCCGCGCCAGAACCCCGTACGCTCCCGCCTGTTCGCGCTCACCGGTGCATCGCTCCGATCACGGTGAAGTAGGCGAGGCCGCCGAGAATGATCACGACGCACCCCGCGAACACGGACTTCATGGTCAGGATCCCTTCAGCGCGCACTGGTACGGCTCGTCCTCCGCCTGCGGGACACAGCCCGCGGCGGTGACCTTCCAGCCGTCGTCGAACTGCGAGAGGAACAGCGTGTCGTTCCGCATGCGCAGGAGCGCCTGGCGGCCGTAGACCTCCACCCCGAGCTGCGCTCCGGCCTTCGGCAGGTCCAGCGAGCGCAGCGCCGGGCCGCAGGGGCTCTTGGCGTCCGACTCGACCTGTTCCCGGGTCTCGGGGGCGAGCAGCTCACAGCCGGCCCTGAGGTCGTCCGCGGCGAGCGCCGTCGTGAAGAGCAGGCCGGCCCGGGAGGCACCGTCCTCGCGGGCCGCGGAGGCGCCGCAGCCGCTGAGCAGGGCCGCCGCCAGCAGGACGCCGGCCAGCGGGCGTACGGGGCGACGGAGGGCGCGCGGGGACGAGGTCACGCCCCGCACTATTCCCCCGTGCGCCCGGCCGGACGGTCCGCCCCGCCGGACGCTCCCCTGCCCTCACCCGATGGAGGGTGAGGGCAGGGGGCCGGTGCGGGTCGGGTCGCGCCGTTCAACGCGGCGGCGCCGTGGGGCGCCGGTCGGAGGCGGCAGCTTCCCCGCCCCCGTCTCCGCCGGTGCTGAGGAGCCGGTGGAAGAAGGAGCGGTACTGGCGCAGGGCCGTACGCAGGCTCTCCGTGTCCACGTCCTCACCCCGGTTCCACTGGCCTTCGAGGGTCTTCCGGTGGTCGGCGAAGGTGGCGGCGAGCCGCTGCATCACTTCGGCGACGAGCGCGTCGGCCGCGTGCACGGCCTCGCGGGGGTCGTCGACGAACTGGCTCTGGATGTCGTGCCAGCGCGCCCGGAAGCCGTCCTCGTCGCCGGGGTCCAGCAGGTGCGGGGGCGGGTGCGGGGCGTCGCTCGTCGGCTCGTCCCGTCCGCCGCTCTCCGGTGCTCCGCCGCTCTCCTGTGCTCCGCCGTTCTCCGGTGTCTCGCTCGTACGCGTTTCGGCCGACCGGCCGCCGGCCTCGCCACCGCCGTCGCGCTCGTCGCCGAGGGCCGCGTCACGGTCCGTCACGTCGGCGTCCGTGCCGGTCGGGGTGCTCTCCCCCGGGTAGACCGGCGGCTGGTCGGAACTCCGCCCGCGCTCCTCCCGGGGGTCCGTACCGGTCGTACCGGTGCCTTGGGGTGTGCCCGCTATGTCGTCGGTCGACAGGCCGCTGTCGGCCCTCGCCGGAGTGTCGTTGTCTCGCATGCCACGGCCTTAGCGCTCGGGGCCGGCGGGGCCGGCCTGGTGTCCGTCGGAGAGGAGCTCGTCGAAGAGGGCCCGGTAGTGGACCATCGCTCCGCGCAGCTGCTCCGTGGTGGCCCGGTGCGAGGTGGTGAGGCGGTCGATCTCGTGGGCCTCCCGGTAGTGCTCCAGCGCGCGGCCGTGTTCCACGGACAGATCGCGCGTCTGCTGCTCGAAGTCCTCCGTGGGATAGCCGCGCTCCCGCATGAGCACGCTCACCAGCCGGTCCGCGTCGTGGACCGCCGTTTCCGGCCGGTCGACGAACTGCTCCTGCACGCCCTGCCACTCCCGCAGGTAGCGCTCCCGCACGTCGTCGGGCAAGGGCTTGATGTCGAGGGAGTCGTGCCGCTTCTCGCGTTCCCCGAGGTCGCGCTCGGCCGCCCGGCGGCTGCCGGCCTCATCGACCGTACGGTCGTACTCCGGGCCGAAGCGCTCGCGCAGCCGGCGACGGCGCCGACGGTCCAGCGCGAACGCCGCCACGATCAGGAGGATCAGCACCGCGACCGGTATGACGATGGCCAGAATCGTTCCTGTGGACATGGCCCAGCCCCCTTCGCTGCGACTGATGGCTGCTCCGGGCGGCTGCCCGCGCGGACGGAGCCGAAACCGTGCGGGTGCCGGACAATGGGCGTACCGCCCCCTCTCCGTGTCCACCGGGAGGCCCCCATGGCCGGTACCCGCGACGACGACCCCGTCCCCGAGCCGTACGACGCCACGCCGTTCCTGCCGCGGCGCGGCGGGATTCCCGCGCACCGCGCGGCGGCCGCCGGATGTCAGGGCTGCCCGCTCCACCGGGACGCGACCGGGACCGTCTTCGGGCGGGGAGATCCGCACGCGCGGCTGATGCTGGTCGGGGAGCAGCCCGGCGACCAGGAGGACCGCGAAGGGGTCCCGTTCGTGGGGCCCGCGGGCCGGCTCCTCTCCCGGGCGCTGCGCGAGGCGGGGATCGACGAGGAGGGGCTGTACGTCACCAACGCCGTCAAGCACTTCAAGTTCACCGAGGACGCGACCCGCAAGCGGCGGATCCACAAGGCCCCCAGCCTGCGCGAGACGCTGGCCTGCCGGCCATGGCTCATGGCGGAGCTGCGGCTGGTGTCGCCCGAGCTGGTGGTCACCCTCGGGGCCACCGCCGGCCGCGCCCTGCTGGGCCCGTCGTTCCGGGTCGGCGCCGACCGCGGCGTGCCGAGGCCGCTGACGGACGCCGGGGAGGGGACGGACACGCGGGTCCTCGCGACCGTCCATCCCTCCGCCGTACTGCGTGCCCGCGACCGCGACGACATGTACGCCGGGCTCGTCGCCGACCTGCGGGTCGCGGCCGACGCCCTGTGATAGCTCGGGGGGCCGCCGCCCGGCGCGCTAAAGGTGTGTCTCGGGTGCGCCGGGGCAGGCGCCCGGTGAGAGCGAGCGGGACACCCGAGGCGAGGAGCGCGACCATGATCCGGACGTCCGACGTCGTCTCGCTCCTGGAGGGCCTCGTCGTGCTCCACGCCACGCGTGCGGGCCGGGGCGCTCCGGACCCGCCGGAGCACCTCGAGGAGCGGACCGTGGTCGTCACCGGTGCGAGCGCCGGGGTGGGCCGGCCCGTGGCCCGGGCCGTGTCCACCGCGGCCTCGGTCCTCGCGCGCCGTGTCGCTCCGGGGCTCCTCGGCCGCTCCATCGCCCGAACGGCGTACGACTCCCAGCAGACCGACGAACCGACCTTCGACACGGCCCCGAGCAACCTCTGGGTGCCGTGGGACGGGCCGGGCGGCCGTGACCACGGCGCCCACGGGACGTTCGACGGGGAGGCCGCGGCGCACTCGCCGTACACCGCCCTCGCCCGTCATCCGGCCGTCGCGGGGGCCGCGGCGGGGGTGACCGTGGCCGCCTCGGCGCTGCTGGCCAGGACCTTGCGCGGGACCCGGGCGACGCGGGTCCTGCGCGCCGCGGTGGATGCGCGCGGCTGACCCCGCCGGGGCGCCGCGCGGCCGGTGGTCTGGGAGCGTGGGAGCCATGAAGCCCGCGCTTGTCGTCATCGACATGCTGAACACGTACGAGCACGAGGACGCCGCTCAGCTCGTGCCGTCCGTGGAGCGCGCGCTGCCCGCCGTGGTGCGGCTGCTGGAGGAGGCGCGCGCACGGGGAGTGCCGGTGATCTACGCCAACGACAACTTCGGGAAGTGGCGCTCGCACCACGGCGAGATCGTCGAGGCGGCCCTGGCCGGCCCGTACGCCCGTCTGGTCGAACCGATCAGGCCGGACGAGGACTCGTACTTCGTCGTCAAGGCACGGCACTCCGCCTTCTACGAGACACCGCTCGCCTATCTGCTGGGCAGGCTGGACGTCACCCACCTCGTGCTGTGCGGGCAGGTGACGGAGCAGTGCGTGCTCTACTCCGCGCTGGACGCGCACATCCGCCACCTCTCGGTCACGGTCGCCGACGACGCCGTGGCCGAGATCCACGAGGACCTCGCCCGCGCGGCGCTGCGCATGATGGCCGTGAACATGGCGGCGCGCATCGTCCCCGCCGTCGAGGCCTTCGACTGAGGCGCCGCCGGGTGCCCGGATCGGCTGCCGCCCGGTACAGGCGCCGCCGGGGACGGAGGCCACCGGGTACGGCCGATACCGGGGCGTTTCGCCCTCCCGTCGGCGGTTAGCCGTACCAGGGGGCGCACGGCCGGTGCCCCGAATCGAGAGTCCGTCAGAGGAGCATCATGCCGACCAAGGTCTCCGACCACATCCTCCAGCGCCTGCGCGAGTGGGGTGTCGAGCACGTCTTCGCGTACCCCGGCGACGGCATCAACGGCCTGCTGGCCGCGTGGGGGCGCGCCGACGACACACCGCGCTTCGTCCAGTCCCGCCACGAGGAGATGTCCGCCTTCCAGGCGGTCGGGTACGCCAAGTTCTCCGGCCGGGTCGGTGTCTGCGCGGCGACCTCCGGCCCCGGCGCGATCCACCTGCTCAACGGCCTGTACGACGCGAAGCTCGACCACGTGCCGGTCGTCGCGATCGTGGGGCAGACCAACCGGAGTGCCCTGGGCGGCTCGTACCAGCAGGAGGTCGACCTGCTCAGCCTCTACAAGGACGTGGCCTCCGAGTTCTGCGCGATGGTCACCGTCCCCGAGCAACTGCCGAACGTCATCGACCGGGCCATGCGGACCGCCTACGCCAAGCGCACGGTGACCGCGGTCATCGTCCCGGCCGACGTGCAGGAACTGGACTACACGCCGCCGACCCACGCCTTCAAGATGGTCCCGTCGAGCCTGGGCAGCCCCGACTACGCGCCCGTCCCCTCCCCCGCCGATGTGACGCGGGCCGCCGCCGTGCTCAACGAGGGCTCGAAGGTGGCGGTCCTGATCGGCCAGGGGGCCCGCGGCGCCCGGCCCGAGGTCGAGGAACTCGCGGACGTCCTGGGCGCCGGGGTGGCCAAGGCGCTGCTCGGCAAGGACGCCCTGCCCGACGACCTGCCGTACGTCACCGGGTCCATCGGCCTGCTGGGCACCCGCCCCTCGTACGAGATGATGCGGGACTGCGACACGCTCCTGGTGGTCGGCTCCAGCTTCCCGTACAGCCAGTTCCTCCCGGAGTTCGACCAGGCCCGCGCCGTGCAGATCGACATCGACCCCTTCATGGTCGGTCTGCGCTATCCCTTCGAGGTCAATCTCGTCGGCGACGCGAAGAGCACCCTCAAGGCGCTGCTGCCGCAGCTGAAGCGCAAGAAGCACGGCTCCTGGCGCAAGAAGATCGAGAAGGACGTCGCGCGCTGGTGGCAGGTCATGGAGGGGCGGGCCGGCGTCGACGCCGATCCCCTCAACCCGGAGTACGTCGTCCACGCCCTGGACGCCCTGCTGCCGGACGATGTGATGCTGTCGGCGGACTCCGGCTCGGCGGCGAACTGGTACGCGCGCCACCTGCGTCTGCGCGGGGCCATGCGCGGGTCGCTGTCCGGGACGCTGGCGACCATGGGCCCCGGGGTGCCGTACGCGATCGGCGCGAAGTTCGCCCATCCCGAGCGGCCGGCGGTGGCCCTCGTCGGCGACGGCGCGATGCAGATGAACGGCATGGCCGAACTCGTCACCGCCGCCAAGTACCACCGGGACTGGGAGGACCCGCGCCTGGTCGTGGCCGTGCTCAACAACCTCGACCTCAACCAGGTCACCTGGGAGATGCGGGCCCTGTCCGGGGCGCCCCAGTTCCTGCCCTCGCAGGAACTGCCCGACGTCCCCTACGCGGACTTCGCGCGCTCCATCGGTCTGGACGGGGTGCGCGTGGAGCGGCCGGCGGACGTCGAGGCCGCCTGGAAGCAGGCGCTCGCCGCCGACCGGCCGTTCGTCATCGACTTCCGTACCGATCCGGCCGTCCCGCCCATCCCGCCGCACGCCGACCTCGATCAGATCGAGGCCACCGCCGCGGCGGTCCTCAAGGGCGACAGCGACCGCGTCGGAATGGTCCGCCAGGGGCTCAAGGCCAAGATCCAGGAGATCCTGCCGGGCAGCGGCCGAACCCGGCGGTCCGACGACGGATCATGACCCCCGGGGCGGACCCAGGGGGCCGACGCGAAAGGAAACGAACACATGACGTCCTTCGGCTACTTCCTGTCCTGCGAGGAGTTCACCCCGGACCAGTTGCTGCGCCAGGCGCGCCTCGCGGCGGACGCCGGCTTCACGCGACTGGCCATCTCCGACCACTTCCACCCGTGGACCGACGCCCAGGGCAGCAGTCCCTTCGTGTGGTCGATGATCGGCGCCCTGTCCCGGACGGTGGAGCTGCCCGTCACCACGCTCGTGACGTGCCCCACCGTGCGGATGCATCCGGCGGTCACCGCCCAGGCGGCGGCGACGTCCAGCGTGCTCCTCGACGGCCGGTTCACGCTGGGCGTGGGGACCGGCGAAGCGCTCAACGAGCACGTCCTCGGCGACCGGTGGCCCGCCTTCGACGAACGGGCGGACATGCTGGAAGAGGCCGTGGAGGTGATGCGGAAGCTGTTCACCGGCCGTCAGACCAGCCACCGCGGCCGGCACTACACCGTCGACAACGCCCGCCTCTACACCGTCCCGGAGACCCCGCCGGACATCCTGGTCTCGGGCTTCGGCCCCAAGGCCGCCGCCCTCGCGGGACGCATCGGGGACGGCTTCGTCACCATGGGCCCCGACGAGGACGCCATCGCCTCCTTCCGGGAGGCGGGCGGCACCGGCAAGCCCGTCGTCGGCGGCCTGAAGGTCTGCTGGGGCCCGGACCGGGACGCGGCGATCGACACCGCACACTGCATGTGGCCGACCGAACAGCTGCCCGGAGAGCTGAACCAGATCCTCCCCACGCCGGCCCACTTCGAGCAGGCCACCGAGCTCGTCACCCGCGAGCAGACGGCCGACGCCGTACCGTGCGGCCCGGACGTCGAGGAGCACGTCACCGCCGTCCGCGCCTACCTGGACGCCGGGTTCGACGAGGTGTACGTCGGCCAGATCGGACAGGAGCAGGAGGAATTCTTCACGGCCTACCGCGAGAAGGTCCTCCCCGCCCTGCGCGGCTGACGGCGGACGCTCGCCCGTACCGGGAAGCCCTGTCGCGCCGGTACGTTGTCCGCGACGCACAGGCGACGTGGTGAGGAGCACAGGTGCAGGTTTCCATGCTCGGCCTCTGGGGGGCCGGGGCCTTCGGAGCGGTGATCGGGTGGATCGCCTACCGGACCCTGCGGCGCGCGGCCGAAGGGTCGCGGATCGCCGACCTCGTGACCGTCGTCGCCGCGCTGGGCGGCGGCGCCGTCGTCAACAACCAGTTCGCGGAACCGGATCTCTTCGCCGCCTACGGCCTCGGGCTCTTCGTCGGCTTCTTCGGCTACTTCGTGGTCGGTTGGCGGCTCGACCGGTCCGAGGCCGCCAGGGCGAAGGAACGGCTCGCCGCGGGGGTGCCCGCGCAGCCGGGCGCCCCCGACGCCGCCCCCGCACCCTCGGAGGGGGCAGGCGCCGGCTCACCCCCCACCACGTCCACGTGGATGGGCGAGCCCTGACGGACCCTCAGACGGTGGCGCGCAGGCGGAGCGCGGCGGAGCAGTACGCCGTGTAGGCGAGCCCCAGGACGTTCCCCTTGCGCAGCAGCTCCATCCGGACCCGGTGCAGAGCGGGGCCGACCTCCTGCCCGGCGAGCAGCGACTCCCAGAAGAGCTCGGCGCATTCACCGGCGAGCGCCTGCTGCACGGTGATCTCGGTGCCGATGACACCCGAGGCGTGGAGTTCCGTGAAGGTGTCGACGAAGCCGAGCCAGGAGGCGGGGTCGCGGTCGGCGGTGTGACAGCCGTTGAGGAAGACGAGGGGTGCGAGTTCGTCCCACCGGTCCCATCCCTCGTTCACCGCCCAGGCCTTGAGGTCCTCCGGCTGGATCCGGTCCTCGTGGCCGATCTCCAGGACCGTGGCGCTGGAGTGCTCGCCGGCCTCGGCGCGGGGCCTTCGCCCGTGCCCGTAGAAGTACACGCAGTCCCCCGGATCGCCGGTCAGCGCCTCGCGCAGTGCGGCCCGGCGGTCGTACACGTCCATCTGGCGGAACCCGGCGCGCAGCGTGGCCAGGTGACGGCCCGCCAGGTTCTCGTCGAGGCGGTTGCTGCGCGCCACCGTGAGCACCGGGCCTGCGTCGCGCTCGCGGCCGGCCGTGAGCCGCAGGCGGCGGCCCCGGGCGACGGACGGCGGATGCTCGATGAAGTGACGGTAGCCCCAGAAGCCGTACGGGCACAGCGTGTTGAGGCCGTGGCCGTCCGGCGCCGGGCAGGCGCGGGCCGCGACGTCCCGCTCCACCTGCGCCCAGCCGGCGGCGCACGGCACCAGCTCCCCCTGGCTCTCGACGGGGATGTCGTACAGCAGGCCCCAGGGGAAGACGAGGTACTGGTGTTCCTCCCGGCAGATCTGGATCTGGGCCGGTTCCCGCAGCACCCGCAGGAGCGCCGCACGTTCGTGCCGGCCGCGGGCGATCATCTGGAAGAACGACCAGCCGAGCCGGGCCAGCTTCGTCATGTCCTGGAGCAGGGCCGGGCGCGGCTTGCCGTTGTCGGGGCCGAGCAGGTTCTCCAGGCGGCGTTCCCCGCCCTCGCCCCGCCACACCGCGTGGCAGCCGAGCAGGGCCGCCCGGGCCTCCTTGAGGACGTCGCGCACCTGGTGCTCGCCGAGCCAGAACGTGGCGACGGGACCGTGCCGGGACACGACGTCGACGGTCATCCTGCCGTCGCCGTCCCGCCCCACCCGTACGCCCGCGGTCCGGGCGGGCAGCTCGGAGACCTCCGCGAACCCGGGCGTCAGGGTGTGGTCGACGACGGCCGTCGTCGCGCCGCCCGCGCTCTCCCGGGCGGCGATCCAGGTGGTCAGGGAGACCGACTGGAGCTGGTTCCCCCGGTAAGAGACGTACACCCGCATCCGGGCCGGACCAGGCTCCTCCGGGGCGGTGAACGGGATGAACAGGTGCCGCCCCCGGTGACCCTCCTCGCACAGGTGCCGTCCGCCGGGCTCGCACGGGCAGACCCAACTCCCGCCCTTCAGCGGCAGGAAGAGCGGGTGTACGACCGCCGGGAAGTCGAAGTCCTCGCTGACGACCGTCACGTACAGCCAGTCGCCGCGTCCCTCGTCGTCCGTGTGCGCGAGCGATCCCTCGGGGAAGGGCCTGGCCTGCTCGGCGAGCAGGCTCTGCTGCGACAACCCGCCGATGTCCAGGCGGAGTTCGTAGCGGCTGCCGGAGGCGAGGGTGTGGTCCTCGGGCACGGTACGCCGGGACAGCGGCCAGACGACCGCCAGGTTGAGGTACCTGTCCCCCTTCGGGGCGGGGACCGGCTCCGGAGCGCGACGGCCGAGCGGGGCGCCGGAGTCCGGCCGGGGGTCGACGACCGTCGGAACGTCGGCGCCCGGCAGGGTGTCGACCACCGCGGTGCCGGAGGTGGGCCAGGAGCCGGGCTGACGGTCACCCTCCGGCTGGGGTTCGCCCTTCTGCGGGGGCTCGTCCTCCGTCTGGAGTTCGCCCTCCGGCGCGGGCTCGTCCTCCGTCTGGAGTTCGTCCTCCGGCAGGGGGTCGTCCTCCGTCTCCTCCTCCGCCGCCACCTCGGGGGGCGGGGCGCTGCCCACCCGTTCGCCGTCCGGGAGGCCGCGCAGTCCCCCGTGCAGCCGGGCCTGGAAGAGGGCCCAGGTCTCCTCCGCGCCCGCGCACGTGTACAACACCTCGTCGTGCTCGAACGCGAAGTCCTCCTCGTCCATCTCCTCGTCGAACAGCAGCGCCTGCCATCGGCGCCGGGCGTCGTCGGAAAGCTCCGGCCTGAGCCACAGATCGGAGGCCCGCAGAGCGCGCAGCTGCTCCTCCAGAACCCCCCGCGCTGGCCGCGCGTACGTGTCTCCGTACCCCACTGATCACGCCTCCGTCGTTCCGAACCGGCCGGTGGTGTCATTCTGGAGCCCACACGGACGCGGGGAGCAACGGGTGGAGAGGGAACCGGACATCACGCTCCGGCTGTCGTGGCAGAACGGGCGGGTCACCGTGGTCGTCCTCGTCAACGGCCTGCCTGCTCACGAGGCGCCGCGGGCACGCTCCGTGGGGACGGGCGTGCTCGTCGCGCCGGGCCGCGAAACGCCCGCCGGGAAAGCCGAGCTGCTGGGGAAGCTGCTCTTCCCCCAGCAGGTACGCCCGCATGTCGCCGAGCGGGCGGCGGCGCTCGGCCCCGGGCGGTACCTGCGGCTGCGGCTGCTGCTGCCGGGGCCCGGTGAGACCGGTCCGTACGACCTCGGCTCCCTGCGCTGGGAGTCGGTCCGGCTGCCCTCACCGCTGGCCACGGCGGACGCGTGGGCGCGATGGGCCGACTCCCTGGCGCTGCCGCCGGACGGGGGCGTCGTGCTGGGGCGACACCCGTGGTTCGCCCTGGTCAGGGACGTGGTTCCGGACCGCCCCGCGCCGCCCCCCGCGGCCGGGACCGGGATCGTCGCCGTCGCGGACGCCACCTCCGTGCACGGCGGGATCACGACCCCGGCCGGCCCGGAGACCGTCTTGGAGCCGGAGCCCGGCGCGCCGGGGGACGACGACCGGCGGCGGGTCGCCGACGCGGTACGCGATTCGCGGCTCTCCGCCCTGCTCGTGGACGCCCCCGCCACGGCGGAGGGCATCCGGCGGACCCTGCTCGGGGGCGCGCGGGTCTTCTACTTCGGCGGGCACCACATCGCGGGCGGACTCGTGGTCGCGGGCGACGGGGGCGGCACCGACACGGGCGCGGGCGGCGCGGGCGGGGGCTCGCCGGGCACGGGCTCGCCAGGCACGGACGGCGAGCCCGCGGGTTCGCTGGTCGCGGGCGGCGCCGACGCGGGCGCGGTCGGCGCGGTCGCGGTCGCGGGCGTGCCCGGTGCGGTCGGCGCGGTCGCGGGCGCGGGCGCGCCCGGCACCGGCATGCCCGGCACCGGCATGCCCGGCACCGGCATGCCCGGCACCGGCATGCCCGGCACCAGCCCCGGCACCGCCGGCGCCGGGGCTCGCTGGCTAAGCGTGGACGTGCTCGCCGGGTGGCTGCGGGACGCCGGAGTCGGGCTCGCGGTGCTCATGGCCTGCGACTCGGCGACCTCGTGGGCGGACCCCGCGAAGGAGCCATCGGCGGACCACGTCGAGCGGCTCGGGCGTGGCACCTCCGCCGCCGAGGAGCTCGTACGGTCGGGCGTCCCCCATGCCGTGGCCGTGCAGGGCAAGGTGAGTCACCGTCAGGCGGCCGACTTCGCGGGGCGGTTCTTCTCGGGGCTCGTGCGCGGTCTCGGCGTCGACCTCGCGCTGCGCGAAGGGGCGGCCGCCCTGGAGGGCGCCGTGGCCGTGCCCGTACTGTACGCGCGCCACGACAGCGCCGACCTGTCGGTCGGTGAGCTCCTTCCGGCGCTGCGCCCGGCCCGTCTGGCACCGGTGGCGCACCGGCTGTCCGTGGTGGCCGGTCCGGCGCAGCCGCCCCCCGACGAGCGGCACCGCGTACAGCTCGACGTGCGGTGGTGCCTGGCCGAGCGTCCGGTGCGGGACGTTCTGGCCGATCCCGGGGCCGACGACCTGGTCACGGTCCTCACCGAGGCGGAGCGGGTGCTGCTGGGGGCCCGCGCGGCCCGGGGCCTCCCCCACGAGGAGCGCCGCCGCTGGTACGTGTGCGAGGTGCGGGACGGCCGGCTCCCGGCGACCGAGGCCGCGCTGCGCGATGCCGTGGCACCCGCGTACGAGCGGCTCTCCGACGGGGCCCACCGGGGTGCGGGGCTCGTGCTGCGGTGGCCGGTCGGACAGCGGCCGGGAGCGGGTGTCGCCGGAGAGCTTGACCGGCTGCACGGTTTCGGCTGGGACCTGCGTGCCGTCGTCCTCCAGGTGCACGGCGGCGGCGAGGGCGAGGTCAGGACGACGGCGGCCGGTCTGGCGCGGGCGCTCGGGAACGCGGAGTTCCTGCTGCGGGCCAGGACGCCGGACGTCGAGGGGGCGGGGACGCCGCGCCGGGAGCGCCCGGAACTGCCGCTCCCGCCGGGCCCGTCCGTCGTCGCCGAACGGCGCGGCGCGCGTGAACTCCTCGGTCGGGCGCACGCGGTGGTGGATCCGGACCGGCCGGGGCCGGCGCCGGACATCGACGTTCGGGCGGTCGTCGAGGAGCTGAACTCCGGCCCGGGGTGGGGGACTCCGGCCGCCGAGCGGCAGGTCCTCGGCGCCGTGCGGCTCTGGTGGCCGGCGCTGTACGGGGCGCTCCTGGAGGCCCACGCGGCCGGGCGGACCGGGCCGGGGCGGTCGGCGGCGCTGCGGCTGGCCGCCGAGCGGGACGAGGATCTGGACCGGTGGCTGAGGGCGGCGGAGGGTCGGGTGCCCGACCCGTCGGGGTTCTCCCCGCTGGACCGGCCCACCGCGTTCGTGGACGCGGTGGTGCTCGCCCTGGTGCGGACCGGGCAGCGGGACGGAGAGGTGTTCGAGGACTGGCTGGCCGAGGCGTCGGAGGCCGTGGTCCGGGCCGTACGACTCCTCGACGAGGGCTTCCCCGGTGACGAAGGGCCGGAGGAGGAGCCGGCCGAGGTCGCGGTGGCGCTGGACCGGGCGGGGGCCCTCGCGGCGGTCCGGCTGCCCGAGCTTGATCCCGGCGGCCGGTGGCCGGGCAGTTGGGCGCTGCTCGCGCGGCGGCAGCTCACCCCGGAGATCGCCGGCTGGCTGTACGGGTGGGACGAGGAGCAGCGCCGCGCGCTCGGGATCGCGCCGGGCGCCGGGCGGTTCGACCTGCTCCTTGAAGATCAACTGCTCGTGTTCCGCACGGCGTTGGCACCTCCCCTGCGGTCCGAAGGAACGGATGTCTGACCGTTCCCGTGGCAGGTGATACCGGCGGGAACCTGTCGAAACCTGCTCCCCCGTTCGTATGCTGGACAACTCGTTCTCGTCGATCGGCGCCGGTATCCGGGCGGGTTGGGCCGGGTACCGCAGGCAAAGGGACGTGCATGCTCGAACACTGGTATTTCTTCGCCTCCTTGGGTCTTCCTCCGCAGACGGCGTCGATCCAGCTGGATCACCTGACGGCACTGGCCGAGGAGCCCGGCACGGACCGGTCGGAGGAGCTCGTCTCCTCGTCGATCGAGTCCCTCGCGCGGGCGGGGACGGCGACCATGCTGTACGCGCTCCCCCAGGTCCTCGCGGCGCAGCGCCGGTTCGCGGGCGTGACCGAGGTGAACGCGCGGGCGGCCGCCTTCCACCGGGACATCGCCTCGGTGGCGCCCGAGGAGGTACGGGCCCGGCTCGGCGCGGCGCTGCGGGCGGCCGGTGGGCCCGACCCCGCGAAGGCGCTGGCGGCCCTGGAGGATCTGCTGCGGGAGGTGGGCGAGGACGCGGCGGCCGCGGACGTCTCGACTCCGCCGTACCACGACCTGGTGGAGCAGCTCGCTCCGACCGCGACGCTGGTGCTCGCGCGCTTCCTCGCCGCCCGGGACCCCCGGGGCACCGGGGAGCTGCTCGACGACCATCCGGCCGTGGTCGAGGACGCGCTGAACGGCCGGTACGGTCGGCTGGCGCTGCTCCAGGCCGCCGAGACGAGCGCCCTGCTGCGCCCGGACACGGCGGAGGGCATCCGGACGGCCCTCGCGGTGGCCTCCCGTGGCGCGTTCGACATGGAACCCGACCTGCTGGCCACGGCGGCCCGGGTCACCTTCCCGCTCCCCCGCGGGGACGCCGCGGCGACGGAGGCCGGTCCCGGCCCGGCGCTCCTCACCACCCTGGACGCCCTGGAGCGGGAGGCCCTGGCCGGTGAGACCCTGCTCGGCTGGCTGGACGACTGGCGGCGGGCGGGCGTCCTGCCCGCCGGGTCGGAGTGCGACGCGCGCCGGGTGGCGTACGGACATCTCGGCGGCGTCGGCAAGGTCGCCGCGTCGGCCATGCCCTCGGTGCTCTGGGAGTCGGCCCTCTGGTCCCTGGCCGCCGAGCACGACCCGGCGGAGACGACCCGGCGGCTCGCGCGGTACTGGGTCGGGCCCGATCCGCGGTGGCGCACCGCCGATCCGGAGTGGCGGCCCGGGACCCCGGGCCGCCTCCCCGTCACGCTGCCCCACTCCACGTACGGGCACGTGGTCATACACGCGCACCGGCTGCTGACGCTGCGCCACCCGGCGGGCCAGTACCCCAGGCCGAACCTCACGGACGGCCCCGTGACGGAGACCGAGCCGAGGGTGGCGGCCTGGCTGTGGTCGCCCTGGCTCCACCACCACACGCCGCCGCCGCAGGCCAGGACCGGGAAGAAGGCCGCCGGGGCGGCCCCGGCGCCGTCGCCGCACCTGCGGGACGACCAGCCGGAGCAGCTGGTACGGCTGCTCGGCGCCGCGCTGCTCGCCGCGCACCTGCTGACCCGGGCCGCTCCCGAGGAGCGCCCGGACGGGCTGCGGGACCACCTGCTGCTGCTGATCGTCCATGTGCGGGACACCCTGTACCGCACGTTCGCCGCCCTCATGGACGCCGTGCACGGCGAGCCCCGCAAGGCCGTCGGGTACGCCGGTCCGCTGGCCGGCCTGCTGCTGCACGCGGGCGGCGCCGCCGACTGGATCGGCAAGGGCGCGCGGGCCGGAGTCCATCCGGCGGAGCTCGTCCGGGTGGTGTCCGCGCTGCCCTCGGGCCCGCCGCACTCCCCGCTCTCCGCAAGGGGCGCCCGGTCCGTGGCACTGACCTGGGTGCAGGAGTCCCTGTCGGGCGGCGCGGGGCCGCACAGGACCGAGGCGGGCGGCCGCTGGTTCGCCGGGGCCCCCTCGCCGGCCGACCTCCTGCTCGAACTCGTCCGCGCCGAGGAGTCGAACCCGTACGCCTCCACGGCGGTGCGCGCGGCGCAGCTGCACCGGGACCTGCACGCGCACTCCCGGCACGACGTGCTGCGCTGGGACTGGACGCCCGACGGTCCGCGCACCCCTGGCCGCTCGACCGGGCCGAAGCTCTCGCCGGGCATCCTGACGCTGAGCGGGCCCGGCGACCCCGGCCGGGACTCCTTCTCCGTCGAGGAGTGGGACGCGATGACCGCCGGCCTTTCCGCGTCCCTGAAGGAGGCCGACAAGTTCGCCATCGTCCCGGTGACGGTGAGCACCCTGCGGCTCGCCGCGCTCCTCGGCCGGCCCGAGCTCGGCGACCAGGGGTCGTACGGCGAGTGGGTGACGGAGTGGAGCGGCCGGGTCACCTCCCTCAACTCGCCCACCCACCTGCCGCGTTATGTGCGGGCCCGGATGTTCGACATGTTCCGCTCGGAGGTCGCGGGAGCGGGCTCCCAGGAGCGGCTGCGGGCCGTCCTCGACCTCGTGGTGGACGTGATCGTCGACCTGAGCGGCGGGGCGCAGTTCTTCTACGAGCGCCTCTTCGAGGAGCTGACCACCCGCGCGCTGCCGCCGGAGATGGCGAACCGGCTGCGGGTCCGGCTGCTCAACGCGCTGTACGACCGCTGGGGCGGCAAGCCGCCCGTGGTGACCCACGAGAGTCCCTGGGGCGCCTACCTCGGCCGGGTCTCCGGGCGCGGTACGGAGGCGGCCCTGGTCCGGTTCCTGCGGGCGACGGCCGCCGAGCAGCTCCAGGGGCAGGGCACCCCGCTGGCCCGCGTCATGGACTCGCTGTGGATGCGCACCCAGCGCCCGCTCGACTGGCCGGCGGTGCGCGAACCCGCGGGCCGGGTGGGCGTCGACCCCCGGTTCGTGGTGGCCGTCACGCAGGACCGCCGGTCCGGCGAGGCCGTCGTGTACGCGCGGAACGAGAACAGCGGTGTCGGCGAGTACCACTCCACCCGCCCCTACGTGCAGGACCTGTTCCACCCGCTCCCCGGCACGCCGCTCCCCGTGCCGTACCCCGAGTCCGGGTCGTACGCGCTGGGGATCGTGTGCTCGGTGCCCCGCTCCCACGAGCGGCCCGTCCTCTGGGTCAACTGCGGGCTCGAGCGGCCCGTGGCCTGCGCCGTCGAACCGCACGAGCTCCGCCGCCGGCGCGTCGGGGACACGGTGGCCGTCAGGTTCGCCGCGCCCGACGACGAGAAGGACCGGCTGGGCGTCATTCCGCTCGCGCCGCTTCCGCCGCAGGACGGCGAGGTGCGGGGCGCGGAGCTCCGCCGCTCGGACCGCTTCCCGCGGCTGCGGCTGAAGGTGCCGGGCGTCCCCACCGACGCGTACCCCCGGGCGACCACCGAGCAGGGCGTCGCGGCCCGCCGCCGCTGGGATCCCGACCTCGGCCGGGCGTTCGGGGGCGAGGCCGCGTCCACGGCGGTCACCCGCACCCTGGCCCGCTGGCACGAGCGGCTCGGCCAGTGGGTGCCGCTCGACGCCGGCCTGCCGGAACTGGCCGTCGCGGCCGGTACCGGCGGGACGGCCGGGGGCTTGAGTACGGCCACCGCGACCGGGTCGGCCGGGGGCTTGAGTACGGCCACCGCGACCGGGTCGGCCGGAGGCCCGGCCGCTTCCGGGCCCGTGGGGCATCTGGCCGAACCCGCCCCGGAACCCGCGCCCGTGCCCGTACGGCTGGTGCTCGCCGGTCAGGCCACCGAGCGGTCCGGGTTCGGGACGGCCTGGCGGTTCGTCACCACGCCCGGGACCTGTTACGTGCTCGGGCCGGCCGCCTGGCGGCCCGAGGACTGGGAGCGGCTCGACGAGGCCTGCCTCGCGGCCCCGGCCGGGCTCGTCGTGCACGCCGAGTTCCGGCCCGGCGAGAGCCGGCTCGCGCTGGCGCCGGGAGAGCCGTTCGACCGGCGCAACCTCCGCTGGCTGGGCGTGTTCGACCGGGCCGGCGAGGACCACGCGGGGGACGAAGGACGCGTCAGGGACCGTCCGGCGCACGAGGAGGCCTTCCTCAGGACCGACGCCGCCGGGCGTCCCGAGTGGCAGATCGACGTCCCGGAGATCGGCGGCTTCCCCCGTACGGTCAAGGCGCGGTTCACCGGGCCCGCCCCGCAGGGGAGTTCCGCCCTGTGCGGCGTCGAGTCCTGGGGCGAGGTGGGGGCCCGGCAGGCCGAGGTGACCGTCCAGGCGTTCCAGGAGCACGGCATCCAGGAGGAGAAGCCGAGCCCGGAACAGTACGCCTGGTACGCCCGGGTGCCCGACCAGGAGGTGGTACGGCTGGCCCGCACCACCCGCAACGCCTCCAGCGCCTTCAACACCGCCTTCACCCAGGACGGCCTGTCCGGTCTGATCGGCACGGAATCCCTCACCCTCAGCGGCGAGTTCTTCGGCCTCACCCCGGCCGCGCCGCGCTGGGCGGTCGTCCTCAACGACTACGTGGTGGTGCCCCGGCAGGGCCGGCAGCGGTCGGGCCCGGTGCCGCTGCCGGCCGGGCGGCTCGTGGACCACCGCGTGCCCGCGTGCGATCCGGCGCTCCTCGACCGCGCCGCGCTCACCGGCATCGTCGTGGCGCAGATCAAGGAGGCGAGGCAGGTCAGCCTGGTCCGCGTCTGGTTCGACCTCGGCACGTACGTGGCGGTGTCGGTGCTGCCGGTGTCCTGTCTGGACGTCGAGTCCCCCCAGGCCGGCGACCACGTCACCGGCGTCCGGGGGCCGGACGGCTGGGTGTTCGAGGTACGGCGCCGGATGCTGCACCTGGAGGCGCTCTGGGAGTGGGCGCCGGAGCCCGGGAACGGCTGGCAGCCGGTCGGGCAGGCCCGCGGCGAGGACGGCACCCCGCTCGTCGTGCTCCAGGATCCGCGGGGCCCCCGGCTCGCCGCCGAGCCGGCGTCCGGAGAGCCCGAGGCGGGCGGCCGGGTCAACGCGCGACGCGGCGGCACCCTGCGGAAGGGCGACGCGATCCTCGTGGTGGTACGGACCGAGAGCGGCCATCTGGTGGGGCACGCGGCCGGGATCGAGCTCGGCGACGAGTTCCGGCCCGTCCACCTCGAACAGACCCTGGTCGAGGTGTCGGACCTGGGCGTGGAACTGGCGCGCGAGCTGGGGCGGCCGGAGGGCACCCGGCTCGTACGGGCCCACCGCGAGTTCGAGCTGTCGCCCGTCGGGTCGGCCCGCCGTGCCCCGGCCGCACCGGTCCGGCAGGTCCACGACCCCGTGGCGGAGTGGCTGCGGCTCATCCGCGAGCCCGGGCTCACGCTGCACGGCCAGCTCAGCGGGGAGGACCGGATGCTGCTCCCCGGCTGCACGCCGCCGGACGACGAGGGCGTCCACCGGACCTGGCTGGCGCTCGTCGACGAGCCGCGCGCCTGGGTGGCCGGCCGGAACTACTCGCCCGACCGGGTCCGCGCGGTCCCCGTCGAGCACGGCTCGGGCTACCGGGCGTCGTTCCGGGGCGCCCCGCCGCTGGCCGTCGCCGACTTCATGGCGGAGATCGCCCCGTACGCGTCGGCGGACGGACGACTGTGCGACTTCCGCGACCGGCGGCACACCAAGGGCCGGCCCCAGTACGTCGGCGTCGAGGAGACCGACTCCGGGCCCGCCGCCCGCTTCGAGTTCGGGTACGGCTGGTTCGTCGACGTCCCCGCGGCGGCGCTGACCGTCGGCGGGGAACCGCTGGACCCGGACGGCCTCGCGCTGTTCCACGGCGACCAGATCGACGCGATGGCGTTCACCGAGGACGCGGCCGTGCCCGGTGGCATCACCGTCTCGATCGACCTTGCGGACATCACCAAGGGCGTCGAGCGCCAGATCCACCGGGAGGCGACCCGGCACAGCGTGGTCCACCTCCTCGACGTCACCGTCGACCGGGACCGCAGGCGGGTGACCGTGCACCGGGCCGTCACCCGCAGCCGGGACCTGGGCCGGACCCGTGAGGACGACCACACCGAGGCGCGGCCGGTGAGCGCGGTGATCGAGGAACAGGACGCCGAGGCGCTGCTCGCCGCCCTCGACGCGGGTTCCGAACGGCGGGTGCTGCTCGGACGGGTCGTGCCGGAGACGGTGGTACGGCGCCGCCGGGCACTGCGCTTCGCGACGGTCACCCCGGCGCCCTCCGCGGACGACGACCCCGCGTGGCTCCGCAGGGACGACCAGCTCTATCTGGAGGCCGGCACCATCCTGGAGACCGTCAACGACCACCTGCTGCGGTTCGCCCTTCCGAGCGAGCTCCGCCAGGACGGCGAGCAGCTGACCGTGGTGGTGACGCGGCGGGACTTCTCCCACCGGGAGAGCTGTCTGCGGCGGGCGGCGAAGACGGAGGGCCTCGGCGCCTACCAGGGCCGGGCCCGCATGCTCGTCAAGCTCGGCAACCACGGCGGCGGCGGGCACGTCAACCAGTGGCACGGCGAGACGAAGTCGCCGCCCGCACGGGGCATCGAGACGCTGCGGAGCTACCTCCGGCTCCGGCCGGAGGGCGCCTTCGGCGTCGTGGACGACCTCGCCGGGTGCGTCGAGCTCCGCCCGGGCGTCGTCTTCGCCGTCGACGGGATGACGGGGGCGGTGGGGATCGCCCCGGGCTCGGTGGTCCGGCTGACCCTCGAACCGTCCGGCGGGACGGACGAGGTACGGGTCCACCAGGCGATCCCTGCCGACATCACGTACCTCGACGACCGGCCGCGGCCGGTGGTCGTCTTCCCCAAGGACCGGCTGAAGTGGGCCGAGGACATCCGGTGGGCGGACAAGTACGGCAGCTTCACCGTGGCGGGCCTGCCGGGCCTCAGCGCGACGGCGGAGGCGAAGTCCGGTGCGGGGCTGCTGCGCACCCCGCACCCCAAGATCGCGGGGGTGATCCGCAAGGTCCGGCCGAACGGCTCGGTGCAGCCCCTGCTCGTCCCGGCCGGCCAGGTGCGGGCCGGCACCCTCGCCTTCGACCCGGCGGAGGCCGCGGAGGGCGTCCGGGTGATGCCGGTCGGCACCGGGACGCCACGGGAAGCGGGCGGGGGCGGTGGGGTCCGCGACGGCGGCGGGACCAGCGGGGCCGGTGGGGTCCGCGACGGCGGTGGGGCGGGCGGGATGAGCGGGGCCGGTGGGGTCCGCGACGGCGGTGGGGCGGGCGGGATGAGCGGGGCCGGTGGGGTCCGCGACGGCGGTGGGGCGGGCGGGACTTCGAACGGCGTCGCCGCGCCCCGGGCCACTCCGGACGCGGAGGCCGGCGCGGACGCGGAGGCCGGCGGGGGCGCGGACGCCGGGCGTCCGGTGCCCTGGGCGCAGCTCTCCTTCCTGGACGCGCCCGCCCGGCAGCTCGCCGAGGCGTGCCAGAACTGGGGCTGGCGCTACCACGACTCCCGTACCCGGACCTGGCCGGCGGACGGCGGCGCCCCGGTGCGCGTCGATCTGGCCCCGGTCGCCCGGTCCGTCGACGAGCCGGTGTTCTTCTCGGCGCCCCGGGGCCGCTGGACCCTGCGGCACGAGCCGTCCGCACTGCGCCAGTTCGGCTTCCCGGCCACCGAGCTCCTGGAGGAGACGTTCCAGGACCTGCCCGGCGGCCGGCGCACCCACTGGGCGGTGGCGCGGGCCCACCAGGGCAGTGTCTGGCTGGAACTCACCCCCGGCCGGGTCGCGGAGGTCCGCGGCGAGCTGGTCCGGTTCACGGACGGCCACTCGCTGGCCGGGCTCGACTGGTCGCGGTTCGCACCGGGCGACCTCCTTTACGGGCACGTCGAGGGCGGTGTGAACGAGTGCGGGCACCTGGTCCTGGAGGACTGGCGACCCGGTCTGCGTGGCGCCCTGCCGTCCAGGGAGCGGCCCGGGCGGCCGTCCCGGGTGCTGCTGCCGGTGGCCCACGCCGACGAGGAGGGCGGCGCGCTCTACCTGGGAGAGGGCGAGGCCACCCTGCCGTACCCGGCGGAGCGCGAGCTGATCGCCCGCCATCCCGTGGGCGGCGCGGTCTGGCTGACCGGTGCCAACGAGGTGACGGCGGCCGCCGCGGACCCGGTGGCCCCCGGGGATGTGGTGCTCCTCGCCCCGGGCCCGGCGAGCAGCGGACTCCGGATCGCGGGGCTGCCGGCGGCCCGGGTCGAACTCGCACCGCTGTCCAAGGAGCGCTGGCTGCGGACGGAGTGGCTGCGCCGCGACCTGGCGGCGGCCGCGGGGCCCGGCAGCGCCGTGCTGCGCGCGCTGGGCGCGCTGCCGGTGACCGTGGAGACGGTGACGGAGGCGGCGGACGGGTCCGCGCCGGTGGTCACGGTGTCCCGGCGCGGGCAGCGGGGCGGGATCTGGCCGCACGGCACGGTCCTGGCCCGGCCGGTCGCGGAGCTGGGCGGCGGGCACCTGGTGATGCGGGCCGGGGCGGCGCTCGTCCGCGCGCACGTGGACGAGCTGCTGCCCGGGCTGCCGCCGGAGGCCGTGGCCGCGACGGCGAAGGCCCTGGTCGGGGACCGCCGGCTGCTCCGGCTGCACTGGGACAACGGGACGCAGACGCTCACCAGCGGGCTGCCGGTGGACCGGAGCGAGCAGGGCGAGACCGTGGTCCGCGCGCTGCTGGCGGTGGACGCGCCGGACGGTGCCTGTCTGGGTGTCCTGTGCCGGGACGAGCGGAGCCAGGCCCTGTGCTGGCTGCCTGCCCGGGACGCGGCCTGGGCCGCCGGGGTGCCCGGCGAGCTGCTCCTGAGCCATCTGCGCGCCTCGCGCCGGCTCACCGTCCAGCGCCGTGGCCGCTGTGTCGTGAGCCTGGTCCACCACCCGCTGATCGCCCGCGAGTACGAGAACCTGGCGGCCGGTCAGCTGGCGCGGGTGACCGTCGTGGGCGAGGCGGCGGGCTCGGGCCGGCGGGCGCTCCTGGTGTCCGTCGGCTCGCTGGGCGTCCTGGCGCTCTACACACCGGGCCGGGGCGCGCCCGAGCCCGGTGAGCAGGTGATGGCGGAGGTCGCGCGGCTGGAGGAGGTGGCCAGGCGGGGGACGGTCCAGTTGGTGGAGCCGGGCACCCGGCGCACGGTCGTGGACCTGCCTGCCTGGCTGTGCCGGGGTCTGGGCAAGTTGTCGCTGCCCACGTTCGCGGCGCCCGCGCTGCCCGTGGCCGGCCTGGTGCCGGCGGAGTTCGCCGCGTACCGCGAGGCCTATCAGGCAGGTCTCGAGGGGGCCGGGCCGCCGGCCGGGGACTGTGCGCGGCAGCGGGTGCTCTGGGCGCTGGGGGTGCTGGAACAGCCCTCGGCGGAGAGCCCGGTGGAGGAGCGGCAGGCGGTGGCCGCCGCCGCGGTCGCCGACTGGCTCCGGTCGCCGGCGGGCCGGGCTGTGGTGCTCCAGGAGGACGAGCCGGTCGACCTGACGCCGGTACTGGCGGTGTGCCGGATCGGCTCCCTGCTGCCGCAGCAGGCCTCGGGGCTGCCGCACGGCTGCGTGGCGTTCCTGCTCTGCCGGATCGGCGAGCGCGCGGTGAGCTCGGTGCACACGGAGGCGCTGGTGTCCGAGTGGCTGACCCGGTCGGACCGGCACGTGCTGGCGGGCGACTGGCGCAGGCTCAGGTCGGTGCCGCTCACCCGGTATCTGACCTTCGCCCAGGTGACGGCGGTCGAGGACTTCGCGCGGGCCGTGACGGGACGTCCGACGCTGCTGCAGCACGGCGAGTCGGCGAAGGTGGCGCGGGGGCTGCTCGCGTCGATCGGGCGGCTGCCGTCGGCGGAGCACCTCGACGTGGACGCGCCGCTGATGACGCGCCTCGTGCGGCTCGGCCAGAGCCTGCGGCCGCCGCACGGTCAGGCGGTCCCGGGGTGGGTGCCGCTGGTGGCCCAGCTCCGGGAGGTGCGTTCCCTGTTCCCGCAGGTGATGCGGCTGCCGCTCACGCTGCTGCCGGCGTACGCACCGCTGTCGGCGGAGTGCGCGCGGTACGGGGCCGTGCTGCTGCGGGAGGCGGAGGCGGTGCGGCCGGCAGAGGGGTGAGCGTCGGCGTACGGCCGGGGCGGGGCCTCCCGGGGCCCGCGGCTCCGGCCGCTCCGGCGCCGGCTGGGCCCCGCGCCTCTCCCCCGTTCCGCTTCAGGCGCTCTCGGTGTCCAGGAGCCGACGGGTGCGGGCGCTCGCGCCGGTGAGGGCGAGCGGGATGCCGAGGCTCGCGCACATGCGGTGGGCGCGGGCGAGGGCGCTGAGGGTGGCCGGGGTGGGGTCGGCGGCCGGGACGGTCACGACCACCCGGTCGGGGCGGTGCATCTGGACCAGGGCCTGGATCTGGAGGGCGGCGGCGGCCCGGTTGGTGACGTCCAGGTCGCGGTGGAGCGTCACGTGCAGCACAGGGTGACGTACGGCGTGGCTGATGAGCATGGTGTTCCTCCGCGCAGGACGAAGAAGGCCCACGACCGGACGCGGCGTGGGCGGTTCGTCCGAGGATGTCATGGGGACGGGCGTGCGGACGTTCTCGTCGCCCGTACGGCGTGGGGTGTCCCGCTCGGCCGCCGCGAAATTCACGTATATGAATCGGCGGAGGTGCCGGACTAGGGTGGGGAGGACCGGGACGAACCGGTCGAGATTTCGAACGTCACCCCTTCTCACCAGGCGATGTCCCAGGCGGTGTTCATGACCCAGTTCGACCTTCCTCTCGATCAACTCCGCACCTACCGCAGCGAGTCCGTCGAGCCCGAGGACTTCGACGCCTTCTGGGCGGAGACCCTCGGGGAGGCACGCGCGCACCCGCTGGACGCGCGCTTCGAGGCCGTCCCCACCGGGCTCGCCACGGTGGAGACGTACGACGTGACCTTCGGCGGCTTCGGCGGCCAGCCGGTCAGGGGCTGGCTCGTCCTGCCCGCCGGGACCACCGAACCGCTCCCCGTCGTGGTGGAGTTCCTCGGATACGGGGGCGGGCGCGGCCTGCCGCACACGCATCTGCTCTGGGCCTCGGCCGGGTTCGCGCACTTCGTGATGGACACCCGGGGGCAGGGCAGCGGCTGGGCCACCGGCGACACCCCGGACCCGGTGGGCAGCGCCCCCTCGTTCCCCGGTTTCATGACGCGGGGCGTCGAGGATCCGTACACGTACTACTACCGGCGACTGTTCACGGACGCGGTCCGTGCCGTGGAGGCCGCCCGCTCGCATCCCCTGGTGGACGCGAGCCGCACGGCGGTGACCGGCGGCAGCCAGGGCGGCGGGATCACCCTGGCCGTGGCGGGGCTCGTACCGGACCTGGTGGCGGTGGCGCCGGACGTGCCGTTCCTGTGCGACTTCCCGCGGGCGACGACGGTCACGGACCGGATGCCGTACCGCGAGATAGGCAGCTACCTCAAGACGCACCGCGGCCGGGTGCGGCAGGTCGCGGAGACGCTCGCCCACTTCGACGGCGTGCACTTCGCGGCCCGCGCCATGGCCCCGGCCCTGTTCTCGACGGCGCTCGAAGACCTGACGTGCCCGCCGTCGACCGTCTTCGCGGCGTTCAACGCGTACGCCGGGGAGGAGAAGGCGATCGAGGTCTACGACTTCAACGACCACGAGGGCGGCGGCGTCTTCCAGCAGGCGGCCCAGCTGCGCTGGCTGCCGGGGAGGCTGCGCGGCTGACCCGACGGGAGGGATGCGAAGATCACTCCCGTGGAGGACACCAGGGCGTGGAGCGACGGACCGAAGGGCGCCGAGGCCGCGGACCCGGGCGGCGGGCTGTCGGGGCTGCTCGGCGGCCCCGGCGGCGCGGCGCGGCGGGCCGTGACCGGCGTCCTCGTCTGCCGCTACTGCGGCGAGGAGCAGTTCGAGGTGACCGCGCGGGAATGCTTCTGCGTGGGCTGCTGCCTGCCGCTCGGCGTCGAGGACGGGGACGTGTACGGCCCGGAGACGGCCTGGCGGCTCCGGCCGGCGGCCGCGCCCGCTCCGGGGACGGCCACGGAGGTGCTCCGGTGCCCCGCGGGCCACGACCTGTTCCAGGTGGCGGCGGCGTACACGCTCGGCGCGGACGGCCGGGTGGAGCGCCTGTCGGTCGGGCTCCGGTGCCCCGCCGACGGCTCGCTGCGGCTCTTCGTCGACGACGCGCGCGTGGAGCCGGTCGCCGGTTAGGCGCCCTTGGGGTACTCGGTCCGGCGCGAGCGGTCGCGGCGCGCTCGGTGCGGCGGGCTCGGTTCGGCGTACGCGGCGGGCTCGGATCGGCGTACGCGGGCGTGAGCGCGGCTCGGTTCGGCGTACTCAGTCGCGGCGCGCCCGGTTCGCCGTACGCGGGCGTGAGCGCGGCTCGGTTCGCCGTACGCGGGCGCGGCGGGTTTGGTGCGTGGGCCGGAGCCCGAGCCGTGCAGCGGGCTCGGGCTCCGGCGGGGTGCACGTGTGTCGTGCACGGGCGTGGTGCCGGCCTCGCGGACGGGCAGCACGCTCACTGGTTTCAGTGCCAGTACTTCATGGTCGTACCTCCTCCCCCGTGTCTGGACGCAGGCAGACCTCGAAGCGGTCGAGACCGCGAAGGGTCAGGTTGCGCCGGTGTTCCGGTTCCGCGACCGCCCGTGCGCCGGGGTGGTCCGTGGCCAGGGTCCCGAGGACCGATCCGGTGAGCCGGATCGCCATGGACGCGCCCAGACAGGCATGGGCCCCGCGGCCGAACCCGAGGTGCGGGTTCGGGGCGCGGTCGAGTCGCAGCTCTGTGGGGTGGTCGAAGCGGAGCGGGTCGTGGTTGGCCGCGCCCAGGAAGAGCGTGACCGGATCACCCGCCTTCATCGTGACGCCACCCAGTTCGGTGTCGGTGACGCAGACCCGGGCGTCCGCCTGGACGGGTGCGTCGTACCGGATGAGTTCGTCCACGGCCGTGGCCGGGGTCGCCCGGAACGCGGCGAGCGCGCCGGGGGTGGTGAGGAGGGCGGCCGCGGCGTTGCCGAGCAGCCGGGAGGCGGATTCGTAGCCCGCGTGGAGAACGGCGCGCAGACTGTTCCGCAGAACCGTTTCTGCCACGCCGCTGTCCGCCGCGTGCTCGGCCACGTAGGCGATGAGGCCGTCCTTCGGCGGGTCGGCGAGCCAGCCGCCCGCGTACTCCGCGAGCTGGGCGCGGGCGGCGACGGCCGGCTCGTGCTTCTCGGGCCACAGCCCGGCGTCCATGCCGTCGACGACGGTACGGGACATGGGCACGAACCAGTCGAGCGCGGGGGCCGGGACGCCGAGGAAGGCGGTCACGAAGCGGAGGGCGATCGGTTCGGCGAGCTCCCCGACCAGGTCGAAGGACGGCCGGCCGGCCAACTCCGCGAGCAGATCGGCGATCTGCCCCTCCAGGTCGTCATGGAGCGCCCGCCGGTCCTGGGCCCGGAAACCGTCGAGGAGGAGGTGCCGGATGGCGGTGTGCTCCGGCGGGTCGAGGGTCTGCACGCTGAGCAGCGGGGCGGGGATGTCCTCCCCGGCCCGGCGCCAGTCGGAGGCGAAACGGTTGCTGTCGGTGAGCACCGCGAGGCAGTCGGCGTGCCGGGTCAGGACCCACGAACCGAGCAGTTCGTGCCAGAAGACCGGGCCGGTCTCGCGCATCCGGTCGTACGAGGGGTAGGGGTTCCGCAGGATCGACGGTCGGGCCAGATCCAGAATCGGGTCCACGGCTGCCGCTTGCTCCACGAAACGTCTCCCCCTGCGCATAGGGCCTGGTTGAGGCCTTTGACTGCTACCGAGTCGAGCGGTACGAGGCACCGGACACCGGTGGGTGGAGCGCCTCGTTGATCTGGTCACCGACCGTTCGCCGGTGCTTCTCCGTACGTCATGCGAGCCGAGCGCCGGTGACGCTACCACGCAACTGGGGTGGCTGGTATGACTACCTGCCAGAGATCTTTCACAAAGCTTCGGGGAGTTACGGAAGATGACCGGTCAAGACCAGACAATCGTTCACGATGTCCCGGTAAACGTCGCTCAACAGCCCAACCCCTACCCGCTCTTCGAACGCATCCGCGAGCACGGCGTCGTCCAGCGGGTACGGCTGAATCCCACTCTTGAAGTCTGGATGGTCACCGGATACGACGAGGCGGTGGCGGCGCTCACCGACCCCCGGCTCAGCAGCAGCCCCGTCGGCGTCAACGGACTCGAGGAGGAGATGGCCCACCAGGAGCGCACCAACGTCCTGATGGCCAGCATGCTCGTCGCCAACGGCGAGGACCACACCCGGCTGCGCAACCTCGTCTCGAAGGCCTTCACCGCCCGCCGGGTGGAGCAGCTCGCGCCGCGCGTCCAGGCGCACACCGACGCCTTCCTCGACGCGGTCGCGGCGCGCGGATCCGCCGACCTGGTCTCGGAGTTCGCCCTGCCGCTCCCCATGGCCGTACTCAGCGACCTCATCGGCATCCCGGCCGAGGGGCAGCCCGACTTCGCCCGCCTCGCGGTCGGCCTCATCATGCCGCCGAACACCCCCGAGCGGCTCGCCAAGGGAGCCCGCGCCCGCGCCGAACTCACCGAGTTCTTCGAGCCGTTGATCGCCCAGCGCAAGAAGGAGCCGAAGGACGACCTGCTGAGCGCGCTCTGCGCGGCGCAGGCCGAGGAGCGGATCAGCGACCGCGAGCTGACGGCGATGACGATCCTGCTCACGCTCGCCGGGCACGAGACGACGGCCAGCCTGATCGCCAACGGCGTGCACGCCCTGCTGCGGCACCCGGAGCAGTTCGCCACCCTGCGCGACGACCCCTCGCTGCTGCCGGGCGCGATCGAGGAACTCCTGCGCTACGAGGGCCCGGTGAGCCGGGGCGTCGCCCGCTTCACCACCGACCCGTACGAGATCGGCGGGGTCACCGTACCGGCCGGCGAGATGATCATCATCGGGCTCGCCGCGGCCAATCGCGACCCGGCCCGCTACGACCGTCCCGACATCCTCGACGTTGCACGCCGTGAGGTGCCGCAACAGCTCGCTTTCGGCCATGGCGTGCACTTCTGCCTGGGTGCGCCGCTGGCCCGCGCGGAGGCCCGGATCGCCATCGGCACCCTGCTGCGCCGCTTCCCCGATCTGCGGCTCGCCGACCCGGACGCGGACCTCAGCCGGCGCGAGGGCATCCTGCGCGGCATGGCGACCCTGCCCGTGACCTTCACGCCCGAGGCCTGACCCGGCCACGGCCGGGGAGAGACGAACGGAGACAGACGGATGACTGCGACCTCCGGTGCGGCGGAGTTCGACACGATCGCCCCCGGGTACGACGCCTCGCGCGGGGGCGCGGCCCGGGCGGCGGGCTTCGCCGAGCAGCTCACGCCGCTGCTCGACCCGGCCGCCGGTCCGGTGCTCGACATCGGCGTGGGCACCGGCATCGTGGCGGCCGAACTGGCCGCGCGCGGGCACCTGGTGTACGGGCTCGACCTCTCGACCGGGATGCTCGCCCGGGCCCTCGACCGGCTCGGTCCCCGGGTGGCGGTGGCGGACGCCTGCCGCCTTCCGGTACGGACCGGGTCCGTGCGCCAGGCGGTCTCGACCTGGCTGCTGCACGCCGGGCCGGACCACGGCCGGGTCTTCGACGAGGTCGCCCGGATCCTGCGCCCGGGCGGCCGCTATCTGGTGATCCCGGCCGGGGGCACCCGCCCCACCGACGACATCGGGACCGTGGTCGGGGCGCTGGAGGACCGGCTCGATCCGCTCAGGACCCGTCAG
This sequence comes from Streptomyces venezuelae ATCC 10712, assembly GCF_008639165.1. Classification (NCBI taxonomy): domain Bacteria; kingdom Bacillati; phylum Actinomycetota; class Actinomycetes; order Kitasatosporales; family Streptomycetaceae; genus Streptomyces; species Streptomyces venezuelae. The sequence continues at coordinate 7,302,228 of NZ_CP029197.1, read as the reverse complement.
GACGGGCCGTGGACCCTGGCGCCGATCGCCGAGGCGCGGGGGCTCGTCTACCGGGGGAAGGCGTCCGAGCGTCCGGTGACGTTCCGGGTGTCCCCCCGGGCGATGGCGCGGTCCCTGTCGGGCGGCCTCTTCACCGGCGCCTGGCCGGTCACGGGTGAGGCCACCCGGCTGGTGGCCGAGACCCAGGAGCGGCTGCTCGCGCTCCCGGACCCGGACGTGCCGCGCGTACGGGAGATGGCCGACTTCGTGATGGTGTTCGAGAAGCCGTGAGGGGGCCTGCCGACCGCGCCGGGCGCGGCCGCCGTCACCGCCCGCGGCCGCGCAGGGCCGCCTCGTAGGCCTCGTCGGGGTCGAGGCGGCGGAGCTCCTCGGCGATCAGCTCGGCGGTGGTCCGCACCTTGAGGGCGAGGACCCGGCTCGGCTGGCCGGGGATCGCGAGTCGGGCCACCGGGCCTTCGGGCCGGTCGATGCGGATCTCGCCGTCCGCCGTGCCCATCCGGACGGCGGTGACGACGGGTCCGTCGGTGACGATCCGGTCCACCGGGACGCCGAGCCGGACCTCGAACCAGCGGGCGAGGAGTTCCGCGCTGGGGTTCTCCGCCTCGCTCTCGACGGCCGCCGACGTCACGGTCAGCGGCGCCTGGTCGAGCGCGGCGGCCAGCATGGAGCGCCAGGGGGTGAGCCGGGTCCAGGCGAGGTCGGTGTCGCCGGGGGCGTAGGAGGCGGCCCGGGTCTCCAGGGCGGCGAGCGGGTCCTCCACCGCGTACGCGTCGGTGATGCGGCGCTGGGCGAGGGAGCCGAGCGGGTCGCGGGACGGCACCTGGGGGGCGTCGACGGGCCACCAGACGACGACGGGCGCGTCCGGCAGGAGCAGCGGCAGGACCACGGAGTCGGCGCGGGCGCCGAGTTCGCCGTGGAGCCGGAGCAGGACCGTCTCGCCCGAACCGGCGTCGGTGCCGAGGCGGACCTCGGCGTCGAGCCGGGGTTCGTGGCGCTCGCGGGGCGTGCGGGCGTGGCGCTTGATGACGACGAGGGTCCGGGAGGGGTGTTCCCGGGAGGCGTCGTTGGCGGCCTTGACGGCGTCGTAGGCGTGCTCCTCGTCGGTGACGACGACGAGGGTGAGCACGGCGCCGACGGCGGGTGTGCCGACGGCCCTGCGGCCTTCCAGGATCGCCTTGTTGATCTTGCTGGAGTTGGTGTCCGTCAGATCGATCTTCATGCGCGGCGGCCGTCCCTTCCTCTGCGGCGAGCCTAACCCTCCCGGACGGCGGACGCGTGCGGGCCCCCTCCGTCCGGGAGGGTCACGGGACCTCGGGCTCCGGGTCCGGCGCGGCGTCGGCCGCCGCGGCCTGGTCGCCGGCACGGCGGTTGACCACGGCGGCCGCCGCGACGGCGGTGCCGAGGAAGGCGGTGAGCACCACCCAGGGGCGGTCGAGGACGTGGTCCGTCGCGTGGTCAAGGGAGTACCGCCCGGCGCCCGTGACGCCGATGGCGGCGGCGACGAAGCCGAGGAAGGCCGGGTACTCGTAGCCGCCGCTCGTGGCGAAGAAGCCGGCCGGGGCGTGCACGGCGACGGCGCCGGTCATGGCTCCGGCGGCCGCGGCGCCCGCGGCCGGGGTGGCGAGACCGAGCGCCAGCAGGGCGCCGCCGCCCGCCTCGCCGAGACCCGCGGCGATGGCGCTCTCCCGGCCGGGATGGAAGCCCATGGCCTCCATGCCCTTCGTGGTGCCCTCGATGCCTCCGCCGCCGAACCAGCCGAAGAGCTTCTGGGTGCCGTGCGCGGCGAGCACAGCACCGGTGCCGACCCGCAGCAAGAGGAGCCCGAGGTCGCGTCGGTTGGGGTGGCCCATCTGTTCCTCCAGGAGCGGCGGGGGCGGACTCGTACGCCGTGGTCGTTGGGGACTCGTACGCCGTCCCCAGGCTGTGGGACTCGTACGCCGTCGTGGGGACTCGTACGCCGTCCACTGTCGTCGGCCGTCCCGGACCGCGCCCCCGGGAGCCCTGACAGATACGCCGTCCGAGTCATGTTTTGCGGCGTTTGTCCGCCGGTGCTTGGGTGGGAGGGCAGTCGCCGTCCCGGGGGCCCGCGCGCCGCGCCCCCGCGCCGGCCCGAGGGAAGTGGGTACGCATGACCGCCGAGTCCACCGGGACCGCAGCCCTGCGGGAGAAGGTCCGGGCCCTGATGCCCCGGGCGAAGGAGGACCTGACCGCGCTCGTGGCGATGCGCTCCGTGGCCGACCCGCGCCAGTTCCCGCCGGAGGAGTGCGCCGAGGCCGCCGACTTCCTCGTACGGGCCTTCACCGAGGCGGGACTCCGCGACATGCGGCGGGTGACGACCCCGGACGGCACGGACGCGGTCGTCGGACACGCGCCGGGCCCCGAGGGGGCGCCCACCGTCCTCCTCTACTGCCACTACGACGTCCAGCCGCCGCTGGACGACGCGGCCTGGGAGACCCCGCCGTTCGAACTCACCGAACGCGACGGACGCTGGTTCGGGCGCGGCGCGGCCGACTGCAAGGGCAACATCGCCATGCACCTCACGGCGCTCCGCGCGCTCGGCGGCGCCGAGGGCCGGGGCTTCCCCGTGAACATCAAGTTCGTGGCGGAGGGTTCGGAGGAGCAGGGCACCGGAGGCCTGGAGCGGCTGGTGCCGCTGCGGCCCGAACTCTTCGCCGCCGACACCCTGTTGATCTGCGACACCGGCAACTTCGCGCGCGGTCTGCCCACCACGACCACCTCGCTGCGCGGGCTCGCCGACGTCGTCGTCACCGTCTCCACCCTCAAGGGCCCGATGCACTCCGGCATGTTCGGCGGGCCCGCGCCCGACGCGCTCGCCGCCCTGGTCCGCATCCTCGACAGCCTCCGTGACGAACACGGCAACACTGCGATCAAGGGCCTGCCGGGCGACGGCGCCTGGACCGGGGTCGACTACCCGGCCGAGCAGTTCCGTACGGATGTGGGCGCCCTCGACGGCGTCTCCCTGGTCGGTACGGGCTCGGTCGCCGACGAGTTGTGGGCACGGCCCGCCGTGACCGTCCTCGGCATCGACTGCCCGCCGGTGGTGGGCTCCTCGGCGGCGGTGCAGGCGACGGTACGCGCCAGGGTCAGCCTGCGGATCCCGCCCGGGATCGACGCGGACGAGGCCGTACGCGCCCTCACCGACCACCTGACCGGGGCCGCCCCGTGGGGCGCCCGGGTCGAGGTGGAACAGGAGGGCGCCGGGCAGCCGTTCCGGGCGCGCACCGACGGCCCCGCCTACCGGGCGCTCGGCACCGCGCTCCGTGAGGCGTACGGGAAGGACATGGTCCAGTCGGGGCAGGGCGGTTCGATCCCGCTCTGCAACGTGCTCGCCTCCCACTTCCCCGACGCGGAGATCGCCCTGATCGGCGTCGAGGAGCCCGGCTGCCTCATCCACGCGCCCAACGAGAGCGTGGACCCCTCCGAGATCGAGCACATGGCGCTGGCCGAGGCGCTCTTCCTGAGCACCTACGCCACCCCTCTCTGACCGCCATCTCCCCGCCGTCTCCCTCTGCCTCCTCCCTCTGCCGTCTCCCGCGACCAAGGAGCCCTCATGACACAGGCCCATGACCACCCGCCCCGTCACGACCACGACATACCTCCCGGCCCTCTGGGCGTACTCGCGGGCGCCGCCTGGCAGGCGCTGCTGGTGGCCGGGTTCGCGGCGCTGGTACTCGGCGTCCTCGTCCTGGTGTGGCCGGGCGCGTCGCTGTTCGTGGCCGGTGTGCTCTTCGGCCTCTTCCTGCTGTTCAGCGGCGTCATGCAGCTGGTCGCCGCCTTCGGCACGCACACCACGACCGCGCTGCGGGTCATGGCGTTCATCAGCGGCGCCCTGTCGATCCTGCTGGGCCTGCTCTGCTTCCGGGGCGCGACGCAGTCGATCCTGCTGCTCGCGCTCTGGATCGGGATCGGCTGGCTCTTCCGCGGCATCACGGAGACCATCGCGGCGGCCTCCGACCCGGCGATGCCGGCCCGCGGCTGGCACATCTTCCTCGGCATCGTCAACGCGCTCGCCGGTGTGGTCCTCATTGTCTCCCCCTTGGAGTCGGCCGCGGTGCTGATGGTCCTGGGCGGCATCTGGCTCGTCGCCGTCGGCGCGGTCGAGATCGTCACGGCCTTCCAGGTGCGCTCGCGCGCCAAGAAGCTGCCGCCGGGGACCTGATCGGGACGCTTCGGCGCCCGCTCCCCCGGTCGCGGCCCCGCCCGCCTGCCGTTCACCAGCCCCCGCCGTCCGCCCGATGCCCGGGCGGGCGGCGGCCGCCGTTGACGCGTGCGCTACATTTTGCCGGTCCTTGACCACCGATCCCCCGTGATCGTGACTTCCCGGAGACCGGCACCCCATGAGCGACATCGTCAACGGCCTCGGCCGGGCCGGCGCCTACGGCGCCCTCGGCGTGGTCCTGCTGATCCTCGGCATCGTGCTCGTGGACCTGCTGACCCCCGGCAAGCTCGGGCGGCAGATCTGGGAGGACCGCAACCGCAACGCCGCGATCCTGCTGAGCTCCGCGCTCCTCGGCATCGGCGGCATCGTCTTCACCTCGATCTGGACGACCTACGACAACTTCGGCAAGGGTCTCGTCTCGACGGCCGCGTTCGGCCTGCTCGGCCTGGTGATGATGGCCGTGGCCTTCCTGGTGGTCGACCTGGTCACCCCGGGCAAGCTGGGCGCCACCCTGGTCGACCCGCAGCCGCACCCGGCGGTCTGGGTGACCGCCTCGTGCAACATCGCGGTCTCGGCGATCGTCTCCGCCTCGATCGCCTGACCTCGCGGCCCCACCGGGCCCGGTTTCAGCCCGCCATCGGCTCCACCTCCAGGTAGCGGTGGCCGCGCGGGCCCTTGTACAGCAGGGCCTCCCAGCCGAGCCGGGCCAGCCGCGGCACGCACGCGCCGAGCGCCTCCGCCTCCTCCCGTGCGGCGCCCGAGCCCGGCGGGCCCAGCCACTCGACCACGGCGGTCTCCGGCCGGTCGCCGGCCCGCACGCGGTACCCGGCGGTCGTCCGCGCCCCGGTGGCGTCCACCGAGGAGGGCGTCAGCCCACCGGACTCCAGGGCCAGGGCCACCGCGCGGACCGGCTGCCGCCGCTCCCAGTCGGCGGGCAGGGCCCTCGGGTCGCCGCCGCCCTGGCGGAGGGTCAGCCGTCTGATCTGCAGCAGTCCGTCGAGGGCGGCCCGGACCTCCCTTGACCGCTGCTCGGCGTCCGCCGCGCCCACCGGCGGGCCGTCGCCCGTCGCCGCCTCGAAGGTGCCCCCTCCCCCGGAGCCCGCTCCCGCACCCCCGGAGCCCCCACCGCCGGAGCCCGCGCCCCCGCCCGGGCGCGCGCCGCCCGGGCCCGCCGTCATCGCAGCCGCCGGATGTCACCGCGGACCCGGTAGAAGCCGCCGGCGGCGGGGTGCAGCGCGTCGACCACGTACCGCGCGCCGGGCTCCCGGATCGCCCGGGGGAACTGCACGTTCCACCCGGAGTCGTAGCCCTGGGAGACGACCCGTACCCGCGTCCTGCCGTTCTCCGTCACGCACTCCACGACCACCGAACCGGCCGGGGCGTCGCTGACCGACGTCACGGCGGTGACGGTCGTGGCCGGCTCGTACACCGGCAGGGCGGCGGCGAGCTTGATGTCCCGGGCGACCGGGACCGTGCCCTCCTGGGCCGCCTCGATGGCCGCCTCGCTCGCGTCCACGCAGACCAGCGAGCCGTCCGTGGTCACCAGATAGAGCCGCTCGTCGCGGTACTGCATGGAGAGCGCCGAACCCCCGCCCGTACCGAGCTTCCACAGCCGGGTGCCGTCCTCCGCGAAGCAGTAGACGGAGGAGGCCGAGTCGGCGGCGAAGACGAACCGGCCGCCGGGCGAGGTCGCGCAGGAGTACACCGGACTGTCGCAGGCGTAGACCGCCTCCACCCTGCCGTCCTTCTTCGCGATCCGCTGCACCTTCTTGCGGGACGTGCCCGCGTAGACCGCGGTGTCCTCCTGCCAGCCGAAGAGCACCCCGCCCTCGGTCGCCGTGTGCCACAGCTCGCCGCCGCCGTCGGGCGCGTGCGCGGCGACGCCCCGGGTGTCGCCGTAGTAGACGGCGTCCCCGTCGGCGCGGACCATCCACGCGTGCTCGCCCTGGCCGCCGCGCGCCCACTGGTGCTCGTCCTCGTGGTCGATGACGGTCAGCCGGCCCGAGCGGTCGGCGACGTGCAGGACGCCCTCGTGGATGTCGAGCCAGAAGATGTCGACGTCGGTGGCGATGTCGTAGGCGGCGAAGGGCAGCTTCGACGACAGGTCGTACACCTTGCCGTCGTCGCAGCCCGCGTAGATCCAGAAGTCGTCGGCGACCAGGCACTTGACGCCGTCCGGCAGGCTGAACCGGGCCTGCACCTCGCCGGAGCGGTCGAGCGTGAAGACGTCGCCCGCCTGGTTGCCGACCCAGCAGCGCTCCTCGTCGACGTGGATGCCGAAGGCGGCCGAGCCGGTCCGGAAGCGCCAGAGCACGGGGGCGACGGCGCGGGCGGTGGAGGGCGCGGAGGTCACCGCGCGACGCGTCACGGCGCGGGCCGCCCGCTGTCCCCGTACGGCCGGGGCGTATCCCTTGCGGACCTTCTCCCCTATCTTCTTCGCCGCGGCCGCCTGCGCCTTCGCCGCGGTCGGGAACGTGGAGCGCTGCGTCTGGCCCGCCGAGCCGATGCGGCCGTAACGGACCGACACCGCGAGGTCCTCCACGGTCACTTCGTAGAACTTGTGGGCACCGCCGCCGTCCTGCGACAGCTCCAGATAGGTCGTCGTCGTCATGGTGAAAACGGTAGGGGCAGCCACTGACAACGGCCTTCGGTGAAGCCTTGGCCAAGGGACCTTGGTCCTGGACATTCGGGACGTTCGTCGTGGCATTCCGGACATACACCCCTGTGACGATGGTGCATGAAGATCATCCGACGCGCCGTCACCTCATGGACGGCCGGAAGGGCCTCATGACCGAGCTACAGAAGCGGCCCCTGCCCGTCCGCATCCGCCGGCCCGCGGACGGCATACCGATGAACGACCTCTTCCGGTCCGCCACCTCCCCCACCGAACCGCTCCCCACGACGCCGACGCTCCCCACCCCAACGCGCCGCACCGAGCCCGAGCCCGAGCCGCCCGCGCGCGAACCCCTCGCACCCGTGTCCCTCGCGTCCGAGTCCGCCGCGTCCACGCCCCGCGCGTCCACGTCCTTCGCAGCCACCGCCGTCCAACTCCCCCGCCGTCCCCCGCCCGTCGACCCCGAACTCGCCGAACGTCCCGGCCCCGCCGTCCCCGGCTGGGTCGCCGTCCTCACCGGACTCACCGCGCTCACCGGTGTCGGCACCACCCTGTGGCGGGCCCGCCCGCTCCGGGACGCGGTGCTGCCGCCCTGGCACTGGGCGGCGCTCGCCTGCTGCCTCGTCGTGGCCGTCGTCTCCTTCGGCGGGCTGACCCGGGGACGGACCGGTTCCGCCTGGGTGCTCTCGCTCTTCGGCCGGTACCGGGGCAGCGTGCGCCGCACCGGCCTCGTCTGGATCAGCCCCTTCGTCCTGCGCCGCCGGATCGACGTACGGCTGCGGCACTGGCGCAGCGAGCCGATCGCGGTCGTCGACGCCGAGGGTTCGGCGCTGCGCGTGGTCGTCCTCGTCGTGTGGTCCGTACGGGACACCGCCCGCGCACTGCTCGCCGTCGACGACCATCTCGGCTATCTGCGGGAGCAGGTGGAGGCGGCGGCCGCCCGGGTGCTGTCGCAGCTGCCCGCCGACGCGTTCCGTGGCGACACGCCGACCCTGCGGGACGCCGAGGCGGTCGGCGCCGCGCTGACCCGGATGCTCGCGGCCGAGTGCCGGCCGGTCGGCATCGCCGTGTTCTCCGCACAGCCGACCCGGATCGAGTACGCCCCCGAGGTCGCCGCCGCCATGCGCCGCAGGCAGGTCGCCGCGCTCGACGCGAAGCACCGGGACTCGGTCCTGACCGGCGTCATCGACGCCGTGGACGACACCGTGACCCGGCTGACCAGCCGTGGGCTCGTCGAACTCGACGACTTCGAACGCCAGGCCCTGGTCAAGGACTTGACCGTGGCCTTCTACACCCGCAGTGGCGGCCCGGCCGACCCGAATCAGGAGTGAAGAGGATCGTGGAGACCCCCGCGTTCACCGATGAGACACCCCTCGACTGCGGCTGCCCGGGCTGCGCCGGCGCCGCCCGGCGCGCCGCCGCCGACGGGTCGCGCGCGCTGCCCACCCTGCGCGGGGTGCGCCGCGCGGTCGTCGCGACCGTGGGGGCGGTCGCCCTGGCCGGAGCGGGCGCGGGCACGGCGGCGGCCGAGCCCGCCCCGGCGCACGCGGGCTGGGACGGCTCAAAGTACTGGTTCCGGAACGCCGCGGGCGAGTGGCGCTGGACCAGCCACGCCTCGACGTACGCGCAGCGCTCCGGTGCCTCCGCCGGTACGGACGCCGCCGCGGGCGGAGGCGGCGGGCGGGCCGGGAAGCCGGTGTTCCGGGGGCGGCAGGGCTGGGACGCGCGGGACCGCGTTTACTGGTACCGGTCCCGCGGCCACTGGTACTGGACCAGCCACGCCTCGACGTACACCGAGCGCACGGGTCTGCCCGTCGGCCACACCTCGAAGCCGTCGAAACCTTCCGGTCCTTCCGGTCCTTCCGGTCCTTCCGGCGCTTCCAGGCCGCCCGGCACGTCCGGGCCGTCGGCGCCCTCCGGCGCCGCACGCGGCTGGAGGGCGCCGGTCTCCTCCTCGTACACCTTCACGGGGTACTACGGGCAGCCCGGTTCCTGGTCGAAGGGGTACCACACGGGGCATGACTTCGCCGTGCCCACCGGGACGGCGGTCCGTTCGGTCGGACCCGGCCGGGTGGTGACCGCCGGCTACGGACGCTCGTACGGCTACGAGGTGGTGATCCGGCACCCGGACGGCCGCTACACCCAGTACGCCCATCTCTCCCGGATCGACGTGTCCGTCGGGCAGAGCGTGTCCGCCGGGCAGCGGATCGCGCGGTCCGGGGCGACCGGGCGGGTGACGGGTCCGCATCTGCACTTCGAGGTGCGGACCACGCCGTACTTCGGTTCGGACGTCGACCCGCTGGCCTATCTGCGCGGACACGGCGTGCCCGTGTGAGGGCCTCCCGGGCCCGGCCGGCGGCGTTCGCCGTCCGTCGACCGGGCCCGGGTCAGGCTTCGACCGGGTCGGGCGACGCCGCCCGGCGGTTCTCCTCGACCGTGATCCGCCCCTTGCGGATCGTGGCGAGGCGGGGCGCCCGGCGGGCGATCGCGCTGTCGTGGGTGACCATGACGAAGGTCAACCCGTGCTCCTTCCACAGCCCTTCGAGCAGCTCCACGATCTCGTCGCGCATCGACTCGTCGAGATTTCCGGTGGGTTCGTCGGCGAGCAGCACCTTCGGGCGCTTCACGAGCGCGCGGGCGATCGCCACCCGCTGCTGCTGGCCGCCGGAGAGCTCGGACGGCAGATGACCCCGGCGTTCGCCGAGTCCGACCGATGCGAGCGCCTCGGCCGCCCGGTCGCGGCGCTCCGCGGGCCGCACGCCGAGCGGGACGAGCGTGGTCTCCACGTTCTCCTGCGCGGTGAGCGTGGGGATGAGGTTGAAGCTCTGGAAGACGAAGCCGATGTTCTGGCCGCGGACGGCCGTCAGCCGGCGCTCGGAGAGCGCGGCGAGGTCGGTGCCGTCGAGCAGCACCTGCCCCGACGTGGGGCGGTCGAGACCGCCGAGCATCTGCAGCAGGGTGGACTTGCCGCCGCCCGTGGGGCCCTGGATGACCAGCCGGTCGCCCTGGGCGAGGGTGAGGTCGACCCCGGCGAGCGCGTCGACTCTCTCCTGCCCCCGCCGGTACTGCTTGGTGACGCCGATGAGTTCGTACATGGTGCGACTCCTGTGGTACGTGGGTGGGTTCGGGCGGCTACTCGACGCGACGCAGCGCGTCGGCGGGGCGCAGCCGCGAGGCGCGCCAGGCACCGAAGGCGCCCGCGACGAGGCCGCCGCCCAGGGCGAGGAGGCAGGCGAGGCCCACCGTGGTGACGCTGACGGGGGCGGTGAGGGCGATGTCGACGGCCTTGCCGGCGGCCGTGCTGCCGGGACCGCCGCCGAAGACCATGCCGCCGCGTCCGCCGCCTCCACCGAACCCGCCGCCGAACCCGCCGCCGCCCGCGCCGAGTTCGGCGGTCAGGGTCGGACCGGCAGCGGTCACCGCGTAGGCGCCGGCGAGGCCGATCGCGATGCCGAGGGCGCCGCCGATGAGGCCGTTGACGAGGGCCTCGCCGACGACCTGCCGGGTGACCCGGCCGCTCTTCCAGCCGAGCGCCTTGAGCGTGCCGAACTCCCTCACCCGCCGGGTGACGGCGGAGGAGGTGAGCAGCCCCGCGACGAGGACGGCGGCGAGGAGCACCGCGTAGGACAGCCAACGGCCCACGTCGGAGGCAAGGTTGGCGGCGGTGTCGAGGGAGCCGGAGACCGTCTTGGCGAGGTCGGCCGAGGTGGTGACGGTGGTGCCGGTGACGTTCTTCTGGATGGCCGTCTTGACGGCGTCGATCCGGGTCGAGTCGGTCGCCTTCACGTAGATCGTGGTGATCTTGGCGGCGGACCCGGAGAGCGTCTGCGCGCGCTTCAGCGGCAGGTAGACCTGGGCGGCGGACTGGCCGCGGTCGGCCGTCGCGATGCCGATGATGTCGAACTTCACGTTCTTGACGGTCAGTTCACCGCCGACGGCGAGGTTCTTCCGCTGCGCGTAGGCGCTGTCGACGACCGCCACCGCGGCGTCGGTCTCGGTGGTCTTGAAGGTACGGCCCTGGGAGACGGTGGAGGTGGTGAGGGGGCCGAGATCGGGGGCGGTGACGTCGGTGCCGTAGAGCGTGAAGGAGTCGACGTCGAAGGCGGCACCGCCGCCGGTGACGGTGTCACCGGGTCCTGAACCTCCGCCGTTCGCACCGCCGTTGCCGCTGCCGCCACCGGTCCCGGCGCCCGGCTGACCCTGCTGGGTCTGGCCGCGCTGGATCCGGCCGCGCGCGAACTCCCCGTTGATCTTCAGGTTGACGAGGCTGAGCCCACCGACGGCCCGGTCGACACCGGGCTGCCCCGCCACCGTGGCCACCGTCGAGTCGGCGAGGGTCTGGAAGCCCTGGACCATCAGCCGGTCGCTGCTCTGCTCCTCGCCCTCCTCCTTGCCCTGGAACTCGAACCGGGGACGCTGCGGTTGCGCGCCGTCCGCGGGCCGCTCCTGCGCCTTGGTCACCGTCAGGTCCGTACCCAGGCCGTACAGGGACTCCAGGACCTTGCCCTGGGCCTGGTTCATGCCGGTGGACACCGAGTTGACGACGATGACCAGCGCGATCCCGAGCGCGAGCCCGGAGGCGACGACGAGCGCCGCCCTTCTGCGGCGGCGCAGTTCGCGCCGGAGGTAGGTGAAGAACATGCGCGTGAAGCTAGGGGCGCCGGGTGATGGCGGGATAAGGCCGGCGTGAGAGCGGGATGAGAGTGACGGTCTCCTGGTCACACGGAGCCGGGGGCTGGCAGAGTCTGCCGCATGGCCGATGACGGAGAGTCGACGCGGAGGGGACCGGTGACGGCGCTGCTCGACGCCACCGGACTGTTCTTCAAGCCGGCGCGGGACGCGTTCCCCGGGGCGGTCGCCGCGGAGTGGGCCGCCGCCGCGGCGCTCGACCCGGGTGCGGTGGGGCCCGACGGCGCGTGGCGGCTGGACTTCCGCTGCTTCGCGGTCGCCGATCCCGACGGTTCGGGCTGGACGATGATCGACGCGGGCGTAGGTCCCGCCGAGGGGCCCGGTGCTCCGTGGTGTCCGGTGCCCGGCCGGCTGCCGGAGCTGCTGACGGAGGCGGGGATCGACCGGGCGGACGTCCACACCGTGGTCCTGACGCATCTGCACGAGGACCACACCGGGTGGGCCGCCGACGCCGCCGGACGGCCGTTCTTCCCGGCGGCCCGGTACGTCGTCCAGCGGGCGGAGACCGCCGCGCTCGACCGTCTCGACCCGGTGTGGGACTGGGTGGTGGAGCCGCTCCGGGCCTCCGGGCAGCTGCACGAGGTCGACGGCGGGCACCGGCTTCGTCCGGGCCTCACCCTGCTGCCCACCCCCGGTCACACGCCCGGCCACCAGTCCGTGCTGGTCGAACGGCCGGACGGCCGCGACGTCCTGGTCACCGGCGACGCCGTCGTGCACGCGGTCCAGCTCGCCGCGCCGGCCGTGGCGTACGCCCACGAACGCGATCCGGCGACCGCGCGGGCCTCGCGCGAGGAGCTGCTCGCCCGGGCCGTCGACAGGGGGGCGATCCTCGCGACGGCCCACCTGACCCGCCCGTTCGTCGACCCGCCGGGGGCCGGCACGCGCTGAGGCGCGGCACCGCCCGACGGGGCCGGGCCTCGTGGAACCGGGTCAGGCCCGGGGGTCCCCGTCGGGATGCTCCGGCAGGGCGAGCCAGTCCGACCAGGAGATCTCGCGGCCGAGGAAGCGCGGCTGCTCGAACGGCCAGTCCGCGGCGATCCACTGCGGCACCAGCGCGTCGAGGGCGTCCTCGACCTCGCTGCCCACCAGCTCGTCCACCACCCACCAGGAGATCTCGCCGTCGGCGCCGGCCTTCTCGGGCGGGTCGATGTAGACACAGCCGAGCAGAGCCGTCTCCGCCGTGTCGAACAGCGCGTAGTTGAAGGACTGGTGCGCGGCGATCTCCTTCTCGTGCCGCAACAGGTCGGCCTGGTCGGCCTCGTAGGTCATGGTGGCCGCGGGCCAGCCCCAGGCCGGGCCGAAGGTGGTCCACAGCCGCTCGCGCGAACCCATCACCGCCGGATAGTCGAGCGCGGTGTCCGCCTCCCGGATCGGCCGCAGGTGATGACCACCGCCCGGCAGCGGTACCAGGACGGGGTGGACGAAGTCGTCGGGAAGCCAGCTCATGGCGCCCGACCGTAGCAGGATGCCTGGCAGGGCCTGGGATGCCCCGGAGCAAGCCTTGCGAGGAGCCCGGATCCGTGTTGGCGGGGAGCCCGGATCAGGCCTTGCGAGGAGCCCGGACCGGGTTGGAGAGGAGCCCGGCTCAGCCCCGTCCGTTCGGTGCCGTCCCCGCGCCCGCCCCCGTGGCGGCGTACGCCGACGGGTCGGACAGGACGTCGTGGAGGACGAGGGCCGCCGCGCCGCGCGAGGCGTCGGTGGCGGCCGAGGCGGGGCGGAGGCGGCCCGCGTCCGGGGTCCAGAGGCCCGAGACGACACGGTCGGAGAGTTCCTCGGCCAGCGCGGGGGCCAGCCAGGGCATCAGCTGGGGGTAGATGCCGCCGAGGACGACGGCCTCCGGGTCGAGGAGGTTCACGGCGCCCGAGAGGGCGCGTCCGAGCATGCGGCCCGCCTCGGCGAGCGCCGCGAGGGCCCGCCGGTCGCCCGATCCGGCGCGGCCCACGAGGTCGGGGACGCCGCTGGCCTCCGCCGCGCGGAGGAGCGCGGCCTGTCCGGCGTACTGTTCGAGGCAGCCGCGTGAGCCGCAGCGGCAGCGGGGGCCCTCCGCGTCGACGACCAGGTGGCCGATCTCCCCGGCGAAGCCGTGGGCGCCGCGCAGGAGTTCGCCGTGCACGACGAGGGCGCCGCCGACCCCGATCTCGCCCGTCAGGTGCACGAAGGTGCGGAGGTCGCCGAGCGTGCCGGACCACAGCTCGGCGAGGGCCGCCATGTTGGCCTCGTTGTCCGAGGTGAGGGCGAGGCCCGCAGTGCCGGGGCGGAGCGTCGTGAGGGCGTCGCCGAAGAGGCGTTCGGCGGGGACCTCGTGCCAGCCGAGGTTGGGTGCCTGCCGGACGGTCCCGCCGGAGACGAGGCCGGGCAGCGCGAGTCCGGCTCCGGCCGGGACGAGCCGCCGTTCGGCGGCGGCGTCCAGGGCCTCGGCGGCGATGCGGGCGGCGCGGGCGAGGACCTCGGGGGCGTCGGCCGCGCGGTTGTCGAGGCGTTCGGTGTGCCGGACGCGGTCCGTGCCGGTGAGGTCGACGACGCGGACCGTCACGTAGTCGACGTTGATCTCGACGCCGAGGCCGGCGGGTCCGGTGTCGGCGGGTTTCAGGACGGTACCCGGTCGCCCGGCCTGCCCGCTGAACGTCTTGCCCGACTCGACGAGGAAGCCGAGGTCGAGGAGTTGCTCGACGAGGGAGGAGACGGCGGGCCGGGTGAGGCCGACGCGGGCCGCGACGGCGGCCCTGGTGGTCTCTCCCGCGTCGTGGACGGTCCGCAGGACGAGGCTCAGGTTGTGCCGGCGCACGCCCGACTTGTCGGCCTTGGGTTCCGTGGGCTGGTTCATGGTGAGCGAGAGCCTAGTCGCCCCTTTCGCTCGCCCGGAAACAGCTCCGGCGGACATGGAGGGCGAAAAGAGTTCGGTCACCGAACTGTTCTGCGCTAGGGTCCGGCCATGACACTAGGAGTCCGCTCGGCACGCAGGGGGTCCGTTCATGACGCTTCCGCGTGACTACCGCGGCCAGACCTGTGCCCTCGCCCGCTCGATGGAGATCGTCGGCGAGCGCTGGACGCTGCTGATCCTGCGCGACGCCTTCTACGGGGTGCGCAGGTTCGGCGAGTTCGCGGCGCACCTGGGCGTGCCCCGCGCCGTCCTCGCCGACCGGCTCGCCGGGCTCACCGAGGCGGGCGTCCTGGACCGCCGGCCGGAGCCGGGCACGGGCCGGCGCGAGGTGTACGGGCTCACGCCCAAGGGGGTCGCGCTCTGGCCCGCCGTCCGCGCGCTGACCGCCTGGGGCGAGGAGTTCCACCCGGCGGACGGCGGCCCGCGCCGCGTCTTCCTGCACGCCGGGGACGAGGCCCCGCTCGACGCCGACGGACGCTGTACGGGCTGCGGTACGGCCGTCCCGGTGACGGACGTCCTCGTCGCGCCCGGCCCGGGGCTCGCCGCCCCGGGGCCCGACGCCGACCCCGTGACGGCGGCGCTCGCCCAGCGCCACCGCTTGCTCACGCCCCTGCTCACCACCGCGCCCACCGGGCGCTCCACGAGAGGTTCACAACGATGAAGATCCTGGTCGTCGGCGCCGGTGCCACCGGAGGCTACTTCGGCGCCCTCCTCGCCCGCGCCGGACAGGACGTCACCTTCCTGGTCCGCCCCGCCCGCGCGGCGGCGCTGCGCGAACGCGGGCTGCGGGTGGTGGGCCGGGACGAGGAGTGGAGCATCACGCCCCGCCTCGTCACCGCCGACGCGCTCGACACCCCGTACGACCTGGTGCTGTTCTCGGTGAAGTCCACCGGCCTCGACCGGGCGATCGAGGACGTCGCGCCCGCGGTCGGGCCGGACACGGCGGTCGTCCCGCTGCTCAACGGCCTCGCGCACATGGACGCGCTCACCGCCCGTTTCGGGGCCTCGGCCGTGCTCGGCGGCGTCGCCAAGGTGGTCACCACCCTCGACGACAACGGCGACATCCGGCGGCTCGCCCCGCTGGCCCATGTGACGCTCGGCGAGCAGGACGGGACGGCGTCCGCGCGCGCGGCGAAGATCCGGGCGGTGCTCGAAGGGGCGGGCATCGCCTCGCCCGTGCCCGCGCACGCCCTCACGGCGATGTGGCACAAGTGGGTGTTCATCACGACCCTCGGCGCCGTGACGAGCCTGATGCGCGGCACGGTCGGCGACGTGTACGACACGCCCGGCGGCCCGGCCCTGGGCCCGGCGCTGCTCGACGAGGCGGCCTCGGTCGCCGCCGCGGCCGGCCATCCCGTACCGGAGGCGGAGCGGGCGGCGACGCTCGCCGTGGTGTCGGTCCCCGGGTCCCCGATGGTCCCGTCCCTCTACCGCGACCTGTCGGCCGGCCGGCCGACCGAGGTGGAGCACCTCTTCGGCGACCTGACGGCCCGCGCCCGCGCCCTTGGTGTGCCGACCCCCCTCCTGGACCTGGCCACCCTCCATCTGCGGGTGCACCAGCGCCGGGTCACGGCGGGGGCGGAGTAGACGGGGCCGAGGGGGGACGGGCCGCGACCGGCCCCGGGGTCATGGGGTTTCGGGGCCCAGTTCGGTGTCGAGGCGGGCGGGCCAGTCCGATTCGGCGAGGTCCGCGGCGACGAGGAGGTCGCGCCAGTCCCGCGCGGCGAGTTCCTGCGCCTCGTCGAACCCTCGCACGCTGCCCCCGGCGAGCAGCAGCATCGCCGCGTGGCAGCGCTCCTGCGTGAAGAAGTCCCGGGAATAGCCCATGGTCTCCGGGAGGGCAAAGAGCCTGCGGCTGATCTCCGCCGCGGTGTCGGGGTCGGGGAAGTCGCGCCGGATGCGGCGTTCGAGACGGCTGGTGAGCGGCATGGCCGGAGGCCTCCTACGGACGGCCCGAGCGGCGGTTGTAGGCGTCGCTCGCGGTCGGTACGGAATTGTGGACGGCTGAGGAGGAGAAGGACACCCGGTCGTGGTGCGCCTGGTCACGGGCCCGCTGCTCCAGAAGCAGCCCCTCGGCCGTGTCCGTCCCGCCCCGGCCGCGGCGCAGCAGCGTGACGACGAGCAGTGCGCCCACCCCGACCAGCACCGCCAACAGAACCAGCAGAGCCCCCACTTGTGCCTCCCCCGTGTCGTTTTCGCGCAGGGTAATACGGCGGACGCGCCGACGACCAGCGGCCGGGCCGGGGGTTCGCGGGGGCGGCACGGTGGCGGTGGCCCGGACCGCCACCCCCTGGCTCGCGTCCTCGCCGGGCGTGTGGCCCCCGGCCCGTACGGCCCGCGCGTCAGCGCAGCAAGGTCGGGCCGGCGGCGGTGAGGACCGCGGCGATCCGGTCCCAGGTCTCCTCGTCGCGCCGGACCGGCGGCAGCACCTCGCCCGCGCCCGTGCCCCAGGCCGTCGTCAGCGCCACCGGGTCCGCGCCCGTCACGGCTCCCGCCGCGAGGGCGGCCGCGCCGAGGGCGACGAGTTCCTCCGCGGCGGGCACCACCAGCGGACGGCCGGAGAGCCGGCGGACGGTCTCGGTCCAGGCACGGCCGCGCGCGCCGCCGCCGATCAGGCGCAGCGGGCGGTCCCGTACGGCGGGATCGGCCGGGTCGAGGCCGCAGGCGGCGAGGAGTCCGTCGAGGGCGCGCAGCACGGTGTAGGCCGCGCCCTCGTAGGCGGCGCCGAGGACGGCCCGGGGTTCGGTGCCGTGCCGGAGGCCGGTGACGAGCCCGGCGGCGTGGGGCAGGTCGGGGGTGCGTTCGCCGTCGAGGTACGGCAGGACCACGACCTCTCCGCCCGGTGCGGCGTCCTCCCGGTCCAGGCCGAGGAGGGTGGCGAACCGGTCGACGGCCAGGGTGCAGTTGAGGGTGCAGCCGAGCGGCAGGTACGTGCCGTCGGTGGCGGCGAATCCGGCGAGCGCGGGGTCCGCCGGGCGGGTCCTGGTGGCGGCGAAGACGGTGCCGGAGGTGCCGAGGCTGACGACGGGGTGGTCGAGGAGCCCGGCGCCGCCGAGGCCGAGGCCGACGGCGGCGGCCATGTTGTCGCCGGTCCCGGCGGCGACGGCGACGGTCCGGGGCAGTCCGAGGGCCTCGGCCGCGGCGGGGGTCAGGGTGCCGACGCGGGTGGCGCCGCCGGGCGCGACGGCGGGGAGCAGGGAGGGGTCGAGCCCGAGGAGATCCAGGATCTCGCGGTCGTAAGCCCCTGCCCCGGCTGTCGAAGTCGCGGCGCGGGAGCGGGCGTTGGTACGGGTGCCGGTGCCGGCGCCGACTCCCGTGCCCGTACCGACGCCCGAGCCGAAGCCGACGCCGACGCCCGAGCCGAAGCCGATGCCCGTGCCCGTACCCACGCCGACGCCGACGCCCGTACCGACGCCGACGCCCGTCCCGTACCAGCAGGTCCCCGAGGCGTCCCCGGGGTCCGTCACCGGGTGTCCGCAGAGGCGTTCGGTGAGGTGGTCGTGCGGGAGGCGGACCGCGGTGGCCGCCGCCGCGTGCCGCGGTTCGTTCTCGCGCAGCCACTGCCATTTGGCGGCGGTCATGGAGGCGACCGGGACCGAGCCGGTGCGGGCAAGCCAGGCCGCGGGGCCGCCGAGGCGTTCGGCGAGGGCGGCGGCCTGGGGCGCGGAGCGGGTGTCGTTCCAGAGGAGCGCGGGGCGCAGCGGGCGTCCGTCGGCGCCGAGGGTGACGAGGCCGTGCTGCTGCCCGGCGACGGCGATGCCGGTGACGGCGTCGGCGGGGATCCCGGCCTGCCGGACGGAGGCGCGGACGGCCGTCGCCAGGGCGGTCCACCACTCCTCGGGGTCGCTCTCGCGCGCGCCGGACGTGCCGGTGACGGTGTGCGGGGCGCGGCCGATCGCGAGGAGTTCGCCGGTGTCGGCGTCGACGGCCGCGGCCTTGGTGGACTGCGTGGAGCTGTCCACGCCGATCACGACGGAGCGGCTCGTGGGCACGTCCTCACCTCTTCCCTGTAGTGCGTCACGGTAGGTCGTCCCGGGGGCCGATCCGTGGCGGGGGCTGGCGCCCCGCGTGTCCGTCCCGTATTAGTTATCTCAGAAAACAAATCCCGAGAGCAAGAGAAGGACACACCATGCCGGAGCTCTTCTCCCCCACCCCCGAGGACCGCTTCACCTTCGGCCTCTGGACCGTCGGCTGGCAGGGCCGCGACCCGTTCGGCGAGGCGACCCGCCCGGCGCTCGACCCCGTCGAGGCCGTCGAGCGGCTCGCCGACCTCGGCGCGTACGGCGTCACCTTCCACGACGACGACCTGATCCCCTTCGGCGCCCCGGACGCCGAGCGCGACGCGATCGTCAAGCGCTTCCGGGCCGCCCTGGACCGCACCGGGCTCGCGGTGCCGATGGCCACTACGAACCTCTTCACCCACCCGGTCTTCAAGGACGGCGCGTTCACCGCCAACGACCGGGACGTACGCCGCTTCGCCCTGCGCAAGACCCTCCGCAACATCGACCTCGCCGTCGAGCTCGGCGCCACCGTGTACGTGGCCTGGGGCGGCCGGGAGGGCGCCGAGTCCGGCGCGGCGAAGGACGTCCAGGTCGCGCTCGACCGGATGAAGGAGGCCTTCGACCTGCTCGGCCAGTACGTCACCGAGCAGGGCTACGACCTGCGCTTCGCCATCGAGCCCAAGCCGAACGAGCCGCGCGGCGACATCCTGCTGCCCACCATCGGGCACGCCCTGGCCTTCATCGAGCGCCTGGAGCGCCCCGAACTGGTCGGCGTGAACCCGGAGACGGGCCACGAGCAGATGGCCGGTCTCAACTTCCCGCACGGCATCGCGCAGGCGCTGTGGGCGGGCAAGCTGTTCCACATCGACCTGAACGGCCAGTCCGGCATCAAGTACGACCAGGACTTCCGCTTCGGCGCGGGCGATCTGCGTCAGGCGTTCTGGCTGGTGGACCTCCTGGAGACGGCCGGGTACGAGGGCCCGCGCCACTTCGACTTCAAGCCGGTGCGGACGGACGGCGCCGACGGGGTGTGGGAGTCGGCGAAGAACTGCATGCGCAACTACCTGATCCTCAAGGAGCGCGCGGCGGCCTTCCGCGCCGACCCGGACGTCCAGCGGGCCCTGGCCGCCTCCCGGCTGCCGGAACTCGCCGTGCCCACCGCTTCCGACGGCCTCGCGGCGCTGCTGGCCGACCCCACCGCGTACGAGACCTTCGACCCGGACGCGGCGGCGGCCCGCTCCATGGCCTTCGAGCAGCTCGACCAGCTGGCCCTTGAACACCTCCTCGGCGTCCGCTGAGGCGGCCCGCTTCCCGGGGAGCCTCCAGGGGGGTCAGTGCCCGGCGAGCGTCGAGCGGCGGACGACCAGCTCCGGCTGGAGCACCACGTGCGCGTGCCGGTGGTCGGCCGCCCGCTCGCCGGTCTCCTCCAGGAGCAGTTCGGCGGCCTTGGCCCCCAGGGTCAGCGCCGGCTGCCGTACGGAGGTGAGGGGCACGGTCGCGGCCGCCGCGAACTCGATGTCGTCGTAGCCGACGATGGCCATGTCCTCCGGGACCCGGACGCCCGCCGCGTACAGGGCCTGGAGGACGCCGAGGGCCAGCAGGTCGTTGGCGCAGAAGACGGCGGTCGGACGGTCGGGGAGGCCGAGCAGCCGGGAGCCGGCGTCGCGTCCGGAGGCCACGTCGAGCCGCTCGGCCGGGATCTCCCGGAGCGCCGAGGCGGGCAGTCCGGCCTCGGCGAGGGCCAGGAGGGCGCCTTCGCGGCGGTCGCGGATCTGCTGGAGATGGGCGGGGCCGCTGACGTACGCGAAGCTCCGGTGGCCGGTCGCGGTGAGGTGCCGGACCGCGAGGGAGCCGCCGACGACGTCGTCCACGGAGACCGAGCATCCGGCGCCGTCGCCCGCGACCCGGTCGACGAGCACGGCCGGGATGCCGTGCCGGCGGAACTCGCGGAGGTTCTCACCGCTGGGGTCGGCGGGGGTGACGAGCACGCCCCGGACGCGCTGTTCGGCGAAGAGGGAGAGGTAGTCGGCCTCGTCCCGGGCGTTCTGGTCGCTGTTGCAGACCATGACGCCCAGGCCGGCCGCCCGCGCGGTGCGCTCGGCGCCCCGGGCGATGTCGACGAAGAAGGGATTGCCCATGTCGAGGACGAGCAGCGCCATGATGCGGCTGCGGCCGGCCCTGAGCTGGCGGGCGGACTCGCTGCGGACGTAGCCGAGGCGGTCGATGACCCGGCGGACGTGCTGGAGCGTCGCGGGCGAGACCCGGTCCGGCTGGTTGATCACGTTGGAGACGGTGCCGACGGAGACGCCCGCCTCGCGTGCCACGTCCTTGATGCCGACGTTCCCGACCGTCCGCGCGGTGTCCGTCATCCGTCCCACCTGGTCCGTCCTGCCCCTACCGCCCCGTCCGGGCGAGGTCCCGCCCCGGTTTTCATCCTATGCGGCCGCGCCGGGCCGCCCGCCGCCCGCGCCCCGCACGACGCCGCCGCCTCCCCGCGCCGCGCGGCGCCCCCGCCTTGCCCGTGGGCCCCGCGCCCCACCCGTCGACGCCGACGCCGCCCGGCGCCCCTCACGCCAGATGGAAGACCTCCGTCAGCGGCCGCATGGCGGCGTCCGGCGCCTGTCCGTCGAGCTCCTCGAAGAACTCCGCCATCTCCGCCTGCCAGCGAGCGTTGACCTCGGTGGCCTCCATGGCGGCGCGGGCCCGGTCGAAGTCCGGTGTCTCCAGATAGCCGACGAGCAGCCCGTCCTCGCGGAGGAAGAGGGAGTAGTTGTGCCAGCCGGCGGCGGAGAGGGCCGTCAGCATCTCGGCCCAGACGTGCTCGTGGCGCGCCCGGTACTCCTCGACCCGCCCGGCCCGGACCTTGAGCAGGAAGCAGACCCGCCGCATCGCCGTCATGTCGTCTCCTCTCCCCTCCCCCGAGTAGCTGAAATGTTTCAGTTCGGCGCTCGGGACGCTAGGCCGTCCGGTCGAGGAGCGTCAAGAGTCTTGACGGCATCCTGCGTGGTGGTTAGCTTCCCGATCACTGAATCGATTCATTTCAAGGCTTCGAGCACCCCGAGGTGGACATGCCCGACATCGCTGCCGTGAAGGCCGCACTCGCCGCCCAGCGGATCGAAACCCCCTCCTGGGGCTACGGCAACTCCGGCACCCGCTTCAAGGTGTTCACCCGGCCCGGCGTGCCCCGTGACCCGTACGAGAAGCTCGACGACGCCGCCCGCGTCCACGCGTACACCGGCATCGCCCCCACGGTCTCCCTGCACATCCCCTGGGACCGGGTCGACGACTGGGCCGCCCTCGCCGCGTACGCGAAGGAGCGCGGCCTGCGCCTCGGCGCGATCAACTCCAACACCTTCCAGGACGACGCCTACCGGCTCGGCAGCGTCTGCCACCCCGACCCCGCCGTACGCCGCAAGGCCGTCGGCCACCTGCTCGACTGCGTCGACATCATGGACGCGACCGGTTCGGCCGACCTGAAGCTCTGGTTCGCCGACGGCACCAACTACCCCGGGCAGGACGACGTCACCGCCCGGCAGGAGCGGCTCGCCGAGTCCCTCGCCGAGGTGTACGCGCGGCTCGGCGAGGGGCAGCGGATGCTCCTGGAGTACAAGCTCTTCGAGCCCGCCTTCTACGCCACCGACGTGCCGGACTGGGGCACCGCGTACGCCCACTGCCTCGCGCTCGGCCCGAAGGCCCGGGTCGTCGTGGACACCGGGCACCACGCGCCGGGCACCAACATCGAGTTCATCGTCGCCCTGCTGCTGCGCGCAGGGCGGCTCGGCGGCTTCGACTTCAACTCGCGCTTCTACGCGGACGACGACCTGATGGCCGGTGCCGCCGACCCCTTCCAGCTGTTCCGGATCATGCACGAGGTCGTACGGAACGGCGGCCTCGAGCCCTCGGCGGGCGTCGCCTTCATGCTCGACCAGTGCCACAACGTCGAGGACAAGGTCCCCGCCGTGATCCGCTCGGTCATGAACGTGCAGGAGGCCACCGCCAAGGCGCTGCTCGTCGACGCCGACGCGCTCGCCGCCGCCCAGCGGTCCGGTGACGTCCTCGCCGCCCACGCCGTCCTGATGGACGCCTACGCCACCGACGTACGGCCCCTGCTGCGCGCGCTGCGCGAGGAGCGGGGGCTCGACCCCGACCCGGTCGCCGCCTATCTCCGCTCCGGGCACCAGGAGCGGATCGCCGCGGAGCGCGTCGGCGGCGACCAGGCCGGCTGGGGGGCGTGACCGCGCCCCCCCCTCTGCCCGGCTCCCCTCCCCTCCGATCTCCAAGGACCTCCATGGCCTCCGCCGTCCCTTCCGAAGCGACCCCTCCCGAAGCCACCCCTCCCCACGCCACTCCTCCCCGCGTCGCCCCTCCCCGCGTCACGCCACCCGAGGTCGTCGCCCTCCTGGAGCGGGCCCACCGGCTCGGCTCCGACCCCCGCACCACCAACTACGCGGGCGGCAACGCCTCCGCCAAGGGCCTCGTCACGGACCCGGTGACCGGGGGCGCGACCACCCTCATGTGGGTCAAGGGCTCCGGCGGCGACCTGGGCACCCTCACCGAGGACGGGCTCGCGGTGCTCCGGCTCGACCGGCTGCGCGCGCTCGCCGAGGTCTACCCGGGGGTGGAGCGCGAGGACGAGATGGTCGCCGCGTTCGACCACTGCCTGTACGGGAAGGGGGGCGCGGCCCCCTCCATCGACACCGCGATGCACGGCCTGGTGGACGCGGCGCACGTGGACCACCTCCACCCGGACGCGGGCATCGCTCTCGCCTGCGCGGCCGACGGGGAGAAGCTCACGGCCGACTGCTTCGGCGACACGGTGGTCTGGGTGCCGTGGCGCCGTCCCGGCTTCCAGCTCGGCCTGGACATCGCCGCGGTCAAGGAGGCCCACCCGGGCGCCATCGGCTGTGTGCTCGGCGGGCACGGGATCACCGCCTGGGGCGACACCTCGGAGGAGTGCGAGCGCAACTCGCTGCACATCGTCCGGACCGCCGAGGCCTTCCTGGCCGAGCGGGGCCGTCCTGAGCCCTTCGGGCCGGTGGTCGACGGGTTCGCCCCGCTGCCCGAGGCCGAGCGGCGGGAGCGGGCCGCCGCGCTCGCCCCGTACGTCCGGGGGCTCGCCTCCCGGGACCATCCCCAGGTGGGTCACTTCACCGACTCCGGGACGGTGCTGGACTTCCTGGCCCGTGCCGGGCATCCGCGCCTGGCCGCCCTCGGCACCTCCTGTCCCGACCACTTCCTGCGGACCAAGGTCCGGCCGCTCGTCCTGGACGTCCCGGCCGACGCGCCCCTCGACCGGGCGGTCGCCCGGCTGCGGGAACTGCACACCGCGTACCGCGCGGAGTACGCGGCCTACTACGCGCGGCACGCCGCCGAGGACTCCCCGGCGATGCGGGGCGCCGACCCGGCGATCGTGCTCGTGCCGGGGGTGGGGATGTTCTCCTTCGGCCGGGACAAGCAGACCGCGCGCGTGGCCGGCGAGTTCTACGTCAACGCGATCAACGTGATGCGCGGGGCCGAGGCGGTCTCCTCGTACGCGCCGATCGAGGAATCGGAGAAGTTCCGGATCGAGTACTGGGACCTGGAGGAGGCCAAGCTGCGGAGGATGCCGAAGCCGCGGCCGCTGGCGACCCGGGTGGCTCTCGTGACCGGGGCGGGCAGCGGCATCGGCCGGGCGATCGCGCACCGGCTGGTCGCCGAGGGGGCCTGTGTGGTCGTCGCCGACCTGAACGCGTCGAGCGCGGCGGCGGTCGCGGAGGAACTCGGCGGCCCGGACAAGGCGGTGGCCGTCGCCGTGGACGTCACGTCGGAGGAGGAGATCGGCGCCGCGGTGCGGGCGGCGCTGCTCGCCTTCGGCGGGCTCGACCTGGTCGTCAACAACGCGGGCATCTCCCTCTCCAAGCCGCTCCTGGAGACCACGGCGCGGGACTGGGACGTCCAGCACGCGATCATGGCCCGGGGCTCCTTCCTGGTGTCCCGGGAGGCGGCGCGGGTGATGACCGCGCAGGGCCTGGGCGGCGACATCGTCTACGTCGTCTCGAAGAACGCGGTCTTCGCGGGTCCGAACAACATCGCCTATTCCGCGACCAAGGCGGACCAGGCGCATCAAGTGCGTCTGCTCGCAGCCGAGTTGGGGGAGCACGGCATCCGTGTCAACGGCGTCAACCCGGACGGGGTGGTGCGCGGCTCGGGCATCTTCTCCGGCGGCTGGGGGGCGCAGCGGGCGGCGACGTACGGCATCGCCGAGGAGGACCTCGGCGCGTTCTACGCGGGGCGCACCCTGCTCAAGCGCGAGGTGCTGCCCGAGCACGTCGCCGACGCGGTCTTCGCGCTGACCGGCGGCGACCTGAGCCATACGACCGGGCTGCACGTGCCGGTGGACGCGGGCGTGGCGGCGGCCTTCCTCCGATGAGCACCACGGACCACCCGCCGACCCGCTCCCCCGTCGCCGGGGGAAGCCCCGCCGGGAGGACCCCTGCTGGGAGAACCCCCGCCGGGAGAAAGCCTGCCGGGAGCGTCTTCGCCGCCGTCGACCTCGGCGCGACCAGCGGCCGGGTGATGCTCGGCCGCGTCGGCCCCGGGACACTCGACCTCACCGAGGTCCACCGTTTCCCCAACACCCCGGTCCGGCTGCCCGACGGGCTGCGCTGGGACGTCCTCGGCCTCTTCCAGGGCGTCCTGGAGGGCCTGCGCGCGGCGGCCCGCTCCGGTCGCCCCGTCGCCTCCGTCGGGGTCGACACCTGGGCGGTCGACTACGGGCTCCTCGACGCGGACGGCGCGCTGCTCGGTGCGCCGTACCACTACCGCGACGGGCGGACGGAGGGGATCGCGGAGGCCGTGCTGGCACGGGTCGGGGCCGGGGAGCTGTACGGGATCACCGGGCTCCAGCACCTGCCGTTCAACACGGTCTTCCAGCTCGCCTCCGCCGCAGGCAGTGCCCAACTCTTGGCGGCTAAGCGGTTGTTGTTGATGCCGGACCTGATCGTCCACTGGCTGACCGGGACGGTCGGCGCCGAGGAGACGAACGCCTCCACGACGGGCCTGTTCGACGCCCGCGCGGCCGTCTGGTCCGGGGAGCTGCCGGGCAGGCTCGGCATCGATCCCGCACTGCTGCCGCCGCTCCGGGCGCCGGGCGATCCGGCGGGTGGACTCCTGCCGTACGTCGGTGAGTTCACCGGCCTTCCGGTCGGCACGCCGGTGACGACCGTGGCCTCGCACGACACCGCGTCGGCCGTCGTCGCCGTCCCCGCGACGGCCCCCGGCTCCGCCTACATCTCCTGCGGCACCTGGTCGCTCGCCGGGCTCGAACTGGGGTCGCCGGTGCTGACCGAGGAGGCGCGGGCGGCGAACTTCAGCAACGAGCGCGGGATCGACGGCACGGTCCGCTTCCTGCGGAACACCATGGGCCTGTGGCTCCTGGAGGAGTGCCGCAGAACCTGGGCGCGGGACGGGCTGCCGGACGGGCTCGACGAACTGCTCGGGGCGGCCGCGCGCGCCGAGCCGCTCACGGCGCTCGTCGACCCGGACGCTCCGGAGTTCCTCGCGCCCGGCGACATGCCCGAACGCGTCCGGGCGTACTGCCGCCGTACCGGCCAGCCGGCACCCGGAAGTCAGGGGGCGGTGGTCCGCTGCGTCCTGGAGAGCCTCGCGCTCGCCCACCGGCGCACCCTGCGGCAGGCGGCCGAACTGGCCGGCCGGGACGTCCGGCGGATCCATCTGGTGGGCGGCGGAGCCCGGAACGCGCTGCTCTGCCGGTGGACGGCCGACGCCACCGGGCTGCCCGTCGTCGCGGGCCCCGTGGAGGCGACCGCCCTCGGGAACGTCCTCGTCCAGGCGAGGGCCGCAGGACTCGTCGGCGACCTCGGTTCGATGCGCCGGCTCGTCGCGGGGACGCAGCCCCTGCGACACTACGAACCGCGCGACGACCGTGCCGGACGGGCCGCCTGGGACGCGGCCGCCGACCGGCTCGGCCCGTCCCCGAGCAACCCGTGAGAGCAGAGGAGCCCGAGGAACCCGTGATGCGTGTCGCCCTCTTCGTCACCTGCGTCAACGACGCCGTCTTCCCCGCGACGGGGGTGGCGACCGTCCGGCTCCTCGAACGCCTCGGGGTGGAGGTCGACTTCCCCGCCGCGCAGACCTGTTGCGGACAGCCACAGTTCAACACCGGGTACCGCGCCGAGACCGCCCCGCTGGTACGCCGCACGGTCCGCGCCTTCGAGGGCTACGAGTACGTGGTGACGCCCTCGGGCTCGTGCGCGGCGATGGTCCGCCACCACTACGCCTCCTTCGGCGCGGCGGCCGCGGGCCTGGCCCCGCGCGTCCACGAGCTGACGGAGTTCCTGGTGGACGTGCTCGGCGTGACGGACGTGGGCGCGTACTTCCCGCACCGGGTGACGTACCACCCGTCCTGCCACGGACTGCGCCTCCTCGGTCTGGGGGACCGGCCGCGGCGGCTCCTGGAGGCGGTGAAGGGGCTGGAGCTCGTGGAGCTGCCGGGCGCGGAGGAGTGCTGTGGCTTCGGCGGCACGTTCGCGGTGAAGAACCCGGACGTGTCGGCTGCCATGGGCGCTGACAAGATCGCGAACGCGCTGTCCACGGGCGCCGAGGTGCTGTGCGGCGCGGACAACTCCTGCCTGCTGCACGTGGGCGGCATGCTGAGCCGGCAGGGGGCACCGCTGAGCGCGGTGCACCTGGCGGACATCCTGGCGAGCACGGAAGAGGAGCCCTGGCAGTGAGCGGAACGACATCCGGCACCTTCGTCGGCATGCCGGCCTTCCCCGAGGCCGCGCGGGCCGCGATCGGCGACCCGACCCTGCGCGCCAACCTGCGGCACGCCACCCACACCATCCGCGACAAACGGGCCCGGGCCGTCGCCGAACTCGACGACTGGGCGGAACTCAGGCAGGCCGGGAAGGAGATCAAGGACCGCACGCTCCGTCATCTCGACACATATCTCCTCCAGTTGGAGGAGGCGGTCACGGCGGCGGGCGGCACCGTGCACTGGGCCACCGACGCGGCCGAGGCCAACCGGATCGTCACCGAACTCGTCCGGGCCACCGGCGAGACGGAGGTGGTCAAGGTCAAGTCGATGGCCACGCAGGAGATCGGCCTGAACGAGCACCTGGAAGCCGAGGGCATCGCCGCGTACGAGACGGATCTCGCGGAGCTGATCGTGCAGCTCGGCGAGGACCGCCCCTCGCACATCCTGGTCCCGGCCATCCACCGCAACCGGGCCGAGATCCGTGACATCTTCCGGGAGAAGATGGGGAGTTGGGGGCGGCCCGCGCCGGAGGGGCTGAGCGACACCCCGGCCGAGCTCGCCGAGGCGGCCCGGCTGCACCTGCGGGAGAAGTTCCTGCGGGCCAAGGTCGGGATCTCCGGGGCGAACTTCATGGTCGCCGAGACCGGCACCCTCGTCGTCGTCGAGTCCGAGGGCAACGGCCGGATGTGCCTCACCCTGCCGGAGACCCTGATCTCCGTGGTCGGCGTGGAGAAGGTGGTGCCGGGCTGGCGGGACCTGGAGGTGTTCCTCCAGACGCTGCCGCGCTCGTCGACGGCCGAGCGGATGAACCCGTACACCAGCATGTGGACCGGCACGAGGGACGACGACGGTCCGTCCGCCTTCCATCTGGTGCTGCTCGACAACGGACGGACGGGCGCCCTCGCCGACGAGGTCGGGCGGCAGGCGCTGCGCTGCATCCGCTGCTCGGCCTGCCTCAACGTCTGCCCGGTGTACGAGCGGGCCGGCGGTCACGCCTACGGCTCGGTCTACCCCGGGCCGATCGGCGCGATCCTCACGCCCCAGCTCCGGGGCACGGCGAGCGAGGTCGACGCCTCCCTGCCGTACGCCTCCTCGCTCTGCGGCGCCTGTTACGAGGTGTGTCCGGTGGCCATCGACATCCCGGAGGTCCTGGTGCACCTGCGCGAGCGGGTCGCTTCCGAGGGCGGGAAGGGCCACCGCCTGGAGCGGGCCGCCGTCAAGGCCGCCTCCTGGGTGCTCGACCGGCCGGCCGCGCTCGCGGCGGGCCAGCACCTCGCCTCCGCCACGCGCGCGCTGCACCCGAAACGGCTGCCAGGCCCCGGCGCCCGCCAGTGGTCCGAGCACCGGAACCTGCCCGAACTGCCCGCCGAACCGTTCCGCGACTGGTGGAAGAAGAACCGCACATGACCAGCGACTCACGCGCACGCGTGCTCGCCCGCATCAGAGCCGCCGTCGCCGACGCCCCCGAAGCCCCCGACGTCACCCGCGCCTATCTGCCGCGGCACACCGCCGACAACCCCGGCGGGCTCCTCGACCTGCTGCACGAGAACCTCGCCGACTACCGCGCCCACGTCCACCGCACGCCACCGGACGGTGTGGCGGACCTCGTCGCCCGGCTCCTCGACGAGCGCGGCGCGCGGAGTGTCGTCGTACCGCCCGGGCTCCCCGAGGAGTGGCTCGCCGCCGCGGGTGCCGAGCGGCGGGGCGACGAGCCCCGGCTCACGCCGCACGAACTCGACGGCATCGACGCCGTGGTGACGGGCTGCGCCCTCGCGATCGCCGAGACCGGCACGATCGTCCTCGACGGCGGCCTCGGACAGGGCCGGCGCGCCCTCACCCTGGTGCCCGATCTGCACGTGTGCGTGGTCCGGGCGCCGGAACAGGTGGTCGCCTCGGTCCCGGAGGCCCTCCCCCGGCTCGACCCGACGCGCCCGCTGACCTGGATCTCGGGCCCGTCCGCGACCAGCGACATCGAGCTCGACCGGGTCGAGGGGGTGCACGGTCCGCGGACGCTCGAAGTGATCCTGGTGACCGGACCCTGACGTGCCGAAGGAGCGGCCGCACCTCCGCTGGGCGCGGCCGCGGGTCTAGGCCGACTCCCTCCGGACCAGCTGGGTCGGGAGGATGACCGTCGCCGGTTCCTCCCCCGCTATCCGGGCGAGCAGCGTCCGTACCATCTCGGCGCTGATCCGGTCCCACGGCTGGCGGATGGTGGTCAGCGAGGGCCGGGAGGACAGGGCGGCCGGGGAGTCGTCGAAGCCGCCGACCGCGATGTCCTCGGGCACCTTCCGGCCCGCGCGGGCGAACGCGTCGAGGACTCCCTGCGCCATCAGGTCGGAGGCGACGAACACGGCGTCGATGTCCGGGGCGCGCTCCAGCAGGGCGCGGGCCGCGTCCTCGCCGCTGGCCCGGCTGTAGTCGCCGGTGGCGATCAGCGTCTCGTCGACGGGCAGTCCGTGCTCGGCGAGCGTCTCGCGGTAGCCGGCGAGGCGCTCCACCCCGCCCGGGGTGTCGAGCGGGCCGGTGACGGTGGCGATGCGGCGCCGCCCGGAGGCGTACAGGTGACGGACCATGTCGCGGGCGCCGTCGCGGTCGTCGGCGGCGACATAGCCGATCTTGGCGGTCTGGCCGAGGGGCTTGCCGCAGGCGACGACGGGGACGCCGGCCTCGTGCAGCCGGGCCACGACCGGGTCTCCGGAGTGGCTGGAGACGAGGAGCACGCCGTCGACGTGACCGGCCTCGATGTACCGGAGGTTGCGGCGGCGTTCGTCCTCGGTGCCCGCGATCATCAGGAGCAGGGGGATGTCCTGGGCGGCGAGCGCCTGGGTGCAGGCGCGGAGCAGCACGTTGAAGTTGGGGTCCTCGAAGAAGCGCTCCTGGGGTTCGGTCAGGAGGAAGGCGACCGAGTCGGACTTGCCGGTGATCAGCGAGCGGGCGTGCCGGTTGACGACGTAGCCCGTTCTTCGGATCGCGGCGTCGACGGCCGCCTTGGCGGTCGGGCTGACGTAGTGGCCGCCGTTGAGGACGCGGGAGACGGTGCCGCGCGAGACGCCGGCCTCGCGGGCCACGTCGTGGATGGTCGCCGGGCGGCGCCTGCTCGCTGCTGTGCTCATGCTGTGTGTTTCCCCTCGATCCCCGGTGCTCAGGACTTTACGGCGCCGGAGAGCAGGTCGAGGCTCCAGAAGCGCTGGATGACGAGGAACAGGGCGATGAGCGGGGCGACCGCGAGGAGCGCGCCGGTGATCACCAGGGTGTACAGGGAGGGTTGGGAGGCGCCCTGCTTGAGCAGGGTGAACAGGCCGACGGTCATGGGGAACTTCTCGTCGTCGCCGAGCATGATGAAGGGCAGCAGGAAGTTGTTCCAGATGGCGACGAACTGGAAGAGGAAGATCGTCACCAGGCCCGGGGCCATCATGGGGACGGCGATCCGCCGGAAGATCCGCCACTCGCCCGCGCCGTCCATGCGGCCGGCCTCGACGAGTTCCATGGGGATGGCGGCCTCGGCGTAGATGCGGCCGAGGTAGACGCCGTACGGGGAGAGGATCAGCGGCAGCAGCACGGAGGCGTAACTGTCCGTCAGGTCGACCTCGGCCATGAGCAGGTACTGCGGGATGGCGAGGATGACCGGGGGCATGAGGACGCCGGTGAGCATCACGTTGAAGAAGGCCTCGCGGCCGCGGAAGCGGTAGATCGCGAGGGCGTAGCCGGCCAGGGCGGAGACGACGGTGGACAGGACGGCGCCGAGGCCCGCGTAGAACACGGAGTTGAGCATCCAGCGCCAGTAGATGCCGTCGCGGTACGCGGTGAGGTCGGTGACGTTGTCGGCGAGGCCGCCGCCGGGCAGGAACGTGAAGGTGGAGAAGAGCTCGTCGTCGGGCTTGGTGGCGGCGACCACGACCCAGGCGACGGGCAGCAGGCAGTACAGCGCCCCGAGGACCAGGGCGGCCGTGGGGAGCAGCGCGGTGCGGCGGGGGCGGGGCGGGGCCTGGGGGGTGCCCGGGGTGGTTCCCGCGGCCGGGGCCGCCTTGTGGAGCGGCGGGGAGGCGAGCCCGGTCATCGGCTGGCTCCTTGCGTGGTGCGGCGGTTGGAGATCCGGAGGAGGGCGAAGGAGAGGACGAAGGTGGCGAGGGCGAGCACGACGGCGGTGGCCGACGCGGCGTGGATGTTCCCGCCGGTGAAGGCGTCGTTGTAGACCTTCATGAGCGGACTCCAGGTGGAGGGGATGCCGTTGGTGAGCGGCTTGAGCGTCATGGGCTCGTTGAAGACCTGGAGGGTGGCGATGATCGAGAAGAAGAAGGTGAGCACCAGGGAGGGCACCACCATCGGGATCTTGATGCGCAGGGCGATCTGGAGCTCGGAGCAGCCGTCGAGCTTGGCCGCCTCGTAGACCTCGGTGGGCAGCGAGCGCAGCGCGGTGTAGATGACGATCATGTTGAAGCCGGTGCCGCCCCAGACCGCGATGTTGGACATCGCCAGGTAGAGCGGTCCGCCGTCCATGAGGTCGGGCTGCGGCAGGCCGAGCTGCCCGAGGACGTAGTGGAAGGGGCTGACGTCCGGGAGGTAGAGGAAGCCCCAGAGGACGGCGGCGATGACTCCGGGGACGGCGTACGGCAGGAAGATCGCGAGCCGGGCGAAGGAGCGGGCCCGGACGCGCTCGGAGTCGAGCAGGAGCGCGAAGAACAGGGCGAGGCCGAGCATCACGGGGACGACGACGGCGCCGTAGCCGAGGACGCGCAGGGCGCTGGCGGCGAGTTCGGAGTCGGTGAGGGCCGAGGTGTAGTTCTCCAGGCCGGCCCAGACCTCGGACTTGGCGCCCTTGCCGAGGCCGAGGCCCTTGATCTCGACCTTGTGGAAGCTGAGCCACAGGGCGTAGCCGATGGGGAGGGCGAAGAAGAGGGCGAAGAGGGCGGCGGCGGGGAGGAGGAAGCCGTACGGGGCCGCTTTGACGCCGTACGGCCGGCGGGCCCTGCGCCCCGCCGGCCCCGTGCCCTTGGGGGGCTGGGTCACTTGGCGACCTCGAAGCCCTGCTTCTCCAGGTCGGCGACGGTGGTGGACTGCACGGCGGAGAGCGCCGTGCCGAAGCCCGACTTGGCCTTTGCGGCCTTGCCGAACTCGTCCTTGAAGGCGGTGTAGGCGACGTTCACGTTGGGGCCCCAGGCGGCGGGCGCGGTGGTCTTCGCTATCTCGGCGGCGCGGGTGTAGAAGTCGGGCTGGTTGGCGAAGTAGTCGGGGGCCTTGGCGAGGGCGCCGCTGGTCTGGGCGGCGGTGGCGGCCGGGTAGATGCCGCTCTCCTTGACGAGGGCGGCGAGGGCGACCGGGTCGGTGTTCAGCCAAGTGGCGAACTGCGCGGCGGCCGTCTTGTGCTTCGAGTCGGTGGTGACGGCGGTGGAGGAGCCGCCCCAGCTGCCGGTGGCGGTGCCGCCCGCGGTCCACTGCGGGAGGGGGGCCATGGCCCACTTGCCCTTGGTGTCGGGGGCGGCGGTGGTCAGGGTGCCGGGGGCCCAGACGGCGGAGACCCAGGCGAGCTGCTCGCCGGTGTTGAGGGCCTTGTTCCAGGCGGGGGTGTACATCGGCTGGTTGTCGATGGCGCCCTCGGCGACCAGGCCGCCCCAGAAGTCGGTGACCTTCTTGGTGGCGGCGTCGTCGATGCCGACCTTCCAGGTGTCGCCCTCGAAGGTCCACCACTTGGCGCCGGCCTGCTGGGCGAGTCCGGCGAAGAGGCCGGAGTCGTTGGCGGAGAAGGTGGTCAGGGCCTTGCCGGGGGCCTTCTTCCGCACGTCACGGGCGGTGGCGGCGAACTCCTCCCAGGTGGTGGGGACGGAGAGGCCGTACTGCTTGAAGAGGTCCTCGCGGTAGAAGAACATCAGCGGCCCGGAGTCCTGGGGCAGGGCGTAGACGGCCTCGCCGCCGAAGGTGGTCTGCTGCCAGATGCCGGGGGCGAACTTGTCCTTGACGCCGGCGACGTCGGGGGCGATGTCGGCGAGGGCGTCGTTGGAGACCAGGGTCGGCAGGGCCTGGTACTCGGCCTGGACGAGGTCGGGTGCCTTGTGCGCCTTGGCGGCCGTGATGATCTTGGTGACGAGGTCGTCGCCCGAGGCCTGCTTCTGCACCGTCACCTTGATGTCGGGGTGTTCGGCGTTCCAGAGGGCCACGACCTTGTCCATGCCGGGGGCCCAGGCCCAGTAGGTGAGCGAGACGGGGCCGGACCCGGCGCCCGCGTCGTCGCCGGAGTCGGAGGATCCACAGGCGCTGAGCGCGGTGGCGCCGAGGAGGACGGCGGTGGCGGCGGCGAGGCTGCGGCGCGTGATGTGAGGCATGGGGTGCTTCTCCCTGACCGAAAAAGGGGCCTCTCCCCAGAGCGGGAAGGCCGGTCATGCATCTGTGAGCGTTCACAGTAGAGAAACGTTCAGGACACTTGTCAATGGTTGTTCGTGTGCGGTTATGTTGCGTTGCCACATCGAGATCGGCTGTGTGCACGTTCACAGCGATCCAGAGCTTTCATCGTTCGAGGTTTCAGGAGAGACTCATGCCGCAGAGCACGCCCAAGGGCCTGCAACGGCTCGCGTTCGGCGGGGACTACAACCCCGAACAGTGGCCGGAAAGCGTCTGGCAGGAGGACGTCCGCCTCATGCGGGAGGCCGGCGTCACCATGGTGAGCGTCGGGATCTTCTCCTGGGCCCTGCTCGAACCGGAGGCCGGCCGCTACGACTTCGGCTGGCTCGACCGGCTCCTCGACCTGCTCCACGAGAACGGCGTACGGGTCGACCTCGGCACCCCGACCGTGGCACCGCCCGCCTGGTTCTACCGGGCCCACCCCGAGGCCCTGCCCGTCACCGCCGAGGGCACGCGCTTCTCGTACGGCTCGCGTGGGGCGATCTGCCACAGCTCCGCCGCCTACCGCGCGGCCGCCGCCGGCATCACCACCGAGCTGGCCCGGCGCTACGGCAGCCACCCCGCACTCGCCCTCTGGCACGTCCACAACGAGTACGGCGTGCCCGTCAGCGCCTGCTACTGCGACAGCTGCGCCGCCCACTTCCGCCGCTGGCTCGACGACACGTACGGCTCGGTCGAGGCGGTGAACGAGGCCTGGGGCACCGCCTTCTGGGGGCAGCGCTACGGCTCCTACGAGGAGATCGACCCGCCCCGGATCACGCCCACCGTCGGCAACCCCGCCCAGCAGCTCGACTACCGGCGCTTCGCCGACGCCACCCTCCGGGAGAACTTCCGCACGGAACGCGACATCCTGCATGAACTCGCGCCCGGAGTCCCCGTCACCACCAACTTCATGACCGCGCTCAGCCAGTGCGACTCCATCGACTACTGGGCCTGGGGCCGCGAGGTCGACCTCGTCACCAACGACCACTACCTGATCACCGACGGCCGCCGCACCCACGTCAACCTCGCCATGGCCGCCGACCTCACCCGCTCCGTCGCCGGCGGCGCCCCCTGGCTCCTCCTCGAACACTCCACCTCGGGCGTGAACTGGCAGCCGCGCAACCCCGCCAAGCGCCCCGGCGAGATGGCCCGCAACTCCCTCGCCCACGTCGCCCGCGGCTCCGAGGGCGCGATGTTCTTCCAGTGGCGCCAGTCCCGGCGCGGCGCCGAGAAGTTCCACTCGGCGATGGTCCCGCACGGCGGCACCGACACCCGGATCTGGCGCGAGGTCGTCGCCCTGGGCGGCGACCTGGAGACCCTGCGGGAGGTACGCGGCACCCGGACAGTCCCGGACGTCGCCGTGCTCTGGGACTGGCACTCCTGGTGGGCGCAGAACCTCGAATGGCGGCCGCACGCCGCCCACGACGCCCGCGAGCGCGCCGACAGCTTCTACGAGGCCCTCTACGACCGGCACCTCACCGTCGACTTCGCCCACCCCGAGTCCGACCTCTCCGCCTACCCGCTGGTCGTGGTGCCCGCGCTCTACCTCATGACCGAGGCCGCCGGGCAGAACCTCCGGGAGTACGTCGAGAACGGCGGCACGCTCGTCGTCTCCTACTTCTCCGGAATCGTCGACGAACACGACGCCGTGCACCCCGGCGCCTACCCGGGCGCCCTGCGGGACGTCCTCGGGCTCACCGTCGACGAGTGGTCGCCGCTCCTGGACGGCCAGCGCGTGACGATCACCGGGCCCGACGGCGCCGAACTCACCGGTGACGTGTGGACCGAGTTCGTCCGGCCGCGCGGCGCCGAGACCGTGTGGTCGTACGCCGACGGGCCGGCCGCCGGCGGACCCGCCGTGACCCGCCACCGCCTCGGGCGGGGCACCGCCTGGTACGTCTCCACCCGCCTCGACGCGGCCGCGCTCGACGCGATCCTCGCCGCGGCGGGCGAGGACGCCGCGGTCCCGGCGCGCACCGGGCTGCCGCGTGACGTCGAGGTCGTACGCCGGGCCGGCGAGGGCGGGGAGTACGTCTTCGCCCTGAACCACTCCGGGGAGGCCGCCGAGGTGCCGCTGGACGGCGCCGGGACGGAGCTCCTCGGAGGCGGCCGCGTGAGCGGCGGGATCACGGTCCCGGCCGGAGCCGTCAGGGTCGTACGCCTGGACGCCTGAGCCCCCCCCTTCCCGCCCGTAGGGAATCGCACCACACTCCTGTCCGCCACCGTCGAAGGGACTCGACGATGCACCCCGTACGAAGCCGCGTCCGCCTGCGGGCCGCCGCCGTCGCCGCCGCACTCGCCGCGCTGCTCCTGGCCCCGCTGCCCACCGCCCGGCACGCCGAGGCCGCCGCCACCCTCACCAACGCCGGGTTCGAGAGCGACGGCACCGGGACCGCCACCCCGGCCGGCTGGTCCACCTACTCCGCCGCCGGACAGAACGCCGCCTCGTTCACCGAGGCCGGCGGCCACGGCGGCGGCCACCGCCTGAGCCACTGGTCGTCAGCCGCCTACAAGGTGGAGACGTACCAGTACCTCTCCGGACTCGCCGACGGCCCGTACACGCTGAGCGCCTGGGTGCGCTCGGGCGGCGGACAGAACTCCGCCTACCTGGCCCTGCGCAACTGCGGTTCGGCCGAGCAGCGCACCGACCTGCCGGTCACCTCCAGCTCCTGGATACGGATCGTCACCCCGATCACCGTGGCGGGAGGAGCCTGCACCGTCAGCATCAACTCCGATGCCAAGGCCGGGAACTGGCTCAACGTCGACGACCTGACGTTCACCCCCGGCACGACCGGCCTCGCCGTCAGGGGCGTCGACCTCTCCGCGCTCAAGAAGAGCGAGGACCTCGGCGGGACGTACAAGTCGGCATCCGGGACCCCAGGTGACGCGGTCGCCCTGCTCAAGAACGCGGGCGCGAACTACGGCCGGCTCAAGGTGTGGGTCAACCCGGCCGACGGCTACAACAACAAGGCCCGCGTCCTCGCCACCGCGCAGAAGATCAAGGCGCAGGGCATGAAGCTCCTCGTGGACTTCCACTACTCCGACATCTGGGCCGACCCGGGCGCCCAGACCAAGCCCGCCGCCTGGCAGGGACACTCGTACAGCCGGCTCAGGACCGACGTCTACAACCACACGTACGACGTCCTCAGCGCCCTGAAGGCGCAGGGCACCACGGCCGACATGGTGCAGATCGGCAACGAGATCAACACCGGCATGCTCTGGCCCGAAGGGTCGACGAGCAACTGGACGCAGCTCGCCGGGCTGCTCAACTCCGGCATCTCCGCCGCCAAGACGGTCTCGTCCGGCACGCAGATCGCCCTGCACCTCGCCAACGGCGGCGACAACGCCCTCTACCGCACCTGGTTCGACAACGCGAAGGCACAGGGCGTGAGTTACGACGTCATCGCGCTCTCCTTCTACGGCTACTGGCACGGCGCCCTGTCCTCGCTGCAGGCCAACCTCGACGACATCTCCGCCCGTTACGGCAAGAAGGTCTTGGTCGCCGAGACCGCGTACCCGTTCCGCCTCGACAGCGAGGACGCCCACGAGAACATCATCGACCTGGCGGGCGAGCTGGTCGCCGGATACCCGGCGAGCAGCGCCGGCCAGTCCGCCTGGCTGCGGGACGTCATGAACGTCGTCGAGGCGGTGCCGAACGGCCGCGGCCTCGGCGTCGTCTACTGGGAGCCGGCCTGGACCGCCGTCACGGGCAACGGCTGGGACCCGGCCGACCCCTCGTCCGGCAACGGCTGGGAGAACCAGGCCCTGTTCGACTACGACAGCAGGCTGCTCCCGGCGGCGAGCCGGCTGGCACACCGCTGACCCGACCGCGCATGAGGAGGGGCGGGCTCGTGAACGAGCCCGCCCCATCCGCGCGTTCCCGCTCGTGGGTCGGCGCGGGGGCGTTCAGTGGTCGGCGTACGGGACGGGCGGCAGGCCTCGGGTGGGTGGGCGGCAGGTGAAGAGGCTGCCCGCGAGGGGCTGGGCGCGGCGGGCGGCTGCGTCGAGGCCCTCCTTCGCCGTCGTGATGACCAGGACGTCGAGGTCCGGTCCCGCGAAGGCGCAGCTCGTCACGTGGGCCGCGGGCACCTCCACGCGCGCGTGGAGCGCGCCGTCGGGGGTGAAGGCGAGGACCTCGCCGCCGCCCCACACCGCCACCCACACCCGGCCGTCCGCGTCGACGGTGAGCCCGTCCGGCACGCCGCGGTCGAGGGCGGCGAAGGGCCGCCGGTCGGTCAGGGTGCCCGTACCGGTGTCGTAGGTGAAGACGTCGACCCGGCCGGTGGGGCTGTCCGCGTAGTAGAGGCGGGTCCCGTCGGGGCTCCAGCCGAGCCCGTTGGAGATGGTGACCGAGTCGAGGAGGGTGACGAGCCCGTCGCCGTCGAGGCGGTAGAGCGAGCCCGCGCCCGGGCTCTCGTCGTACGCCATGCTGCCGACGAGCAACCGCCCCGCGGGGTCGACGGCGGCGTCGTTCATGCGGCGCGGGAGGCCGTCGCCGGGGAGGACGGGCGCGGCGAGTTCGACGGCCGCCTCCACCGGGCGGTCCGGGTCGAGCCGCACCAGGCTTGTGCCCACGGCGGCGAGCAGGGCTCCGGAGGCGCAGGGCTGGACCGCGCCGACCGCGCTGCCGAAGCGGAGGGTCGAGGTCCCGACGAGGTCCGGCGTGGCCGCCTCGTGGGTGAGGGCGGCCCGGTGGACGAGCCCGTCGGGTATGTCGACCCAGAGGAGTTCCTGGCGCCGGTCGTCCCAGACGGGGCCTTCTGTCAGGCGTCCGGGCGGGGGTGAGCAGGGCACGGCCCTGAGCTGCTGCATTCTGGCCTCCTGGATCGGCGGAGCGGTAGCGCGCCTCCAAAACTACGGGTTCGTCCAACGGCCACCGACGGCCCCGGCGCGGCCGGCCCCGCCCCCGCACCCTCAGCGTGCCGCCCGGTGTCCCAGGCGTTCCGACAGTTCGTTCGCGCCCTTCACCGCGAGGGCCGTGAGTTCGTTCTCGCGTTCCTCGGTCCAGCGGTGGACCGGGACCGAGACCGAGAGCGCCGCCACCACGCGGCCCGAGCGGTCCCGCACGGGCGCGGCGACGCAGCTGACGTCGGGGTTGGACTCCTGCTGCTCGCCCGCGACGCCGAGGATGCGGATCTCCGCGAGGGCCGCGCGCAGCGCGTCCGGGTCGGTGATGCTGCGGGGCGTCATGCGGACGAGTTCACGGCCGGCCGTGTTCGCGTCGAGGCGCTCCTCGAGTACGGCCTCGGGGAGCCCGGCGAGGAGCATCTTGCCGACGGCGGTGCAGTGGGCGGGCAGTCTGCGGCCGGTGGCGGAGACCATCCGTACCGCGTGGCTGGAGTCGACCTTGGCGATGTAGATGACGTCCATGTCCTCGAGGACCGCGACGTGCACGGTCTCGCCGCAGGTGTCGGCGACCTCGCGGGCGACCTGGTGGCCCTCGGCCGCGAGGTCGAGCTGTTCGGCGTACCGGCTGCCGAGCTGGTAGGTGCGGACGCCGAGCCGGTAGCGGCCGGGCTGTCCCGGCGCCGGGACGAGGTAGTTGCGGGCGGTCAGGGTGGTGACGAGTTCGTGGGTGGTGGTGCGCGGCAGCTGGAGTCTGCGGGTGATCTCGGGGGCGGAGAGCGTCCCGTCGCCCTCCAGGAACAGTTCCAGTACGTCGAATGCCCTGGTCACCGCCGGAACGAGTCGTCCCATGGGTCCCCCACCTCACCTCTGTCCGTTCGATATCCCGTACCGCGACCGAAATCGCGGACAGAGACTAGCGGCGCCCCTCGTGCCCGGCAACGGGCCGCGGGGCCGCCGTGGTGGGCGGCGCGGGTGGCCGCGCTCCCATTGACACCCCGGCGGGCCGCTGCCTACGGTCTCGCCGATCCACCGAACGCGCTTCGGCATCTCGAACACATCATCCGCGCCCCCGGGGAGCAACCACCGTGCGCATCACGGGAATCACCACACATGTCGTCGGCACGCCCTGGCGCAACCTCACCTATGTCCTCGTCCACACCGACGAGGGACTCACCGGGGTCGGCGAGACCCGGATGCTCGGGCACACCGACGCGCTCGTCGGCTATCTCCGCGAGGCGGAGGCCAACCACATC
Organism: Streptomyces venezuelae ATCC 10712; assembly: GCF_008639165.1. NCBI lineage: Bacteria > Bacillati > Actinomycetota > Actinomycetes > Kitasatosporales > Streptomycetaceae > Streptomyces > Streptomyces venezuelae. The sequence continues at coordinate 7,262,629 of NZ_CP029197.1, read as the reverse complement.
GCCGGTTCGGACCCGTTCGCCGTCGAGGACCTCGTACGGCGCATGAAGTACGGGGACTTCGGCCGGGCCGGCGAGATCGTCATGTCCGGCATCGCGGTCGTCGAGATGGCCTGCTGGGACATCAAGGGCAAGGCGCTCGGCGTGCCCGTCTGGCAGCTGCTCGGCGGAAAGGTCACCGAGCGGGTGAAGGCGTACGCCAACGGCTGGTACACCACCGAGCGCACCCCGGAGGCCTACCACGCGGCGGCCCGCGAGGTCGTGGCGCGCGGCTACCGGGCCCTGAAGATCGACCCGTTCGGCACCGGTCACTACGAGCTGGACGCCGAGCGGTCGCGGGAGTCCGTCGCGCTCATCGAGGCGGTCCGGGACGCGATCGGCCCGGACACCGAGCTGATGGTGGAGATGCACGGCCGCTTCTCCCCCTCGACGGCGGTGCGGCTCGCGCGCGAACTCGCCCCGTTCCGCCCGGCCTGGCTGGAGGAGCCGGTGCCGCCGGAGAACCTCAAGGCGCTGCGCAAGGTGGCCGAGAAGGTGGACCTGCCGATCGCGACCGGTGAGCGGATCCACGACCGGATCGAGTTCAGGGAGCTGTTCGAGTCGCAGGCGGCCGACGTCGTGCAGCCCGACGTCGGACACATCGGCGGCATCCTGGAGGCGAGGAAGCTCGCCGCGACCGCCGAGACCCACTACGTCCTCGTCGCCCCGCACAACGTCGGGGGTTCGGTGCTCACCGCCGCTTCCCTCCAACTCGCCGCCTGCACACCCAACTTCAAGGTCCTGGAGCACTTCAACGACTTCGCGGACGCGGAGATCAAGAAGGTCGTGCGCGGCGCGCCCGAGGTCGATCCGGAGACCGGCTGCTTCACGGTGTCCCACGAGCCGGGCCTGGGCGTGGAGTTCGACGCCGACGCCGCCGCCGCGTTCCCGCAGCAGCGGGCCCGGTTCGACCTGTGGGCCGAGGGCTGGGAGAAGAGGCAGCCGAAGTGAGCGTCAAGAGGCAGCCGGAGTGAGCGTCGCCGCGCCCGTGAGCCGCGCGGTCCTCGTCGAGCGGCCCGGCTCCCATCGGCTGGTCGAGCGGGAGGTCCCCGCGCCCGGGCCCGGTGAGGTCCGGGTGCGGGTCGCCGCCGCCGCGGGGATCTGTCTGAGCGACCGCGAGCTGTACGAGGGCCGTCGCGCCCCGGGCACCTGCCCGCCGACACCAGGTTCAAGGTGTCCGCGCTCATCGGGCCGGTCAACCCCGCCTCGTACGCGGTCTACGAGCGGCTCGGTGCCGATTCGCTGAACGTGCCCTCCGGCCTGACGCTCGTCCATCTCACCGAGATCCGGCGGGTCAGCCGGGCGCCGATGGACCTGTACGTCGAGGCCCCCGACGACCTCGGGGGGTACGTCCGGATGTACGAGACGGCGGAGTTGATCCGCCGGGGCGCGCCGCTGTACCTGAAGTTCGGTCTGAGCCGGGCCGCCGGGATCTACCCGTACGGGGCCCAGCTGCGGGAGCACGCCCTCGCCACCGCGCGGGAGCGGGTCCGGCGCGGCCGGCTGGTGCTCGACCTGCTCGCCCGGCACGGGGCGGACGACGGGATGTCCCCGATCGGCTCGCGGCATCCCGGGGAGCTCCGGCGGTTCCCCGTCGACGGTACGGTCGTCGAAGCGCGTCGATCTTCTTGACCCGCTTCTCTGGACAGGTCAACACGCCCGCGTTACGGTCTCGCTGAGCCGTCGGAGCAGTCGCACGAGCGGTTTCGTCGAAGCGCTTCACCTGAGTCACGGCCCGCGGGAGAACGGATGGTCACGCTTGCCGAGGTCGCCCGGCACGCCGGAGTGTCGGCCAGCACGGTGAGTTACGTCCTCAGCGGCAAGCGGCCGATCTCCGGCCCGACCCGGCAGCGGGTCCGGGCCAGCATCGAGCAGCTCGGCTACCAGCCCCACGCGGGCGCCCGGGCGCTGGCCAGCAGCCGGTCGCGGATCATCGCCCTGATGGTCCCGCTGCGCACCGACATGTACGTGCCGGTGATGCTGGAGATCGCCGTCGCCGTCGCCACCACCGCCCGCGCCCACGGCTACGACGTGCTGCTCCTCACCGGCGAGGAGGGTCCGTCCGCGCTCCGCCGCGTGACGGGCAGCGGCCTCGCGGAGGCGGTCATCCTCATGGACGTCCAGCTCGACGACGAGCGGCTGCCGGTGCTGCGCGCCGCGGGCCCGCCGGCCGTCCTGGTCGGGCTGCCCGGCGATCCGGCCGGGCTCGACTGCGTCGACCTGGACTTCGCGGCGGCCGGGGCGCTGTGCGTGGAGCACCTGGCCGCCCTCGGGCACCGGGAGATCGCGGTGATCGGCGAGTCGCCCGGTGTCTACGCGCGGCACACGGGCTTCGCCGAGCGGACCCTGCGCGGGCTGCGCGAGCGGGCGGGCCGGCTGGGGCTCCGGCTGCTGCACCGGCCGTGCGAGGGCGGTCATGACGCGGTGGCGGGGGTGCTCGCCCGGATCTTCGACGAGCGGCCCGGGGTCAGCGCGTTCGTCGTGCAGAACGAGACGGCGGTCGAGCCGCTGCTGGCGCTGCTGCGGCGCACCGGCCGGGCGGTGCCGGAGGACGTGTCGGTGGTCGCGGTCTGCGCGGGCCAGGTGGCCGCGCAGGCGTCGGTGGCCCTCAGTTCCGTCGCGATCCCGGCGCAGGAGCTGGGCCGCAGGGCGGTGGAGCGGCTCGTGGCGGGACTCGCCCGGCAGGACGGGGACGCCCGGCCGGACGCAGGGCGGGGCCCGGGGGTCGAGCTGCTCGCCCCCACCCTGACCGTGCGGGACAGCTCCGGGCCTCCTCCCCCGCCGTCCGGGGTCAGGAACTGACGGTCCGTTCCTCGCCCGCGCGCAGGACGAGCCGGCCGGCCCCCGCCGGGGTCCTGAGGTCGATCTCCGCGTCCCGGTCGGGGCGCAGCACCGCCTGGTACGCGGCCGGGGACCAGGTCAGGTCGAGGCGGGCGCCGAACCGGGTCCGTATGCCGGTGAGCCGTCCGTGCGGGCAGCGGGCGGGCGGCGCGGGCAGCAGGACGAGCCGGGTGGGGGTGGACTGGACTAGGGCTTCGACGAGCAGCGCGGGCAGCGTGTGGGCGGCGTCGGCGTTGTAGACGTCACGGCCCGGGTAATGGGCGCTCATCAGGGAGTCGTGGAAGTAGTCGCCGGTGAGCACCCGGGCCAGCGCGTCCTCGGTGCGGGCCGCGTCGCGCAACCGGGCGGCGACCAGGCCGTGGTGGAGGTGCCCGTGGGCCGAGTCGTTCTCGCTGCCGCGGAGTTCGAGGGCCCGCCCGGCGGCCTTCGCGAGGTCGGGGGTGTCGTACGGGTTGATCTCGTCGAGCGGCCAGACGGGGTAGAGGTGGCTCAGGTGCCGGTGGTCGTAGCGGTCTCCGAGGCCGGGCCAGGCCCATTCGGCCAGCGCCCCCTCGTCGTTGACCCGGTAGGGCGGCAGCCGGTCGGCGAGCGCGCGCAGCCGTGTGGCGTCCGGCCGGGGCGCCCGGTCGGCGGCGGCGCGCAGGGCGTGCCGGGCGGCGGCGATGTCCATGGTGGCGTTGACGGCGCCCCAGCCTCCGCCGCGCGGCCGGTTCTCCGGGGAGTACGAGGGGACGACGGCGATCCGTCCGTCGGGTCCGGTGCGGGTGAGGAAGTCCTCGTAGAACCGGGCGAGTTCGGCGAGCAGGGCGGAGGTCCTCGGGTCGGGTCGTCCGGTGGCCTCGTCGTGGTCGAGGAGCGGCCCCAGCAGCCAGTCGGCGCCCGCCGTCCACAGGTGGAGGGGGTACTCGCGGCTGAAGTGGTACGTGTGCCCCGACTCGCCGTCGGTGTGGGTGGGAGCGACGATGCCCCGGGCGCCGAACACGGCGCGGGCGTTGTCCTTCCAGTGGGCCGTCTGCCCGTGCAGCAGGTTCCGGTGGGCCTCCGTCACCTCGGGCAGGTCGGCCGCGACGGCGGAGGCGGTCTGGAGGTTGAGGTTGGCGTTGGTGGTGAACGCCCCCGACCAGGCGGTGTTCCAGTCCCCGGTCCACAGTCCGGTGAGCCGGGGCGGGTGTGAGCCGGCGGAGGAGAGCAGGTGGTAGCGGCCGGCCGCGAAGAGGCGCTCCAGGAGGGCGGGGCTGTCGGGCCTGCGGAGGAGGACGGAGCCGGGGAGGGCCCGCTCGGCCTCGTCCGCGCCGAGGTCGAGGGCGACCCGCCGGTAGGCGGCGCCGTGCAGGGCGGTGTGGCGGGCGAGCAGCCGGCCGTGGACGGCGGCGAGATCGGTGCCGCCGCCGGGGCGGGAGCGCGCCACCGGCCGGGACCCGGGGCCCGCGTCGACCAGGGCTTGTAGCGCCTGCGCCTCGCCCTCCGTGTCCAGGTCGCCGGCGTGGCGGCGGACCCGGGTGAGGAGGAGCAGCCGCCCGGCGCCCTCGATCCGCACCCCGGCGGCGGTGACGGTGGTGCGGCCGGTGTCGGTGAGCAGGAGCGTGAGGCCGGTGTAGCCGAGCGGGCTGTCCGGGTAGCGGGCCCGCAGGGTGAGGACGGTCCGCCCGCGTGCCGTGGCGACGCCGCGTCCGACCGCCAGCTCGGCGGGGACCCCGGGCAGCCGGTGGTCGAGGTCGACCTCGACGGCGGGGCCGGGCCCGGTGACGTACTGGACGAGGACGTCGTCGGCGCGGGAGACGAAGACCTCGCTGCGCCGCTCCCCGCACTCGGCGGTGACCACGCCGGTGGTGAAGTCGACGGAGCGGCGCACGGGGAGGCCGGGGGCGCCGGGCCGGGGGCTGCGGACCCGGGTCCTGAAGGCCGGGTGGAAGGGCCGGACCCAGCGCAGCGGCCGGCCGTCCGTGAACCGCTCGGCGGCCGTCGTGTCCCCGGCGAGCAGGGCGTCCTGGAGGGCGGGGAGCGCGGCGGCGAGCCGGGGCGGCGCCGTGTCGGCGGGGGCGTGCACGGGCCGTACGAGGGTGTGGTGGGTGACGATCACCGCGTCGTCCTCGGGGTCGCCGAGGACGAGGGCGCCGTGCCGGCCGTTTCCCGCGAGGAACCCGTCCTCCCAGCGGGCGGCGGGCGCGGGCTCCCAGGTGCCGTGCCTCATGGACGCTCCCCCGCTGCCGGGACCGGCTCCGGTCCGCGCTCCTCAAGGACCGCCACCCCGTACCGGTCCAGCGTCAGCGTTCCGTCCGTGTCGGCGCCGGTGAGCAGGTCGCGGTGGCATCCGGGCAGCGGGACCGTGACCTGGTCGCGCCCGTGGTGGAGGAGGAAGAGCAGGTCGCCGCGCCGGACGGCCTCGACGCCCGGGGGCAGGCCGTCGAGGACGGGGCGCGCTCCGGCCTCCCGGGCGACACCCGCGAGGAGGCGGCTCAGGGCGGCCGGTTCGGGGAGGGTGGAGACGTACCAGGCGCGGCCGTTGCGGAGGACGGCGGGCAGGCCGTCGAGTTCCCCGCCCCGGTAGGCGGCGACGGTCTCGGCGCCCGGGGCGGGGGTCAGTTCCTCGGACCAGAGCGTGCCGCGGAACGTGCCGCAGTCGACGTGCTCGCCCACGTCGAGCGGCCACCACTCCTGGAGCAGGTCGATGCCGAGGAGGTCCCGGAGCCTGGCGTCCATGCCGCCGGGGCGGATCCGGTCGTCGTGGTCGGCGATGCCGGTGAGGAAGCCGCAGACGAGGGTGCCGCCGCCGTGGACGTACCCGAGGAGGTTGGTGACCGCCCGGTCGTCGAGGAGGTGGAGGTGCGGGGCGAGGACGAGCCGGTGGGCGCCGAGGTCGTGGTGGGGGTGGGCGAAGGAGACGGGGAGGTGGGCGTCCCAGAGGGCGCGGTGCCAGGCGCGGACGATCTCGGCGTGGTCGATCCGGCGGGAGGGCTTCCCGTCCTGGTCGCCGGCCCACCAGGAGTTCCAGTCGTGCAGGACGGCGATGTCGGCGGTGACCCGGCCGCCCGCGACCCGGGGGCCGATGCGGGCGAGGTCCTGGCCGACGCGGACGGTCTCCTGGAAGACCCGGCCGCGCTCCCCGGTGTGGCCGAGCATCCCGGAGTGGAACTTCTCCGCGCCCTGCCGGGACTGGCGCCACTGGAAGTAGCAGACGGCGTCGGCGCCGTGGGCGACGGCCTGGAGGGCCCAGAGGCGGTTGAGCCCGTACGGCTTGGGGTGGTTGACGCCCCGCCAGTTCACCGCGCCGGCCGCCTGTTCCATGACCATCCAGGGCCCGCCCCCGGCCTGCGAGCGGGTGAGGTCGCCGATCATCGCGTTGTACGCGCCCGCCGCCGGGTCCCGGGGATCGGGATAGACGTCGACGGAGACGACGTCCTCCTCCGCCGCCCAGGCCCAGCCGTCCTGTCCCGACCAGAACGGCATGAAGTTGGTGGTCACCGGGAGGTGCGGGGTGTGCCGGCGGACGATGTCGCGTTCGGCGCGGAAGCATTCCAGGAGCTGGTCGGAGGTGTAGCGGCGGAAGTCGAGGACGTGCGCCGGGTTCTTCAGGTAGTGGGCGCGGCGGGGTGGCAGGACCTCGGCCCAGTCGCCGTACCGCTGGCTCCAGAAGTCGGTGCCCCAGGCGGTGTTGAGGGCGTCGAGGGTGCCGTAGCGGTGCCGGAGCCAGCGGCGGAAGGTGCGGGCGGCCTCGTCGCCCCAGTCGTGGGTGCAGTACTCGTTGTTGATGTGCCACATGGTGAGCGCCGGGTGGTCCGCGTACCGGGCGGCGAGGTCCTCGGTGATCGCGGCGGCGTACCGCCGGTAGGCCTCGCTGGAGTGGGAGAAGTGCTGGCGCGAGCCCCACCATTCGGTCCGGCCGTCCTCGTCGCGGGGCAGCGTCTCGGGGTGGAGCCGGCCGAGCCAGGGCGGGGGCGAGGAGGTGGGGGTGGCGAGGACGACCCCGATGCCGTGCGCGTGCGTCAGGTCCATGAGCCGGTCGAGCCAGCCGAACTCGCGTGCGCCGGGGGCGGGTTCGATGCGGGACCAGGAGAAGACGCCGAGGGTGACGGAGTCGACCCCGGCGCGCCGCATCAGCCGGACGTCCTCCGTCCAGGTCTCCTCGGGCCACTGCTCGGGGTTCCAGTCGCCGCCGTACAGGATGCGGGGCGGGCGGCCGGGCGGCCGGGTCACGTCGTCGAGGCTCGGCATCCGACTCTCCATGAGGGAAGGGGTTCGGGGTGGGGGTGGCGGTCTCAGCCCTTGACGGCGCCGGTGAGCACGCCCTTCCTGAAGTGCTTCTGGACGAAGGGCGAGAGGACGGCGACGGGCAGCAGGGCGAGGACCATCACGGCCATCTGGACCGCGAGTCCGGACAGGTCGCCCGCCTTGACGGCCTGGCCGAGGCCGACGGGGATCTCCTGTTTCTGGGCGAGCTGGATGAGGACGTTCTGGAGCGGCATCATGTTCTGGTCGCTGAGGTAGATGGAGGCGTTGAACCAGGCGCTCCAGTAACCGACCGCGTAGAAGAGGGTGATGACGGCGATGACCGCCCTCGACAGCGGCATCACGATCTGCCAGAGGATCCGCAGGTCCCCGGCGCCGTCGATGCGCGCGCTGTCGACGAGTTCGGGCGAGACGCCCATGAAGAAGCCCCGCAGGACGAGGATGTTGAAGACGCTGACGGCGCTGGGCAGGATCAGCGCGAGGTAGGTGTCGGTGAGGCCGAGGGTCTGCACGAGGAGGTAGGTGGGGATCAGTCCGGCGCCGAAGAACATCGTGGCCATCAGGGTCAGCAGGATGAACCGGTGGCCGGTCGAGCCGGGCCGGGAGAGCCCGTACGCGCAGAGGACGGACACGGTCATCGAGAAGAGGGTGCCGGTCAGGGTCACGAGGACGCTGACGACGGCGGCGCGGGTGACCTGGCCGCCGCTGAGCAGCTCCTGGTAGGCGAGGAAGGTGAGGTCCCTCGGGACGACGACGAGACCGCCGGTCTCCGTGATCGTCTTCTTGGAGGAGAGGCTGGTGACGACTACGATCCACAGCGGGAAGAGGACCGCGAGGCAGGCGAGGACGAGGACCGTGCCCTTGGCGGCGAGGCCGGCCCTGCCGGGCGGCTCCTCCCAGACGGGGCGGGCCGGCGCGGCCCAGCGCGAACCGTTCGGTCGGGTCACTTCCGGTACACCCCCTGCTCGCCCATGAGGTGGGCGGTCTTGTTGGCCGAGAGCACGAGCACGAGGCCGACGACGCCCTTGACCAGTCCGGCGGCGGCCGCGTAGCTGAAGTCCTGGCTGCGCAGACCGGTCCACCACACGAAGGTGTCGAGGACCTCGGCGGCCCCCGGGCCGACGGCGTCGCGCTGGAGCAGCAGCTGTTCGAAGCCGACGGTGAGGGCGTCGCCCACCCGGAGGACGAGAAGCAGGGCGATGACGGGCCGCAGGGCGGGCAGGGTGACGTGCCACATGCGCCGCCCGCGGCCGGCGCCGTCCATCGCGGCCGCCTCGTACAGGTCCTGGTTGACGGCGGCGAGCGCGGCGAGGAAGACGATGACGCCCCAGCCCGCGTCCTTCCACACGCCCTCGGCGGTGACGAGGAACTTGAAGACCGCCGGGTCGGTCATCAGGTCGAAGCCCTCGTGGCCGTGCTGCCGGAGGGTCTGCGCGATGATGCCGGCGCCGCCGAGGATCTGCTGGAAGACCGTGACGACGAGGACCCACGAGAAGAAGTGGGGCAGGTAGAGGACGGCCTGGACGAAGGCCCGGAGCCGGGGTCGCAGCAGGCTGTTGACGAGCAGGGCGAGTGCGATGGGCACCGGGAAGAACAGCACCAGCTGGAGGAGGAAGAGGACGAGGGTGTTCTCGACGGCGTGCCAGAACCCCGGGTCGGAGAAGACCCGTTCGAACTGGGCGAGGCCGACCCATGGGCTCTCCAGCATGGCGGTGACGCCGTTGGCCGAGACGTACGGGTCGTAGTCCTGGAAGGCGACGACGTTCCCGAGGATGGGGACGTAGTTGAAGACGACGACGAGGACGAGCGCCGGGACGGTCATCAGGAGCAGGGCCCGGTCGCGGCGGAGCCGCCGGCCGAGCGGGACGTGCCCGGTCGTACGACTCCGCCGTCCGCCCCGGCGGCGGTCCCGGGGGGTCCGGCCGGTGGCGGCGGGCGCGGCCGGCTCCGCCGTCTGGGTGTCGAGCGTGGTCACGGTCAGCCCGCCGCGGGGCCGTTGGTGTCGAGGAGCTTGCGGTACCAGTCGCGGAGCTGGTCGCCGCCCTTGGTCTTCCACTCGGAGACGGCCTGCTGCATGTCGGAGACCTTCTTGCGGCCGCGGACGATGTCCTTCTCCAGCTGTTCGAAGTCGTTCATGAGGCCGGTCCAGCGGGACGGCTCGGTGACGGTCATGCCGTAGAAGGAGGACTTGGACGTCACGGCGCCCATGCGCCGCTGCCACTCGATCATGGCGCGGGTGACCTCGGGGGTGTCGGGGTGCGCGATGTAGGGGGCGGGGCTGGCGACGAACATCCAGGAGCTGCTGACCTCCTGGTTGCCCTTGTCGGTCTTGACCGGCAGGCCGTTCTCGACCGTGTGGTGGACGCCTTCGACGCCGTAGTCGGTGAGCATCCGCTCCTTGGTGCCGTAGGGGGCGGCGGTGAAGTCGGCGACGGCGAGCACGTCCTCGACGACCGCCTTGGAGCTGCCCTTCCGGATGAACGCCCAGATGTTGGCGGGGTTGGTGGCCCAGAGCTTCGGCCGGCCTCCGGCGTGGCCGGGGATGTCCATGGCCGCCATGGCGAACCCGGGGTTCTGCGCGGCCTGTTCGGAGGTCTTGGCGTACCAGTGGGAGAGGTCGTTGTTGTAGATCAGGCACTGGCCGGCGGTGAAGCGGTTTCCGGTGTCGCCCTGGTTCTGGGCCTTCTCGTCGGGGTGGACGACTCCGGCGTCGAAGAGCTTGCGGGTCCAGGCGAGGGCTTCGAGGTACTCGGGGGTCTCGATGCGGTTGACGAGCTTGCCGTCGACGAGGGTCCAGCCGAGCGCCTTGTCGCTTCCGGACAGGACGCCGAACATGTTGTACGCGGTCCAGGTCAGGTCACCGCAGGCCCACACCTTCGTCCTGGCACTGGTGATCTCCTTGGCGAGGGCCAGGAACTCGTCGGCGCTCGTGGGGGGTTGCCAGCCCTTCGCGTCGAAGAGGTCCTTGCGGTAGAAGGGCGCGATGTTGGTGACGTACGAGGCGGGCATGGGCAGTCCGCGCAGTCTGCCGCCGAAGATGGACCGCTGCCAGGCGTCGGTGGGGATCGCCGCGAGGTTGGGGTAGGCCTTGACCTTGTCGCCGGAGAGGTAGGGGCCGAGGTCTTCGAACTTGGCCTCGACGGCGCTGGGGATCTTGCCGCCGAGGTTCCAGCCGGGGACGACGACCACGTCGGGGATCTCGCTGGAGGCGAGGACGGCGCCGAGCTTCTGGTCGTAGACGTTGCCGTCCTGGTTCTGCCAGGTGGCCCGCACGCCGATGGCCTCGTTCATGGCCGTGTAGTACGGGTTGTCGGGGGCGGGCGGCGGGCCCCAGAACGGGGCCATGATCGTGAGGGCGCCGCCCTTGCCCCGCTTCGCCGCGACGGAGGCCTTGAGTCCGGCGCTCGGGATGGCGCGGGTGAAGCCGGCGGCCGAGCCGTTCTCCGGGGCGAGGTCGGGGGCGACGACGGTGCTCCCGACGAAGGCGGGGAGGATCTTCGCCGCGTCCTTGCCGGTGGTGGTGCCGTCCTTCTTCCCGCCGTCCGTGCCCCCGCCCCCGCAGGCCGTGAGCAGCGGGGCGCCGCCGGCGACCGCGGCGGCGGCGACCGCGGTGGAGGCGAGGAAGCCCCGGCGGCTCTGCCCGGAGTCGCTCCGGCTCGGGGTGGATCTCCGGGAGCCCGTGGAGACGGCGTTCGGCGTCATTGCGTCAACCCTTCATGGCACGCGCCAGGACATCCGGCGACCGCGGGGGTGCCGGCCGGCTGCGGTGGTGGAGGTGGAGCGGGCGGGGGCGATAGCCCGGGCGCTGCCGACGATCGATCGAGTCGAAGCGCTTCGATGTTGCTGCGAGGTTAAGTGAACGTCACAGGCGCGGCAAGAGTCGGTCCCGAGAATCTCGCCGACTTCCCGGCGATTCGGGCCGCCTCAAGTCCGCTCGCACGCAAGGGAGATGGCCGCGGCCCACGGCTTGACACCCGCTCCTCGCGACCGGAGCATCGAAGCGCTTCGAAAGCTCGCCCTGCCCCCTCCACCGCTCCTCTCCGCCAAGGGATTCGCACGTGACCGCACACCGGCCGCCCTTCCGTGACCCGGCGCTCCCCGTGGCCCGCCGTGTCGACGATCTGCTCGACCGGCTCACCGCCGACGAACGGCTCGCACTCCTCCACCAGTTCACCCCCGGGATCGAACGCCTCGGCCTGGCCCCCTTCCGCACCGGACAGGAGGCCCTGCACGGAGTCGCCTGGATGGGACCTGCGACCGTGTTCCCGCAGTCCGTGGGCCTGGGCGCCACCTGGCACCCGGAGCTGGTGCGCAGGGTCGGCGAGGCGGTCTCCCGCGAGGCGCGCGCCATGCGCGCCAAGGACGACCGGGTCGGCCTCAACGTGTGGGCGCCGACGGTGAACCTGCTGCGCAACCCGCTCTGGGGGCGCGGCGAGGAGGGGTACGCGGAGGACCCGGCGCTGACCGCCGCGATCGCCACCGCGTTCACCCGGGGGCTGCGCGGCGACCATCCGGTCCACTGGCGCACCGCGCCCGTCCTCAAGCACTGGCTGGCGCACAACAACGAGACGGCGCGGGACACCTCCTCGGCGTCCGTACGCCCCCGGGTGCTGCACGAGTACGACCTGCGGGCCTTCCGCGGTCCGGTGGAGGCGGGCGCGGTGGCCGGGGTGATGCCCGCGTACAACCTGGTCAACGGCCGCCCGAACCACCTCTCCCCGTATCTGGAGGAGCAGCTGCGCACCTGGACGGACCAGGAGCTGCTGGTCTGCTCGGACGCGGGCGCGCCGTCCAACCTGGCGGACTCGCAGGGGTACTTCGGGTCGCACGAGGAGGCGGTGGCGGCCGCGCTGCGGGCCGGGGTCGACTCCTTCACCGACCACGGCACGGACGCCTCGGTGATCCTGGGGCGGCTGCGCGGCGCCCTGGAGGCGGGGCTGATCGACCGGGAGGACGTGGACCGGGCGGTGCGGCGCCAGCTGACCGTACGGTGCCTGCTCGGCGAGTTCGACCCGGACCTCGGCCCGTACGCGGCGGAGGACCGGTTCGACACGCCCGAGCACCGGGAGCTGGCCCGCGAGGCGGCGGAGGCGGCGGTGGTCCTGCTGCGCAACGAGCCCCCGGAACCGGGCGAACGGCCACTGCTGCCCCTCGCGGCCGACGGGCGGCGGATCGCGGTGGTCGGGCTGCTCGGCGACGCCTGCATGCTGGACTGGTACAGCGGTTCCCTGATCCACCGCTCCTCGCCGCTGGACGGGGTGCGCGAGCGGTTCGGCGCGGACCGCGTGACCTTCGCCGAGGGCGTGGACCGGGTCCGGCTGCGAACCGCGTCCGGGGCGCTGCTGCGGGTGCCGGAGAGCCCCGGCGCGGCCGGCGCCGCGCGGGGTGCGGAGGGCGCGCTCGACCCGGCTCTGCTCGCGGGCCGTACGGACCTTCCGCCGCTGACCGCCGACGCCGAGGGCTCGGAACTTGCCCTCGTCGACCGGGGCGACGGGGTGCTGACCCTGCGCGCCCCCGACGGCCGCTACCTGTCGGTCGCCGGGGACGGGTTCGTCCGCGCCTCGGCGGACCAGCCCGGCGGCTGGGTCGTCCAGGAGACCTTCCGGCTGGAAGCCCGTGAGGACCATGGGAACGGGCACCTCCTTCTGCACCTCGGTACGGGTGGCTACGTCTCTGTCGCCGCCGAGGGCGTGAAGGTTGCCGCCGGCCGGGAATCCGCCGACGTCTTCACGGTGGAGGTGGTCGAGCGGGGCGAGGAGGCGGTCGCGCGGGCCGCCGCGGGGGCGGACACCGTGGTCGTCGTGGCCGGGAACGACCCGCACATCAACGGCCGGGAGACCGAGGACCGGACGACGCTCGCGCTCCCCGCCCACCAGGAGCGGCTCTGGCGGGCCGCGCACGCGGCGAACCCGCGGACCGTCCTGGTCCTCGTGTCCTCCTACCCGTACGCGGTCCCGGCGGCGGCCGCCACGCTCCCGGCGCTGCTCTGGACCGCGCACGGCGGGCAGGCGGCGGGCACGGCGCTCGCCCGGGTCCTGGCCGGCGACGTCTCCCCGGCGGGCCGGCTCCCGCAGACCTGGTACGCGGCCGACGAGGACCTGCCCGACCTCCTCGACTACGACGTCATCGGCGGCCGGCAGACCTATCTGTACTTCGACGGCACGCCGCTGTTCCCGTTCGGGCACGGCCTGTCGTACACGACGTTCGGGTACGAGGAGCTGACGGCGGCCGTGGACGGGGAGACGGTACGGATCTCCTGCACGGTGACGAACACCGGCGCCGTCGCCTCCGACGAGGTCGTCCAGGTGTACGCGCGCGCGGTGGCGCCGACCGTGCCGCGCCCGCACCGCGAGCTGGTCGCCCACGAGCGGGTGTCCCTCGCGCCGGGCGCGTCCGTCTCCCTCGCCTTCGAGGCGCCGACGGCGGCGCTCGGACACTGGGACGTGGCCCACGGCCGGTGGACGGTGGAGCCGGGCGCGTACGAGCTGCAGGCGGGAGCGTCCAGCGCCGACGTCCGCCGCACGGTCCGCGTCGAGGTGGCGGGTGAGGCACCGGGCCCGCGCCCGGTCCTGACGGCGGGCCTGTCAGCGGCCGACTACGACGAGCAGTCCGGCACGGTGCTGGTGGACCGCGCGAAGACCTCGGGCGACGCGGTGACCCCGGCGGACCCGGGCGTGCCCGGCGTCCTGCTCTACCGCGCGTGCGACTTCGGCGACGGCGTCGCGGAGATCGCGGTGACGGCCTCGGGGACGGGCGAGGTGACGTTCTTCGCGGCCGACGGGACGACCCTGGCCGGTGTCGTCGTGGGGCCGACGGACGGCCCGTACGCCTACGCCACCGTGGCGGTGGCCTGCCGCGTCCGAGGTGTGACGGACCTCCGCGTCGAGCTGCGCGGGCGGGTACGGCTGGCGCACGTCGCCTGCTCCGGCTGAGGTCCGCCGACCGGTGCCAAATCCTGGGCGACGCGCCGGATAGGGTCACCGGTACATAAAACCGGGGAGGGCTCCACATGATTGCCAAGACGTCCCTACGACGCGCCGCACTGGTCGCCGCCGCCCTGGCGGCCCTGACCGTCTCCTGCGGGACGACCCCCGAGCCCGACCGTTCGGCGGCGGGCCCGGGGGCCACGGCGACGGCGACGCCCGGGGCGTCCGAGCCGGCGGCCACCACGGCCGAGCCCACCGCTCCGCCCGAGGCGGACACCGCCGCCACTCCGTCCGACCTCGCCCCCTCCTCCGGCGAGAAGGTCCGTGACGCCTTCGCCACCCTCCAGGCCACGCTCTACGACTCCTGCGCGCAGGACTGCGCCTACTTCCTCGGCCGCGTCCACAAGGAACTCCAGGAACTCGACGGGGCGATGAAGGCCGACCCCAAGGGGCCCGGCCACTTCCCCGAGCCGATCCAGAAGATGGCCGAGCTCAACAAGACGCTGGCCGGGGACAGTTCCTACGAGAACCTGAAGAAGCACGAGAAACTGCTCATCGGCACCCGCGACTTCATCAACACGTGGATGCAGGGCCACCCGGACGACTACCGCTGACCCGGGGCGCGGCCGGGCCCGCCCGAGGGCGGGCTCAGACCAGCCAGACGCCGTCCCGCATCAGGTGGCGGCCGGCCATTTCGGGCTCCTCCAGCCAGGCCTCCACGTCGGTGGGACGGACCCGGAACCAGACGTACGCGGGGCCCGAATTCCGGGGGTCCCAGCCGCACTTCGCGGCGAAGCCCTCGATCGCCTCCGTCGGGACCGCGTCGACGGCGAGGGTCGTCACCTCGCCGTCGAGCAGCACCACGTCCCGGGTGTGCCCGAGCGCCAGCCGGGTCCGGCCGGATGCGGCGAGGTTGCGGCCGGTGGGGTTCGTCAGCCGGGTGCACAGCCAGATGTCCGCGCCGTCCCAATAAAAGGCCAGCGGGACGAGGTACGGGCGGGCGTCGGCGCTCGCGGAGGCCAACCCAGATGTCCACCTCCCGCTCCAGGCGGGCGAGGACGTCCTTCTTGCGCTGTGCGGGCTCGCGTACCGTGGGATGCGTCGTCATGGCCCTGACCCTACGCCGCGGCGATCACCCCGCGGCCACCGCGGGAACCTGCCGGATCACCCCGCGTCCGGGCCGAGGACCCGGGCCGCGGAGCCCGCGTCCGGCCCCAGGACCCGGACCGTGTACGGCCGTTCCGTGCCGGTCGCGGTCGCCTTCGGGCCCTCCGGCGTGCGGGTCACCTCGTAGACCGCGGCCGTCGCGCCCGCGTGTTCCGGGACGGTGACCGTGGTCGTCGTGCCGGCCGCGCCGCCCGGGGCCACCAGCAGCGTCAGGCCGTCCGCCCAGTCGCCGTCCGGGCGGGAGGCGTCGGCGCCGAGGGGGAGGACGGCGCCGGGGCGTACGTACAGCGGGAGGCTGTCGAGGGCGTGGGTCTCGCGGCGCCAGCCGGGGCCGGTGACGGTCTCGCCCGTCAGGAGGTGGGTCCAGTCGCCCGCCGGGAGGTACACCTCGACCTCGCCGCCGGCGGTCATGACCGGCGCCACCAGGAGGTCGGGTCCGAGCATGTACTGCCGGTCGAGGGTCCGGCAGGCCGGGTCGTCGGGGAACTCCAGGAGCATCGGCCGCATCACGGGCACCCCGGTCCGGTGGGCCTCGACGGCCGCCCCGTACAGGTACGGCATCAGCCGGTGCTTGAGGCGGGTGAAGCGGCGGGCGACCCGCACGGCCTCCTCGCCGAACTCCCACGGCACCCGGTACGAGTCGCTGCCGTGCAGCCTGCTGTGCGAGGAGAGCAGCCCAAAGGCGAGCCAGCGCGTGAAGACCTCCGGCTCGGGCGTGCCCTCGAAGCCCCCGATGTCGTGGCTCCAGAAGCCGAAGCCGCTCAGCGAGAGCGAGAGGCCGCCGCGCAGGGACTCGGCCATGGCCTCGAAGGAGGCCCAGCAGTCGCCGCCCCAGTGGACGGGGAACCGCTGGCCGCCGGCGGTTGCGGAGCGGGCGAAGAGCACGGCCTCGCCGGTGCCGCGCTCCTTCTCCAGGAGGTCGAAGACGGTCCGGTTGTAGAGCTGGGCGTAGTAGTTGTGCATCCGCTCGGGGTCCGAGCCGTCGTGCCAGACGACGTCGGTGGGGACGCGCTCCCCGAAGTCGGTCTTGAAGCAGTCGACGCCCTGGGCGAGCAGCGGCCGCAACCGGTCCTGGTACCAGGCCCTGGCCTCGGCGCTGGTGAAGTCGACGAGGGCCATGCCGGGCTGCCACAGGTCCCACTGCCAGACGTCGCCGCAGGGCCGCAGGAGGAGGTGGCCGCGCTCCCTGGCCTCCTCGAAGAGGGGGGACTTCTGGGCGATGTACGGGTTGATCCACAGGCCGACGTGCAGGCCGCGGGCCTTGAGCCGGGCGAGCATGCCCTCGGGGTCGGGGAAGGTCCCGGGGTCCCAGCGGAAGTCCGACCACTGGTACTCGCGCATCCAGAAGCAGTCGAAGTGGAAGACGGAGAGCGGGATGTCCCGCTCGGCCATGCCGTCGACGAAGGAGGTGACGGTCGCCTCGTCGTACGGGGTGGTGAAGGAGGTGGTCAGCCAGAGGCCGAAGGACCAGGGCGGCGGCAGGGCGGGGCGGCCGGTGAGCGCGGTGTAGCGGGCGAGGACGTCCTTGGGTGTCGGGCCCGCGACGACGAAGTACTCGACGGTCTGGTCCTCGACGCTGAACTGGACCTGGCCGACGGCCTCCGAGCCGACCTCGAAGGAGACCCGGCCCGGGTGGTTGACGAAGACGCCGTAGCCGCGCGAGGAGAGGTAGAACGGCACGTTCTTGTAGGCCTGTTCGCTGCTGGTGCCGCCGTCGGCCTGCCAGATGTCGACGCTCTGGCCGTTCTTCACGAAGGGGGTGAAGCGCTCGCCAAGGCCGTAGATCTGCTCGCCGACGCCGAGGGCGAGCTGGACGGCCATGTGGTGGGCGCCGTCGGGGGTGGTGACGAACGCGGTGCCCTTCCGGCCGGCCTCCGTGAGGGTGCGGCCTCCGGCGTCGCGGAACTCCAGGGTCCAGGGCGCCGAGCGGTCGAGGTAGAGCCGGAGCGGTCCCGAGGCGAGTTCGACGAGGGGGCCGTCGAGGCGGACCGTGCCGGCGCCGGGTTCCGGGGCGTCGAGCGTGAAGTCCGGTCCCCGGTGGGCCCTTCCGGCGTGGTGGGTGACGCGCACCCCGATGACGCCCTCGGCGGGGGCGTGGCACTCCACGGTCAGGAGGGCCGAGTTCAGGGTGTCGCCACGGTTCTCCACCCGCTTGACGGAGGCGTACGCGGTGAAGCGGTCGGCTTCCGGGCGCAGGTCGCGGACTTCGGTGGCGTACGAGGCGTGGACGCCCTCGCGCATCAGCCAGAAGCCGTCGGTGAACTTCATGCTGGTCCTTGGGGGTGGGGAGGGGGCTCGGCCCGCGGGGGCCGCACCGGGCCCTCAATAGTTATCCCAGAAAACAAAACCGCGAACCACCCCCGCGACCGGATCACCCTGGCGGTGACCACCCGGCGACGGCGCCGTAGAAAGCGTTTGCGCGAACCATTGACGAAACACGAACGCCCCCTTAGCTTCATGCCCGTTGCACTTCGTACGTCATATATGAGACGCGATACACGAGATCTGAGAGTGCTCCATGGCCTTCGCCCCCAGCCCCATCCCCTCCCGCACCCAGTACGTGCTCGAAGCGATCAAGCACGACATCCTCACCGGAGGGCTCAGACCCGGCCAGGCACTCGTCGAGGCCGAACTCGCCGCGCGCTTCGGGGTGTCCAAGACCCCGGTCCGCGAGGCGCTCAAGACCCTCGCGGGCAGCGGGCTCGTGGTGATGAACCAGTACAAGGGCGTCACCGTCCGGATGGTCGACGCCGACATGGCCCGCGCCGTCTACGACGTACGCCTCCTCCTGGAGCCCGAGGCGGTGCGCCGCGCCGTCGCGTCCGGCGCCCCGCTCGACGAGGCGCGGGAGGCACTGGAGCGGGCCGCCGGGGCCGAGGACCCGGCCGAACGGTCCCTGGCCAACCGGGCGTTCCACCGGGCGCTCTACCTGCCCTGCGGCAACCCGCTGCTCGGCCGGATGCTCGACGAGGTCCGCGACCAGGCCGCGCTGGTCTCCACCGTCGCCTGGGCGGCCGTCCCCTCCTGGGAGCGCGAGGCCGCCGAGCACCAGGAGATCCTGCGGCTCGCCGCCGCCGGCGACGTCGAAGGCGTCGGCCGCGCGGTCCACGAGCACATCGCGTCCTTCGTCGAGCGTGCCTTCCCCCAGTCACCCCTGATCAGCGAATGAGCGGGCAACACGTGAGCATGGAATTCGAGACGATGAGGACCGCCCTCGCCGACGTCGTGGCCATCCCGGTCACCCCGTTCGCCGAGGACGGCACCGTGGACACCGCCACCCACCGCGCGCTGCTGCGCCGGCTCCTCGACGGCGGGGTCCGCACCCTCACCCCCAACGGCAACACCGGCGAGTTCTACGCCCTCACCCCCGAGGAGCGCCGGGCCCTCACCGAGATCACCGTCGAGGAGGCCGGCGAGCGCGCCGCGGTCCTCGTCGGCGTCGGCCACGACGTGCCGACGGCCGTCGGAGCCGCACGGCACGCCCGCGCCGCCGGCGCCCACATGGTGATGGTCCACCAGCCCGTCCATCCGTACGTCTCCGAGAGCGGCTGGGTCGACTACCACCGGGCCATCGCCGAAGCCGTCCCCGAGCTCGGGGTCGTCCCCTACATCCGCAACCCGCGGCTCGGCGGTGACCGGCTCGCCGAGCTCGCCGCCGACTGCCCCAACGTCATCGGCGTGAAGTACGCGGTCCCCGACGCGGCCCGGTTCGCCGGCTTCGCCCGGGACGCGGGCCTCGACCGCTTCGTCTGGGTGGCGGGCCTCGCCGAGCCGTACGCCCCCGCCTACTTCGCGAGCGGCGCCACCGGCTTCACCTCCGGTCTGGTCAACGTCTCCCCCGCGCTCTCCCTGGAGATGCTGGGCGCCCTGCGGGCCGGCGACTACCCGGGCGCCATGAAGGTCTGGGAGCGCATCCGCCGCTTCGAGGAGCTGCGCGCCGCCAATGCCAGTGCCGACAACGTGACCGTGGTCAAGGAAGCCCTCGCCTCACTGGGCCTGTGCCGCCGTGACATCCGGCCGCCGAGCCGTGAACTCCCCGAGAGCGAGCGGGCCGAGGTCGCCACGATCGCCGCGGGATGGCCGATATGAGCGGGACCGACCCGGAGCGCACGCCGCGGAGGCCCGAGGACCTCCGGAGTCACCAGTGGTACGGCACCGACGGGCTCCGCTCCTTCAGCCATCGCGCCCGCACCCGGCAGCTCGGCTACCTCCCCGAGGAGCACCTCGGCAAGCCGGTGATCGCGATCCTCAACACCTGGTCCGACATCAACCCCTGCCACGTCCATCTGCGCGACCGCGCGCAGGCGGTGAAGCGGGGCGTGTGGCAGGCCGGCGGCTTCCCGCTGGAGTTCCCGGTCTCCACCCTGTCGGAGACCTTCCAGAAGCCGACCCCGATGCTCTACCGCAATCTGCTCGCCCTGGAGACGGAGGAGCTGCTGCGCTCGTACCCGGTGGACGGCGCGGTGCTGATGGGCGGCTGCGACAAGACCACCCCGGCGCTCCTGATGGGCGCGGCCTCCGTCGACCTGCCGACCGTGTTCGTCCCGGCGGGGCCGATGCTGCCGGGGCACTGGCGGGGTGAGGTCCTCGGCTCCGGTACGGACATGTGGAAGTACTGGGACGAGAAGCGGGCCGGGAACCTCGGCGACTGCGAGATGGCCGAGCTGGAGAGTGGCCTGGCCCGCTCGCCGGGCCACTGCATGACGATGGGCACGGCGTCGACGCTGACCGCCGCCGCGGAGACGCTGGGCGTGACCGTGCCGGGCGCCTCCTCGGTCCCGGCGGTGGACTCGGGGCACGACCGGATGGCGGCGGCCTCGGGGCTGCGGATCGTGGAGCTGGTGCGGCAGGACCTGCGGCTGTCGCGGATCCTGACGCAGGAGGCGTACGAGGACGCGGTCGCCGCCGTCCTGGCGCTCGGCGGTTCGACCAACGCGGTCATCCATCTGATCGCGATGGCGGGGCGCTCGGGCGTGAAGCTGACGCTCGACGACTTCGACCGGATCGCGCGGACCGTCCCGGTGCTCGCGAACCTGCGGCCGGGCGGGCGGTTCCTGATGGAGGACTTCCACTTCGCCGGCGGGATGCCGGGGTTCCTGTCACGGCTCACCGACGTGCTGCACCTGGACCGCCCGACGGTCGCCCACGCCACGCTGCGGGAGCAGCTGGCCGGCGCGCTCGTCCACGACGAGGAGGTGATCCGGGACCGTGCGAGGCCGCTGGCCGCCGAGGGCGGGGTGGCGGTCCTGCGCGGCAACCTCTGTCCGGACGGCGCGGTGATCAAGCACATCGCGGCCGAGCCGCAGCTGCTGCGGCACACCGGCCCGGCCGTCGTCTTCGACGACTACCGGTCGATGCAGCGGACCATCGACGACCCGGCGCTCGGCATCACGCCCGAGCACGTGCTCGTGCTGCGCGGCGCGGGCCCGAAGGGCGGTCCCGGGATGCCGGAGTACGGCATGCTGCCGATCCCCCGGTACCTCCTGGAGCAGGGGGTCCGGGACATGGTGCGGATCTCCGACGCCCGGATGAGCGGGACGAGTTACGGGGCGTGCGTGCTGCACGTGGCGCCCGAGTCCCATGTCGGCGGACCCCTTGCCCTCGTCCGCACGGGCGATACGATCACCCTCGACGTCGCGGCACGCTCCCTCCACCTGCACGTCACGGACGAGGAGCTGGACCGCCGCCGGGCCGCCTGGACACCGCCGCCGGCCCGGTACGAGCGCGGCTACGGCGCGCTCTACATGGAGCAGATCTCCCAGGCCGACACGGGCTGCGACTTCGAGTTCCTGGCCAGGCCGGGCGCCACTCCCGATCCGTACGCGGGCTGAGCCCCGCGCGTCCCCGCGCCACCCGTACCGATGTCACCCGCCCGCCCTGTCCGAAATCTCGAACGACGTTCGCGAAGCGCTTCACCGAGAACGGAGCCGCCGTCATGGCCTCAGCTGTGACCCCACCGCCCCAAGCCGTCACGTCACGGGGGCGCCGCCGCACGGGCGCCACGCCCCGCCGGCTGCCGTACCTGCTGATCGCCCCCGCCGGACTGCTGATGCTGGGCTTCATCGCCTACCCCGTGCTCAGCGTCTTCTACTACAGCCTCCAGAACTACAACCCCACCAAGCCCTGGCGGAACGGCTTCGCGGGCCTGGACAACTTCACCCGGATCTTCACGGACGACCCGCGGTTCTGGGGCACGCTGACCTTCAGCCTCAAATGGGTCGTGGTCGAGGTGACGCTCCAGCTCCTCTTCGGACTCGCGCTCGCCCTCATCGTGAACCAGACCTTCGTGGGCCGCGCCCTGGGCCGTGCCCTGGTCTTCTCGCCCTGGGCCGTGTCGGGCGTCCTCACCTCCGCCATCTGGGTGCTGCTCTACAACTCCCAGACCGGCATCAGCCGTTACCTCGCGGACCTGGGCATCGGCACGTACGGCACGTCCTGGCTCTCGGACACCGCGACCGTGTTCCCGGCCGCGATCGTCGCCGACCTCTGGCGCGGAGTGCCCTTCTTCGCCATCCTCATCCTGGCCGACCTCCAGTCCGTACCGAAGGACCTGTACGAGGCGGCCGAGGTCGACGGGGCGGGCCGGGTCCGGCAGTTCGTCCACATCACGCTGCCCCACATCCGGGACGCGATCGTCCTCTCCACACTGCTGCGCGCGGTCTGGGAGTTCAACAACGTCGACCTGCTCTACACGCTGACCGGCGGCGGACCCGCGGGCGAGACCACCACCCTGCCGCTCTACATCGCGCACACCAGCGTCGACGCCCACAACTTCGGATACGCCTCCGCCCTCACCACGGTGGCGTTCGTGATCCTTCTCTTCTGCTCCATGGTCTATCTGCGCCTGAGCAAGTTCGGAGGCGACGCCACATGACCGCCGAGTCCACCCTGAGCCCGGCCCCGGCCGACGTGACCCCGCCGCGGCAGGCGCAGCCGCCCGACCGGACCCCGCCCCCCGCCGCCCGCGTCCGCCGCCGGGCCTGGGACGAGGTGCCCCGCTGGCAGATCTACCTGCCCCTCGGGATCTACCTCCTCTTCACCCTCGTCCCCTTCTACTGGATCCTGCTCTTCGCCGTCCGCCCGGCCGGCTCCACCTCGCTGCTGCCCTGGCCGATGACCACCGCGCACTTCGAGAAGGTCTGGAACGAGCGCAGCTTCGGCGTCTTCTTCCAGAACAGCCTGCTCATCGGGGTGGCGGTGCTGATCAGCACCACCGTCGTCGCGCTGGCCGGCGGATACGCGCTGGCCCGCTTCGACTTCAGGATCAAGAAGGGCTTCATGCTGGCCCTGCTCTGCTCGCAGTTCGTGCCGGGCGCCCTGCTCCTCGTCCCGCTGTTCCAGATCTTCGCCGAGCTGCGGATGATCAACTCCCTCGGCAGCGTGATCATCGCCGAGACCGTCTTCCAGCTCCCGCTGTCGATGATCCTCATCAGCGGCTTCATCAGGAACGTGCCGTACTCCCTCGAAGAGGCGGCCTGGGTCGACGGCTGCAACCGCTTCTCCGCCTTCCGGATCGTCGTCCTCCCGCTGCTGCGCCCCGGGCTCGTCGCCGTCGGCTCCTTCGCCTTCGTCCACGCCTGGAACCACTTCCTCTTCGCCCTGATGTTCCTCAGCAGCCAGGACAAGCAGACCATCCCGGTCGGCCTCAACACCCTCATGGGCGCCGACAGCGTCGACCTCGGAGCGCTCGCCGCGGGCGGCGTCATCGCCGCCGTCCCCGTCGTCGTCGTCTTCGGCTTCATCCAGAAGTGGCTGGTCACCGGATTCAGCGCCGGGGCGGTGAAGGGATGAACAGCAACCGCACGCACAGGGAAGACATGAACACCGCACGGACACCCCTGCCGGTCGTCCTCGCCGGCGCCCGCGGCCACGGCCGCAGCCACCTCCTCAACATCCGCCGCCTCGAAGAACGGGGCCTCGTCCGGCTCGCCGGGGTGTGCGAGCTGCGCCCGCTCGACGCGGCCGAACTCGACGGCGTCGGAGACCCCGAGCAGTCCGCCGACCTCCCGGCGCTGCTCGCCTCCACCGGCGCCCGGATCGCCGTGCTCAGCACCCCCATCCAGACCCACACCGACATGACGCTCACCGCCGCACGGCACGGGGCGCACGTCCTCCTGGAGAAGCCGCCCGCCCCGTCGTACGCGGAGTTCCGCAGGATGACCGAAGGCGTCGAGGCGGCCGGAGTGGCCTGCCAGATCGGTTTCCAGTCGCTGGGCTCGCACGCGGTGCCCGCGATCCGCCGGATGGTCGAGGAGGGTGCCATCGGCGAACTCCTCGGCGTCGGCGCGGCCGGGGCCTGGGTCCGTGACGAGGCCTACTTCCGGCGCGCCCCCTGGGCGGGCCACCGGCGGCTCGACGGGGCCGACGTCGTCGACGGGGCCCTCACCAACCCCCTCGCGCACGCCGTGGCCACGGCGCTGACGCTGGCCGGCTGTTCCCGGGCCGAGGACGTCGAGCACATCGAGACCGAGCTGCTGCACGCCCACGCCATCGAGTCCGACGACACCTCCGCGGTACGGGTGGTGACCTCGGCCGGGACCCAGGTCACCGTGGCGGCGACGCTCTGCGCCGAGCGGTCCTCGGAGCCGTACGTGATCGTCCACGGCACCCGGGGGCGGATCACCTTCTGGTACCGGCAGGACCGGGTGCTCGTCCAGCGGGCCGGGCACGGCCCGGTGGAGACCGAGTACGGCCGCACGGACCTCCTGGAGAACCTCGTCGGCCACGTCACGGACGGCGAGCCGCTGTGGGTGCCGCCGGCGGCGACCGGCGCGTTCATGCGGGTCGTCGAGGCGGTACGGACGGCCGCCGACCCGCTGGACATCCCCGCCGCGCACTGGCACACCGCGCCCGGCGAGAGCGCCCCGCGCAGGGTCGTCGACGGCGTCGACGCCCTGGTGGACGCCAGCGCCGACGGACTCAGGTTGTTCTCCGAACTCGGCGCCCCCTGGGCCCGGTCGACCCGGATCGAGGCCCGATGAACCACCAGCCCCCGACGGTCCTGCGCTGCGCGGGCCGCGTCGTCGCCCGGTACACGACCCGGCCCGACCTCGGCCTCGACCACTCCCCGCGGCCGTACCTCCACCCCGTCACCACACTCGCCGGGCACCCCGTCACCGAGACCGGACCCGAGGACCACCCGCACCACCTGGGCGCGGGCGTCGCCGTGCCCGACGTCGCCGGGCACAACTTCTGGGGCGGGCGCACCTTCGTCCGCGGCCGCGGGTCCGTCGAGCTCGACAACCACGGCGTGCAGCGGCACGACGGGTTCAAACTGTGCGACCCGGACGGCTTCGTGGCGGAGCTGAGCTGGACCGCCGGCGGTGAACGGCTGCTCCGCGAGCACCGTACGGTCGCGGCCACCGCGCTCACCGACTCCGCCTGGGCGCTCGACCTCACCTTCTCCCTCACCAACGTGTCCGGGCGTGACCTGTCGATCGGCAGCCCCGCGACGAACGGGCGGCCCGGCGCGGCGTACGGCGGCTTCTTCTGGCGGGCGCCGAAGGAGGCGACCCCTCCCTCGGTGTTCGCCGCGGACGCCGACGGCGAGGAGGCCGTGCACGCGGCCCGCGCGGAGTGGGTGGCGCTCGCCGGCGAGGGCTGGACCCTGGTGTTCGCCGGGGCGACCGCGCGGACCCGCGAGGACCCGTGGTTCGTCCGGGCCGCCGAGTACCCGGGGGTCGGCTCCTCGCTCGCCGCCGACGGGCGGCTTCCGGTGGCGGCCGGGGAGACGTTCGTACGCCGGGTGGTGACCGTCGTCGCCGACGGCCGCCTCGACCGGGACGGCGCGGGCGCCCTGGTCCGCAAGGCGGTGACGTCATGAGGGCGGCCGGCGCGCGGCCGGCCGACCGCGCGGCCACGGCGACCGGCGACCTCGGGGACGGCACGTACCGCAATCCGGTGCTCGCCGCCGACTGGTCCGACCCCGACGTGGTCCGGGTCGGCGAGGACTACCACCTCACGGCCTCCAGCTTCGGCCGGGCGCCCGGGCTGCCGCTGCTGCACTCCCGGGACCTCGTCAACTGGACGCTGGTCGGCCACGCCCTCGAACGGCTCGAACCCGCCGCCGCGTTCACCGGGCCCCGGCACGACCGGGGGGTGTGGGCGCCCTCGCTCCGGCACCACGACGGACGGTTCTGGATCTTCTGGGGCGATCCCGACCACGGCGTCTTCCAGGTCAACTCCCCTTCCGTACGCGGCCCGTGGACGGCCCCGCACCTGGTGAAGGCGGGCCTGGGACTGATCGACGCCTGTCCACTGTGGGACGAGGAGTCGGGCGAGGCCTATCTGGTGCACGCCTTGGCCAAGTCCCGGGCGGGGGTCAACAACCGGCTGATCGGGCACCGGATGAGCCAGGACGGCACCAAGGTCCTCGACGAGGGCCGGACGCTGGTGGACGCCGACCGGATACCGGGCTGGTTCACCCTGGAGGGCCCCAAGCTGTACCGGCACGGCGGCTGGTTCTGGATCTTCGCCCCGGCCGGCGGCGTCGCCACCGGCTGGCAGGGCGCGTTCCGCTCGCGGTCCTTCTTCGGGCCGTACGAGGAGCGCGTCGTCCTCGCGCAGGGCGACACCGACGTCAACGGACCCCACCAGGGCGGCTGGGTGCGCACCCAGCGCGGCGAGGACTGGTTCCTGCACTTCCAGCAGTCAGGGGCGCACGGGCGGCTCGTCCATCTCCAGCCGATGCGCTGGGACGCGGACGGCTGGCCCGTCCTCGGGGACGGCGGCTCCCCGGTCCGGGTGCACCGCAAGCCGGACCTGCCGGAGCAGCCGCCCGCGCGGCCCGCGGTGGACGACACGTTTCCCGGCGGGCGGTTCGGCCGGCAGTGGCAGTGGACCGCCAATCCGGGCGAGGGCTGGGCGAGTCAGCACGCGGGGGACGGCCTGCGCCTCGACTGCGTGCGGACGGACCGTCTCGACGACCTGCGGACCGTGCCGCACGTGCTCACCCAGCGGCTGCCCGCCGGGGCCGTCACGGTGGAGGTCGGGCTGCGGCTCGACTCCCGGTCCCCCGGGGCCCGCGCCGGGCTCGTCGTCCTGGGCGACGCGTACGCCTGGATCGGTCTGGAGCGGGCGCCGGACGGCACGGCCCGGCTGACGCACCGGTTCGCCCCGGCCGGCACGGACCGCGAACGGGACGCGGCCCACTCCCGCCTGGTCCCCGGGGACCAGGTCCTGCTCCGGATCGAGATCACAACGGACGCCCGCTGCCGCTTCTCGTACACGCCTGACTCCGGCGCCGGTCCCGGTTGCGACCCCGACCCGGACTCCGGTCCCGGTCCCGACTCCGGCGTCCGTCCCGGGCCCGAGGCCGGCTTCGGCGCCGGGTCCGGGGCCGGCCTCGACCCGGACTCCGCCGTCGGCACCGACCACGGCACCGACTCCGGTCCCGGCCCCGACCCCGGCCGCGGCGCCGGGTCGGTCCGGCTCGGGCCCGAGTTCGCCGCCACGCCCTGGCGCTGGGTCGGCGCGCTGCTCGGTCTGTTCGCCGGAGCGCCGGAAGGCGCGGGACACGCCGGGACGGCCGTGTTCTCCGCCTTCCGCGTCACCGCCGCGTGAGCGGCGCCCCCGCACACCCACACCCCCACTCCCCGTAACACCCCGAGAGAAGAGAGCCGACGATGACCATCTTCCCCGGCGGGCGGCGCAGAGCCGCCCTCGCCCTCGCCCTGTCCGGTGTCCTCGCCCTGACCGCCACCGCCTGCGGTGACGACGGCAGCGGCGCGGGCGGCGACAAGGGCACCGAGGGATCGGGCAAGGGAAAGATCACCTTCTGGGACAACAACGGCGGTGTACGCACCGACGTCTGGAAGGAGATCATCGCGGACTTCGAGAAGGCGAACCCCGACATCGACGTCGAGTACGTCGGGATCGCCTCCAAGGAGGTCCAGTCGAAGTACGACACCGCGATCCAGGGCGGCGCCCTGCCGGACGTCGGCGGGGTCGGCGCGGCGATGCTCGCCGGGATCGCCGCGCAGAACGCGCTGGAGCCGCTGGACGCCCGGATCGAGGACAGCGCCCTCAAGGGCAAGCTGAACGCGGGCATGCTCGCGAGCGTGAAGTCGGCGGGCGGCCAGGACAAGCTGTTCACCGTCCCCACCTCCGCGAGCAACGGCGTGCTGTACTACCGCACCGACCTGTTCAAGGCGGCCGGGCTGCCGGAGCCGACGACCTGGTCGAAGTTCTACGCGGCGGCCGAGAAGCTCACGGCCGCCGACAAGAACCGGTTCGGGTACACGATCCGCGGCGGCGCGGGCTCGATCGCGCAGGCCCTGGACGCCATGTACGGCCAGAGCGGCATCACGAGTTTCTGGAACGGCGACAAGACCACCGTCAACGACCCGAAGAACGTGGCCGCGCTGCAGAAGTACGCCGGCCTGTTCAAGAGGACGACGCCGGCCGCCGACGTCAACAACGACTTCACGAAGATGGTCGCGCAGTGGGACAGCGGCCAGATCGGCATGCTCAACCACAACCTGGGCTCGTACCAGGACCATGTGAAGGCGCTCGGCACCGAGAAGTTCCGGGGCATCCCCAACCCCACGCTGGACGACGGCACCCGGGTGCAGGTCTCCAACCCGGTCGACGGCCTCGGGCTCTTCTCCTCCAGCAAGAACAAGGCCGCCGCCTGGAAGTTCATCGAGTTCGCCGCCTCGCACGCCTCCAACAGCAAGTGGAACAGGTCGGCCGGCGCCATCCCCGCCAACATCGAGGCGGCGCGGGACCCGTGGCTCCAGGAGGCGGAGCCGACGAAGCTCGGCGCCGAGGTCCTCTTCAGCGGCAAGGCCACGATCGTGGAGCTGCCGTACTACCTGCCGGACTGGAACACGATCTCCAAGGCCGAGAACGAGCCGGCGTTCCAGAAGGTCCTGCTCGGCACGTCCACCGCCAAGGAGTTCCTCGACCACCTGGCCGAGCAGCTGAACGCGGCGCAGGCCGAGTGGAAGCAGCAGAACCCGTGAGCGTCGGCCGCCGCGCGGTGGTCACGGCCGGGGCGGGCCTCGCGCTCGCCCTGGCCGGGGCTCCGCCGGCCCG
Source organism: Streptomyces venezuelae ATCC 10712 (assembly GCF_008639165.1). NCBI lineage: Bacteria > Bacillati > Actinomycetota > Actinomycetes > Kitasatosporales > Streptomycetaceae > Streptomyces > Streptomyces venezuelae. The sequence goes on along the minus strand of NZ_CP029197.1, from coordinate 7,234,394 downwards.
TTCCGAAGGACACCCCCGTATGCGCACGCTCTTCCTCGCGGGCGACTCCACCGCCGCCCAGAAGTACGCCGACGCCGCACCCGAGACGGGCTGGGGCATGGCCCTCCCCTTCTTCCTGCACCGGGGCGTGCGGGTCGCCAACCACGCCGTCAACGGGCGCAGCACCAAGAGCTTCCTCGACGAGGGGCGGCTCGACCCGATCCTCAAGGAGCTGCGCCCCGGCGACCTGCTCCTGATCCAGTTCGGCCACAACGACGAGAAGGTCGCCGACCCCACCCGCTACACCGAGCCGTGGAGCACCTACCAGGACAACCTGCGGGTCTTCGTCGAGGCCGCGCGGTCCAGGGGCGCCCTCCCGGTGCTCGCCACCCCGGTCGAGCGCCGCAGGTTCGCGGTCGACGGCACCGCCCTGCGCACCCACGGCGCGTATCCGGCGGCGATGCGGGAGACGGCCGCCGCGTCGGACGTCCCGCTGCTCGACGTCGAGGCGCTGTCGCTCGCCCTGTGGCAGCGGCTCGGGCCCGAGGCCACCACGAGGTACTTCAACTGGACGGCGACCGAGCAGGACAACACCCACTTCAACCCGCCGGGCGCGATCGAGGTGGCCCGGCTGGTCGCCGGCGAGCTGCTCCGCACCCATGTCCTGGCCCCGCGCGAGACGCGCCGGCTGGCCGACGAGATCCCCACCGACCTGATCACCTGGCCCGAGCCGGGGTCCGCAGCCGAGTTCGAGGAGAACCGACCGTGAACCGACGTACCCGCCTGGGAGCGGTCGCCGCGACCGCCCTCGCCCTGACGGTCACCGCCCCCGCCGCCGGTGCCCACGCCGCCGCTCCCCACGCCGCGCCACGCCCGGTCGCCGATCCGGCTCGCGCCACGCTGCCCGCCGGCGACGGCTGGGCGTCCGAGGGGACCGGCACGACCGGTGGGGCCGCCGCCGAGGCCTCCCGGGTCTTCACCGTCGCCACCTGGGAGGAGTTCCGGGCCGCGCTCGCGGTGCCCGGCTCCGAGCCCAGGATCGTCAAGGTGGTGGGCACGCTGAACGCCACCGCCGCCGGCTGCGGCGCCTTCGAGGCGCCGGGCTACGACTTCGCCCGCTACCTCGCCGACTACGACCCGGCCGTGTGGGGGTACGAGAAGGAGGTCAGCGGCCCGCAGGAGGAGCTGCGGGCGGCGTCCGCGACCGCGCAGGGCCAGGCCATCAAGGTCAAGGTGCCGGCGAACACCACGATCGTCGGGGTCGGCAGGCACGCGGGGATCACGGGCGGCAGCCTCCAGGTGCAGGGCGTCGACAACGTCGTGGTCCGCAACCTGACGCTGGAGAGCCCGCTCGACTGCTTCCCGCAGTGGGACCCGACCGACGGCGCGACCGGGGCGTGGAACTCCGAGTACGACAGCCTCGTCGTGTACGGCTCCACCCATGTCTGGATCGACCACAACACCTTCACCGACGGCGCCCACCCGGACAGTTCGCTGCCCTCGTACTACGGCGAGGTCTACCAGCAGCACGACGGCGAACTGGACGTCGTGCGGGGCGCGGACCTCGTCACGGTCTCGTGGAACGCCTTCACCGACCACGACAAGACCCTGATGATCGGCAACAGCGACAGCGCGGGCGCCACCGACCGGGGCAAGCTGCGGGTCACCCTGCACCACAACCTGTTCGAGAACGTCGTCGAGCGGGCGCCCCGGGTCAGGTTCGGGCAGGTCGACGCGTACAACAACCACTTCGTCGTGCCGAGTTCGGCCTACGCGTACAGCCTGGGCGTCGGGCAGGAGTCCCAGCTCTTCGCGGAGAAGAACGCGTTCACCCTCGCCGGGGGCGTGCCGGCCGGGAAGATCCTCAAGAAGTGGAAGGACGCGCCCGTCACCACCGTCGGCAACTACGTGAACGGCAGGCCGGTCGACCTGCTCGCCGTCCACAACACCCAGTTCCCGGAGGAGCAGTTGCGGGCCGACGCGGGCTGGACCCCCGTCCTGCGCACCAGGGTCGACCACCCGAGGGCCGTCCCCGCGCTCGTCGACCACCGCGCGGGCGCCGGCCGCTCCTGCTGAGCCCGCACCCCGCCTCCAGGAGGACCCGCATGCCTTCGCACCCCACCGGAGCCGTCCCGGGACGCCGCTCCCTGCTCCTGGGCGCCGCCGGAGCGGCGCTCGCCCTCGCGCTGCCCGCCGCCCCCGCCTCGGCGGCCTCCCCGTCGCCGGCCCGGCCCTTCGGCCGGTTCGGTTCGCCCGCCCGCCGGCTCACCGAGCGGACCCTGTACGTGCACCAGGGGGGCCTCGGGGACCACACGACCGTCCAGGCGGCGGTCACCGCCGCGGGCGGCACCGGCTGGACCCTGGTGCTCGCCCCGGGGACGTACCGGGAGACCGTCTCCGTGACCTCCGCCCGTACGGACATGACCTGGATCGGCGCGAGCGGCGACCCCCGGGACGTCGTCGTGGTGTACGCCAACGCGGCCGGGACACCGCGCCCCGAGGGCGGCACCCACGGCACCACGGGCTCCGCCACGACCACCGTCCAGGCGGCCGGCTTCACCGCGCACGCCGTCTCCTTCGCCAACGACTTCCTCCGCACCGACCTGCCAGGCAACCCCGGCACCCAGGCCGTCGCGCTTAAGGTGCAGGGCGACCGGTCGGCCTTCTTCCACTGCCGCTTCCTCGGCCACCAGGACACCCTGTACGCCGACTCCATGGCGCTCTCGGCCTTCGCCCGCCAGTACTTCGCGCACTGTTACGTCGAGGGCGACGTCGACTTCGTCTTCGGCCGGGCCACCGCCGTCTTCGAGCACTGCCACTTCCGTACGCTGCTCCGCCCGGACCTGGCGGCGGCCCCGCACGGCTTCGTCTTCGCGCCGTCGACGGCCCGGGAGAACCCGTACGGCTTCCTGGCCGTCCGCTGCCGGGTCACCAGTGAAGCCCCGGACGGCTTCTACAAGCTGGCCCGGCCCTGGGTACCCGGCTCGGACCTCACGGCCCGGCCGTCGCTCGTGGTCCGGGAGAGCGTCCTCGGCCCGGGGATCGACGCCGTCGCCCCGTACGCGAACATGCGCGACGCCCATCCGTGGCAGGCACAACGCTTCGCCGAACACCACAACTCCGGCCCGGGCGCCCGGATCACGGTCCCGGAGAACCGCCCCCAACTCGGCCCGACCGAGGCCGCGTCCACAACCCGGTCCACGTACCTGGGCAACTGGAACCCGGTCCCGACCCGACCCTCCTGACGTCTCTCCGGCACGGCCACCGGCCCCCGTCATCCCAGGAAGGACAGGCGGACCTGGCGGTCGGGGTTGTCCTTGTTCGTGTCCACCAGGCACACCGACTGCCAGGTGCCGAGGGCCAGTTCGCCGTTGATCACCGGGAGGGTCGCGTGCGGGGCGACGAGGGCCGGCAGGACGTGGTCACGGCCGTGTCCCCGGCTTCCGTGGCGGTGCTGCCAGCGTTCGTCGGCGGGGAGCAGGTGGTGCAGGGCCGTGAGCAGGTCGTGGTCGCTGCCCGCGCCCGTCTCGATCAGCGCCACGCCCGTCGTCGCGTGGGGGGTGAAGACGTTGAGGAGGCCTCCCCGTCCCTGTGCCACCTCGGCCAGGAAGGCGACGCACTCCCCGGTCAGGTCGTACACCGTCTCCGACCCTCCGGTGGTGACGTCCAGGACGCGTGTGGCGAAACCGTTGCTCATTCCCTCATCGTGACGGAGCGGGCGGCCTTCTCAAACGTCCCACGCAGAAGACGTCCGGTGTCAGCCGGGCTCCGGTACCCCGAGGACCGGCAGGCGCGCGCAGCGGCGGCAGGCGCGGGCCGAGGTGGCCACCACGGCGTGGGAGGCGGCCGCGAGCGCGCCCGCGAAGGCGAGCAGCGGCCAGTTCGTCGCGAGCGCGGCGGCGGTGGCGAGGGCGAGGGTCGTCACCGCCATGGCGGCTCCGGCGGTCGTGCCGGTCCAGGCGACGATCGCCGGCAGCCGGGTCGGCGGGGACAGCCGGCGGGCCAGGGTTCCGGTGACGGCCAGAGCCGCGGCGGCGAGCAGGGTGGCGGCGATCGCGACTCCGGACAGATGCGCGGCGAGGAGTCGTGAGGCGTGGAGAACCGATCCCGCGGGTTCCTGGCCGGTGGCGCCGGTGAGGTACCAGCAGGCGATCAGGAAGGGTGCGGTGAGCGCCACGACCCGGGCGGTGTGCCGGGCCTGGGCGAGGGTCAGCTCCCGCTGGCAGCTCGGGACAAGCTCGTCGACGGTCCCGAACTCCCGGAGCGCCGCACCGAACGCCTCACGCCGTGGGACGCCCCGCTCGATCTGCGCGTCCGCCGTGTCCTCCAGTCCGCCGCGGATCTCCTCGATCATCCGGTCCTTGGCCCGGGCGGGCCCGTGCAGGGCGGCGGTGAGGCCGGCGACGTACGCGGCGAGCGGGTCGCCGGCGGGGTCGGTGCGGCCGGGGTCGGTGCCGGCGGGGTCGGTGTCGTCGCCCGTGTCCGCGGCGGTCATGTGGCGAGCCCGTGCGGTGGGGTGGGGTTGAGGACCGAACCGATCGCCGCGGTGAACTCGTTCCAGGCCGTGCGTTCGCCGGCGAGCGTCCGCCGGCCCTCGTCGGTCAGCTCGTAGCAGCGGCGGCGCCGCTCCCCGGAGGACTGCCAGCTGCTGCTCAGCAGGCCGGTGCGCTCCAGCCGGTTCAGGGCCGGATAGATGGTGCCCGTGCGCAGTTCGAGCGCGCCTCCGCTGCGCTGCTGCACCGCCGCGATGATCGCGTACCCGTGCAGCGGGCCCGGTTCGAGCACCGCGAGCAGCAGTCCGTCCAGGTGCCCTCGCACCGCATCCGCCTTCATAGGTAGGCAGCCTACACAAGCGAGAGGGAGGGCGTGTATGTATAGGTGGGCAATATGTTGGCTACCAATACACCGAGCTCTCGGAGGCATGCGCCGTGACCGAATTCCTGCTGTCCGTCCACGTCCTGGTGGCGATCGTCACGGTCGGATCGATCACCGTGGCCGCCTCGATGTTCCCGCGCGTCGCGCTCCGGGCCTGCGGCGGCGGCGAGGAGCGGGGCGGCCGGTCCGAGGGGACGGGAACGGCCGTGCTCCTCCATCGGGTCTGCACCGGGTACGCCGTCGCGGGGGTCGTCGTGCCGGTGTTCGGCATCGCCACCGGCGCCCAGCTCGGCGTCCTGACCGACGCGTGGCTGATCGTCTCGCTCGTGCTCACCGTCGCCGCCGCGGTCCTGCTCGGCCTGGCCGTCCTGCCGGGTCAGCGGCGACTGCTCGCCCTCGCCGAGGGCGCGGCCACGGAGGAGGAGGCGCGGCCCACCGCGTCCCGGCTGTCCATGACGACCGGGATGTTCAACGTCCTCTGGGCCGTGGTCGTCGTCCTGATGATCGTGCGCCCCGGCTCCACGACGGGCGCCTGATCCGGCCCCCCCCCAGGCGCCGTTCCGGCCCTGGGGTCACTTCGGGCGGTGCGTCCCGAAGTCGCCGCTGAGGGTGGAGCGGCCGCCGTCGGCGCCCGTCAGGACCACGGTGTACGTGTCTCCCGAGGCGTCCCGCACCCCTTCGGCGTGGTTGTACTGGCCGGCGAAGACATGCGGCCCCGGCGGGACCGTACGACCCGGCTTCAGGGTCCAGCGGTAGACCAGGAACCGGCCCTCGTCCCGGGCGGTCACGGTGAAGTCCTCGGCGGGCCGGGTGCGCCAGTGGCCGGTGCTCACGACGCCGGGGGTGCGGGCGATCCGCAGTTCGACGGTGAGCGCGGTGACCGGCGCGTCCGTCGTAAGGGCGAGGTCGTTCTGCGCCCACCAGCGGTTGCTGCCGGGGTCGATCGTGGCGGTCGCCCGGGCACCGGGGCCGGGCGCGGGCAGACCGGTGGCCGGCCCGGCGGGCCGGTCGCCGAGGGTGGTCGCCGCGAGCCCGCCGAGGCCGAGGACCCCGGCGACGGCCGCGGTGACGGCGACGACCGCCGTCCAGCGGCTCCGCGGCCGGGGGGCGCGGGCCGCCGGCTCGGGCGCGGCGAGGCCGCGCTCCACCCGGGCGAGCATCCGGGCGTGGTCGGGCCGGTGCGCGAGCGCCGCCTCCCGCAGCTCGCGGCGGAGCCGGGTCTCGTCCATCAGCGCCTCCCCGCGGCGAGTTCGGTGGCGGCCCGTGGGCCGAGCAGCCGCTGGAGTTCGGCCATGCCCTTGGCGGTCTGGCTCTTGACCGTACCGACCGAGACGCCGAGGGCGAGCGCGGTGTCCCGTTCGGAGAGGTCGAAGGCGTGCCGGAGGACGACGCAGGCGCGTTTGCGGAAGGGCAGGGAGCGCAGCGCCGTCCGCACGTCGACGACGGCGGGCACGTCCGGGTCCTCGGTGTGGTCGGGGCGCCGGTCCCAGAAGGCGGCGATGCGGCGCCGCTCGCGGACGGTGCCCCGGATGCGGGTGCGGACGAGGTTGGTGACGACACCCCGGGCGTAGGCGGCGGGGTGGTCGGCGGCGCGGACCCGGTCCCAGCGGTGCCAGAGCGCGAGCATGGCGTCGGCGGCCAGGTCGTCGGCGGCGTCGGTCTCGCCGGTCAGCAGGTGGGCGAGGCGCGCGAGTTCGGCGTAGTGGCGCTCGAAGAACGCCCGGAACTCCGCCGCGCTGTCGCCGGCCTCAGCGCCCGCCGCGGCCATGGCGGTCCTCCGTGCGGGGGCCGCCGGGGGCGGCGGGTGCGGCGGGTGCGGCGGGTCCGGCGGGTGCGGCGGGTCCGGCGGGTGCGGCGGGTGCGGCGGGTCCCGTGCTGGCGCGGGCGGTCAGCAGGGGCGGGATGAGGGCGGTGCCCCGGGGCTGCTCCCCGGCGAGGCGGGCGACGAGCCGCTCGACGGCGAGGCGGCCCATCTCCTGGGCGGGCACGGCGACGGCGGTGAGCGGCACGGAGGCGTGGACCGCGACCTGGTCGGGGCAGATGGCGACGACGGAGACGTCCTCGGGCACGGCCCGGCCCTGGTGGCGGAGGAGGGCGAGCAGGGGTTCGACGGCGGCCTCGTTCTGGACGACGAGGGCCGTGGTGCCGGGCCGTTCCTCGAAGACGCGGGTGACGGCGGCGGCGACGGCCGCGTAGGTGCCGTCGACGGGCCGGTGGAGCAGTCCGACACCGTGGGCGCCGGCGGCGGCGCGCAGTCCGGTGAGGGTGCGGGCGGCGAAGCCCGTACCCCGTTCGTACACGGCGGGCGGTTCGCCGAGGACGGCGATCCCGGTGTGGCCGAGGCCGGCGAGGTGCTCGACGCAGCGCGCTCCGGCGGCGGCGAAGTCGAGGTCGACGCAGTCGAGTCCGGCGGCGTCCGCGGCCTGCGCGGTCTCGGTGGGGAGTCCGATGAAGACGGCGGGCCGTTCGGCCTCCTGGAGGCAGGGCAGCCGGGGGTCGTCGAGTCCGACGTCCATGACGATCATGGCGTCGGCGATGGCGCTGCCCTCGACGCGGCGGACCGCCTCGGGGCCTTCCTCGCCGGTGAGCAGCAGCACGTCGTAGCCGTGGGAGCGGGCCGTGGTGGTGACGGCCATCGCGATCTCCATCATGACCGGCACGTAGAGGCCGGTGCGGAGCGGCATCATCAGGGCGAGGATGTCGGTGCGGCTGCTGGCGAGCGCGCGGGCGCCGGCGTGCGGCCGGTAGCCGAGGGCGTCGATGCTGTGCTGGATCCGCTCGCGGGTGGGGGCGGATATGGAGCGTTTGCCGCTGAGCACGTAGCTGACGGTGCTGGCCGACACCCCGGCGTGGCGGGCGACATCGGCGAGGGTGACCACGTGCGCGCTCCTCGGCTGTTCCCGGTGTTCCGGGCGAACGGCGCCCGTCGATGATTCGGACCCCGACCCTAAGCGGCCGCTCGTCGAGCTGTCCAGGCGGGTCGCCAAAGGTCCAAGGGTCCGGCGCCCGGGCGGGGTTGTGCGGGGACGTTCCGCGCGATGGGATGAAACAAGGTCTGCAAGCGCTTTCGGCGCCATCGATCCCCTTCTCCCTTCCTCGTCGACTTCCTCGTCGACTTCCTCTCCGACTTCCTCTTCGACTTCCTCTCCGACAGGAGAACCATGTCCGCCCTGCCCTGGTACGAAGACGTCTCCCCCGGCCGCGGCACCCTCCCGCCCCGCGCCTGGTACGCCCGCTCCGACGCCCCCGTCCTCTCCCTGAACGGCGACTGGGCCTTCCGTCTCTCCCCCACGGCCGACGCCGAGGACGAGTCGTTCACCGCACCGGACTTCGACGCGGGCGGCTGGGGAACGATCGCCGTGCCGGGACACTGGGTGCTCCAGGGCAAGCAGGGCGAGGCGCCCGGCGGGTACGGCGGCCCCGCCTACACCAACGTCCGCTACCCCTTCCCCGTCGACCCGCCCCGCGTCCCCACCGAGAACCCCACCGGCGACCATCTGCGCCGCTTCGACCTGCCCGCCGACTGGCCGGCGGCCGGCGGGGCGGTGCTCCGGCTCGACGGGGTCGAGTCCTGCGCCAGCCGTCGCCGGGCCTCCTGGAGTACAAGAAGGTCGTCGAGCCGGTCCGGATCACCGACGCGGGACCGGGCACGGTCCTGGTGACCAACGGCCATGACGTGGCCGATCTCGCGCATCTCGCCTTCACCTGGTCCTTCCTCGCCGACGGCGAACCGCTCGCCGAAGGCCCGCTGGAGGTGCCCGCGCTCGCCGCCGGGGAGAGCGCCCGGGTCATGCTTCCCGCGCCGCCCGCACACCGCGCCGGGGCGGAGACCGTGTGGACGGTGCGGGCCGTGCTGGCGCGGGACACCGCCTGGGCGGCCGCCGGGCACGAGGTCGCCTGGGGGCAGCTCACGGTCCAGGGCCCGGCGCCCCGCCCGTCGGCGGCGACGGCCCGGGCGGTCCGCGCCGCCGACCGGATCGCCCTCGGCCCCGGTGTCTTCGACGCCGCGACCGGAGTCCTCACGGCCCTCGGTCCGCTCCCCGTCACCGCCGGGCCGCGGCTCGACGTCTGGCGGGCACCGACCGACAACGACGAGGGCGCGCCCTGGCAGCCCGACGAGCGCCACGGCCCGCTGTGGCGTGCGCTCGGACTGCACCGGATGCGCCACCGTACCGACGAAGTGGTCCTGGACGGCGGCGCGTTGACCGTACGGTCACGGGTCGCCCCGGCCGCGTCGGACCTCGGTCTTCGCACCACGTACCGCTGGACGTCGGACGGCACCGCGCTGCGGCTCGGGGTCGAGGTGGAACCCGAGGGCGACTGGCGGGTCCCGCTCCCCCGGCTCGGGGTGCTGCTCGGCCTGCCGGCCGCCCTCGACCGGGCGGAATGGTACGGGGCGGGACCGGGCGAGGCGTACCCCGACACCCGGGCGGCGGCGCGGCTCGGCCGCTGGGCGGCCCCCGTGGACGCGCTGCACACCCCGTACCTGCGGCCCCAGGAGAACGGGGCGCGGATCGACACCCGGTGGCTGCGGCTCGGCGGGGAGACCGGGGGCGTACGGGTGGAGGGGGAGCCCGCCTTCGCGTTCACCGCCCGCCGCTGGACCACCGAGCGGCTGGCCGCGGCCGCCCATCGCGGCGAGCTGGTGCCGGGCGACACCATCTGGCTGCACTTGGACCACGCCCAGCACGGCATCGGCTCCCAGTCCTGCGGACCCGGGGTGCTGCCGGAGTACCGGCTCGACGCGGCCCCGGCGGCGTTCTCCCTCACCTTCACCCCGCTCGGCCGACCGCCAGCCCCCGGTCCCTTACGGGGCCGGGGCTCAGGTCATGTTGAAGTACGGCAGGGGGCCGGCGGGCTGCCCGGCGGTCACCCTGCGGACGAGCGCGATCGCGAGGACCGCGCAGAGGACGGCGATGCCCTCGTCGACCGGGCCGTGGTAGTCCCACCGGCCGAGGACCAGGAGGTGGAAGGTGACCGAGAGCGGACCGTCGAGGAGCCAGACCGACCACCAGGCGTTGATCAGCCACACGTCGCGTGGGGTCCCGCCGGCCCGCTGGATGTCGAGGGTGATGCGGCGCGGCACCCACCACATGGCCAGCGGGACGATCCAGGCGCCGAGGGCGAAGGCCGGACGGTACCTGTGGCGGCCGGGGGCGAGGACCTCGGCGTTGCAACGCACCCGGTGGAACCAGAAGAGGAACGCGATCCAGCACGACACCTGGAGCACGCCCGGCCACGGGACCATGCCGTCGGCGAGCCAGGGCGAGTCCTCGCCGCCGGTCGCGATGACGTAGACGTCGGTGAGGGCCTGGGCGGCGATCAGCGACTGCACCACGAACGCCGGCCGGGCCGGATTGCGGAACCGGTAGCGCGGCCCCCGTACGGCGGCCGGTCCGACGGGCACGTTGTACGCGTCCATGAGGGGTCCCCCCGGGATACGGTGACGCCGCCGCGGTACGCCACGGCGGCGCTGATCACCGGAATCGTAGAGGCGTCACCGGCCCGGCATAAGGCCCGGCGCCCCGCCGGCGCGGGTCAGCGGAGCAGCCGGTCCGGGACGATGCCCAGGGCCCGCAGCTCGGCGGCGACCAGGGCCGCGTACTCCGTGGCCCCGCGCACCGAGGTGTGGGTGTTGTCCCGTTTCTCCGTGGTCAGGTACAGCGCCTTCGACGCCTCGGGTCCCAGTGCCTCGACCCGGCGCTTGGTGAGGGCGGTCAGATCGATCAGCGGGGTGCCGAGGCCGGCCGCGAGGGCCCGGATCTCGGCGGGATGGTCCACGCCTAGCCCGTTGACGAGCAGGGCGGTGCCGTTGTTCAGGGTGCCGTCCGGGCTGAACCAGCGCCGGACGACCGGGGTGACGAGGACGGGTTCGCCGCCCCTGGCCCGTACCCGTTCGACCAGCGTGGTCAGGTTGGCGCGGTAGGTGGCCGCGTCCGTCTGCTTGTCGTTGTGGGCGAGCTGGATCAGGACGGGGTCGCCGGGCCGGATCGCGGCCTCGACCCGGTCGAAGAGCGCCGGGTTCGCCAGGAAGCTGACGGTGCTCTCGCCGGAGTCGGCGTGGTTGGCGACCGCGATCCCCCGCTTCAGATGGACGGGGAGCATCTGGCCCCAGCCGCTGTACGGGTCGCCCGGCTGGTCGCAGACGGTCGAGTCCCCGACGAGGAGGAGCCGCCGGGCCGCGCGGGCGGGGGTGACCCGGAGCGCCGTGACGCTCGGCGCCCCGCCGCCGATCACCAGGTCGAGGCCCGGGCTGCCGGCGGGCCCGGTGGGCTCGCCCTCCGGGTCGCGCACGTCCACGGTGAACGACCGCGCGACGCGCTGCCCGGCCCCGGTGACGGTCTCGGCCAGCAGGGCGCGCCGGGTCTCGCCGGCGACGGCGGTGGACCCGCGCTCCTCGCCGCCGAGGGTCACGGAGACGTCGTACGTGCCCGGCGCGACGTCGAAGTGGCAGGTGAGGGCGCCGGTGTCCGTGGCGGTGCAGTGGTCGAGGCCCTGGCCGTAGGGGCCGTCGACGGGTGAAGCGTGGGCGGTGGGTGCGGCGGCGAGGGCGCCGAGCAGCGTCGCCGCGACGGCGAGCGTGGCTCTCTTCCTCATCGTGTGGCCTCCGGGGGTCAGGCGGGCAGGTGGTCGCCGACGAGGGCGAGGTTCTGGATGGCGGCCAGGCCGTACAGAGCCGTGGTGTTGGTACTGATCCACAGATGCTCGTAGCCCGGTTCGAGGGCGGCGGAGCCCTGGACGGGCGTTTTGTCCCACACCATCGCTCCGGTATATCCGTCGCTCTTGTCGAACTTGGCCCAGGCGCGCTGGGCGAGCTTGGTGTCGTTCAGCTGGGCGGCCGCGTAGGCGTCCTGCCGCGAGTGGCCCTGGAAGAGGAGCAGGGTGCCGAAGTTCTGGCCGTAGCGGGCGGCCTGCTCGGTCTTGGAGGCGTTGAAGTAGCGGCAGTAGTCGAGCCAGGCCTCCTTGAACTCCGGCAGGTCCACGAGGTCGATGAGCTCGGCGCACATCTCGACCAGGCCGAACATCGCGGAGAGGTGGGACACCCCGACGACGGGCTTGTCGGCGACCGCGAAGCGGCCGGTGTCGAGGTCGTAGAGACCGGTGCCCTGGACGAAGCCGTTGGGCTGGGCGGCGATGGTCTCCATGGTGGAGCGCAGCCGCGCCTCCGCCTTGGCGGCCTTGGGGCCGCCGCGCTCCCACTCGGTGAGCCAGGCGGCGGCGAGACCGCTCCAGTCCGTGCCGAAGCCGATGGACAGGGCGTGCCGGTCCGGGGTGTACGGCTCGGTGCGGATCTTCCGGATGGGGTCGAGGACCAGGAACGTCTCGTCGGAGTCCACCAGGTCGTGCATGAGGTCGCCGACGCGTTCGTCGGCGGTGAGGAAGTAGTACGGGCGGCGGTAGACGGCCGTACTGATCCGCTGCTGCTTGGCGCTGTCGGCGAAGTGCTGGACGCCGTGGCGGGTGCCGAGGCCCGCCCACTTCCCCAGGTGGTAGACGTCGACCTCGCCGGTGTGCCGGGTCATGGCCTCGGCGAAACGGAAGACGTCGGAGCGGCCCGAGCGGAGGTAGGCGTACCAGAGCCAGAGGTCGGGTGACAGCTCGGAGTTGTCCCAGGCGTAGCCCCCGACGTCGTACCGCCACTGGTGCCGGTCCTCGTCGTAGGTGTGCATGATGTCGCCGTAGTCCCAGAAGCCGTACCAACGGCGCTGCTCCGCCTGGTCCTTGTAGTAGGTGAAGAGGTAGTCGAGGTGGTCCTCGATCCTCGCCCTGGCCGGGGTGGAGCGGTCGACGGGCGAGAACAGACCGCCGAACACCCGGGCGCGGACCAGGTCTTCCGGACTGACGGCGAGCTGCGGCGGGACGCGGACGGCGGCCGCCTGGGCGACGAGCGCCGCCGCGGTGGGGGTGGCGGCGTTCGCCCAGAACATCAGCTCGCTGGTCCGGGCGATGCCGTACGGCGTGCCGAAGCCCGGCTCGTGGTCCTCATAGGTGATGTTCAGGCCTTCGAGCTGCTCGGGGTAGGTGTCCTGGCCCATGCCGTCGTGGTAGAAGCGCAGGTCCATGGGCTGGGCCTCGGGCGACCAGAGCCACAGCGTGACCTCGGCGGCGTCGCCCGCGGCGCCCCGGATGTCGAGCTGGGCCGGGTGCTTCTGCCAGAAGTCCCGCAGGCCGAAGGAGAGTCCGCCGGACACCCCACCGACGTAACCGAAGCCGCTCGCACGGCGGCCGCCGCCGGCCGGGATCCAGGCATGGCCCGCCTTGGTCCGCTTGCGCAGGCCGAAACCGTCGGCGGAGAGCTGGGCGAGGGTGTAGTCGCCCCAGGTCGGGACGTACTGCATACGCGTCGTGACGCGCTGGTCCCAGGTGGCGGGATCCGGCAGCTTCTCCCCCTTGACCTGGGCGGCGCGGACGGCGGCGCCCGGGTCGCGGCGCAGCCCGGTGACCCCCTGGACGGCCTCGGTGAGGAACCCGGCGCCCTCGCCGGCGATCCGGACGTGCCGGTCGTACGGGGCGTCGCGCATCGGGACGGTGAAGCGGACGCCGAGGCCGCGGATGAAATCCTTGTTCTGATCGCCGTCATAGGTGATGGTGTGGACCATGCGGAAGGACTCGGAACCGGCGTAGAAGTACAGCCGCACGGAGAACGGCAGCCAACTGCGGCTGCCCTTGCGGTGCTTGCCGTCGATCCGCACCACGGCCCGCACGGGGCCGTCCTGTTCGACGACGGCGGCGGAGATCTCGCCGTCGAACCGCTCCCACTTCTCGTTCCCCTGGTCGCCGTCGTCGAGGTCGCTCTGACGGAGCAGGACGAGCCGGCCGTCGGTGGCGATCCTCACGCCGTCGCGGGTGACGGACTCGACGAGCTTCCCCCCGTCCCTGGAGACGACGGCCCGGACGATGCCCGTGTCGACGGTGATCCGCCGGCCGGACTCGGTGACGGACACGGACTTCGCCGCCGTCGCGGGGGTGCCGGGAGCCAGGGTGAAACGCTCGGCCCCGGCGGCCTCGGGACCGACGGCGTGCGCCGTCCACTTGAGGGAGCCGTCGGGCCAGCGGGCGGTCGTCCACGTCTGCACGGGGACGGAGGTGCCGTCCGCGGCGGTGAGCGCGAAGACCTGGTCACCGGGGTGGACGCCCTTGGGCCACGCGGCGCCGAACGTCGACCCGGCGGCGGCCCCGAGCCCACCGGGCTCCAACCACCCGACACGCGCGGGCACCCCACCCGCCGACGCCCCGGCGGCCCGAGCGTCCTCACGCCCGAGCACCCAACTGAACTGAGCGGCGACGCCGGCGACGGCGGCGGCCTTGAGAAGAGAACGACGAGGTATAGAGGACACGAAACTCCTTCCGGGGCATGCGGGGCATGCCGGTGGCAGTGGCTTCACAGAAAGACGACCTGCGCGCGCCGGGGGCCGGTGACCTCCACCCCCAGGGCGCGCTGCGCCCAACAGGGCGGTAACCGACCACGCCCGCACGGGCCTCCGCCCCGCCGGGGCGCCCCAGCGCTGCGCGCGGCGCGCCGACGCGCACCCGCCGTGCGGGCATTCACCCCGCAGGGGCGGCACCCACCCCCAGGCCTGCACGCGGCGGGCCGGCGCGTACCCGCCGTGCGGGCATTCGCCCCGCAGGGGCGACGCCCACCCCCAGGGCTGCGGGCCGGTGCGGACCCGCCGTATGGGCGTTCGTCCCGCCGGGGCGACGCCCACCCCCAGAGCTGCGCACGGCGGGACGGTGGCTGCCCACCCCCGTGCGGGCGTTCGCCCCGCTGGGACGGCGCCCACCCCCAGGGCCGCGCGCAGCGGGACGGCGCGCACCCGCCGTGTGGGCAATCGTCCCGCTGGGGCGATGGGGGTCCCCCCTGCTCGAGCGAAGCCGAGAGCTTGGGGGAGGGTGGGCACACGGGACGGCGCCCTTGGCGGCGCCTCCGCCCCTTGTGCCTTGACCCGCACCCACGGCGCGGCACGCATCCGGTGCGGGTTCAGGCGCGGAAGCCTAGGCCCGGCAAGGGGCGCCGTCCGTTGTGCCCACCCGTTCCGCCCCAGCGGAACAGTTGCCCACAACGGGGTCGGCGGAGGTGCGGGTGGGCAGCGCCCCGGCCGAACGATCGGCCACAACGGGGCCGCCGGAGGGACGGGTGGGCAGCGCCCCTGGCGGACGATCGCCCACAACGGGGTCGGCGGAGGTGCGGGTGGGCAGCGCCCCGGCCGAACGGTCGGCCACAACCGGGTCGGCGGCGGTGGGCAGCGTCCCGGCCGGATGATCGCCCGCAACCGCGGCCACGCGGCGTTCCGTCGCCAAGGTCGCGGCGACCAGGACGCCGAGCGCCGGCAGCGCGAGTGGTGTCGAGAACCAGGCCGACGCGGCGATCACGACGAGCCCGCAGACCACCAGGAGCGACCCCGCCGGATCGCGCAGCGCGCGCCGCGCCGCCGGGCCCAGCAGGTCCCGCCAGCGCCGCCCCGGCCGCCAGGCCGTGGCCGCCCGCAGCAGGCTGACGGTCAGCCAGAGCGCGCCGAGGACCGCGAGGGCCCCCGCGACTCGCCCGCCGGGCACGGGCAGCGCCCGTACGAGGGCGAGGTCGGCGCCCACCACGGCGAGCGCGGTCAGGTAACCGGTCCCCACCGCCCAGCCCCCGCCCCGCAGGGCCCCGCGCAGGTCGGCCGCGAAGGAGCGAAGTCCGGTCTCGTGGTCGCCGGTCCAGCGCCGCAGGTGCCCCGCGCCGGCCGCGAGGGCCGCCGGAAGGGTGACGAGGGGCAGCGCGGCGACGCCGATCCACACTCCGACGAGCAGGCACTCGGCGAAGACGGCGAACCGGGCCCGGAACCGCTCCCTGGAGCGTTCCCCGGAGCGTTCGCGGCTCATTTGAGCCCCGACGTGGCCATGCCGTCGATGAGGTATCGCTGGAAGGCGAGGAAGAAGGCCACCACCGGGAGCAGCGCGACGAGCGACATCGCGATCATGCCGCCGTAGTTGGCGACGCCGTCCTGGTCGACGAACATCTTGAGGCCGAGGGAGACGGTGTACTTCTCGGGTTCGTTGAGGTAGATCAGCGGTCCCATGAAGTCGTTCCAGGCGTTGATGAAGGTGAAGATGGCGCTGGTGATGAGCGCGGGCCGGCACAGCGGCAGCACGATCGACCAGTACGTCCGCAGGTGCCCGCAGCCGTCGAGCCGCGCCGCCTCGTCGAGTTCCTTGGGCAGTCCGCGCATGAACTGGAGCATGAGGAAGACGAAGAAGGCGTCCGTGGCCAGGTACTTGCCGAGCAGCAACGGCGTGTAGGTGTTGATGAGTTCGAGCTTCTGGAAGAGCACGTACTGCGGGATGAGCAGCACGTGGTACGGCAGGAGCAGCGTGCCGATCATGGCGGTGAAGAGCAGTCCGCGTCCGGCGAAGCCGATCTTGGCGAAGGCGTAGGCCGCGAGGGAGCTGGAGAGGACCACGCCGATGACCGAACCGACGGCCAGGAAGAGGGAGTTGCCGAAGAAGGTGGTGATGGGGATGTCGGCGATGCCGTCGGCGAGGCGCCGGTAGTTGTCGGTGATGGGGTCGGTGGGGAAGAGGGCGAGGCTGCCGACGATCTCGTCGTTCGGTTTGAACGAGCCGCCGATGACCCACACCACGGGGTAGAGGATGACGGCCAGGACGGCGAGCGCCCCGAGGTGCCAGGCGAGGGAGCCCGCCGAGCGGCCGGCTCGCGCGCCGGCCGGCCCGCCGGCCCGGGTCCGGGTCCGGGTCTCGGGGCCGGGCCGGGTGCGTACGAGGCTCATCGGGCCCCCTCCTCGTAGTGCACCCAGCGCCGCTGGGACCAGAAAAGGAACGCCGTGACCACCGCGACGGCGAGCAGCAGCATCCAGGCCATCGCCGAGGCGAGTCCCATCCGGCTGTTCTCGAAGCCCTGGATGTAGAGGTAGCAGGTGTAGACGAGGGTGCCGTCGGCCGGTCCGCAGGCGTTGCCCTGGCTGCCGATGATGTAGGCGGAGCCGAAGATCTGGAAGGAGTGGATGGTCTCCAGGAGCACGTTGAAGAAGAGGACAGGGGAGATCATCGGCAGGGTGATGCTCCAGAACCTCCGCCAGGGGCCCGCACCGTCGACCTGGGCCGCTTCGTACAGCTCGCGCGGGACCTGTTTGAGTCCGGCGAGGAAGATGACCATGGGGGCGCCGAACTGCCAGACGGTGAGGGCGACCAGTGCGTAGATGATGCGGTCGGGGTCGCCGATCCAGCCGCCGGGCTCCAGGCCGAGGAACCGCTGTCCCCGGTCGATCGCGGCGCCGTCGGAGAACAGGGCCCGCCACACGATGGCGATGGAGACGCTGGCGCCGACGAGCGAGGGGGCGTAGAACGCGGCCCGGTAGAAGCCCTGTCCGCGCCGGCTCTGGTTGAGCAGCAGGGCGACGCCGAGTGCCGCGGCCAGTTTGAGCGGGGTGCCGATCACCACGTACCAGCTGGTCACTTCGACGGAGGTGCGCCAGCGGGGGTCGCCGAACATCTCGGTGAAGTTGTCGAGGCCGACCCATGTGGGGGCGTCGAAGAGGTTGTAGTCGGTGAAGGCGAAGTAGAGCGAGGCGATCATCGGTCCTGCGGTGAGCAGGAGGAATCCGGCGATCCAGGGGGACATGAAGAGGTAGCCGGCGAGGTTCTCGCGGCGGGCTCGGGCACGCCGCCCGGGTCGGTGGGGCGTCGGGAGCGGGAGGCCCCCGCCGGGCGGGGCGGCCGCGGCGGCGGGCGCCGGGGCGGGCGGGTTCGGTGGCCCGGGCGGCGCTTCGGGATGCGGCCCGGGGTTCGACGGGGCGTGCGGTTCGGAGGTCACGGCGGCGTCCATCAGGAGGCGAGCGCCGTCTTCGCCTCGGTGAAGAACTGCTTCACCGCGTCCGGGACGCTCCGGGTGCCCAGGGACATCTCCTCGCCGAGCCGCAGGAACGCGGCTTCGGTGACGTCGGCGCCGGCCGGGTGCGGGGTGATCGGCTCCAGGACGCGGGACTCGACGAGTTGCTTCTCGTAGGCGGCGATCTGCTTGCCGACCTCGTCGTTCGGCACGTAGGCCTCGTACTGGGCGGTGGTGGCCGGGACTCCGCGGTCGTAGCCCATGATCTTTCCGACGTCCGGGTCGTGGACCATGAAGTCGATGAACTGGGCGACTTCCTTGGGGTGTTTGGTGCGCCGGGAGCCGCTGAGCATGAGCGAGCCGAGGTACTGGCCGGTCTTGCGGCCGTCGGTGGTGGGGATGGGGGCGAGGCCGTACTGGCTCTTGCCCTCGGAGGCGTACCGGACGGTGAAGTTGTCCCAGGTGAACTCGCAGGCGGCGAGTTCGGCGGTGACCGCCGACTTGGGTTTGGCCTGGATGGTCCGCTTGGGGTCGGCGTAGATGCCGGTCTTCACGCCCTGGTGTGCCTTGGTCCACCAGTCCGTCAGGTCCGCCTCGGTGAAGCCGAGTCCGGCGGTGGTGAAGAAGGCCTTGCCGTGCTGGCGCAGGTAGAGGTCGTACAGGTACATGATCCCGTACGGCCCGGCGTCGCCGGCCCGGCCCTGGCTGTCGCGGATCTTCGCGAGGGCCGCGTGGTACTCGTCCCAGGTCCAGCCGGCCTTCGGGGTGATGCCGGCCTTGCCGAAGACGGTCCGGTCGACGACGAGGGCCATGGAGTTGCTGCCGACGGGTATGCCGAGCAGTTTGCCGTCGACCTCGCCGAACTTCTCCAGGCCGGCCCGGAAGCCGTCGAGGCGGAGGTTTCCCTGCTCGGCCTGCTCGCGCAGGTCGAGCAGGACGTTCTTCGCGTCGTACTTGCGCAGGAAGCCGATGGCGTTCTGGAAGACGTCGGGCGCGTTGCCGCCGGACGCCTGGGTGTTGAACTTCTTCCAGAAGTCGGCGTAGGGCTGGAAGTCGGTCTTGACCTTGATCTTCGGGTACTTCTTTTCGAAGAGGGCGATCGACTGGTTGATCCGCTTGGCCCGGTCGTCGGAGCCCCACCAGGCGTATCGGAGGGTGACGGTGCCGTCTCCGGAGCCGGAGCCGGCGCCGCACCCCGTGGCGGTCAGACCGAGTGCCGCCAGGGACCCGCCCGCGAGCTTGAGCAGATTCCGACGGTCAACAGTGCCTTGAGTACGCACAGTTCGTCCTCCCGCGCGTGATTAGAACGTTTCAGGAAAGCGCTTGCTGGGACAAAGTAGGTTCGCCCGTCAGCCACGTCAACGCTTCGGACAGGATCTTTCGAAGCGCTTCGAGCGAGAGGAGGGGACGACCAGGCTGAAAGGATTCAATGCATGGCCGGTCAGAGCAGCCGGATCACGTTCCACGACATCGGTTCGAGCACGGCCCGCAGCGTCCCGTCCACGAGCGTCGCGCCCTCCCCCGCGTGCGGGACGACCCGCTCCGGCTCGTCGAGGGTGTTGCGCGCCTCCGGGTCGGAGTCCGCGAGCACGCTGTGCTCGACGACCCGGCCCAGGTCGAGACCGCGCAGGGCGACCGCCAGGTCCAGGGGCGCGTTCCGGCCACGGTTGACCGCGAAGACGGTGACGCCGCCGTCCTCGCCGCGCACGGCCGTGGCGTGCAGCAGCGGGACGTCCCCGTACCGCTCGGTGGGGTACGCCGGCGAGTCCACCCGCACGTCGAGGACGGTTCCCCGGCCGTACCGGGAGGCCTGGGCGAAGGGGAAGAAGGTGGTCTGGCGCCAGGCGGGACCGCCGGGTTCGGTCATGATCGGGGCGATCACGTTGACGAGCTGGGCGAGACAGGCGACCGCGACCCGGTCGGCGTGGCGCAGCAGGGTGATCAGGAGGGTGCCGAAGACGACGGCGTCGGTGACGGTGTAGACGTCCTCCAGGAGGCGCGGGGCCTCCTGCCAGTCCGCCACGGGGTGGGGGTTGGGCCGGCGCTGGTACCAGACGTTCCACTCGTCGAAGGAGAGGGTGAGCTTCTTCGGCGACTTGAGCCGGGCGCCGACGTGGTCGCAGGTGGCGACGACCTCCTTGATGAAGGCCTCCATGTCGACGGCGGAGGCGAGGAAGGAGTCGCGGTCGCCGTCCACCTCCTCGTAGTAGGCGTGCAGCGAGACGTGGTCGACGACCTCGTACGTCTCCGCGAGGACGGTCGCCTCCCAGGCGGCGAAGGTGGGCAGGCCGCGCGCCGAGCTGCCGCAGGCGACGAGTTCGAGCCCGGGGTCGATCTGGCGCAGGGCGCGGGCCGTCTGCGCGGCGAGCCGCCCGTACTCCTCGGCGGTCTTCTGCCCGGTCTGCCAGGTGCCGTCCATCTCGTTGCCGAGGCACCACAGGCGGATGCCGTAGGGGTCCTTGGCGCCGTGGGCGATCCGGCGGTCGGAGAGTTCGGTGCCGCCGGGGTGGTTGGCGTACTCGACGAGGTCCATGGCCTCGGGGATGCCGCGGGTGCCGAGGTTGAGCGCCATCATCGGCTCGGCCTGCGGACCGACCTTCCTGAGGAAGGCGATGAACTCGCCGAGTCCGAAGCGGTTGGTCTCGGTGGTCCGCCAGGCGACGTCGAGCCGGCGGGGGCGCTCCCCGACCGGGCCGGTGCCGTCTTCCCAGCGGTATCCGGAGACGAAGTTGCCGCCGGGGTAGCGGATCGCGGTGACCCCGAGCTCGCGGACGAGCTCCAGGACGTCGGTGCGGAGTCCGTCCTCGTCGGCGGTGGGGTGGCCGGGTTCGTGGATGCCGGTGTAGACGCAGCGGCCGAGGTGTTCGACGAAGGAGCCGAAGAGGCGGGGGTCGACGGGCCCGACGGTGAAGTCGGGGTCGACGGTGAAACGAGCGGTGCGGGTGGTGCGTTCGGTGTGGGACACGCGATTCCCTCTCGTTCAGATTGTTCGAAATATCGACCGATGGCCGTATTTCCGAACGAGAACGTAGGAGCCGGGACTTCGCGCGTCAATGGATCACGGATCCGCGTCGGCCGAAGGCCGGGCGGGCCCCTCTCGGGAACCGCCCGGCCTCGTCGTACGTGGAGCCCGCTCTCGCGGGGCGGGCTGTTATTCGAGCAGCTCCGCGTACGAGCCCATGGCCAGGGCGATGTCCGCCTGGGCCCAGAACCGGTGGTACGTGAAGACGGGCGCGGCGCCGCCCGCCAGGTAGGCCTCGATCTTGGGCCAGGCCGGGTCGTTCTTGTAGAAGGAACGGATCGAGGCGAAGGTGGAGGTGGCGTTCACCGGGTCGCCGTTCGGCATGGTGCCGGTCCAGCCGTTCGGCACGTACACGGGGTCGTCGAACCGGTTGTAGTCGGCGCGGGTCTCCGGGACGGCGATGCCCAGCGGGTCCTGGTGGTGGGCCCACATGCCGTCGAGGAGGGCCTTGGCGACCCGCTTGGCCTCGGCGTGGCCGGACTTGGCCGCGTAGTAGGTGAGCGTCTTGGCGTAGGCGGCGGCCACGCCGACGTCGTCGGTGTAGTCGGCGACGGTGACGTGCAGCCCGGCGTTGGCGCCGGGGTTCGCCGCGTTCCAGGTGTCGGGCGCGCCGGACCACTGGAGGGTGGACGGGATGCGGTAGGTGCCGTCGGGGTTGATCGTGGTCTTGGACAGCGCCCAGGTGACCCACTTGTCGAGGACGGTCTTCGCCGCCGCGTCACCGGTCTGCTGGTAGTACTCGGCGACGCGCTCCATGGACCAGGCCTGGAAGCCGAACCACTGGTTGGACGCCGGGTCGTGGTAGACGGGCTTCTCGTCGTAGTACATGCCGTGGAAGGTGGGGGTGCCGGCCGGCGGGGTGGCGTACCGGCCCTGCCAGCTGTTGGTGGCGCCGCCCGCGATGGCGCCCTCGTCGGACTGGAGCCAGCGGTAGAACTCCAGCTGCCGGTCGAGGCTGGTCGCCCAGTCCGCCTGGCCCGTCGCCGACTTGGGCTTGAGCGGGGCGTACTCGCTGAGCGCGTAGGCGGCCAGCGGGTTCTGGTAGCCGCTGTGGTTGTGGCTGGAGCCGATGCGCCACGACCAGCCGGCCGAGGTGTCGGTCGCGCCGCCCCAGGCGTAGTACCAGGAGAGCAGGTAGCTGGCGCTGTCCTTGCCGGTGCCGGCCGGGCAGGTGGTCGGGCCGACGCAGTTGCCGATCTTCTTGAAGTACTTGTCGAACATGGCGTACCGCAGGTAGTCGCCCATCTTGGCGGCCTTGCCGACGGTCGTGGCGACCTGGGTGCCCTTGCCCTGCTCCTTGGCCCAGAGGTCGGCCCAGTAGGCGGCCTGGACGGCGCGGGCGTCGGCGTCGGGGGCGTTGGTGAACTTCCACTGCTTGGCGTAGGAGGAGTCGCCGGTGAAGAGGTCGAGGTAGCCGTTCTTGCCACCGTAGGCGAACTTGTCGCAGGTCGGGTGGGTGACGGTCTCCCAGACGGACTCCTGCGGGCCGCGCTGGAAGGTGTTGATGTACGAGGGGCCGGTGGCCGTCGGTCCGGCGGAGCACTTGCCGGGCTCGTTGCCGAAGCCGTAGACGTTGTCGACGTCCTGGATCCAGTGCATGCCGTAGATGTCGTCGGTGCCGTAGGCGCTCTTCAGCTCGCCCGCGATCGGGTCGACGCCGGCGGTGACGCCGCCGTCGAGGCGCGACGGGTACTGCGAGGGCAGGTCCCACTCGGGCGCGTAGGTCGCCGGCTTCGAGGCGTTGTAGCTGCCGGTGGTCGGCGTGTCGGCGTGGGTGGGGATCATGAATTTCTCCATGGTGTCCCAGGCGCCGTTGAACTTGGTCCAGTCACCGGTGATCTTGCCGTACATGGCCTGGAGCCAGATCAGATAGCTGTACGCCTCCGAGGTCGTCTCGTGCCCGTGGTCGGGGGCCTCGACGATCAGCGTCTCGACGGAGTGGTACGGGATGCCCTCGGGCGAGAAGTAGCCGTTGGCCGGGTTGGTGATCTTCCCGTGCAGGTCGAGGAAGCGGGCGTCGTACGTGGAGTCCGCGGCCAGCTGGGCGACGGTGACCTCGGCCTTGGCGTGGCCGGGGGCGGTCGCCGTGAAGACGGCCGAGCCGGTGCCGGTGGCCGCGGCGGTGACGGTCACCTTCTGGGCGGTGTTCCAGTTCGCCGGGGTGAAGGTGAGCGTGGCCGGGCTCGCGGTGAGGTTGGTGTTGCCCGAGGTACGGGCGACGCTCACCGTGACGTTCGTGGTGGGGGCGGTGGAGAGCTTCAGGTCGAAGGTGCCGGAGGCGCCCTGGCGTACTCCGAGCTGGCTCGGAGCGGCGACGAGCGCGGGTCCCGCGGCGACGGTGATGCCGACGGGCGCGGACTCGGCGGAGGCGCCGAGGCTGTCGTAGGCCTTGGCGTAGAGGGAGTGGGCGCCGGTGGCGAGGCCGGTGGCGCTGAAGGTGAAGGGCGCGGTGGTGTCGGTGCCGAGGAGCGTGGTGTCGCTGTAGAACTCCACCTTGCTCACGGTGGCGCTGTCGGCCGCGGCCGCCGTGGCGGCGAGCGGCACCGCGGCGCCCGCGGTGAAGACGGCTCCCGGTGCCGGGCTGGTGAGGACGGCGACGGGCGGCTGGTGGGCGCCCGTGCAGGGGGTGCCGTTGACCGCGAAGGAGCTGGGCGCCGCGTTGGCGCCGCTGTAGGTGAACTGGGCACCGGTGGTGACGGCGGCCCCGGGGGCGAGGGTGCCGTTCCAGGACGCGTTGGTCACGGTGACGTTCTTGCCGGACTGCGACCAGACGCCGCTCCAGCCGTTGGTGAGCTTCTGGTCGCCGGCGTAGGCGTAGGTGAGGGTCCAGCCGTTCAGGGCGGCGGCGGCCCGGTTGGTGAGGGTGAGCTCGGCGGTGAAGCCCGAACCCCAGTCGTTCGTCTTGTAGTCGACGCTGCACTGCACGTCGGCGGCCTGGGCCGTGGTGGCGCCGACGGCCGTGAGGCCCAGCGGGAGGGAGAGCGCCGCGGCCAGCGCGGTCAGCTGCCGGCGTGGTCGCGTTCGTGCTCGGAGGCGTGGCATGCGGTGGTTCTCCTCGCGGCTCGGGAGGTCGGGGGAGCGAAGAGCTGGACGGTGTGACAGTCAAGCTTTGAACCAGTGGGAGCGCTCCCACTGTGCAGTTGGGGCCCAACGCCGTCAAGATGTGTGAGGAAGTCGAAGTCAAAAGCCGGGGAATTTACCCAACTCCTCTTTTCCTTGGCATGAGTTGCCGCTACGGTCTGCCCGACCAGTGGGAGCGAATCCGTCCGGTCGGCACACCGTCAGGGGTGTGCCCTCGCTGCGAGGACTCGCTCATGCGACATCCCCCACGTCTGTCCGCGCTGCTCTCCGGAGCGGCGCTCACGATGGCGAGCACCGCGTTCGCCCTCATGGGTACGGCCTCAGGAGCCGCGGCCGCACCCGCCTGCACGGTGGAGTACTCGGTCGTCGGCCAGTGGGCCGGCGGCTACCAGGGCGCCGTCACCGTCACCAACAACGGTGCCGCGCTGAACGGCTGGAGCCTCGGCTTCGCCTTCCCGGCCGGCCAGGTCGTCAGCCAGGGCTGGGGCGGCAAGTGGTCCCAGTCCGGGACGAACGTCACGGTCGTGAACGAGAGCTGGAACGCCGCGCTCGGCACGGGCGCGAAGATCACGGGCGGCTTCCTCGCCTCCTGGTCGGGCGCCAACACGGCACCCACCGCGTTCACGCTCAACGGCACGCCGTGCGACTCGGGCACCCCACCGACGCCCACGCCCACCGACCCGACCACGCCACCCACCACTCCTCCGACCACCCCGCCCACCACTCCCCCGACGACGCCGCCCACCACACCCACCCCCGTGACCGGAGCACCCGAACTCAGCGTCTCCGGCAACAAGTTCACCGACCAGAACGGCGCCACCCGCCGACTGCTCGGGGTCAACCGCTCCGGCGGCGAGTTCATGTGCGTCCAGGGCTACGGCATCTGGGACGGTCCCGTCGACGACGCGTCCGTCAAGGCCATCGCCGACTGGAAGGCCAACACCGTCCGCATCCCGCTCAACGAGGAGTGCTGGCTCGGCCTGGACAACATCAAGCCCGAGTACCGCGGTACCCCCTACGTCAACGCCGTCAAGGACCTGGTCACCAAGGTCCTGGCGCACGGCATGACCCCGGTGGTCGAACTCCACTGGACGTACGGCCAGTACACCGGCAACTCCTCCGGCTGCGCCGACGTGCACGCCTCCTGCCAGAAGCCGATGCCGAACGCCCAGTACACCCCGGCGTTCTGGACCTCGGTGGCGAACACCTTCAAGAACGACAAGCGGGTCGTCTTCGACCTGTTCAACGAGCCCTATCCGGACCGGGCGACCTCCACCGCGACCCAGGCCTGGTCCTGCTGGCGCGACGGCGGCAGCTGCCCCGGCATCGGCTACGAGGTCGCCGGCATGCAGGACCTGGTGGACGCGGTCCGCGCCACCGGATCGAGGAACCTGATCCTCGCCCCGGGCATCGCGTACTCCAACGACCTGAGCCAGTGGCTCTCGTACCGCCCCACTGACCCGGCGGGCAATCTGGCCGCCGCCTGGCACGTCTACAACTTCAACACCTGCGCCGACGAGACGTGCTGGAACAACACCCTCGCCCCGGTGGCCGCCGAGGTACCCCTCCTCGCGGGCGAGATCGGTGAGAACACCTGCGGACACGCGTTCATCGACCGCGTCATGAAGTGGTTCGACGACCGCGGCCTCTCGTACCTGGGCTGGACCTGGAACACCTGGAACTGCAACTCCGGCCCCGCACTGATCAGTTCGTACGACGGCACTCCCACCGCATTCGGCATCGGGCTGCGCGATCACCTGCGCTCCCTCACCCCGTGAAAGGAACCCCACCCGCATGAGCCGCACCAGTCGCACCGCCCTCCTGGCCGCACTCGGCCTCATCACGGCCACCGGCGCCACCGCCACCGTCTTCGGCACCGCCACCGCGGGCGCCGCCACCCCCGGCTGCAAGGTCGACTACCAGATCACCAACCAGTGGAGCACCGGCTTCGGGACCAACGTCACGGTCACCAACACCGGTGACCCGGTGGCCTCCTGGACCCTCGAATGGAGCTACGCCGGCAACCAGCAGGTCACCCAGGGCTGGAACGCCACCATCACCCAGTCCGGCGCCGCCGTCACCGCCAAGAACGTCTCCTACAACGGAACCCTGGCGACCGGCGGTTCAACCTCCTTCGGCTTCAACGGCTCGTACAGCGGCACCAACGCCGTGCCCGCGACCTTCAAGCTCAACGGCGTCGTCTGCAACGGCGCCACCGAGCCCACGACGCCGCCGACCACCCCGCCCACCACTCCCCCGACCACCCCGCCCACCACACCGCCGGCCGGCAGCAAGGCCGACAACCCCTACGCCGGCGCCAAGGTTTACGTGAACCCCGAGTGGGCCGCCAAGGCCGCCGCCGAACCGGGCGGCACCAGGATCTCGAACCAGCCCACCGGCGTCTGGCTCGACCGCATCGCCGCCGTCAACGGCTCCGCCACCTCCATGGGCCTGCGTGCCCACCTCGACGAGGCCCTGCGCCAGAAGGGCTCCGGCGAGCTGGTCGTCCAGCTGGTCATCTACAACCTGCCGGGCCGCGACTGCGCCGCCCTCGCCGCCAACGGCGAGCTCGGCCCGACCGAGATCGGCCGCTACAAGACCGAGTACATCGACCCGATCGCCGCGATCCTCGCCGACTCCAAGTACGCGGGCCTGCGGATCGTCACCACGGTCGAGATCGACTCGCTGCCCAACCTGGTCACCAACGTCTCCGGCCGCCCGACCGCCACGGCCAACTGCGACGTCATGAAGGCCAACGGCAACTACATCACCGGCGTCGGCTACGCGCTGAAGAAGCTCGGCGCGATCGGCAACGTCTACAACTACGTGGACGCCGGCCACCACGGCTGGCTGGGCTGGGACGACAACTTCGGCGCCTCCGCCGAGCTGTTCAAGCAGGCCGCCACGGCCGAGGGCTCCACGCTCTCCAACGTCCACGGCTTCATCGTCAACACCGCCAACTACAGCGCCCTGAAGGAGGACCACTTCACCATCAACGACAGCGTCAACGGCGTCTCCGTGCGCCAGTCGAAGTGGGTCGACTGGAACCGGTACACCGACGAGCTGTCCTACGCCCAGGCGATGCGGGCCAAGCTCGTCTCGCTGGGCTTCGACAGCAACCTCGGCATGCTGATCGACACCTCCCGCAACGGCTGGGGCGGCGCGGCCCGGCCCACCGCCGCGGGCCCGACGACCACCGTCGACACCTACGTCAACGGCGGTAAGTACGACCGGCGCATCCACCTCGGCAACTGGTGCAACCAGTCCGGCGCGGGCCTCGGTGAGCGGCCCCAGGCGGCGCCCGCCGCGGGCATCGACGCGTACGTCTGGATGAAGCCCCCGGGCGAGTCCGACGGCGCCAGCAAGGAGATCCCGAACAACGAGGGCAAGGGCTTCGACCGGATGTGCGACCCGACCTACACGGGCAACGCCCGTAACGGGAACAGCATGTCGGGCGCGCTGCCGGACTCGCCGCTCGCGGGCCAGTGGTTCTCGGCCCAGTTCCAGGAGCTCATGAAGAACGCCCACCCGGCGCTGTAGTGCCCGCCGGGGCGACACCCGCCGCCCCGGGAAGTCGCGGGGAAACCGGCGCCGGGAAGCCGGCGCCGCACCACCCGCCCAGGCCCCGCGGCCGGCCGGACCTCCGGGTCCCGGCCGGCCGCGGCAGGCTGCGCGCGCCCGCCCGTCGGCGTCAGCACGACTTGCGGGCGATCAGCTCCGTCGGGAGGACCTGCCGACGGGGCTCCGCCGGGGCCTCTCCGTCCCCCTGGATCTCCTGGATCAGCATCCGTGCCATCGTGCGTCCCATCTCCTCGATGGGCTGCCGGACGCTCGTCAGCGGCGGGTCCATCAGCCGTGCCACCGGCGAGTCGTCGACCCCGACGAGGGCCACGTCGTCGGGGACCCGGCGGCCCGCCTCCCGCAGGGCCGCGCGGGCGCCGGCCGCCATCACGTCGGACGCGGCGAAGACGGCGTCCAGGTCGGGGCTTCGGTCGAGCAGCAGGCGCATGGCCCGTCGGCCGCCCTCCTCGGTGAAGTCGCCCGCGGAGACCAGCGCCTCGTCGGGGGTGAGCCCGGCCTCCGTGAGGCCGGCCCGGTAGCCGCCGAGCCGGGCGCGCGCCACGTACATGTCGAGCGGCCCGGTGACGGTCGCGATCCTGCCGCGGCCGCGGGCCACGAGGTGGGCGACGGCCGCCCGGCCGGCGCCGATGTTGTCGGAGTCGACGTACGGCACGGGCTCGGCCTCGGAGCGGCGGCCGTTCATCACGACGGGCAGGCCCAGTTCCCTGACGCGCTCGGGCAGCGGGTCGTCGCCGTGCACGGAGGCGAGCAGGACGCCGTCGACGCGTTGGGCGGCGAGGTACTGCTCGAAGCGCTGCCGTTCCTGTTCGCTGCGGATCAGGGTGAGGAGCAATTGTTTGTCGGCGTCGGCGAGTTCGGCGCTGACTCCGCGGATGAGGTCGAGGAAGTAGGGCTCCGCGAAGAGCCGGGCCTCGACCTCGGGGATGACGAGGGCGATCGCGTCCGTACGGCTGCCGGCCAGGGCGCGGGCGGCCTGGTTGGGCACGTAGCCGAGCTCGGCGACGGCCTGGGCGACGGCCGTTCTGGTCTGCTCGCTCACCCGGGGGGAGCCGTTGATGACCCGGGAGACCGTGCCCCGGCCGACCCCGGCCCTGGCCGCGACCTCCTCCAGGGTGGGTCTGCCGCTCTGCCGTCCGTTCACAACTCCCGAACTCCCCTCGTAGGACAACGCGCAGCTCACCAGGGCCCGGCCGGGAACGAAAGCAGGGATGGGAGCGCTCCCACAGTAGTCCACACACCACCGGCGCGCCACGAGCCGCGTTCAGGAGATGACGTGACCCGCCCCCGCCCGGGCCCGCGAAACGCCCGGAAAACCTTCCGGTAACGAATCCGCGTTCATGTCTTGACACTCACACCCGCCAGGCAGCAACCTTCCGGCAACGACGTGGGAGCGCTCCCATCCGGGATGCGCACAGCCTTGCACCAGGTCCTGGCGGACGCCGCCGAGCCGCGAACAGCCGGCCGGACCTCGTGGGCGCACAACGAGCACCACCTTGGACGAGGAGAGTGGAATGCGCACTTCCAGCAGCAGACGCGGACGCCGTGCGGCGATCGCGGCAGTCGCCGTCGTCGTGACCGGCACGACCCTGCTCACCGGTTGCGGCAGCGACGACGACAACGGCGGCAAGGCCGGCGGGGGCGGCAAGGCCGGCGAGAAGATCACGCTGCGGATCGGGACCTTCGGTTCCTTCGGCTACGACAACA
Organism: Streptomyces venezuelae ATCC 10712; assembly: GCF_008639165.1. NCBI lineage: Bacteria > Bacillati > Actinomycetota > Actinomycetes > Kitasatosporales > Streptomycetaceae > Streptomyces > Streptomyces venezuelae. The sequence continues at coordinate 7,205,325 of NZ_CP029197.1, read as the reverse complement.
AGACCGGCGCGAAGCTCTACGCCGAGTACGAGCGGCTCCACCCGAACATCAAGATCGAGGAGTCGAACGTCTCCGACGGCCAGAAGTACTGGGACACGCTCAAGCTCCGCCTCGCCCAGAACAGCGGCGTCGCCGACATCCAGGCCGTCGAGGTCGGTTACATCGCCGAGGCGACCGGCCCCGCGATGGCGAACAAGTGGGTCGACCTGAGCAAGGAGGGCGGCGCGAAGATGGACGCCTTCCTCGACTGGAAGGTCAAGCAGGCCACCACCGGCGACGGCAAGGTCATCGGCCTCGGCACCGACATCGGACCGATGGCCATCTGCTACAACAAGGACCTCTTCGCCAAGGCCAAGCTGCCCACCGAGCGCGACGCCGTCGGCAAGCTGTGGGCGGGCGACTGGGCCAAGTTCATCGCCACCGGGGAGAAGTACAAGGCCGCCGCGCCGGCCGGCACCGCCTTCCACGACTCGGCCAGCGGCCTCTTCAACGCGGTGGTCTCCAGCGACCCGGTCCAGTACGCCAACACGAGCGGCGAACTCGACTGGGAGAACAGCCCCGGCGTGAAGAAGGCCTGGGAGACCGCCGTCACGGCGGCCCAAGGCGGACTCACCGCCAAGCTCCGGCAGTTCGACGAGAAGGGCACCTGGAACGCGGCCTTCAAGAACTCGAAGTTCGCGACCGTCGCCTGCCCCAGCTGGATGACCGGCATCATCAAGGACCAGGCGGGCCCGGCCAACCAGGGCAAGTGGGACGTGGCGGCCCCGCCGGTCGCGGGCAACTGGGGCGGCTCCTTCCTCGCCGTGCCGAAGGCCGGCAAGCACACCAAGGAGGCCGCCGAACTGGCCGCCTGGCTGACCGCCCCCGAGCAGCACGCCAAGGTGTTCGCCGTGAACGGCAACATCCCCTCCTCCAAGGACACGCTCGCCTCCTCGGCGGTCCAGGAGGCGAAGCTGCCCTACTTCGGTGACACCCCCGTCGGCAAGATCTTCTCCAGCGCCGCGGCCGGCATCACCCCGGCCGTGATCAGCCGCTACGACGGCCAGGTCAAGACCTTCCTCACCGACAACGGCATCCTCGACATCGAGCAGCGCGGCACCGACCCGGCCAAGGCCTGGGAGAACGTCAAGAAGCTGGTCGACGACAAGATCGACCAGTAGCGGGGGCCGTGTGCCGGTCCGCCGCCGCCTGCCCGCGGCGGACCGGCACCGTCCGCACCACCGCACGCATCGACCTGGAAGGACGCCCCCGTGGCCACCTCCGTTCGGGCGAGGCCGGACGGCTCCCCGCCGCCCGCCGCCCCGCCCTCCTCCCCCGGCCGTCGCGGCCGCCGTTCCGCCCCGGGCGGCTGGCGCAGCACGCTCTACCGCTGGGACCTCAAGGCGATCCCGTACGTCTTCGTCGCCCCCTTCTTCCTCACCTTCGCCGCCTTCGGCCTCTTCCCGCTGATCTACACCGGCTGGCTCTCGCTCAACCGGGTCGAACTCGGCGGAGACCCCACGTGGAAGGGCCTGGAGAACTACACCGACCTCGCGACCAGCGAGTTCTTCTGGAACGCGCTCCTCAACACCTTCACCATCGGGGTGATCTCGACCGTCCCCCAGCTGCTCATGGCCCTGGGGCTGGCGCATCTGCTCAACTACAAGCTCCGCGGCCGGGGCTTCTTCCGGGTGGCGATCCTCGCCCCGTACGCCACGTCCATCGCGGCGGCGACCCTGGTCTTCGCCCAGCTGTTCAACACCGACTACGGCATGATCAACGGCGTCCTCGGCTGGGCCGGCATCGACCCGGTGAACTGGGAGTCGTCCAAGTGGCCGGCCCAGATCGCCATCTCGGTGATCGTCACCTGGCGCTGGACCGGCTACAACGCGCTGATCTACCTGGCCGCCATGCAGGCCGTGCCGCAGGACCTGTACGAGGCCGCCTCGCTCGACGGGGCCTCGCGCTGGCGCCAGTTCATCAGCGTCACGATCCCCTCCATCCGGCCGACCATCCTCTTCACGATCGTCGTGTCCACCATCGGCGCCACCCAGCTGTTCGGCGAGCCGATGCTGTTCGGCGGCAGCGTCGGCATCAGCGGCGGCAGCGGCAACCAGTTCCAGACCCTGAGCCTGCTGATGTACGAGAAGGGCTGGGTCACCGGCGCGCTGGGCCAGGCTTCGGCGATCGCATGGGTCATGCTGCTGCTCCTGCTGATCGTCGGCGGCGGCCAGGCGCTCGTCTCCCGCCACAACCGCAAGAAGCTGGGGGGCTGACCTCATGGCGCACACTCTCGACAAGCCCCGGACCGAGCCCCGGGCGGGCCGGGCCGGAGGCCGCTTCCGGCAGACCGCCGGCCGCCAGCACCACGCAGGACCGCTCACCTACGTCCTGCTCGCCGTGGCCGCCTTCGTCTCGCTCTTCCCGCTGTACTGGAACGTGGTCGCCGCCTCGCACAGCGGCGAGCGGGTCGTGGAGGCCCCGGCGCCGCTGCTGCCCGGCAACCGCCTGCTGGACAACCTCAGCTTCGCCTGGAACCAGGTCGACATGGGGGCGGCGCTCGTCAACACCACGATCGTGGCGAGCCTGGTGGCCCTGTCCACCGTGCTGTTCTCCACGCTCGCCGGCTTCGCCTTCGCCAAGCTGCCGTTCCGGGGCAGGGGCATGCTGCTCTCGCTCGTGGTCGCCACCATGACGATCCCGCCGCAGCTCAGCGTCATCCCGCTGTACCAGATCATCACCGACCTCGGCTGGTTCGACCAGCTCCAGTCGGTGGTGCTGCCCTCGCTCGTGGCCGCCTTCGGCGTGTTCTTCATGCGCCAGTTCCTGGTAGAGGCCCTCCCGATGGAGCTGGTGGAAGCCGCCCGGATGGACGGTGCCCACAGCCTCCGGATCATCTGGCACGTGGTGTTCCCGGTAGCCAGGCCCGCCATGGCCGTGCTCGGCATGCTGGTCTTCGTCCAGGCCTGGAACGACTTCTTCTGGCCCTTCATCGCCCTCACCCCCGACGGCAACCCCACCCTTCAGGTGGCGCTCGCCGGACTGGGCGCGGGCAACCACACCGTGGACCACGCCGTCGTCCTGACCGGCGCCCTGATATCCACCGTGCCGCTCCTCCTGGTCTTCGCCTTCCTGGGCAAGCACATCGTGGGCGGCATCACGGCCGGCGCCGTCAAGAGCTGACCGTCCGACCCCCTTTCGTACCGAACGTACCGACCCCGTACCCGCGTTGGGAGCGCTCTCATATGACCGCGTCCGAAACCCGGCCGCTCACGGCCACCCGCTCGTTCCCGGCCGACTTCCTCTGGGGCGCGGCCACCGCCGCGTACCAGATCGAGGGAGCGGCGGCCGAGGACGGCCGTACCCCGTCCATCTGGGATACCTTCTCGCACACCCCCGGCAAGGTCTTCGAGGGCCACACCGGTGACGTGGCGGTGGACCACTACCACCGGTTCCGCGAGGACGTCGCGATCATGTCGGAACTCGGCCTGAACGCCTACCGGTTCTCCGTCTCCTGGTCCCGGGTGCAGCCCACCGGGCGGGGTCCGGCCGTCCAGAAGGGGCTGGACTTCTACCGGGCGCTCGTCGACGAGCTGCTCGCCGCCGGGATCGAGCCGGCGCTCACCCTCTACCACTGGGACCTGCCGCAGGAGCTGGAGGACGCCGGGGGCTGGCCGGAGCGGGCGACCGCGGAGCGCTTCGCCGAGTACGCGGGGATCGTCGCGGGCGCCCTCGGGGACCGGGTGACCCGCTGGACCACCCTCAACGAGCCCTGGTGCAGCGCCTTCCTGGGGTACGGCTCCGGGGTGCACGCCCCGGGCCGCACGGACCCGGTCGCCTCGCTGCGCGCCGCCCACCACCTCAACCTCGGGCACGGTCTCGCGGTGCAGGCGCTGCGGGCCGCGCTGCCGGCCGACCGGCAGCTCGCGGTCTCGCTCAACCTGCACGAGGTGCGGCCGCTGACCCGGTCCGCCGAGGACCTCGACGCGGCCCGCCGCATCGACGCCGTCGGCAACCGGATCTGGCTCGGGCCGATGCTGGAGGGCGCCTACCCCGAGGACCTGATCCTCGACACGGCGCAGCTCACGGACTGGTCCTTCGTCAAGGACGGCGACCCGGCGGCGATCGCGCAGCCGCTGGACCTGCTCGCGATCAACTACTACACCCCGACGGTCGTCTCGCACGTTCCGGAGGGTGCGGAGAAGCCGCAGGACGACGGTCACGGCAACAGCGACCACTCGCCGTGGCCCGGGGCGGACATGGTCGCCTTCCACCGGGCGCCGGGCGAGCGGACGGCGATGGGCTGGCCGGTCGACGCGAGCGCCCTGTACGACCTGCTGACCCGGGTGTCGGACGCGTACCCGCAACTCCCGCTGGTCATCAGCGAGAACGGGGCGGCGTACGAGGACGTGGTGGCGCCGGACGGTTCGGTGCACGACCCGGAGCGGGCGGCGTACGTGCACGCGCATCTGGAGGCCGTGCACCGCGCGCTCGCGGACGGCGTGGACGTGCGCGGCTATTTCCTGTGGTCGCTGCTCGACAACTTCGAGTGGGCGTACGGCTATGCGAAGCGCTTCGGCGCGGTCCGGGTGGACTACGACACCCTGGAGCGGACGCCGAAGTCCAGCGCCCGCTGGTACGCGCGGGTGGCGCGGTCGGGCGAACTGCTGGCGCCCTGACGCCGGCTGAACGCGAGTGAGGGGCCGTGCCGGACGTCCGGCACGGCCCCTCACTCGTCCTGACGTCAGGTCAGATGTCGATCACCCGGTAGCCGATGACGTAGACGCCTCCGGAGCCCTCCACCGAGCGCCACTGGGTCTCGGCGCCGACCTCGCTGCCGGTGACGAGCGTGGCGCCGAGCTTGTCGTCGCCACCGATGGAGTCGTAGTCCCAGAGGGTGAGGGTGCGGGCCTGCTCCTTGCCCAGGACGAGGGCCGCGTTGCCGTTCCCGTCGGCCATGGAGCGGACGTAACCGGTGCCCATGGTCTGGTACTTGATGCCGTTGCCGGGCCAGACCTTGACGGCGTTGCCGTTGGCGTCGGTGATCTTGAGGTAGGCCTCGTCGTGGTCGCCCTCGCTGTTCTTCTGGCAGTGGAGCTCGACCAGCTCGATCCGCACGTAGTCGATCGGCTCGGCCTGGGCGGTCCCGGCGAAGGCGGCGATGCTGCCGAGGCCCAGCAGGGCGGTGGCGGCGGTTCGGGCGATTCGGTTCTTGCGCATGTGGTCCCCCCACACATCGGGTCACTCTCGTGACGGTCGTTCCGGCCCGCCCTCCCGGGGCGGTTCCGGTGTGCCGTTCCCCTCGGCACACCTCTACTGTGGCCGCTCGGCCCGCCTGGTTCTACGCGCGTTCCGCTGGGCGGAACGGGGAGGCCCGAAAGGGGTTCGCCCGGTGGTCAGGGGACGAGGGCGACGGCCGGCGGGGGCGTCGCGCGCGGGCCGCCCCGGGCGATCGCGCGGCCGATCGCGGCTCCCGCCTCGGCGACGCCCCGGGCCAGCGAGTCGAGCGGGCGGCCCGCCGGGACCAGGCCTGCGAGGGCCGCGACCGTACGGCCGTCGGGGGTGCGGACCGGCAGCGCGGCGCAGCACACCCCGGCCATCACGTCCTCCCGGTCGAGCACGGGTCCGCCGCGCAGCGGGCCCCGCAGGGCCTTCCCGGCGGCGGTGTCGAGCCGGAACGCGATGCCGTCCCGTACCGGCAGGAGGGGCTCGATGTCCCCGGGGACCGAGCTGACCGTGAGGGCCATGTCCTCGCGCAGGACGGCGAGGACGACGCTCGCGCCGGTGGCCGCCCGGAGCCGCTGGAGCGGCAGCCGGGCGGCGGGGCGGAGTCCGGGGTGCGGTTCCCAGGCCTGGCCGAGGCGGTAGAGCTGGGGGCCGACGCGGTAGCGGTTGCCGTGGCGTTCCACGGCGCCGAGGGTGACCAGCTGGTCGAGCAGCCGGTGGACGCTGGCCTTGGGCACTCCGCAGAGCAGCGCCAGTTCGGTCACCCCGGCCTCGTCGCCGCTGCGGCGCAGGGCGTCGAGCAGGGCGAAGGCTCCTTCGAGTACGCCCCGGCCGCGTGCCCGCGGGCGCCCTCCGTCGTCGTGCGCCGGGCCGTGTCCGGATCTGCCCGACGTGCTTCCCTTACCGCTGTCCATGAGTCCCCCCGACTCGGCACGCCCGGCCGCGAACCCCCGACGGCGCGGCTCCGGGCACGCCGTCCACCATGCCGCAGACGGGCCGGTTCCGGCGAGGGGCTCGCGTCGCCCGCCGTGTCGCGGCGGCGGGCGACGGCTTCTCCCCGGGAGGGGTCCGCTACGGCTGGCCGTCGAGCCAGCTCAGCTTGTGGCCGTAGAGCACGCGCTGGCAGTAGTCGGTACCGGCCGGGTCGGAGGTGTCGCGGTTGGCGGTGCAGTCGGACGCCGATCCGGGGCGGTGCTCGGAGAGGGACCACAGCCGGCCGGTGCCGCGCTCGACGTAGAGGTCCTCGGCGCCGCGGGCGGTCTTGACGGCCTGGCCGTTCTGGACGAGCTGGCCGTTGTTCCAGGCGTAGCGCCAGAGGTTGCCCGGTTCGTCCGTGCCCTTGGACTCGTTGACGTACAGCGTGCCGCCGACGGCCGCCGCGCCCTGCGCGCCGCCGTTGGTCAGCGGCAGGTAGTTGGCCCAGCCTTCCGCGGCCACGTCGGCCGAGCGTCCTTCGAGCGCCGCGACGGGGTAGGAGGCGATGCGGCCGGTGGACGGGTATCCGCTCTGCGGGCGGCAGTACTCGCCCATGAGCAGGCGGTCCGGCGTGGCGCTGCGGTCGAGCGAGATGTAGGAGGCCTTGGGCGCGCCGGTGGAGACGCAGGCGTAGGAGCCCTGGGGGTTGCTCTGGGTCGCCTTGAACTTCCAGGCGGCGACCTGGGGCATCACGTAGCGGTAGCCGAAGCTGTACCAGACGTTGTCGTGCCGGCCGACCTTGGTCTTGTCCTGGACGTTGGCGGTGGTCTTCACCCCGTCCGTGTCGGCGCCCATGGCGTCGTGCGTGCTGGGGTCGCCGTCCGGGTCCAGGTCCATGATGTAGCGCATGTCGAAGACGCGGAGGCCGTTGCGGGTGTCCGCGACGTAGAGGTAGTTGCCGTACCAGACGATGCCGCCGGCGTGGACGCCCTTCTGGATCGGGTACTCGGCGGCGTGCAGGCCGTCGAAGGAGACGTGGTCGGCCGAGTTCACGTAGGTCCAGCCGAGCAGGACGTGCCGGTACTTGACCTCGGGGCTGCCGGTGGCGGGGTTGGTCCGGCTCTGCACGAAGGTGATGCGGACGCCCTTCTGGTTGCAGGCGTCGTTGGCTTCCAGCTCGGCCGTGGTGCAGTCGCCGGTGGCCGGGTTCGGGTCGGTCTCCCGGCCCGGGTCCCAGCCGTCGTACGAGGCGAACAGCTGGATGTTGCCCGCGTCGCCCCACAGTTCGTTGTCCTTGGCGTCGGAGACGCCGGTCATGCCCTGGGGGATCCACTCCTGCGAGGTGGAGTCGTCGCTCTGCAGGCAGTACTTGATGTCGGGGTCCGGGGCCGTGGCGAACGGGTCCCGGGAGCACCAGGGCTGTACGGTGCGGTTGGCCCCGGCCAGCAGGTTCTGCACGCCGGACTTGGGGAGTACCGAGTCCAGGCGGGTGACGCGCTTGGTGGTCTCGGCGTTCAGCGCGCCGGGGGCCATGGTGAAGTCGCCGGGCGAGGCCGCTCCGCCGGGTGCGGTCCAGCCGGTGGCCGCGAACGGCGCGGCAGTGGCCTCGGTCGTGCGGGGTTCCTGGTTCCAGCTCTGCGGGGCGTCCTCCGCCTGGGCGGGCGCCGCGAGGCCGGTGAACGCGAGCGAGGCCGCGGCGGCTGCCGTGAGCCATGCGCGCCGTATGCGCCGTGTGGGCATCTGGGGTTGCCTCCGTTGATCCTGTGTCAGTAAGTCGAACGGAGGGTTCCAGAACGTTCGAGGGCAGCGCAAATGTTCGGGCGCGAGCGCCAACGACTCGACCCGAGAAGGGCAGTTGGGAACAAGTGGGTCAAAACATGACCACTCGGACGGACCCGGCCGCCGCCCGGCGCGGGGCGACGCCACTCCCCGGTCCGGCCCGCGCGGCACCGCACCCCTTAAGGTGGGCGGTCATGAGAGACGCTCACCCGCCCGCCCCCCGGTCCCGTCGGCGCAGGACCGTCGGCCTGGTCGCCCTGACCACCGCCGTGGCGGGCCTCGCGACCGCCTTCGCCGTCGCCGCCCAGCCCTCGGAGTCCGCGCCCCGTCCGGTCGCGGAAGCCACCACGGCGGCGAGCCCCTGGATGCGCGCGGCCGGGGCGCCCCTGACGGTGATCGCCCACCGGGGAGCCTCCTCCGCGGCGCCCGAGAACACCCTCGTCTCCGACGAGGTGGCCCGGCGGGGCGGGGCCGTCTGGATCGAGAACGACGTCCAGCCCAGCAAGGACGGCGTGCCGTACATCGTCCACGACACCACCGTCGACCGGACCACCGACGGCACCGGGCCGGTGCGCTCGCTGACCGCCGCCCAGCTCGACGCCCTGGACGCCGGTTCCTGGTTCGCCCCCTCCTACGCCGGCACCCGCGTCCCGACCCTGGCCGCCCAGCTGGCCGACCTCAAGGAGCGCGGCGGGAAGCTGCTCCTGGAGATCAAGGGCCGCCACAGCCGCGCCGAGGTCGCCCGGATCGTGCGGGAGATCCGGGCCCAGGACATGACCGACCGGGTCTTCGTCCAGAGCTTCGACATCCCGTCGCTGCGGTACGCCCGTCAGCTGGCGCCCGAGCTGCCGCTCGGCCTGCTGCGCGCCACCCTCGACGCCGACCCGGTCACCCTCGCCCGGGACCTGCACCTGGCCGCGTACAACGTCGCGGACACGGCGCTCACGACCCGCCCCGACGTGGTCGCCGAGCTGCACGCGGCGGGCGTCGCCGTGAACGTCTGGACGGTCGACTCCCCGGCACGCTGGAAGGCGCTCGACGCGCTCGGTGTGGACGGGATCATCACCAACCGGCCGACCGAGCTGACCGGCTGGTCCTCGGGCCGGGCGGGCTGACGCCTCAGCGCCACCTCGGGCGGATCCCGGAAGCGTGGCGGTCGCCCGTGATCCGGGTCACACGGGACCGAGTTCCGCCAGGAGTTCGGGGTTGACCACGCGCAGGATCGTCGCGATGCGCCCGGGGTCGGCCGCCGCCCACAGGGTCTCCCGGGCCGCCCGGTACTTGGCGGCGAGCCGCTCCCGCTGCTCGGACGGCAGGCCGGCGGCCCGGTCGGAGCGGCTGTTGTGGGCGTTGTCGGCGATCTTCACCAGGGTGGCGTCCGGGTCCCGGGCGATCCGGCGGATCTTCTCCTCGTACGCCGTGCCCGGGGTGTTCGTGACGGCTTCGACGAGGGCGACGACCCGGTCGGGGACCCCGGCCGCGCGGAGCCGGTCCGCCGTCCAGTCGGTGTCCTCGACGATGTCGTGGAGCAGCCCGGCCATGGCCAGGTGCGGGCCGAGCGGCGCCAGGCCCGCGGCGACCGCGCGGACGTGCTCGACGTACGGGACACCGATCTTGTCGGTCTGTCCGGCGTGCGCGCGGCCGGCCAGCGCGTCCGCCTCGGCGAGAGTCATCATGCCCCCATCATCGCGGGCGCCGCCGAAGCCCCGCGCCGTGCCCGGCCCGAGCCCCGCCCGCGCCCGGCACACACTGTTCACACCCGGGGGGAATTCCCTTCGCGGGCAGGCCTGTTGCCGGAAGCATGACTATCGGAGTGACACTCGGTTCGACCACCGTCCAGCGCACGATCGACACCACGGTGGAACTCGCCCGTGAGGCCCGTGACGCCGGCCTGCACTCGGCGTGGTTCGGCCAGACCTTCGCGTACGACTCGCCCTCGCTCGCCGCGATCGTCGGGCGCGAGGTACCGGGCCTGCAGGTCGGCACCTCCGCGATCCCCGTCTTCGGCCGCCATCCCCTGCTCGTCTCCAGTCAGGCGCAGACCGCCCAGGCGGCGACCGGCGGCCGGTACCACCTCGGGCTCGCCCTCGGCACCAGGCATCTGACCGAGACCGGGTTCGGCATCCCGTACGAGCGGCCCATCGGCCTGCTCCGGGAGTTCCTCACCGCGCTCCGGCCGCTGCTCGAAACGGGCAGCGCCGACTTCCACGGCGAGCTCCTGACCGCGACGACCCCGTACTCGGCGGCCGTGCCTGGCGCCCGGCCCACGGTGCCGGTCCTGGTCGCGGCGATGGGTCCGCAGGCCCTGCGCGTCAGCGGTGAACTGGCCGACGGCGTCCTGCCGTTCCTCGCGGGGCCGCGCGCGCTCGCCGAGCACGTCGTCCCCGCGGTCACCGCCGCCGCGGCGGCGGCGGGGCGGCCCGCGCCGCGGATCGTGGCGCTCGTCCCGGGCGTGGTCACGGCCGACGCCGCGGCCGTACGGGAGAGCGCGGCCGAGGCGCTCGCGCTGTACGAGCGGATTCCCTCCTACCAGCGCGCCATCGAGCGGTCCGGTGCCGCCCGGGCCGCGGACCTCGCCGTGATCGGCGACGAGGAGACCGTCGCCGCGGAGGTACGGCGCTACCGCGAGGCGGGGGCGACGGAGGTGGTGTTCACGGCGACGGAGCTGAACGGCGAGGAGGACCGCCGGCGCACCTGGAAGCTGCTCGGCGAGCTCTCAGGCGGCTGAGTCCGGGCCGCCCTTCGCCGCGCCCACGGCCGGTTCCGGCTCTCCCTCTCCCTCCGTGTCCAGGTGCGGGAGCAGCCGGTCCAGCCAGCGGGGTGTCCACCACGCGTGCTTGCCGAGCAGGGTCATCACCGCGGGCACGAGCAGCAGGCGCACCACGGTGGCGTCGATGAGGACGCTCGCGGCCAGACCGAGCCCGAGCATCTTCACCACGATGTTGTCGGAGACGATGAAGGCCGCGAAGACGCTCACCATGATCAGCGCGGCGCAGGTGATCACCCTGGCCGTGATCTCCAGGGCGTGGGCCACGCTGGCCTTGGAGTCCCCGGTGCGCAGCCATGCCTCGCGGACCCGGGACAGCAGGAAGATCTCGTAGTCCATGCTGAGCCCGAAGACGATCGCGAACATCATCATCGGCACATAGCTCTCGATGGGCACCTTGCCGGAGACGCCGAGCGCGGGCCCGCCCCAGCCCCATTGGAAGACGGCCACGACCACGCCGTACGAGGCGGCGATGGAGAGCACGTTGAGGACCGCCGCCTTCACCGCGACGAGCAGGCCGCGGAAGACGATCAGGATGACGAGGAAGGCGAGCGCCACCACCACGGCGATGATCAGCGGGAGCCGGCTGGAGACGAGGTCGAGGAAGTCCACCTGGGAGGCCGTGGTGCCGGTGACGTAGGTCTGGGCGTCGGTGCCGGCCACCGCCTGCGGCAGCACGTCGTCGACGAGGTGGTCGGTCAGCTGGGTGGTCTTCTCGTCCTGCGGGGAGGCCACCGAGTACGCGGTGCCGACCAGGACGTCCCCGTCGGGGGTGGCCTGGAGCGGGGTGATGGAGGCCGCGTCCGGCACGCCGGTCAGCGCCTGCTTGAGCTTGTCGGCGAGGTCCGCCCGGTCGGCGGCGGGCACCGCGGACTGGTCCACGACGAGGGTCAGCGGCCCGTTCGCCCCCGGCCCGAAGGCCGTGGAGATCAGGTCGTAGGCCCGCCGGTCGGTGAAGGACTTGGGGTCGGCCCCGTCGCCGATGTGCCCGAGCTGGATGAAGAGCAGCGGGAAGGCGAGGACGAGCAGGACCACGACCCCGCCGGCGAGGAACCACCAGGGGCGCTTCTCCACCCGCTGCGCGTAGCGGTGCCAGGTGCCGTGCGCGGGCGCTCCGGGCTCCGCGTCCGTCTCGGCGACCGGTTTGCGCACGTGGTAGCGGTCGATGCGCTTGCCGACGAGTCCCAGCATCGCGGGGACCAGGGTGAGGGCGGCGAGGACGGCGGTGACGACGGTGAAGGCGGCCGCGAGGCCGAGTTTGCCGATGAAGGTGACCCCGGAGACCCACAGGCCGGAGAGGGCGATGATGACCGTGCAGCCGGAGACCAGGACGGCGCGGCCGCTGGTGGTGGTCGCGAGGGCGGCGGATTCGGCGGGATCGTGCCCGTGCATCATGTTCTGGCGGTGCCGGGTGATGAGGAACAGCGCGTAGTCGATGCCGACGCCGAGGCCGATCATCGTGGCCAGGGTGGGTGAGACCGTGCCGAAGGTGAACGCGGCCGCCATCAGGCCCAGCAGCGCGAGGCCGCAGACCGCCCCGAGGAGCGCGGTGACCAGGGGCAGGACGGCGGCGATGACGCTGCCGAAGCCGATGAGGAGGACCAGGATGGCGACGGCGAAGCCGATGGCCTCGCTGGTGCGGTCGTCGGCCTGCGGCCGGGCGAGTTCACCGAGCGGTCCGCCGTACTCGACGGTGACCCCGGCGTCACGGAGCGGCTGCACGGCCGCGTCGACGCCGGGGAGGTAGTCGTCGCCGAGGGTGGACGGCGGCACGCTGAAGCGGATGGTGATGTAGGCGGTCTTGCCGTCCGTGGACAGCGGGCCGGTGTTCGGGACGCCGGCGGGGAGGGCGGGCGGTGTGCTGCCCGGCGGCGGCAGCGGGTTCTGGGCGCTGAGGACGTCGGGCAGTTTCTGCAGGGCGGCGACGGTCGAGTTGACCGCGGACGCCTCGTCGGTGAGGGGACCCGAGGGGCGGTTGAGGACGATCTGGGCGCCGTAGCCGCCGGCGGCGGGGTCGTGCGCCTTGAGGACGTCGAGGCCTTCGGCGGACTGCACGCCGGGGAGGGCGAAGTCGTCGGAGAACTGGCCTCCGACGGCCCGGTCGGTGATCTGGAGTCCCGCGACCGCCGCCAGCCACAGGGCGATGACGACGAGGAAGTGGCGGGCGCACCAGTGCCCCAGCCGGTACAGCGCCCCCTTCTGCGGCCCCCGCTGTGGTGCTCGCCGGCCTGCGGCCGGGCTTCCTGCGTTCATGGCGACGCCGTGTCCGGTTGGAAGTCCCCGAGCTGTCCCGGCCCCGACGAACCGCGGGCCTACGGATCCATTGTTCGCCCGCCGCGGCCCTCCGGCATCCCGACCGGCGGGCGGGGGCGTTCGAGCAGGTCGGACCCGTCAGGTGAGCAGGCTGTTGGGGTGCGAGGAGCGGCGGGCCGCGGCGAGGAGGGCGTGCATCCGAGGGCCGGCCTGGTCGATGTCGGTGACGGGGGTGGGGAACGGCAGCCGGACGTCCTGGTGCCCCGTGGGGTGTTCGAGACGCAGGGTGATGCCGTACCGGTCGAGGGCGACGGGGAGGGCGCGGACCATGTCCCGTTCGGGGCGCGGCCGGACGAGCCGGAGCAGCAGCGGGACGAGTTCGCTGTGGCCGTCGACGAGGTGGGTCAGCATGGACGCCTCGCAGGAGGCCATCGGGTCGATGTCGGTGCCGTGGAGCTCCTCGAGCGTGACGTACGAGCGGCCCTCGGCGTCCTCCAGGAGGGCCTGTCCGAACTCCATGCAGATGCTGGAGGCCGCCTCGGGCTCGTAGGGGGCGGCGAGGAGTCCCGTCAGGGTGACGCGGGCCCGCAGCCGTTCGCGGACGGGGGTGGGGGCGATGTCGGTGAACTCCAGGCGCACGGGGATCCGCGCGGACTGCCCGGCGTGGCTCTCCTCGGAGGGGTCGTGCAGGTGGATGTGCCCCATGGGCCCGGTGCCGTCGAGGAGGTGCACCTCCTGGTGGACTCCGTCGGACACGACCGTCATGGAGTGGGCGGCGGCCAGGATCGAGCGCAGGCGCTCGGCGGGGGTGGGGCGCGTGACGCGGGTGGTGAAGGGACGCATCCGAGTTCTCCCGGGACAGGTGACGGGGACGGGCACAGAGACCGTGCTACTTAGGCAAGCCTAAGCTAACTCATCGCGGGCCTGGCACGGAACGGCCAAAACCGGCAGAACGCGAAGCGGTTGACGCCCCATGTGATGATCTCCCTTTCACGAAAGGGCGGATCCAGCCGATCCGCCAGCCACCCCAGGGGAGAAAAATGGGACAAACAGACGCCAACGGCGTCGATCTGTCCGGCGTCACCGGCAGGCTCGTCCAGACGGTCGACCTGGTGAAGAGCCCGGCACCGCAGGCCATCGCCACCGACACCGTCAACGGGCACATCTTCGTCCTCCAGGTGGAGAGCTCGGCCACGGCACCGCAGGGCAACCTGTACCTCAACCGCATCGACCGGCTGACCGGCACGGTCACCGGCTCGATGCAGCTGAAGGGCTTCGGCCACGGGCTCTCCATGGGCGCCGAGCCCGTGGGCACCGACACCTACCTCTGGACCGAGGTAGGCCCGCTGCACACCACCTCGGACGGCACCACCTTCGGCAAGGCCGTCACCCGGTTCCTGTTCGAGCCCGGCAAGGTCCTCGACGGCAGCCTCATACCGTCGGAGCGGAAGTTCACCCCGCCCGGCAGCACTTCGGGCACCGGCCCGTCGCTCGACCCGGTGAACCGGCAGCTCTGCGTCATGTACCACAAGGACGGCAAGCGGCACTTCACCCGCTACGACGCCGCCGCGGCCGCCACCGGCTCCTGGGTCCCGGTGGGCAGCACCTTCGTCATGCCGGCCGGTGAGGACGTCACCCCCGACGTGCCCTCGCCCTACCCGCTGAAGAAGACCCTGGTCTCCCAGGGGTTCACCGTCCTCGGCGACGTGCTCTACGCGTACCAGTGGGCTCCGTACGACCAGGAGAACAACCCCACCACCGTCCCCGACGCATTCCCGGGGATCGCCTTCCTCACCTCGTACTCCTGGACGACCGGCCAGCGCCTCGACCGGCAGGTCGTCACCGGCGCCGACGGCCTCACCCGGCGCGAGCCCGAGGGCGTCGCCACCGAGGTCGACCCCGCGACCGGCGAGACGCGGCTGCTCTTCGGCTTCAGCAACACCGTCCCCGGCACCACCGGTTCGCGTGACGTCACCATCTGCTGGTACCCCACGAAGCCCGCCGTCGACGGAATCAAGGTGCTCGCCGACTGGGAGGACCTCGCGCTCGAACCCGGGATCTCCCCCGGCGCCTCGCGGCCGCGCGGCCGGCTGATCGCCCTGGCCGGCACCACCTACCTCCAGTTGCGCGGCACCGTCACCTGCTCCCCCGGCCTGACCGCGGACGGCCGCTTCGCGACCCTGCCGCACCGGCTGCGCGCCACTCGCCTCACGCGCCAGAACGTGCCCCGCAACAACAACACCGGACGCTGCGTGTGCCGGATCGAGACGGACGTGAGCGGCGGGCTCCGGGTGTACGGCCCCACCCCGGACAACGCCATCACCTGGATCGACCTCGACGGCGTCTCCGTCGCCTGGCGATGAGCCGCCGATCGATGAGCCGCCCGGCGATGGACAGCTCGGCGACGAACAGCCCGGCGCACCCGACCGACCACCCCACCCGATCCGGAGGATCGCGCATGACCCAGCACACGACCAGCCGCCGCTCCCTGCTGACCGCGGCGCTGGCCGCCCCCGCCGCCGTCGCCACCGCCCCGCTGCTCACGGCCACCCCGGCCGCCGCCGCGGACCCGGTGGACGGCTGTCAGGTCGTCGTCCCCTGGACGGCGATCGCCCTGGACCCGGCCGTGACCAACCAGGCCGGCGCGCCGGCCGAGGCCCGCGTGATCCGGCTCGCGGGGACGGAGTTCCTCCAGCTCCGCGGCATCGTCACCTGCGCGTTCACCGCGGACGCCCAGCTCGGCACGCTGCCGGCGGAGATCCGCCCGCCCAAGCTGACCCGCGGCGTCTGCCCCCGGAACAACAGCCAGGGCATCAACGCGATCCGCGTCGAGGCCAACACGGCCGGCGTCATCAACGTCTTCGGCCCGCAGACGACGAACAAGGTGACCTGGATCCAGCTGGACAACTTCTCCTCCGTCCTGGGCTGAGCCGGCCGAGGACCACGGAAGAACGGCGGCGCGCCGACGGCCCACCCGTCACGGCGCGTCGCCCGTCCAGTCGAAACGGCCCGGGTCACCCGGACGCGGGTCGTACAGCGAGTGGCCGTCGGCGCCGTACCGGCCGAGCTCCGTCTCCAGGGCGACGCCGGTCCCGCCGTCGGCCGCCGTCCGGCCCGTGACGTCGAGCAGCAGCCCGTCCAGCGGGCCGCCGACCAGTTCGGCGTAGACCCGGCCGGGTCTCGGGCCCGGCCGGGGGTCGTCGTGCTCCTGGCCGTAGACCCGGCCCCTCAGCAGCTCCTCGTCCCTGTCCATACCCCACAGCGTCGCAGCCGCCACTGACAACGAGAAGAAGGTCACAGTCGTACGGTCTCCTGCTCCTTTGTCGATCTCCCCTAGCATCCGAGCATGACGGTCCTGCCTGACGACGGGCTCTCCCTGGCGTCCGAATTCCCCGACGCGCCACGCGAACAGTGGCAACACCTCGTGGCAGGTGTCCTGCGCAAATCCGGCAAGGAGCTTTCCGGCGACGCCGCCGAGGACGCCCTCTCCACCCTCCTGGAGGACGGCCTCGACACCCGTCCGCTGTACACGGCGCACGATGCCGCACCCGACGCCGGACTCCCCGGCTTCCCTCCCTTCGTGCGCGGCGGCCGCGCCGAGGGCAACACCCTCGACGGCTGGGACGTGCGCCAGCGGCACCTCGCGGCCGACCGCGAGGCGGTCCTCTCCGACCTGGAGAACGGCGTCACCTCCCTCTGGCTGGGCGTCGGAGGCGGCGGCATCCCCGTCTCCGCGCTCGACTCCGTCCTCGACGGCGTCTACCTCGACCTGGCGCCGGTGGTCCTCGACGCCGGCGACGAGACGGCGGCGGCCGCCGAACGGCTGCTGCGGCTGTACGAGGAGCGGGGCGTCGCCGACGACGCGGCCCGGGGCAACCTGGGCGCCGACCCGCTCGGCCACCAGGCCCGCACCGGCCGCCCCGGGTACGACCTGGCGTCCGTCGCCGGTCTCGCGCGCCGCTGCGCCGACCGGCACCCGGGCCTGCGCGCCCTGACCGTGGACGCCCTGCCGTACCACGAGGCCGGCGGTTCGGCCGCCCAGGAACTCGGCTGCTCGCTCGCGACCGGCGTGGCCTACCTGCGCGGTCTCACCGAGGCCGGGCTGAGCGTCGCCGAGGCCGCCGGGCAGCTGGAGTTCCGGTACGCGGCCACCGCCGACCAGTTCCTGACCATCGCCAAGCTCCGCGCCGCGCGCCGCCTCTGGGCCAGGGTCGTCGAGGTCTGCGGCGCCCCGCAGGCGGGCGCGCAGCGCCAGCACGCGGTCACGTCGCCGGTGATGATGACGCGCCGCGACCCGTGGGTGAACATGCTGCGCACCACGGTGGCCACGCTCGCCGCCGGAGTGGGCGGCGCCGACAGCGTCACCGTGCTGCCCTTCGACGAGGCCCTCGGCCTGCCGGACGCGTTCGCGCGGCGCATCGCCCGCAACACCTCCACCGTCCTCATCGAGGAGTCGCACCTCTCCCGGGTCATCGACCCGGCGGGCGGCTCCTGGTACGTCGAACGGCTCACCGACGAACTCGCCCAAGCCGCCTGGGAGTTCTTCCAGGGCATCGAGCGGGCGGGCGGCCAGGAGGCCGCGCTGCGCGCCGGGACGATCGGCGACCGGCTCGCCGAGACCTGGGCCGCGCGCAGCAAGAAGCTCGCCACCCGCCGCGAACCCATCACCGGCGTCAGCGAGTTCCCGAACCTCACGGAGAAGCCGGTCGACCGCGCGCCGGCGCCCGAGCAGCCGTCCGGCGGCCTGCCCCGGGTCCGCCGCGACGAGGCCTACGAGGCGCTGCGGGCCCGTTCCGACGCGCACCTGGCCGCGACCGGCGCCCGGCCCCGGGTCTTCCTGGCCGCGCTCGGCCCGGCGGCCGCGCACTCGGCCCGGCTCGGCTTCGCCGCGAACCTCTTCCAGGCGGGCGGCATCGAGCCGGTCACCGAGGGCTCGTTCGAGGAGAGCGGCGCCCGCGAGGCCTGCCTCTGCTCCAGCGACGCGCTGTACGAGGAGCAGGCCGGGACGGTGGCCGCGGAGCTGCGCGCCGCGGGCGCCGAGCACGTCCTCCTCGCCGGCCGTCCGGGGGCGTATCCCGGGGTCGACTCGTACCTCTTCGCGGGCTGTGACGCCGTCGCCCTGCTCTCCACCGCCCTCGACCGCATGGGAGTGTCCTGATGTCCATCCCCGATTTCTCCGGGATCGAGCTCGGGGCGCCGACCGCCGACGGTGGTCCCGACGCGTGGCGCACGGCCGTCAAGAAGGCCACGGGCGGTGACGACCTGGTCTGGGAGACCCCGGAGGGCATCGGCGTCAAGCCGCTCTACACGGGTCAGGACCTGGAGGGCCTGGACTTCCTGGGGACGTACCCCGGCATCGCGCCGTACCTGCGGGGCCCGTACCCGACGATGTACGTCAACCAGCCCTGGACGATCCGGCAGTACGCCGGGTTCTCCACGGCCGAGGAGTCGAACGCCTTCTACCGGCGCAACCTGGCCGCCGGCCAGAAGGGCTTGTCGGTCGCCTTCGACCTGCCGACCCACCGCGGCTACGACAGCGACCACCCGCGCGTGACCGGCGACGTCGGTATGGCGGGCGTGGCCATCGACTCGATCTACGACATGCGGCAGTTGTTCGACGGCATCCCGCTGGACCGGATGACGGTGTCGATGACGATGAACGGCGCCGTGCTGCCCGTCCTCGCGCTGTACATCGTGGCGGCCGAGGAGCAGGGCGTGCCGCCCGAGAAGCTGGCCGGGACCATCCAGAACGACATCCTCAAGGAGTTCATGGTCCGCAACACCTACATCTATCCGCCCGGTCCTTCGATGCGGATCATCTCCGACATCTTCGCCTACACCTCGCAGCGGATGCCGCGGTACAACTCCATCTCCATCTCCGGGTACCACATCCAGGAGGCGGGAGCGACGGCCGACCTGGAGCTGGCGTACACCCTCGCCGACGGTGTGGAGTACATCCGCGCGGGCCGCGAGGCCGGGCTTGACGTGGACGCGTTCGCACCGCGCCTGTCGTTCTTCTGGGCGATCGGCATGAACTTCTTCATGGAGATCGCGAAGCTCCGCGCGGCGCGGCTGCTGTGGGCCAAGCTCGTCAAGCAGTTCGACCCGCAGAACGCCAAGTCCCTCTCCCTGCGGACCCATTCGCAGACCTCCGGCTGGTCGCTGACCGCCCAGGACGTCTTCAACAACGTCACCCGCACCTGCGTCGAGGCGATGGCGGCCACCCAGGGCCACACCCAGTCGCTGCACACCAACGCCCTCGACGAGGCGCTCGCCCTGCCGACCGACTTCTCCGCCCGCATCGCCCGCAACACCCAGCTGCTCATCCAGCAGGAGTCGGGCACCTGCCGGACGATCGACCCGTGGGGCGGCAGCGCGTACGTCGAGAAGCTCACCTACGACCTCGCGCGCCGCGCCTGGAAGCACATCCAGGAGGTCGAGCAGGCCGGCGGCATGGCCAAGGCCATCGACGCGGGCATCCCCAAGCTGCGCGTCGAGGAGGCCGCGGCCCGCACCCAGGCCCGGATCGACTCCGGCCGTCAGCCGGTGATCGGCGTCAACAAGTACCGGGTGGCGACCGACGAGCAGATCGACGTCCTCAAGGTCGACAACTCCTCCGTGCGCGCCCAGCAGATCGCCAAGCTGAAGCGGCTGCGCGAGGAGCGCGACGAGCAGGCCTGCCAGGACGCGCTCGCCGCGCTCACCCGGGCGGCCGGCGGCGACGGCAACCTGCTGGAGCTCGCCGTGAACGCGGCCCGCGCGATGGCGACCGTCGGCGAGATCTCCGACGCCCTGGAGAAGGTGTACGGCCGGCACGCCGGCCAGATCCGTACCATCTCCGGTGTGTACCGCAACGAAGCCGGCGAGTCCCCGTCCGTGGAGCGCACCCGGGCCCTGGTCGACGCCTTCGGCGAGGCCGAGGGGCGCCGGCCGCGCATCCTGGTCGCCAAGATGGGCCAGGACGGCCACGACCGCGGCCAGAAGGTCATCGCCACCGCCTTCGCCGACCTGGGCTTCGACGTGGACGTCGGCCCCCTGTTCCAGACCCCGGCCGAGGTGGCGCGGCAGGCCGTCGAGGCGGACGTGCACATCGTCGGGGTCTCGTCGCTCGCCGCGGGACACCTCACGCTCGTACCGGCGCTGCGGGAGGAACTGGCGGCGGAGGGCCGGGAGGACATCATGATCGTGGTCGGCGGGGTGATTCCTCCGCAGGACGTGGCGACGCTCCTGGAGATGGGCGCGGCGGCCGTGTTCCCGCCGGGCACCGTGATCCCCGACGCGGCCCACGACCTGGTGACCCGGCTGTCGGCCGACCTCGGGCACGAGCGGTGATCGATCTCGACACCTACGTCCGGGGCGTACGGGAGGGCAGGCGGGCGCTCGTCGCCCGCGCCATCACCCTCGTCGAGTCGACCCGGCCCCAGCACCGGGCACTCGCGCAGGAGCTCCTCACCGAGCTCCTGCCGCACAGCGGGAACGCCGTGCGGATCGGGATCAGCGGGGTGCCCGGTGTCGGCAAGTCGACGTTCATCGACGCCTTCGGGACGATGCTGACCGGGCTCGGCCACCGGGTCGCGGTGCTCGCCGTCGACCCGTCGTCGAGCCGTACCGGCGGCTCGATCCTCGGCGACAAGACCCGCATGGAGCGGCTCGCGGTCGACCCGGCGGCCTTCGTGCGCCCCTCGCCCACCGCCGGCACGCTCGGCGGTGTCGCGAAGGCGACCCGCGAGTCGATCGTGGTGATGGAGGCCGCGGGCTACGACGTGGTGCTCGTCGAGACGGTGGGCGTCGGCCAGTCCGAGACCGCCGTCGCCAACATGGTCGACTCCTTCCTGCTGCTCACCCTGGCGCGTACCGGCGACCAGCTCCAGGGCATCAAGAAGGGCGTCCTGGAGCTCGCCGACGTGGTCGCCGTCAACAAGGCGGACGGCCCGCACGAGCGGGACGCGCGCGCCGCGGCGCGTGAACTCGCCGGCGCGCTGCGGCTGATGCACGGCGCGGACTCCTTCTGGACGCCGCCGGTGCTCAGTTGCAGCGCCCGCGAGTCCGCCGGGCTCGACGAGGTCTGGGGGCGGCTGGAACAGCACCGTGCCCTGCTCGACTCGACCGGCCGGCTCACGGCCAAGCGCCACGAGCAGCAGGTCGACTGGACCTGGACCATGGTCCGCGACGAACTCCTGCGCCGCCTCCACACGGACCCGGCGGTCCAGGAGCTCGCCCCCGCGATGGAGCGGCGGGTCCGCGCGGGCGAACTGACGGCGACGCTGGCCGCCGAGCGCATCCTCGACGCGTTCGGGGAGCGGAACGGCTGACGCGACACCTCTTCAGGGGGCCTTCCTTTCAGGAGGGCCCCCTTTCGCGTGCTCCCCCTCATACCCACTTTTTTGTGCGTACTTGTCGGGGTGCGGGCGCCGGGCGAAGCTGAGAGCGGCCCGGAGGAAGGGAGTACGCGAGGGCCTCAGGAAGCGGTCGGAACAGCCGTGAGGCTGTCCAGGCGACGGTGGCCCCAGTGCGACAACGGGGCCAGCAGCTCGGAGAGTTCACGCCCGATACCGGTCAGCGAGTAGACGGTCTTCAGCGGCAGGACGTCGTACACCTCGCGGTGCACGAGGCCGTCCGCCTCCATCTCGCGCAGGGCCTGGGTCAGCACCTTCTCGCTGATCTCGGGCAGTTTCCGGCGCAGTTCGGCGGGGCGGTGCGGGCCCGACTCCAGCAGCCAGAGCAGGGTGGGCTTCCATTTGCCCTCCACGACCGCGATCGCGGCACTCACTCCGCACACGTTCCTGTCCTGGGCCCGGGCGCGTGCCATCCGCGTCCTCCTCCTTCTTCCGGGATTTCTTTCTCATCTGTCTACAAGGGAGTTCACCCATGTCTTCTTCCCCCGCACCCGAGGTCACCGTGATCGGTCTCGGACCGATGGGACAGGCGCTGGCCGCCGCGTTCCTGGCGGCCGGCGTACGGACCACCGTGTGGAACCGGACCCCCGGCAAGGACCGGGAGCTGGTCGCCGCCGGTGCCGTCGCCGCCGCGACGGCCGCGGAGGCGGTCGCGGCGAGCCCGCTGACCGTGATCTGCCTGGTCAACTACGACGCCACCGACTCCGTCCTGCGGGCCAGTGCCGTGACGGACGCGCTCAAGGGGCGGACGGTCGTGAACCTCAGCGCGGACACCCCCGAGCGGGCCAGGGACACCGGCCGCTGGGCCGACGAGCACGGCATCGGCTATCTCGACGGGGCCATCATGACCCCGACCCCCACGATCGGGACGCCCGCCGGGGTGTTCCTGCACAGCGGGCCGGAGGCGCTCTACCGCGAGCACCGGCCCGTGCTCGACGCGCTCGGCGGCACCCACACCCACCTCGCGGAGGACGTGAGCCGGGCGGCGGCGTACGACATCGCGCTGCTCGACATCTTCTGGACGTCGATGGCGGGGTACGTCCACGCCGTGGCGGTGGCCCGCGCCGAGGGGATCTCCCCGACCGAGCTCGCTCCCTTCGCGCAGGGCATCGCCGCGATCCTGCCGCCACTGTTCCAGGAGTGGGCGGAGGACATCGAGAGCGGCAGCTACTCCGGCGACGGCAACCCGATCACCTCGGGGATCTCGACGATGGCGCACGTCGTGCACGCCTCGGAGGCCCACGGCATCGAGGCGAACGTGATGCGCGCCGTCGAAGGCCTGGCCCGCCGCACGGCGGCCCTCGGCAGCGGGTCGGACGGCTTCACCCGGGTCGCCGAGGTCTTGGGCCGACGCTGACCGGCGGGGCCGCGCCCCGTCCGCCGTCCCGGGCGGCGCCTTCCTCGGATGCCTTCCCCGCCGCATCGTGCTGTGCTGGCAGTGAGGGGGACGCCGCCGACGGGGTGGCGCGGGAGGGGCCGCCCCATCTCACGAGGAGTGATCCACCATGGCGATCTTCGTCCACGCGGTCCTGCCGGGTGTCACCACGGATCAGTACGACACCCTCAACGCGAAGCTCCAGGAGACGCCCGACATCTTCGACGGCTGCATCTCCCACGCCTGCGCCGCCACGGACGACGGCCTGGAGATCTTCGACACCTGGGAGTCCGAGCAGCAGATGAACGCGTTCGCCGAGCGCATGATGCCGATCGCCGCCGGCCTGGGCTGGCCCGAGCCGGGCGGCGCACCCCGCGTCCTGCGGGTGCACAACTACTGGATCCCCGGGGCGACCGACTGACCGGGCCGCCCCGACCGCCCCTCACGGCCGCGCCCCGGCGCCTACCGCCCCCCGGCGCCCTCACGTACGGGCGAGGAACGCCGGTCGGAGGGAGGCGTCGACCGGGGCGTAGTACCGGTGGAAGACCGGGGTGGCGGAGCCGGAGACCGGGGGCACGATCCAGCTCCAGTCGGCGGGCGTCTCCCGCCCGTGGCGGCTCTCCTGGGCGATGTGCCGGAGGAACCGCTGGGACTCGGTGTGGTGGTCGGCCATCGTCACCCCGGCCTCCTGGAAGGAGTGCAGCACGGCCACGTTGAGCTCGACGAGCGCCCGGTCGCGCCAGAGCGTGCGGTCGCTCGACCGGTCGAGGCCGAGCCGGTCGGCGACGACGGGGAGGAGGTCGTAGCGCTCGGTGTCGGCGAGGTTGCGGGCGCCTATCTCGGTCCCCATGTACCAGCCGTTGAACGGCGCGGCCGGATACCGTACGCCGCCGATCTCCAAGGTCATGTCGCTGATCGCGGGCACGGCGTACCAGCGCAGACCGAGCTCGGCGAACCACGGGTGGTCGGGGTGGCGGAGCGGCACCTCATGGACGGCGTCGTCCGGCAGCTCGTACCACTCGGGGCGCCCGCCGGGGTGCTCCCGCACCATCAACGGCAGTACCTGGAAGGGCTCGTCGTCCCGTTTCCAGCCGAGGTCGCGGGCGAGGGCGGTCAGCGGGGCGCTGCGCGGGTCGCCGTGCCCGCGCCCTTCGGGGGTGCGGTGTCCGGCGTAGCGGACCAGCTGGTCGTTGACGATCCGGGGGCCGAGCCGGCCCGGCCGGTCGGGGGCGAAGACGGAGATCACCGGCCGGATCCGGCCGCCGTTCCCGGCGATGCGCAGATGCTCGAAGCACTCCGCGGCGATGTCGTCGGCGGAGCCGAGGTGCCGCAGGTCGCGCACCACGAGGCTGCGCCAGTAGAGCCTGCCGATGCAGCGGGCGGCGTTGCGCCAGGCGACGCGGGCGCCGAAGGCGAGTTCTCCCGGGGTGTGCTCATAGGTCCCGGTGCGATCGATCTCGGCCAGCACCGCGCGGAGCCGGCCCGTCATGTCCCCCGCGCTCGGCTGCTCGTGGTGGAACTGCCGGACGAATCGTTCCGCCTCGCGCCGGTCCACGTACGGCGTGACGGGAGCGCCCTGGACGGGCGCCGCGGACGCGAGGTCCCCGGACAGGTAGGGGCAGGCACCGGTACTGGTTCCGGTGCTGGGTCCGGTGCTGGTTCCGGTGCTGGATCCGCGGCTGGGGGCAGATTTGCGGCGACGGCTCAGGCTGAAGATCAATGTGTTCCCTCCCGGCACCCATGACTACCGTATGAACACACACGAGAGCGGAGAGTGTGTGAATCTCCGCCTCGGAAGAGCCTCCCCTGGTACGCTGCCCGGCCGCCGTCACTGCGGCGGGTTGTCGATCCACTCGGTCCAGCCCAGGGGGTACGCGTAGGCGGGGCGGGCGAGGTTTCCGCTGGTGTGGAAGGGGCGCCCCTCGTCGTCGATGCGGAGCGTCTCGCGCTTCGCGCCGCTGGACCAGGTGAGCTCCAGGTACCAGTTGACGTCGTGCGCCTGGACGCGGGCCTTCACGAAGAACACCTCGGGATCCTTCTCGCTGACCTTGTACGGGAACTTCCGCTGTCCCGCCACGGCGGTGACGGTCGGCCGCGCCGCGTCGAGGTCGACGTCGAAGGACTTGGTCGACACCTCGCCGCCGCAGCCGACGCCCATGACGTAGTCGTTCCAGGCCAGCGGCGCGCCCTTCGACACGACCCGCACATGGAGGTCCTCCAGGACGACCGTCCCGGGCCCGGTGCCCTGAACCGTCAGCCGGATCAGCTGCTCCCCGGCCGACACGGCGCCCAGCACGGGGATCCACCCCGGCGCGTCCTGCTCCACCGGCGGTGGCGGCACCTGCTCGGGCTCACGGTCGATCAGGTAGTGCTGGGTGCACGGCCCTTCCCAGGTGTACGGGGCGGTGGCGACGGTCGGTGCGGTGGCCACGGCCTTGCCGTCGGACCGCCCCGACACGCTGGCCGAGGTGCTCGGACCGCCGCTCGGCGCGCCCGGCGCGGAGGGGGTCGGCTCCGTGCCCTTGCCGGGCGGGGTGGAGGCCGCGGGGCTGCCGGTGCCGGGGGTGGCCGTCGGCTGCCGGGCGGGGGCGGAGGGGCCGGCGGCGGTCGTCGGCCGCCCCGTGCCACCGGCCTGCCCGACGCTCCCGTCGCCTTCGCCGTTCCCGCGCGTGAGGCTCACGACGAGCGCCACGGACACGGCGGCCGCGGCGACGGCGGTTCCGACGAGCACGGCCGTGCGACGGGACCACCCGCGCCGCCGCGGGGGCGTGGGCTCGGACACCGGCCCGGTGACGGCGAGTTCGTCGACGGGTACGGGGGCGGGCACGGGTGTGGATAACGGGGTGGGCGCGGGGGCGGGGGCGGGCTTGGCCTCGGGCTCGGTCTCAGGCTCGGGCTCGGTCTCGGGACCCGCCGTCGCTTCCGGTGCCGGTGCCGGTGCCGGTTCTGGTGCCGGTGTCTTCCGCTGGCGTGAGACGTCCGCCCGCACCCACAGCCGGTGGAGTTCGACGAGCTCGTCAGGGGTGGCGCGGCACAGTCGCGCGAGCCGCTCCACCGGCGCGTAATCGACCGGTACGGCGTCCCCGTTGACGTATCGGTGCAGGGTCGAGGCGCTCAGGTGCAGGCGCTTGCCGAGCGCCCCGTAACTGAGCCCCGAGCGCTCCTTGAGTCGTCCCAACAGCGCCGCGAACTCGTCCCCCGCCACCGTTCCATCCTCTCCCCGCGTTCCTTCCCGCGTTCCAGGAAGGGACATGAGCGCAGGTCAGCGCCCTGAAATCATTCCAGCGTCCCGTACCACCGGGCTGGAGCCGCAACTGGAACGGATCTTCGCACAAGCTGTGGTCACCGAAGCAAGGCCGCCACGGGGAATCAGACGGCCGACTTCGTACGACCACCGAAGCAGACCGAAACCCGAGGGGGAACCCCATGTCCGGACGACTCACCCGCACCCGTCTTCTCGCCGCCACCACGGTCGCGGTCGCCGCTCTGTCGCTCACCGCCTGCGGGGGCGGCGACGTGAAGGACGAGGGCGCGGCCGTGTCCTCGTCGTCGCCCGCCGCGCCCACCGCGTCCGCCTCGCGGTCGGCCGAGACGCCGGCGGCGACCCCCACGGACGGCTCGGCCACGAAGCCGGGGGAGGATGCCGCCGGCACGTCGGGCGGCGGCTCGAAGAACGGGAGCTCGACGACGGGCGGCTCGACAGGTTCCGGCTCGACCACCGGCGGGAAGACCGGAAGCAGCACCTCCGGCGGCGGGAAGGGCACTGGCTCGAACGGCTCCAGCACCGGGGGGAGCGACGACGGGAACGGGCCCTCCCGGACCCCGTGCGGGGCGAAGAACACGAAGACCACGGCGACCCCGGTCTCCCGCCCGCTCAACCACATGCTGCTCACCGTCACCAACACCGGCTCGGGGCTCTGCGAGCTGCTCAACTACCCGGTGGCCCGCTTCGGCGAGGCGCAGTCGGTGCCGCCGGTCATCGAGGCCACCCGCCCGCAGGCGGTGGTCACCCTGGCACCGGGCGAGTCCGGCTACGCGGCGGTGATCCTGTCCGCCGCCGACGGCAGCGGCACCGGCGGCTACACGACGTCGAGCCTCACGATCGGCTTCGCGGACGACTCGACGTCCACGCCGCGGCTCAGCGGCAAGGGCGTCTACGTCGACAGCTCGCTGCGCGTGACCTACTGGCAGACC
Organism: Streptomyces venezuelae ATCC 10712; assembly: GCF_008639165.1. Classification (NCBI taxonomy): domain Bacteria; kingdom Bacillati; phylum Actinomycetota; class Actinomycetes; order Kitasatosporales; family Streptomycetaceae; genus Streptomyces; species Streptomyces venezuelae. The sequence continues at coordinate 7,178,441 of NZ_CP029197.1, read as the reverse complement.
TCGATGGACAACGCCCTCAACTGACCCGGCCGGGCTCCCCTGCCGAACGGTCCCGCGCGCCGGGACCGACGCGCCCCGGGCGGTTCAGGGGCGGAGGAGAGGGAAGTCGGCCTTGTCCCACAGGGCACGGGGCACGGCGGGCAGCCCGTCGGCGGTGGCGTCGGCGGGCGTCCACGTCCTCACCGGGGACGCGGAGTCGGTGACCGGCGCCCAGCCCGGGTCACCCGCCGCGGCGAAGTCGGCCCAGGCCCGGACCATGCGGCGGGAGAGTTCGTGGTCGGCGGGGGTGGGCGTACCGCCGATCAGGAACGACAGGGCGCTGTCGTCCAGGTTGCCGAAGGCGAAGGGCATGTCCGCGCAGTGCCAGGCACGGACCACCCCGCCCGGCCCGGTGCGGCGGCGGTCGAAGCGCGACAGGAAGGCCCGGCCGCCGGCCCGTGCGTGCTGCTCCGCGAGCCGCCGGGCGTACTCGCCGAAGAGCAGGTCGCCGAAGACGGCGAGGTAGACGTCGAGGACCGGGGCGTGCGGCAGCGCGTCCCGGTAGCCGGCCACCAGGCCTTCGGGCAGGCCGAAGTCCTCGGCGAACCGGTCGAGCCGCTCCTCGGTGGTGACCTTCGCGCAGCTGCCGACGGCGTCGAGCAGCCGGTACTCCTCCGTGGTGTGGCAGACGAGCAGGTCCACTTCCCGGGCAGCGCCGGCGGCCATCCCGGTGAGCGGGTCGAAGGGCAGGACGTCGCCGTCGAGGACGGGGGCGTAGAGCGAGGGGTCGTAGTGGCGGGATCCGGAGGAGGGGTCTCGCCGGTAGACGTCGACCACCTGGTCGGAGGCGACGACCAGGGCCCGCGGGGTCGCCCCGGTGAGGCCGTCGGCCGTGGCGGGGCAGCCGGCCGCGGCGGCGACCTCGCGGGTGGTGGCGGCGGCGAGGTCGAGCGGGTAGCAGGGGCTGGCGGGGCTGTGGGCGACGGCCCGCCGGAAGAGGCCGCGGGCGCGGTCCATCACCATCAGGCAGGCGACGGAAGCCGCCCCGGAGGACTGGCCGGCGACCGTGACGTTGTCCGGGTCGCCACCGAAGGAGGCGATGTTCTCCCGTACCCAACGCAGCGCCGCCACCTGGTCGAGGAGGCCCCGGTTGTCCGGGTGTCCGGTGACACGGCCGTCCGGAACGTGGCCGAAACCCTCGAAGCCGATGCGGTAGTTGAGGGTGACGACGACGAGACCCGCACGGGCCAGGGCGGTGCCGTTGAAGTCGGGCTGGGCCGAGGAGCCGAAGGTGTAGGCGCCGCCGTGGATCCAGACGAGGACGGGCAGGCGGCCGCCGCCGGCGGCCGGAGTCCAGACGTTGACGGTGAGGACGTCCTCGTCGCCGGGTGACCAGGTGGGCGCGCCCGGCAGTTGGGCCGACTGCGGGGCGACGGGGCCGAACTCCGTACCGTCACGCACGCCGCTCCAGGCGGCTGCCGGGAGCGGCTCCCGGAACCGGTTCGCTCCGAACGGCGGCGCCGCGTAAGGGATTCCGAGGACGGCGACGACGTCGGCGGCGGCCCGGAAGCCTCGGACCTGACCGTTCTTCGTGCTGAACACATCCATGAGCGCGCCTCTCGCGACAAGCCGGATCGCCTGCGGAGAGGCGGGGTGGGATCGTCAGCTTCGCAGCGGGCGGCGGGCGTGGTCCAACACCGAGATCAACACGATTGACCCACGTGTGTTGTCAATCACCGCTGCCAGCAGTCGCAATGACGGGGCGCCAGTCAACACGCTTCGCAGTCCGCGAGAATGACGGACCGTCAACGCTCTTCGCGCAGAGTGAGGATGTACGCCGCCGTGAGGGCGACCGCCCGGTCCTCGTCCCGTGACAGCTCGTCGAGGGCGCGGGACGCCGTGTCTCCCGGGATGTCCGCCAGCGCCTGGGCGACCCGGCGGCGTACGGCCGGGGCGGCGGCGCCGTCGGCGAGCCGGTCGACGAGCGCCCCGGCGATCCGCTCCGCGAGCGCAGGTCTTCCCGCGAGCGCGCCCAGCGCGTCGGCCGCGTCGACGTCGCGCGTCGCGTCCACGACCATGTCGATGAGCGTCGGGACCGCCTCGGCGACGCCACGGGCCCCGAGCGCCGGCGCAGCGCACCGGCGCACCTCGACGTCGGGGTGGGTGAGGGCCGTGCGCAGCAGGGCGATCGCCGCCTCGCCGGGCAGCTCGGCGAGGGACTGGGCGGCGCGCTTGCGTACGGCGGCGTCCGGCGAGCCGAGCCCCTCCGCGAGCAGGGCGGGCGACCCCCCGTCGGCGGTGTGCGCCAGCGCCCACCGGAGGGCTCCGGCCACGATCGGGTCCGGCTCGCTCAGGGCGGCCTCGACCAGCGCCTCCGTCGGCACCGGGACGTCCTCGGCCGACGACAGGGCCGCCCGCTGGCGCTTCCCGGCGCTCTCCGACCCCAGGGCCTGGAGCAGCGCGACGACCTGGAGGACGTCCTCCCACCCGGCCGTCTCCGCGGCACCGATCCGGCGGAGCCGGGTCAGCAGTGCCGTCTCGGTCGCGATGCGCTCCCGCGTCCGGCGGACGAGGTCCTCGACGAGTTCCGCGGGCGCGAAGCCGGGATCGTCCAGCGCGCTCCCGACCTCACGCAGCGAAAGGCCCAGCGACCGCAGGCTCTCGATGTGGAAGACGCGCCGGATGTCCTCGTCGGAGTACTCGCGGTAGCCCGCGCCCGTGCGGCCCGTCGGCCGCACCAGGCCGAGCGACTCGTAATGCCTGAGCATGCGGGCACTCACCCCCGACCGCCGCGCCACCTCACCGATCAGCACCCGCTAGTCCCCTTCCCGTCCGGACCCGCCGAGGGCCACGATCCGCTTGGCCTCCTCGACGGCGAACCCGAACCCGGCGTCCGGGTCGCGCAGCAGCCGCTCCGTGGCGACGGCGTGCTCCCGCACCTGGGGGTCCCGGTCCTCGGCCGCGGTCCGCAGGGCCGGCACGATCGTCTCACCGAGGGCGACCAGGGCCCGGCTCAGACTCAGTCGCGTCTCACGCCCTCCGCGCCCGAGCCGGCTCGCGAGCACATCGGCGAGCCCGTGCTCCTCCCCCTCGGGCACGAGCACGACCGCCGCCCGCCAGGCGGCCCGCGCCACCTCGTCGTCGGCGTCGGTCAGCAGCTCCCGGGTGACCGCCGGCCACGCCTGCCGGTCCCCGATCTTGGACAGCGTGTGCAGCGCCTGGCTCCGCGCCTGTGCCCGCTCCGAGCGGAGCTCACCGAGCAGTCTCGGCAGGGTCAGGGACACCGGGTGGCGGGTGAGCGCCCAGGTCAGCATGTCGCGCACGGAGAACTCGGGCTCGATCGCGCACCGCTCGACCAACCCGTCGACGAACCGCGGGTCCGGGTCCGTGCCGACGGCCAGCGTCGCCCGCAGCCGCACGGACGCGCTGTCGTCGTCCAGCCGCCGGAAAGCCCGCATCGCGTCCGTGTCCTGTTCCGCCATGGTCATCGGGACCACCTCCTGAGGAGGCAGTGAAGACCTTGTCATCGTGTCAAGGTCAAGCCCGACGGCCACACCGGGTTCAGCGGACGCCTCTGGGGCGGAACTGGACGCTGATGCGCGGGCCGACCGCGCGGCTCGTCTTGGGCACGGCGTGCTCCCAGGCGCGCTGGCACGCCCCGCCCATCACCACCAGGTCGCCGTGGCCGAGCGGCAGGCGGAGGACGGTCGGGCCGCCGGAGCGGGGGCGGAAGGCGAGGTCGCGGGGGTCGCCGAGGGAGAGGATGGCGACCATCGTGTCGCGGGTGGCCGACCGGCCGGTGCGGTCGCCGTGCCAGGCGACGCTGTCGCGGCCGTCGCGGTAGAGGCAGAGGCCGGCGGTGACGAAGGGTTCACCGAGTTCGGCGGCGTAGTGGGAGCTGAGCGTCTGCCGAGCTTCGACGAGGGCGGGGTGCGGGAGGGGGGCTCCCTCGCCGTAGTGGGCGAGCAGCCGGGGTACGGCGACCACGGCGTCGTACATCGGCCGTTCCTCGGCGCGCCAGGGCACCCGGGCGGCGAGCTCCTCGAAGAGCGCGTCGGCGCCGTGCAGCCAGCCGGGGAGGTGGTCGATCCACGAGCCGCTGTCGAGCGCCGTCCGCCGGAGGCCGTCCAGCGTGCCGAACCGGATGTCGTCGCCCTGGTCGAACAGGGAACCCTGGAGGCCGGGCAGAGCGGGGTGCCGTGCTGCGGTCATGGATCCAGCGTAACCGCAAACCGAACGCATGAGCGAATATGACTGCCGGAGTCCGCGAGCGCATACTGACCGCATGGGATGGCCGCCGACCACCATGGACGACCTGAGGAAACGACTCGGCAGCGAGCTCTTCCGGCGTGTCGCCGGGCCCTCGGGCGCGCGCACCCGCGCCCGCATCCACGAAACGCCCGGACCCCGCTGGTTCGGCCCCGACCGCCCCATCCGCACGGTCCACGGCGACGCCTCGATGTTCGCCGGCGGTCTGACGGCGCTGCTGCTGCAGTCGCTGCACCCGCTGGCCATGGCGGCCGTGGCCGCCCACTCGGGCTTCCGCGGGGACCCGTGGGGCAGGCTGCACCGGACCAGCACCTTCCTCGCGGTCACGACCTTCGGTACGGCCGAGGACGCGCGGCTCGCGGTGGAGCGCGTCCGCGCGGTCCACGAGCAGGTGCGCGGCACCACGTCCGACGGCCGGGCGTACCACGCGTCCGATCCGCACCTGCTGGGCTGGGTGCACGTCGCCGAGGTCGACAGCTTCCTACGGGCCCACCGGCGCTACGGGGCACAACCGCTGGACCCGGCGGGCTACGACGGATACGTGGCGGACACCGCCCGGATCGCGGAGGAACTGGGCGTGGAGCGCCCGCCCAGGAACCTCGCCGAACTGGCCCGTCGGCTGGAGGCGTACCGAGGCGAGCTCGACGCGACCCGCGAGGCCCGCGAGACCGCCCGCTTCCTGCTGCTCAACCCGCCGATCCCCTGGCAGGCCCGGGCCCCGTACGCACTGCTGGCGGCGGCCGCGGTGGAGCTGCTGCCCCCCTGGGCCCGCGGACAGCTCGGCCTCCCCCCGCTCCCCCGCCCGGCCTGGGCCGCCGCCCGAACGGGCGGCCGACTCGCGACCGCGGGAATCCGCTGGGCGATGGGCCCACCCCCACGGACGGCGTCGACGTGACGCGCGCGAGGTGGTGACGTGCGTGACGTGGCGACATGCGTGAACTGCCGGATGTGGAACCGGCGTACGGGCGTACGGGCGTACGGGCGCGAATCAGCCGAAGTCCGGGATCGGGTGCTCTGGGACGAGGGCGGCGGTGGTGAGCCGACCCGCCCCCGTGTCACCCGTCAGGTCCGCTCGCCAGGTCCGCTCGTACGACGGCTCCGCGCTCACTCCGGGTCCTCGTCCGCGCCGCCCTCCGCGCTCTCCTCCGAACTGGAGAGGGCGTCGGTGATCAGTCGGGTGGCGAAGTCACGGTCCTCGGTGATCCGATTGATGTGCTCCGCGAGCAGCAGGGCCGTCGCTTCGAGCGGATTCATCTCGTCCCGCGTCCACTCTCCGAACTGCCGGCGCCACAGGCTGGGGCTCAGTTCGAGGCCGGCGGCGACGAGCATGCCGGTCATCGTGGGGATGACTTCGGGACGGACGGTCCGGTGCATCATGCGCATGGAGTTCACGAAGTTCGGCACCACCGTCGCGATGACGTCCTTGTCGTGCTGTTCGTGGGCCATCCGGAGCCACTTCATGTACATGAAAATCAGGGTGCACATGCCGTCCAGCAGGTCATGGGCCTCCTGGGCGGTCAGGGAGGCGGTGAAGTGGTCGATCAGCTGCTGGTGTTCCGCATCGGTCCCGGTCCTGCCGTCGTAGACGGCCTTGAGCCGGGAATCGACGATCATGACTGCCGCGCCCACATCGCCGGCGGGCGCATGACGGGGGTCACAGGACGATGACACAGGGCTCCTCCTCGTGCGACCGCTACGGCCAGACGCGGCACGGTATGCCCGTACGGTAGACCGCCGATCAGATGAGGTGAGGGCGTTTCCCGAGGAAGGGGTACGACCCTTCAGCGCCGGGCCCGGAACCCGCGAAAGAGCGCCCACGCACACGCCCCCGCGCACCCCCGCACGCCCTTCCCTACAGCCCCGCACGCCCCCGGCACACACGGGGCAGCCAGGCCCACCGAACAGCCAAGCCCCCCTCAGCAAGCCCTCCCTCAGCCAAGTCCTTCGATCAGCCAGGCCCCGACGCCCGGGAGCGCGTCCGGCCCGCTCTCGTCGTCGACCGTCGCGACGAGATCGGCGATGGTGGTCGCGGCGAGCGAGGCCCTCCAGGCGGCTTCCGCCGCGCCCATCGCCCGGGCGATGGGGCAGGCCTTCGTGCATTTCTCGGGCGGGGTGGCCAGCGGCCCCCGCTGCCGGATCTCGGTGCAGACGAACGCCGGGTCGGGCCCGTCGACGGCCTGGACGACGTCGAGCAGGGTGATCTCGACGGCCGGCCGGGTCAGCACGTATCCGCCGGTCTTGCCCTGGACGGAGCGCACCAGGCCGGCCCGTGACAGCGCCTGCATCTGCTTGGCCAGGTAGCTCGGCGAGACGTCGTGCAGCTCAGCGAGCCGGGCCGCCGGCACCGGCCTGCTCGCCGCCGTCAGGACCACACAGCAGTGGAGCGCCCACTCGACGCCACCGGACAGTTTCATGTCGCCTCCCCATTTGACTCGGACACAGACTATCCGAGTATTATCTCGGACATCGGGTATCCGAGTTTGCGTCCCCTGGGCCCCGGCCCACGAAGGAAGGCACACCATGAAGATCACCGTCATCGGCGGCACCGGCCTGATCGGCTCCCAGCTCGTCACCACGCTCCGGAACGCCGGCCACGACGTGGTCGCCGCGTCCCTCTCCTCGGGGGTCGACCTGCTCACCGGCGCCGGCCTGGACGACGCCCTCGCGGGCGCCCACACGGTCGTCAATGTCAGCAACTCCCCGACCTTCGACGACAAGTCGCTCCCCTTCTTCCGCACCACGGTGGGGAACCTGCTGAGCGCGGGCGAGCGGGCGGGCGTACGCCACCAGGTCGCGCTCTCCATCGTCGGCGTGGACCAGGTGCCCGGCCTGGACTACTACCGCGCGAAGACGCTCCAGGAGGACCTGCTGCGCGAGAGCCCGACCCCGTACTCGATCGTCCGCGTCACCCAGTTCTTCGAGTTCATGGACGCCGTGCTGTCCTGGACGACGGACGACGGCGTCGTCCGCCTCCCCGCCACGCCCGTGCAGCCGATCGCGTCCGCCGACGTCGTCGCCGCCCTCGCCGACGTGGCCACCGGGGAGCCGCTCAACGGCACGCTCGACGTGGCCGGACCCGACCTCCTCACCCTGGACGAGGTCGGCCGGATCACCCTGGCGGCCCGCGGTGACGGCGGCGAGGTCGTGGTCGACGCGGGGGCGGGCATGTTCGCGGCCGTCCCCGGCGACGTCCTCACCCCGGGCCCCGGCGCCCGGCTGGCCCCCACCCACTACCGCGACTGGCTGAAGACCCGCGCCACGGTCTGACCACGGCACCCGCGGGCCACAAGCCACCGCCTCGCGTGCCACAGGACGGAGCCCCGGTACGGCCTTCGCCGCACCGGGGCTCCCGCGTGTCGCTACGCCGGCGGGGTCAACGAAGGGCGAGCGCGACGAACTGAGTGACCGCGTCCTTGTCGAAGTTGTCGTCGCTGACGAGGATCAGCGACCGCTCGCCCGACGGCAGGGTGGGACCCCAGGTCATGCCTTCGGTGTTGTCGACGGTGGACAGGCCGAGGGAGTGGAAGTCGGCGACGAGCCTCTTCCGCATCGGCACGACCGGCCGTCCGGCCAGGGAGTCGACGGCCCGTACGTCCGTGGCGCCCCGCGTGGTGGTGTCGTACAGGCGGATCTTGTAGCCGGAGCCGGCGACCCAGGTGCGCTCGAGCACGAGGTAGCGCTCGGGGTCGTTGGGGAAGGCCAGCAGGGACGGTACGCCGGTGTCGGGGCCCCACGGGCTGGTCGGGTCGGACTCGGCGAAGATCTTCTCGATGGGGTAGGCGTACTGGCCGAGCACCCGGCCGCCCCGGCTCTGCCGGGTGACGCGGACGAGCGCGCCGTGCGTCAGGTCCGGGACCGGGCCGTCCTGGAGGAGCGGGCCCTCGATCGCGCTGGTCACGACGGTGCCCCGGGCGCCGAAGGTGAGGGCTTCGACGGCCTGGTTCCGGCGCGGCCCGCGGTCGGCGGTGATCAGGTAGTTCTCCGGCAGCCGCAGACGAGCGTGGTGGGTGCCGTCGGGCTCGGAGATCTCGATGGACGGCTGGATCACGGGCGGGCCGTCGACGGCGGGCCGGTCGCCCTCCTGCCCCCACCAGTAGCGGCAGTCGCGCGGGTCGACACGGATCTCCTCCGGATCGATCGCCTTGCCGTCGCCGAGGGCCGGGGACGGGTACGGGGAGCCGTCCGGCCGGCGGAGGGGGCGGGTCGAGGTGAAGTCGACGGCGTGGACGCCGCCGGCGTCGACGTCGAGCTTCGCGGTGTAGAAGCGCGCGGGCTGGAGGAAGGAGCGGTCGTCGCTGAGGAGGACGTACTCGCCGGTGCACCGGTCGCGGTCGATGCCGGAGAGGCCGCCGACGGTGGTCCCCTGGAAGTCGAGTTTGTGCGGGACGGTCTTCTCGCCGAGCAGGCGGGCCTGCACCGCGCGCTTCGACTCCGGTGCGAGCGCGCCGGGTTGGGGCGCGGCGGCAGCGGCGGGGACGAGGGTGGCGGTGACGAGCAGGGTCGCGGCACAGGCGCGGCGCATCAGGGAGACACTCATGCCGATGATCATGTCCCGCCCCCTGCCCACCCCACAGTCACCCAGGCGAGTGCTCCTGCCACCCACCAGTCCGATCACCCGACAACAGCCACCGCGCCGGGGACCCGCACGGCCCTGACCCTCGGCCCGCCCGGGCAGAAGTGGCCGTCATGGAGCCCTTGGTGACGACCATCGTGAACGTCGAAGACGGCACCGGCAGCGGCGGCCTTCACGACCGCGGAACCGGCCGGGCTGTCCCCCGGGAGTCCACCGGCACAGCGTTACCGCCGATGAGCGGACAGGCCCGAACGATTGACAGACCCGCTGGCGTTACCGCGCTGACTGCGGGGGTTCGGCCATGCCTGAACGTGAACGGCGTAATGCGGCCTTGCTAAGTGCCTGTCCGATCCGTTGACCCCACCCCTCCGCAGGCCCTACAACACTCTTCACATAGATGAGAGTGCACATAGGGGTGTGGTGGGGTGAAGTTCGAGTACGTGCTGCTTGCGTTGATCGGGGGACGCCCCCGGAGCGGCTTCGATCTGGGCCGTTGGGTGGAGGTAGAGGGCCAGTTCCTGCGGTCGCGGGCCCATCACAGCCAGATCTACCGGCTGCTGGGACGGATGACGGCTGACGGCTGGGTGGCGTTCGATGTGGATCCGCGCGAGGGGCGTCCCGACGCGAAGGTCTACCGGCTCACCCCGCTCGGCCGGGACGTGCTGTGGGAATGGGTGCGCTCGCCGTACGAGCCGACCAGCCGGTTCCAGGACCCTGACTTCCTGGCCCGGTTCGCCTTCACCGCACCGCTCGACCGGCAGGCCGCGCTCCGGTTGGTAGACGGCGAACTCGACTACCGGCGCGCCCAGATCGCCCGCAACCGAGATCGCGACCGCACGCTGCGTTTCGAGGACCCGCTGCCCGAGATGGACCAGGAGTTCGCCCAGGAGGTCTTCGACGAGCTGCACGCGTACGGCGCGTCCGCGGTCGACACCTGGGTGGCCTGGCTGGAAGGGATGCGACACCGCCTCGAACAGCCCCCGATGCCGGAGACCGAGAGAGGGAGCTCATCCGCATGAAGGCCATCATGGTCATGTTCGACAGCCTCAACCGGCGCATGCTGCCGCCCTACGGCTCCGACTGGACGCACGCGCCGAACTTCGCCCGCCTCGCCGAACGGGCGGTCACGTACGACAACGCGTACGCGGGTTCGCTGCCGTGCATGCCGGCCCGCCGTGAACTGCACACCGGCCGGTACAACTTCCTGCACCGCAGCTGGGGCCCCTTGGAGCCGTTCGACGACTCCATGCCCGAACTGCTCACCCAGAACGGCGTCTACACCCATCTCGCGAGCGACCATCCGCACTACTGGGAGGACGGCGGCGCCACCTACCACGGCCGGTACAACACCTGGGAGTTCTTCCGCGGGCAGGAGGGCGACCCGTGGAAGGGACACGTCGCGGACCCCGAGATGCCCGAGGGTCTGAAGCGGATGCGCACCCCCGCGTACCGGCAGGACTGGATCAACCGCTCCTACATGGCGACGGAGGACCGGCATCCGCAGACGCTGACCTTCGACGCCGGCCTGGAGTTCGTCCGTACGAACAAGGACACGGACCGCTGGTTCGTGCAGATCGAGACCTTCGACCCGCACGAGCCGTTCTTCTCCCACCAGCGGTACAAGGACCTCTACCCGCACGAGTACGACGGGCCGCACTTCGACTGGCCCGACTACAAGCGGGTGACCGAGACCGATGACCAGGTGGGGCACGCCCGGTACGAATACGCGGCGCTGCTGTCCATGTGCGACCGCTCTCTCGGCCGCGTCCTGGACACCATGGACGAGTTGGAGCTGTGGGGCGACACCCTGCTCATCGTCAACACCGACCACGGGTTCCTGCTCGGTGAGAAGGGCTGGTGGGCCAAGTGGGTCCAGCCCTGGTACAACGAACTCGTCCATCTCCCCCTGTTCACGTGGGATCCGCGGTATCCGGGGGCGGCGGGCGAGCGGCGGGCGGCGCTCGTGCAGACGATCGACCTGGCGCCGACGCTGCTGGACTTCTTCGGCGTGGAGCGCCCGGCCGATATGCAGGGCTCCCCGCTGCCCGTCGCCGAGGACACCCCTGTACGTGAGGCGGGGTTGTTCGGGGCGCACGGCGGGCACGTCAACGTCACCGACGGCCGATACGTGTACATGCGGGCGCCCGTCTCGTCCGACAACACACCTCTGTGCGAGCACACGCTCATGCCCACCCACATGCGGGGGATGTTCAGCCCGGCAGAGCTCGCCGGCGCGGAGCTGGCTGGGCCGTTCGCCTTCACCAAGGGCGCCCCCGTGCTGCGGACCCGCGGGCGGGCTCTGCTCAACCCGTACCTGCACGGAACACTTCTGTTCGATCTGGCAACCGATCCCGAACAGCTGACCCCGCTGGTCGACGACGAGATCGAACTGAGGATGGCGGGCCTGCTGGTGGAGGCGATGCGGGCGAACGAGGCGCCGCCGAGCCAGTACGAGCGGCTCGGGCTGCCGGCCGACGGGCCGGTCACCGACGAGCACCTGCTCGTACGCGCGCAGCGGGAGCAGGCCGAGCGGGCAGCGGAGCCGCTGCCACGCCCGGAGGAGTTCCCGGTCGGGCGGGTGTCACTGCGGACACCGATGCGGACGCTGATGTCCGACCCGGTCACCTCCGTCGTCCTGCGCCGACACCTGCCCGCTCTGTTCGACTCCGAACTCCTCCAACTGCTCGGACCGATGCCGCTGATCGACGTCGCCGCGGTGGCCGCCGGTTCCATGTCCCGCGACGCCCTGACGGCGGTCGCCCGAGAACTCGCCGCGCTCTGACGGCGTGAGCAGAACGGCCGGTAACGGGGTGGCCGCCCCGTCACCGGCCGGGACAACCCCGATTTCCCCGTGCATCTCCCGCGAAGAGACCACACACGAACAGAGAGCGAGGCGTCATGCCCGAGCTTATCCACGATCCCGGCAGACCCGGACCCGCCCAGGCCCCCTCCACGCGCGTCCAGGGCCGGTGGCGGCAGCTGTCCCTCCTGGGCGGCGCGATGCTCGTCGACAACACCGAGGCCGGCATGATCGGCGGCCTGTTCCCCGTCATCCGCCAGGCCCTCGGACTCTCCCTCGGAGCCCTCGGGGTCCTGACCGCCGCGGGCAGACTCGTCGGCGTGATCACCACACCCCTGTGGGTGTGGGCCGCGCACCGCTGGTCGCGCAAGACCGTGCTCGTCGTGTGCGCGGGCCTGTGGGGCGTGTGGGGCGTGGCCGCCGGCTTCGCCCAGAACTTCACCCAGCTCCTGCTCTTCTCCACCCTCCTCGCCGCCGGCTACGCCGGCGCCCACCCGATCATCACCACGCTCGTCGGTGACCTCTTCGACAGCTCGTCGCGAGGCCGCGCCGTGGGCATGCTGTTCGGGGCGACCGCGTTGGCGTCCTCCGTGTTCGCCGCGCTCAAGGGGCAGCTGGCGGGCGTGGACGACGGCTGGCGATGGGGATTGTGGGCGATCGGCGCGTTCAGCATCCTGTTCGGCCTGGTGATGTGGCGGTTCCTGCGTGACCCGGGCAGCGGGGCCGCCGAGACCCAGCTCGCGGACCTCGACCCCGCCGATCGCGAGGCCGCCGCCAGCACGTTCGTCACCCGACGCCAGGTCGTCTCGCTGGTGAAGATCCCCACCTTTGTGGTCCTGCTGGTCTCCCGGCTGCTCTCGGGCCACCTGTTGGTGTTCTCCTTCGCCGTGGTCTTCCTCGTCGAGGCGTACGGCTTCACCACCCAGGTCGCGTCGGTCGTGCTGATGCCCATCGGCCTTGGCTACTTCGCCGGGACGCTCCTCGGCGGTCTCACCGCCGACTGGGCCGCTCGGATCAGCCCTCGCCACGGCCTGCCCGCCGTCCTGCAGACGGCCCAGATCCTCTTCGCCGTCCTCGCCTTCTTCGGTACCCAGTTCGACTACGGAGGCATCGGCCCGTACGCGCTGTTCTTCGGCCTCATGGGCATCGCGCAGGGCGTCAACCCCGGCATCAACCGCCCGATGATCATGGCGATCGTCCCGCCCGAGCTGCGGCCCGCCGCCTTCACCCTTTACATCTCCGTCTTCGAGGCCATCGCCTGGGCCCTGTTCGGCCTCGGCGCCGGCTTCCTCGGCGACTCGATCGGCCTGCGCCCCGTCTTCCTGTGGGTCCTGGTCATCCTGATGCTCGCCAACGGAGCGTTCCTGACCCTGCTGCACCGCACCTACGCCCGTGACGCCGCCCGTATGCAGTCCGAGCTCGACCAGCGGCGCGAGCAGGCCCTCTCATGACACCGGGCCCCCTCGCGCCGGAACAGGGAGACGAGGCGGCGCGGCACGTCCCCGGCACGCCGGCAGCCTGCTGCGCCCCTGGCCGGTGGCCCGATAGGCCCGTGCCTCTTCGGCTGCTCTCGGCACCACGGCCCCGCCACGACACGTCGGCCGCCGGGATGGTGTGTCTGCCCGGCGGGGAGTTCCTGATGGGGACCGACGACGCGGAGGGCTTTCGCGGCGACGGCGAGGGACCCGTCAGGACGGTGCGGCTGAGGCCGTTCCTGATCGACACCTGCGCGGTGACCAACGACGCCTTCGCCCAGTACGTCGCCGACACCGGGTACGTCACCGAGGCCGAGCGTTTCGGCTGGTCCTACGTGTTCGCCGGATTCCTGCCCGCGGCCCTGCGCCGCGGGGCCTACCGCCCGGAGCGGACGCCGTGGTGGTGCGGGGTGGGCGGCGCTGCCTGGAACCGGCCCGAAGGGCCCGGCAGCACCCTGGACGGTCGCGGAGACCACCCCGTCGTCCACGTGTCGTGGAACGACGCCGCGGCCTACGCGGCCTGGGCCGGCAAACGCCTGCCGACCGAAGCCGAGTGGGAGTACGCCGCCCGCGGCGGCCTTGAACAGAAGCGCTACCCCTGGGGCGACGAACTCGACCCGGACGGCGCCCACCACTGCAACATCTGGCGAGGCACCTTCCCGGCCAAGAACACCGCCACCGACGGATTCCGCGGCACCGCTCCGGTCGACGCGTTCGAACCGAACGGATACGGCCTGTACAACACCTCGGGCAACGTGTGGGAGTGGTGCGCCGACTGGTGGACCACCGACCACCCCACTCACCGCCCCTTGGCCGACCCGACCGGACCCGCCACCGGAACCGCCAAGGTCATCCGCGGCGGCTCCCACCTCTGCCACCGCTCGTACTGCAACCGCTACCGCGTCGCCGCCCGCACCGCGAACACCTCCGACAGCACCAGCGGCCACGCCGGATTCCGCTGCGCCCGCAGCGCCTGAGCAACCCGTCCCGTACGCACCGCCAGGAGACCCCCATGCGCAAGAGCCGTACCTTCGGCATGCCCAGAAACCGCGTCCGTGCCCTCGCCGCCGTCCTCGCCGCACTGACGACCACGGCCCTCGGCCCCACCACGACCGACTCCGCACACGCCGCCCCCGCCACGGGGGTCCACTACGTGGCCCTCGGCGACTCCTACTCCGCGGGCGGCGGCTCCTCGACCACCTACCTCAACGACTGCAACCAGAGCGTCAACTCCCACCCCTACCTCTACGCGCAGCTCACCGCCCCCGCCACCTTCGACTTCCAGGCGTGCGGCGCCGCGAAGACCACCGACGTCCTCGACAAGCAACTGGCTCCGCTGGGCGACACCACCACGCTGGTCAGCATGACCATCGGAGGCAACGACATCGGTCTCGGCACGGTCATGGCCACCTGCCTGTTCGGCAGCGACAGCGCCTGCCTCGACGCCATCGCCACCGCCGAGACCACCGCACACGCCGAACTCCCCGGCAAACTCGACGCCGTCTACGACGCCATCCGCACCCGCGCCCCACAGGCCCGCGTCTTGATCCTCGGCTACCCGAGGTTCTACGACCTCGACGTCCCGGCCTGTCTCGGCATCAGCGCCACCAAGCGCACCGCGCTCAACAAGGGAGCCGACGTCCTCAACGGCGTGATCCGCGACGAGGTCGCTCAGCACAGCGGCTTCGTCTACGAAGACGTCGCCGACCGCTTCGCGGGCCATCAGCTGTGCGACAGCAACCCCTGGCTCCACGCCCTCAAGTGGCCCGTCGGCCAGTCCTTCCACCCCAACGCGGCCGGCCAGTCCGGCGCCTACCTGACCGCGCTCCAGGCCGCTGCCGGACCCGAACGGCGATCCCCGAACGGGGCACGCTGACGGCCGGGCCCCGCGTCATGCCGGGCCCGGGCGGTGGTCTCCATCCGCCGCCAGGTCGGCATGACGGACACGGGTGTCACCCGCCTCCGCCAGTATTCCGCCAGCCGGCCGTGGAACCGTTCCAGATCTTTGGGCGGCAGGCGGTTGCGCCGGGAGTCCAGGATGCGGGTGTCGAGCTGCCCCGGGCACCGCAGGGTCGCACCGAAGCCCTCCTTCCGGAGCTCGCTCGACCGCAGCGGGGTCGCCGACGCCGACCGCCACCGCCAGTGCCGTGCCGCCGTGCCGTCCGAGCCCGGCGGCGACGTGCTGCGCGCCGTCGCAGTTGATGTCGGCGACCGGGCTGTCGACGTGCTTCTGAGGGGTGCCCCAGAGCTTGACGGCGTCATTGGTCTATGCCAACTTCTCCTCGGTGCATGATCAGCCATCCCCACAAGGGCGTTGAAGCAGCAGACTTCACCCTCGGCATCGTGCTGCCTCCCCCCAGCCACCTCCCCGAGAGGAATGTCCATGCGCAACGGACCAGGCAGCCGCAAGCTGCGGATACGCATCGCCTTCGCCGCCGCCACCGTCATCGGGCTCAGCGCCGCGGCGTTGACCGCCCTCCCCGCGGCCGCCGCGGACGAGAGCATCGCGATCCGGTACCGGCAGGGCGGCGCGGGCGGTGACCAGGCAGCGCCGTGGTTCACGGTGGTCAACACCGGGGCGACGAGCGTCCCGTTGAGCCAGGTCAAGGTGCGCTACTACTTCAAGGCCGACCCCGGCGCCTCGTACCGCTATGCGTGCGACTGGGCCGTGAGGGGCTGTACGCAGGTGACGGGCACGTTCGGCACGCTGGCCAACCCCACCGCCACAGCGGACCGGTACCTGGAAGTGGGGTTCACACCGGGGGCGGGCTCCCTCGCACCGGGGGCCGACACAGGGGACGTACAGCTGCGCTTCCACCGCTCCGACTGGCAGTCGCTCGACCAGTCCGACGACTACTCGTTCGGACCGGCCCAGACCACGTACGGAGACTGGGCCAAGGTCACCGCCACCATCGAGGGCGTTCAGGTCTGGGGCACCGCCCCGGCCGGCAACGAGCCCACCCCGACCCCACCCGCGACCCAGACCGGCCCCACTCCCACCACTCCGACGACTACCGATCCGCTCCCCACCGGACCGACCACGCCCTCTCCCGACCGAGGCGTCCTCTTCGACGACTTCGACTACGCCCGTCACAGCGATCCGGCGCTCGCCGCACACGGATGGACCATCCGCTCCGGCGGCGGCGGCCCCGGAGTCACCGGAGCGACCTGGGCGCCCGAGAACGTGACCTTCGCCAAACAAGGCGCGAACTCCATCATGACGCTGCGGACATCGACCGCGGGATCCGCAGCCTCGACCCGACAGGCCGAAGTCCACACCGGCGTGAGGAAGTTCAAGAACGGCACCTACGCCGCCCGGGTGCGCCTCGCCGACACCCCTACGAGCGGCCCGGACGGCGACCACCTGGTCCAGAGCTTCTTCACCATCAACGACCTCACCGCACCGATGGCGGACGACTACGCCGAGTACGACTTCGAGTACCTGCCCAACGGCGGCTGGGGCGAGCCGGCGAACGTGCTCTACACCACCTCGTGGGAGACCTTCCGCCCCGACCCCTGGGAGGCCGTCAACCAGCACACGGAAGCCCGCACGAGCCAGGCCGGCTGGCACGACCTCGTCCTCACCATCGACGACACGGCGCTCGTCTACTACCTCGACGGCAAGGAGTTCGCCCGGCACGACGCCCGCTACCTTCCCGAGCGACCCATGTCGATCCACTTCAACCAGTGGCTGATCGACCTCACCGGCCAGATCTCCACAGCGCCCCGCGCCTACGAGGAGCAGGTCGACTACGTCCTCCACGTGAAGGACCAGGTCCTCACCCCCGCCCAAGTGGCGGCGAAGGTCACCGCGTACCGCACGACCGGGACGGCCTTCGAGGACTCCGTACCCGCCTCCTGAACGAAGCGGCCCGGGCCGGGCTGTGGCGGTCGCGATCCCCCGCGGCGAGGGGGTCGTCGCAGAGGTGACGGCGGCGCCGGCAGCCGACGTCCTCGCAGACGAGCCGGTGGCCCCGGTCGTACTGCCCGCACCGCGTCCGGCCGCCATCGTCCCCTCTCCGGAGCCGGAGCCCGCCGGCATCGACGACGACCAGGAGCTGGTCCTCGAGGAACTCACCCGCGAGCAGGTCCTGGACTGGCGCAACCGCGCCGCCGCCGACCACCAGCTGGTCTTCGACCGCATCGACCGGTACGGCGAGCCGTCGGCACAGCGCCTGTTCACCGGGCGTTCGTCGCCGAGGGGCAGCACCTGGCCGGCCTGGGTCACCTGGACTTCCGTCTCACCACCTGGGGGCGGCATGAGCGGCGGCGAGATGTCCCGCGTCGACCTGGCCCGGGTCGCGATACGGGCCGCGAAGGAGGCGTCCCGCAAGAACCGCGCCCGCGTCCGGGGGCTACCGCCGCGCGCTCACCGCGCCCCAGGAGGCCGCCGCGAGTCCCGGATGTGACTGAGCGCTTCACTTCGCGGATGAGCCCTTGGGTGGGCGAGGCTGAGGGGGCCGAGCGTTCCAGTTGGCGAGCGCGGAGTGGCAGAGAGACCTGACAGCCCGACCTTGACCCGTCCCCCAAGGTCCGGGTTTAGCGTTCCGGGCGAAGCGAGGAGGTACACATGCGTGCAGGTGAGGCGGCTGCGGCCGCCGGCGTGACGATCAAGGCGCTGCGCTACTACGAGGAGTGCGGGCTGCTCAGCCCCGGCCGTGCGGCCAACGGCTACCGCGACTACACCGTGGAAGACGTCCGGCTGGCAGAGGAGATCCACAGCCTCGGAGCGCTCGGTCTCACCCCCAAGGAGACAGGGCCATTTCTCGCCTGTCTTCGTGCGGGACACGATGCGGGCGACCACTGCGCGGAGTCACTGGCTGCCTACCAGCAGAAGATCGACGCACTTGACCTCCTCGTCACCCGGCTGACACACACCCGGGAACAGCTGATCAGCCGCCGGGACGCGGCGGCCCGACGCGGTTTCCCCTCCGCCGCCGACCCTTCGAAGGAGCTCGACGAGATGCTGCCCAAGGCTGACCCCCTGCCCCCCGACCTGCCGGTCCCGGTGGACGACGGCGCCTCCGCCCACCTGCCGGGCCGAACGCTCCCCGCCCTGTCGTTCCACGGCACGGATGGCGGCGACATCCGCCTGGACACGGTCTCCGACGGCCGTTGGGTGCTCTTCCTCTACCCGCTCACCGGAGACCCGGCCGCCGACATCCCTGAGGGGTGGAACGAGATCCCCGGCGCCCGCGGATGCAGCCAGGAAGCGTGCAGCTTCCGCGACAACCTAGACGCCCTCAGGGCGGAAGGCGTCGACCGTGTTCTCGCCCTGTCCTCGGACCGAGCCGACTACCAGCAGGCGCTCGTGGACCGCCTGCACCTGCCCTACCCGATGCTCTCCGACCCCCACCTCCAACTCGCGGACGAGCTGAAGCTCCCGACGTTCGAGGCCAACGGCCAGACGCTTTACCGGCGCCTCACCCTCGTACTGCGCGGCGCCACGATCGAGCACGTCTTCTACCCCGTCTTCCCACCGGACACCCATGCCGACCAGGTCGCGCAGTGGTTCCGAAACCATCACGACGCGTAACTGAACCGACGAGGGGCCGCCACGCCTTCCGGGGTGGCGGCCCCTCGTCGCTGTGGGCAAGGACGTGTGAAGACACGCTGCCAGGCCGGCGGCCACGTGGGGCCGCGCGCTTCAGTCGAGTCCCGCCATGTGAAGCGCTCAGTCACCGGGGCCGCGACCGACATGATCCGCAGACTTCGGATCGACGAGAAGCAGAGGGACCCCCGGTCGGGGCCTCGACGCGGCGCAGTCGACAGCGTGCACGACACCACCCCGGCGGGACCGCGGCCGCCGGCCTTCGCCAGCACCCAGCCCGACTGGCGGCGCGGCCCGAGGACCTGGTCCACGACGGAGGCCTCGGCGGGTACTCGGTGGGCACCTGGTCGTGCGAGACGCCGTCCATGGGCCGCACGTGGCCCGGAGCACGAACCAGACCAGGTACTCGGCAGGCTCCACCGAGTCCCCAGGGCCGACTGGACGCATGAGCGGGCACGAGCAGCAGCCAGCCCCGCGCTGATGCAAGGTCCTGGAGGCCCTCTTCAGGCTACGAGGACCTCCACGCCGAGTGTCTTGAGTTGCTTGATGACCGTGTCGCGAGGATCGGCGTCGGTGATCAGCCCGGTGATCTTCTCCCACGGCAGGACGCGGTACGGCGAGGCCGTACCGATCTTCTCGCGGGAAGCGAGGATGTAGGTGTCCGCTGCCCGCGCGGACAGGGCACGCTTCATCGCCGCCTCCTCGGCATCCCCCGTGGTCAGTCCGGCCTCGGGGTGGACGCCGGTGACACCGAGCAGACACAGGTCGGCGGAGACGTTCTGCGCGGCCTCGACCGCGGCGGCGCCGCAGGCGACCGCCGAGTGTTTGAAGACGCGCCCCCCGATGAGGAAGAGCTCCGCCCGCGGGTGGCCGATCAGAGCCGTGGCGATCGTCGGGCTGTGGGTGATGACCGTGCAGGCGAGGTCCTTCGGGAGCGCCCGCGCCACGGCGAGGGCGGTGGTGCCGCCGTCGAGGATCACCGAGCCGCCCGGCCGCACCAGCGCGGCGGCCACTGAGGCGACCTTCCGCTTGCCGTCCGGGGCCACCGCCTGCCGTGCGTCGTAGTCCACCGCTGCGGGCGACGCGGGCAGCGCGCCACCGTACACCCTTTGGCACAACCCCTCGGCGGCGAGATCGCGAAGGTCACGCCGCACACTGTCCTCGGAAATGCCCAGTTCGGCGGCGACGTCCTTGGCCACGACCTTTCCCGTGCGGGCGAGCAGATCGAGCAGGTGCTCGCGTCGTTCAGCAGCCAGCATTCACGTTCCTTCCTGTTCTTGCATGGTTCTGCATGTATCTTAGCCGCCATGACCGACAAGCCCCTGCTCATCCTCATCGCAGGTCCCTACCGTTCCGGCGCCGACGGCGACCCGCAGGCCATGGCCGTCAACCTCGCCCGCCTGGAAACCGCGGCCTGGCCCGTCTTCGCGGCCGGGCATCTCCCCGTGATCGGCGAGTGGATCGCCCTACCCGTCCTCCGCTCCGCCGGCGCGGGCCCCAACGACTCCCTCGCCGACCAGGTGCTCTACCCCACCGCCGACCGGCTGCTCGCCCATTGCGACGCCGTGCTGCGCCTGCCGGGCGAATCCGCCGGCGCCGACCAGGACGTCGCCACCGCCCGCCGGCGCGGCCTGCCCGTCTACCACGACGTCGCCGAGATTCCGCGCCGCACCCCGCAGGAGACCATGTGACGAGCATCCCGGGTGTCGACACCCCCGATCACCGCGGACGCATCGGTCTCCACCTCTCCGGACGCGACCTCGACCGCAACCCCGACGTCCGGATACGCGACGTCGAACTCACCTCCCAGGGCTGGCACGTCCTGCGCCGCACCACCTTCGACTACCGGCGCCGCGACGGACGGTGGGAGACCCAGCAGCGCGAGACCTACGACCGCGGCAACGGCGCCGTCGTCCTGCCCTACGACACCGAACGCAGCCGCGTCCTGCTCACCCGCCAGTTCCGCTACCCCGCCTACGTGAACGGCCACCCCGACGGCATGCTCATCGAGGCGGCAGCCGGACTGCTCGACGCGCAAGACCCGCACACCGCGATCCGCCGCGAGAGCGCCGAAGAACTCGGCATCAGACTCGGGCCGCTCACCCACGTGCTCGACGCCTACATGAGCCCCGGCTCCGTCACCGAGCGCCTCCACTTCTTCGCCGCCCCCTACACCCCGGCCGACCGGACCGGCACCGGCGGAGGACTCGAAGAAGAGGGCGAGGACATCGAAGTCCTCGAACTTCCTTTTGCCGAGGCCCTCGCCATGACCCGCAGCGGACGCATCGCAGACGGCAAGACCATCCTGCTCCTGCAATGGGCAGCCCTGTGCGGGCCCTTCGTCCGACAGCAGAACGTCTGAAAGAGCGTTCTGTCCCGGTGGAGGTGCTGGGTAAGTCGCGAGGTGCGAGCGGATTGGGGGCACGCACGGAGGCGCGTGAGGATCCGCCCGTGAAGCGCGATGCATGTGGACGTGCGAGGTAGCGATGGCCAGCACTGCCGACCGCGGGGGAAGGGGAGATCTGGTCCCGTTCCTGGTGTCACACCGCCCATGAGGGGGAGAACCTGCGGGTCAGCGTGACCCCGCGCCATCTGGTGCTGTGACCGGGGTGGTTCACCGTGGTCGGAGGACGGCTCACGGGACGAGCGCGTTCCGCGAGGCGACTGGTATTACTGGTGCATGCAGGAAGAGACCGCACGGTCCGCGATCGACACGTTCATCTCCGCGTTCAACGCCTCGGACGACAGCCATGTGACTGCGCTGCTCTCCCAGGCCCTCACTTCGGACGTGGTCTTCTGGGGACCGTTGGGCCGCAGTGAGGGGATCGAGGCGGTCGAGCGGTTCGTGCTGGACATCCGGCGCCACCCCGCGGGGACCGGCACGATGGTGCGCTGTTCGGCGGTGGACATGCCGGACGAGTGGGCCCGGTACCAGTGGGTCTTCACGACGCCGGATGGAGGCCCCCGCCTGGCGGGAACGGACGTCATCCATCTGCGGCGGAGCCTCATCGACCAGGTCATCGTCTTCGCGGGCGAGATCGAGCCGTCCGCCTCCTGAGCCGTTCTCCTCTGGCGCCGTCCTTCTCCTGAACCGGCCCCGTTCGGCGATGGTGAACTGCCTCAGCGGTCCGAAGTGGGCCTCGATGGGGTGGGTCCAAGAGGCGTAGTTCGGGGTGAAGCACAGCTCGCCCTCGTGCTTTGTGGCCCAGCGGCGGATGTCGTTGCGTTTGCGCAAGATCGCCGGGCACGGCTCGCCGACCACCACCCAGCGCTACCGGCACCCGGACGCCGGCCAGAAATCCGCAGCCGGGGCAGCCTTCGCCGCGCAGCCTGTCACGGCAGTTACCGCCGTCTGGCCCCAGCGACCACCTTGGTCCCCAGCTGGCCCCCAAAAACGATCAAGGGGCCGTTTCAGATTGCTCTGAAACGGCCCCTGACCTGCGACTCTTTCGAGTCGGGACGACAGGATTTGAACCTGCGACCCCTTGACCCCCAGTCAAGTGCGCTACCAAGCTGCGCCACGTCCCGATGCGCGTCTCCTCGGGGTTTCCCCCTCGGCGGCGTGCAGGGAAAACATTACCTCACTCCGGAGGGTGGCCCGACGCACGGGGTGTCACCGCGCCGGATCTCTGCTCCGGGCCCCGGTCCGCTACGGCCCTGGCCACGGCCGTACGGGCCCGGCCGGCGGGGGACGCCGGTCTTCCGGGGGTGACAATGGGCGGGTGAACCGTGCAGAGAGTGGCCCGGGCAGGGACCGTGACGACGAAGGGCGGGCCCGGAGTGCCCGGCCGCGTGACGGGCTCGGGCGGCCGCTGCCGTACGGCGCCGAGGGCGTGCCCCGGCAGCCCGAGGGGGTCGTCCGCGAGCCTGAGGAGACCCTGCGCGAGGCGCAGCGGCTGCTCGACGCCGGGATGCCCTTCCATGCGCACGAGGTCTTCGAGGACGCCTGGAAGTCCGGCCCCGCGTCGGAGCGGGATCTGTGGCAGGGGCTCGCGCAGCTCGCCGTGGGCCTGACGCACGCTGCCCGCGGGAACACGGCGGGCGGGGCGCGGCTGCTGCGCCGGGGCGCCGACCGCCTCACGGGCGGTCCGGAGCTCGCGGCCGCCGCCGGGTACGGGATCGACGCCGCCGGACTCGTCGCTTGGGCGCGGGCCTTGGCGGAGCGCGTCGGCGGGGCGGACGCGGGGGCGGGCGGCGCGGGGACGGGCGACGCAGGGGCAGGCTTGGACGCTGCCGCCGAGGCGCCGAGGCTACGGAGCGGGGACAGCCGGTGACGCGGCCCGGCGGAGCTTCTACTCCCCCGCCAACTCCCTCACCAGTACCGAGGTGTGACTGGCCGTCGGGTCCTTGGCCGCCGTCAAGAGGGTGATCGTCCCCTTCGCCGCGAGTTCCCGGAGCCGGTCGAGTGCCGCGGCCGCCTCCGGGGCCGCGAGTTCGGCCTCGTAGCGGCGGCAGAACTCCTCGTACTCGCCCTCCGGTCCGTGGTACCAGCGGCGGAGTTCCGTGGACGGCGTGAGCGCCTTCGGCCATTCGTCGATGTGGGCGTCGGTCTTGGCGAGTCCGCGCGGCCAGAGCCGGTCGACGAGGACCCGTACGCCGTCCTCGGGCGCGGGGGTCTCGTAGATCCGGCGGACGCGGACGTCGTGGCGGTGTGCGGGCATGGCTCCAGGGTGCCGGAAGGCCCCGGGGCTCAGCCCTCGACGCGCAGCGCCGGAAGGAGGACGGCGTCGACGAAGGTCCGCATGTTCGCGGTGTCGGTGAACCGGTCCTCGAAGAGGCGCTCGATGCGGAGCATGCCCATGAAGCAGGGGGCGACGAAGCCGATCGCGGGGTTGTCGGCGTCGAGCTCGCCCCGCTCGACGGCGCGCGCCAGCATCGCGTCGATGGCCGCGACCTCGGGGGCGATGACGGTCTCGCGGAGGGCGGCGCGCAGGTCGGGGTGCTGGATGAAGGCCTGGGCGACGGCCTCCATGAGTTCGGCGTCCCGTTCGCGGTGGGAGGCGGCGATCCGGCCCGCCTCGCGCAGGTCGCCGGCGAGGGTGCCGGTGTCGATGCCGGTGAAGACGGTGCAGCGGCGCTGGGCCAGCGCCGCGGTGACGAGCTGGGGCTTGGTGCCCCACTGCCGGTAGAGCGTGGCCTTGCCGCACTTGGTGCGGGCGGCGACGCCCTCCATGGTCACCGAGTCGTAGCCGCCCTCGCGCAGGAGGCGGAGCACGGCGTCGTACAGCTCGGTCTCGCGCTCCGGCGTGATCTTGCTACGACGGGCTGCGGCGGTCGCGGCCTCTGTGGACATCGATCCCTCCCGGACACCTCTGTCTCTGCACATACGAGAGTAGGGGGTGCACAATCGAGACGCAAACGTATCGAGACGCTTGCGTCTCGATGAATTCGGATCTAGGCTGCCTCCGTTTGTTGCCGTTTTGACTGATTACCGATAAGAGGGCCGCGCGATGGCTGCCGGGATACGCGGGATACGAGGACCACGTCCTGCAGGACCGGGGATGACGCCTACCCCCGGCCCCGTCGGACAGGGCGAGCAGGGCGAACGGGAGCAGAGCGAGGGGCACGACGGGCGCGAGGGGCCGGGGGACGGAGGCGAGACCGCCCGACCGCCCCTGCTGCGCGAGCTCGCCCTCGTCACCGCGCTCTTCCTCGTCTACAAGTTCGGCCGGCTCTTCGCCAACGGCCACGAGACCCGCGCCTTCCGCAACGCCGACCGCGTCTGGGACGCCGAGCGCGCGGTCCACCTGCCGGGCGAGGGAACGATCCAGCAGCTGCTCCTCCACGGCGAACCGCTGATCCGGGCCGCGAACACGTACTACGCCGCCGTGCACTTCCCCGCCACGCTCGCCTTCCTCGTCTGGCTCTACCTGCGCCGCCCCGCCCACTACGTGTGGTCCCGCCGGGTCCTCGCGCTCGTCACCGGCGCCGCGCTCGCCCTGCACCTCCTCATGCCGCTCGCCCCGCCGCGGATGCTCGCGGCCAGCGGGCTCGTCGACACCGCCCGGGTCTACGGACCCTCGGTGTACGGGGCGACGCCGGAGACGGACTCGATGGCGAACCAGTTCGCCGCCATGCCGTCGCTCCACTTCGGCTGGGCCCTGATGGTCGCGATCGGCCTGATCGCCGCCACCCGGTCCCGCTGGCGGGTGCTGTGGCTGCTGCATCCGCTGCTCACCCTGCTCGTCATCGTCGGCACCGCGAACCACTACTGGTTCGACGCGATCGCGGCCGCCGCGATCCTCGGCCTCGCCCTGCTCGCCGTCCGCGCCCCCGGCCGCCGGACGGCGCCCCCACCCGTACCCCGCACGCTCGGTACGGCCTCCCTCCCGGTCGGAGCCCTCCGATGAACCCTGCCGCCGGCACCGTCGTCGCGGTGCTCCTCTCCCTCGTCTCCGCCGCCGGGTACGCGCTCGCCGCCGTCGCCCAGTCCCGGCTCGCCGCCGCCTCCCCCGCCCAGGACGGACGCGGGGCGCTGCGCGGGCTGCTCGCCCGCGGCCAGTGGTGGTCGGCCGTCGGCCTGAACGCCGCCGGCGCCCTCGCCCACGTGGCCGCCCTGCACTACGGGCCGCTGACCCTGGTGCAGCCGCTCGGCGCGCTGACCCTGGTCGCTGCCCTGCCGCTCGGCGCGTACGCCGCCCGGCGGCGGGTGACCCGTACCGAATGGCGCGGGGCGCTGTGGACCCTGGCCGGTCTCGTCGGCCTGGTCGCCGTGACCGGCCCCACCGCCCCCGGCGAGGCGCTCAGCCTCCGCGAGTCCCTGGTCGTGGCCGCGGCGACGGCGCTGCTCATCGCCGCGCTCGCGTCCGGCCGGCACCACCCGGCCAAGGGCCGCGCGCCGCGCGGGCTCGGGCACGCCACGGCCTCCGGGATCGCCTCGGGCGTCGCCTCTGCGCTCACCCAGACCCTGACGGCCGCGCTCGCCCTCGAACTCCCGGGCGGCAAGCCGAGCTGGTGGCAGACCGCGCTGCTCGCGGTGCTCATCTCGGCCTTCGCGACGGGCGGCCTGCTGCTGTCCCAGGCCGCCTACCGGGGTGGTCTCGCCGCGCCGCTCGCGGTGGTCAACCTGTCCAACCCGGCGGCCGCCGCGATCATCGGCGTGGCGCTGCTCGGCGAAACCTTCCGCGCGGGCGCGTGGGGCTGGCTGGTCGCCGCCGGCGCGTCCCTGGTGGCGGCGCGGGGCGTGGTACTGCTGACGAAGGGCGGATCCCCTGAGGCGGCTGCGGCGCCGGGGGCCGGGGCAGGTGCGGTGACGGAGTCCGTAGCCGCTGCGGTCACGGGGCCCGTGGCCGCAGCGGCGTCGGGGGCCGGGGCCGCTGCAGTGCCGGAGCCCGTGGCCGTCGCCGGACCTGCGGCGATGGCCGTCGCGGGACCGACACCCATGCCCCTCACCGATCCCCCGCGTACCCCCCGGGAGCTCCGGCGCGTCCCCACTCCTCGGCTCGGCGGGCGTGGGGGACGCGGGCGGGAGCAGGAGATGTCCTTGAATTCGTCATCTTGACGACAACTGGACGAGGCCCCTATCGTCAACATGACGACAAGGGGGTTTCTTCATGGCCGACATCACCCGGCGGGCCGGCTGGCGTCATCTGCGTTCCGCGCCCACCGCGCACATCCGCCACCAGCGCCGCGGCAAGCTCGCGCACGACGGCGAAGGGCTGAGCTTCTGGTTCCGGCCGCTCAGCGCCGCGCTCTCCGAGGTCCCGGTCAACGACCGCGAACTGGCGATGGCCTTCCACGCCCGTACCGCCGACTTCCAGGACGTCAGCGTCCAGTCGACCGTCACCTACCGGATCGGCGACCCGGCGGCCGCGGCCACCCGGCTCGACTTCTCCATCGACCCCGACACGGGCGCGTGGCGCGGCACTCCCCTGGAGCAGATCGCCACCCTCCTCACCGAGACCGCCCAGCAGCACGCCCTCGACGTCCTCGCCCGTACCGCGCTCGCCGAGGCGCTCGTCGACGGTGTGGCCGCGGTACGGGACCGGGTCTCGGCGGGGCTCGCGGCCGAGCCGCGCCTGCCGGCCACCGGCATCGAGGTCGTCGCCGTCCGGGTGGTGGCGATCCGCCCCGAACCCGAGGTCGAGCGCGCCCTGCGCACCCCCGCCCGCGAGCAGATCCAGCAGGAGGCCGACCGCGCCACGTACGAGCGCCGGGCCGTCGCCGTCGAGCGCGAGCGCGCCATCGCGGAGAACGAGCTCGCCAGCAAGATCGAGCTGGCCCGTCAGGAGGAACGGCTCGTCGAGCAGCGGGGCACCAACGCCCGCCGCGAGGCCGAGGAGAACGCGGCCGCCGACGCGGTACGGGCCGAGGCCGAGGCCCTCCGCACGGTCCGGCTCGCCCGCGCCGAGGCCGAGGCGGCGCGCGAAGTCGGCGAGGCGCGCGCCGGGGCCCAGTCCGAGTGGCTGCGGGCACACGCCGAGGTCGACCCCGCCACCCTGCACGCCCTCGCCGTGACCCGCGCGGCCGAGAACCTGCCCCGGATCGAGCACCTGACGCTCTCGCCTGACGTGCTGACGGGCCTGCTCGCCAAGCTGGGCGAGGGCGGGGCACGGCCGTGAGTCTCGCGCCGCGCGCGGTGCTCGTGCACCGGACCACGGAGTACGAGGAGCTGCTCGCCCGGCACGGTACGCACGGTCAGGCGGCGTTCTTCCTGGCCGCGCGCGGCCGCTCGGTCGACGCCGTGCGCGAGCGGCACGAGCGCGCCCACCGGGCGCTCGCCACGGTGGCGGGCGCGGTGCCGCTGACCTGGCGGCAGACCCGGGTGGAACGGGCCGATCTGGACCGGTTCCTGTTCGGCCCCGAGGACGTGGTCGTGGTGGTCGGACAGGACGGCCTGGTCGCCAACGCGGCGAAGTACCTGACCGGTCAGCCCGTCGTCGGGATCGACGCCGACCCGGGGCGCAACCCGGGCGTCCTGGTCCGCCACCGCCCCGACCGCGCCCGCCGGCTGCTGCCGTACGCGGTGGGGGCGGGGGCGACGGTGGACGAGCTGACGATGGTGGAGGCCGTCACGGACGACGCGCAGCGGCTCCTGGCCCTGAACGAGATCTACGTCGGCCCGCGGAGCCACCAGACGGCCCGGTACACGCTGGAGCTCGACGCGTCGGAGCTTCCGCCGGAGGCCCAGGCGTCCTCGGGCGTGCTGGTCGGCACGGGCACCGGGTCGACGGGCTGGCTGCGGTCCCTGTGGGAGCAGCGCTCCAGCGCGCTGGCGCTGCCCGCGCCCACGGACGTCCGGCTCGCCTGGTTCGTGCGGGAGGCCTGGCCGTCTCCGACGACCGGCACCGGACGGGTCGAGGGGCTCCTCGACCCGGGCCAGGGGCTGCGTCTCACCGTGGAGTCGGACCGGCTGGTCGCGTTCGGCGACGGCGTCGAGTCGGACGCGCTTGAGCTGACGTGGGGTCAGACGGTCCGGCTGTCGGTCGCCGGACCGCGTCTGCGTCTCGTCCACTGAGCGGGCCGCGCGGGCCGCGCCGAGCCCGGCCGGAATCGATCGGCCGTGGGCGGGGACGGTCACCCAGGGCGCTATGCTCGGCGCGCTTTGCCCGGTTTTCCTCAGGGGTTCTGTCGGTGTTGGGATGTTATGTCCACGCACCCCGTGCCCCTATACCCCTCGCTCCCCTGGGCCCTCGCTCCCCCGGCCCCCCGTACCCCTGTGCCTCGCTCCCCCGATCGACTGCCCGCCCGCTCCCGGCTGTTGAAGGAACCCCCCATGGCCTCCGTCTCCTCCGGCTCGCTCTCTGTCTCCCCCGCCACGGAGCGGGACTGGGAACTCGTGCGTTCCTGGTGCGCCGAGGAGGGGTGGAATCCGGGGCGCTCCGACGCCGCGGCCTTCTTCGCCCAGGACCCGCAAGGGTTCTTCCTCGGCCGGGTCGACGGGGAGCCGGTCTCGGCCATTTCGGTCGTCACCTACGACGAGGCGTACGCCTTCCTCGGCTTCTACCTGGTCCGTCCCGAACTCCGCGGTCTCGGTCACGGTCTCGCCACCTGGCGGGCCGCGCTCGCCCACGCGGGCGACCGGTCCGTCGGCCTCGACGGGGTGCCGGAGCAGCAGGACAACTACCGGCGCTCGGGCTTCACCACGGCGTACCGGACGGCGCGGTACGTGGGCGAGGTCCCGGCCACCGACGCCCCGGCGGCCGGTGTGGTGCCCGCCGGGCAGATCGATCCGGCGGTCCTCGCCGCCTACGACAGCGCCTGCCACCACGCCGACCGGCCGCGGTTCCTCGCCGCCTGGCTCGCCACTCCGGGCCACCGGGCGCTGGTCCGGGTCGTCGACGGGCGGCCGACGGGGTACGGGGTGGTCCGCCCGGCGCAGGACGAGGCGCGGGTGGGGCCGCTGTTCGCGGACACTCCGGGTGACGCGGCCGTGCTGCTCGACGCCCTGGCCGGGGAGGCGCGGGCCTTCGGCTCGGCCCGGATCGCGGTCGACATGCCGGAGTCGAACCCGGCGGCGGCACGGCTCGCCGAGGAGCGGGGCCTTGAGCCGACGTTCGAGACGGCCCGCATGTACACGGGCCCGGTCCGCCCGGTCGCCCGTGAGCGCGTGTACGGGGTCACGACGCTCGAACTCGGCTGAGTTCGGCCGTTCCGGACGTCGCCCCGGGGTTCCCCGCCGCCGGGCGTCGAGGGCCAGGGCCGCCCGCCACCGGACGCCGCCAGGGCCGCCCCCCCCGCCGAACGTCGCCAGGCCCGCCCGCAACCGGCCGCCGCCGGGCCCACCGGACGCCGCCAGGCCCGCCCCCCGCCGCCCGTCGCCGAGGCCGGCCGCTTCCGGCCATCGGCCGGGGGCGCCCGCCCGCTCCCGTCGACAGGTGTGTACCTTTTCGGCTGTGCAGGTACGTACCTGCCGGCCGCGCCGCGCTCGCTCCGGGCCGCCGCCCCGTACGTACTCCCGGCGCTCACCGCGCTGCTGACGCGGTGCCGACTCCCGTGCCGCGCCGCTGGTCAGGCCCCTGGTCGCACCTCCCCTCACCGACCCCCCGCCGCCCCGTGAGGGGTGACAAGGGTTTTCCCCGTATCGGGTTCACCGTCCCGTTCCCTACTGTCCTCCGCACCGGCAGATATCATCCCCCGAACGCACCCTGACAGGTGCATGAGGAGGGTGGCATCCGCCGGTGACGGCCTTGACCCGGGCCGTCGCGCCGGTGGCGGCGCACGGGCCCCCCAGCCCAGGGAATGCCGGATCGCGACCCCACTTCGCCCCGTGTGTCCCGCGCCGCCGCCACTGCTCCGCAGTTACGTCGTACTCGAAAGGGCCACACCTTGAACGGTTCCAGGCGGAGAGTCATATCCGTGGTCGCGAGCGCCGCGATCCTCGGCGCCGCTGCCACCACCGGGGCGTTCGCCGCCGCCCCGGGCGCTGCCACCCCGAAGCCCGCACCGGCTTCGCAGACGATGCGGGCGCTCCCCAGCGCCCCGGTCGAGAAGGTCATCGTCACCTACAAGAGCCAGGCCACCGAGGCCGGCTCGAACACCGCCGCGAAGAACGACACGGCCGAGAAGGCCGCGAAGACGGGCGAGAAGCTCTCCTTCGAGCGTCGCCTCGCCGGCGGTGGCGCCCTGGTCGACCTGGGCGACAGCGCCACGAAGCAGGACGTCGCGGAGGTCATGGACGCGTTCCGCGCCGACCCCTCCGTCGCCTCCGTCGAGCCGGACATCCGCGCCTACGCGATGGCCGTCACGCCGAACGACACCGATTACGCGAAGCAGTGGGACCTGTTCGAGCCCACCGGCGGCATGAACGTTCCCTCGGCCTGGGACAAGACGACCGGTTCCGGCGTCACCGTCGCCGTCATCGACACCGGCTACGCCGCCCACACGGACGTCGCGGCCAACGTCGTCAACGGCTACGACTTCATCTCCACGTCCGCCGACGCCCGCGACGGCAACGGCCGCGACGCGGACGCGAAGGACGAGGGCGACTGGAACGCCACGGCCGGCGAGTGCGGCGTGGGCTCCACCGCCTCCAACTCCTCCTGGCACGGCACCCACGTGGCCGGCACCATCGGCGCCGTCACGAACAACGCCAAGGGCATCGCGGGCATCGCGTACAACGCGAAGATCCAGCCCGTGCGGGTGCTCGGCAAGTGCGGCGGCTCGTCCTCCGACATCGCCGACGCCATCACGTGGGCCTCCGGCGGCACCGTGCCGGGCGTCCCGGCCAACCCGACCCCGGCCAAGGTCATCAACATGAGCCTGGGCGGCGCCAGCGCGACCTGCCCGAGCGTCTACCAGAACGCGATCAACGGCGCCGTCTCGCGCGGCACCACCGTCGTCGTCGCCGCGGGCAACAGCAACGCCAACGCCTCCGGCTTCACCCCCGCGAACTGCGCGAACGTCATCAACGTGGCGTCCACCAGCCGTGAGGGCAACCGGTCGTACTACTCCAACTTCGGCTCCATCGTGGACGTGTCCGCGCCCGGCGGCGAGACCCGTCGCGCCACCGACACGCCCGGCACCGTCACCACCCCCGAGAACGGCATCTACTCCACGCTGAACTCGGGTACGACGGTCCAGTCGGCCGAGAACTACAAGCCCTACCAGGGCACCTCCATGGCCGCCCCGCACATCGCGGGCCTCGCCGCCCTGCTCAAGTCGGCCAAGAGCACCCTCACCCCGGCCGAGATCGAGTCGGCGATCAAGGCCAACGCCCGCCCGCTGCCCGGCACCTGCACCGGCGGCTGCGGCACCGGCATCGCCGACAGCGCGAAGACGGTCGACGCCGTCACCGGCACCACCACCCCGCCGACCGGCACCGTCTTCACCAACGCGACCGACGTCACCATCGCGGACAACGCCACCGTGTCGTCCTCGATCGCCGTCACCGGCCGCACCGGCAACGCCCCCGCCGCCCTCAAGGTCGGCGTGGACATCAAGCACACCTGGCGCGGGGACCTGGTCATCGACCTGGTCGCCCCCGACGGCACGGTGCGCAACCTCAAGGCGTCCTCCTCCTCGGACAGCGCCGACGACGTCGTCACCACGTACACGGTCGACGCGTCGAGCGAGGTCGCCAACGGAACCTGGAAGCTGCAGGTCCGCGACGTGGCCTCGGGTGACACCGGCTACATCAACTCGTGGAGCCTCACCTTCTAAGGAACCACCGCTCCACCACTGAACCACCCCCCACATCAGCATCACTGCTGGTCAGCGCCGCGTCCGTGGTCTACACCACGGGCGCGTCCTGGCGTTCGGGGCACCCTCGCGCCGGGGCTTCCTGTCCGAATGCCGGACAAGGGGCCTGGACTCCGCCGGTGGGCTCCGTATTCTCTGCCCACGGGACTCATGGGCCGGGCCCCGAGCACGGAGGTGGTGGACAGTGACGACAGCTCCGTATCTCGCCCTGCGCCCCGCGGGCGCCGGGGGTCCCGCGACCTCCGCGCCGGTGGGCCGCGAGGAGCTCCTCGCCCGGCTCGAACGCGCCCTGCACACCCGGGGCCGCGCCCTGCTCACCGGACCCGCCGGAGTCGGCAAGACCGAGCTCGCCCTCGCCGAGGCCTCCCGTGCCGAGGCACGCGGCGAGACCGTGCTGTGGCTGGCGACCCTGCCCTCCGACCGCGAGATACCCGGCGCCTCGGCCGCCGCGCTGGTGGCCTCGGTGGCGGCGACCGTGGCGTGGCCCGCCCTCGGCACGGGCCGCCCCGAGACCGCCGGAGTGTTCGACGAGCTCCCCGGCCCGCAGCGGACCGCCGTCGCCATGCTCTGCCGTGAGGCCCCGATCGACGCCGGCGGCTGGGACCCGATCGCGCTGCGCCTCGGCATCGCACAGATCCTGCGCACCCTGGCCTGCCGGGGCCCGGTCCTCCTCGTCGTCGACGGCGTCCAGCACATCGACGCGGACAGCGCGGACCTGCTGCGTTTCGCCCTGCACCTGGCGCCGCCCGCGCTGCGGGTGGTGGCCGTCGAGACCCCGGAGCCGTACGGCGAGGCCAAGGAGCCCTCCCGGGACCTCCACCGCCCTGAGGACCCGCACGCCACCCACCTCTGGGTGCCGTCCGAGGCGGACGTCCTGCTCGTCCCGCCGCTGCACGCCGACGAGATCGCCGAACTCCTCATCCATCACCGTCTCCCCTCCCGGATGGCCGGCCGCATCCACCGCGCCAGCGGCGGCAACCCCCGGCTCGCGCTCGCCGTGGGCCGCTCGCTGGCCGACGCGCGGACCCCGGTGCACCACGCGGAGGCGCTGACCCTGTCCGGGCGGGCCCGCGACCTCGCCCGCCAGCTGCTCGGGGCCGCGCCCCTCGCCGTACGCGAGACGCTGCTGCTCGCGGCCCTCGCGCTGCGGCCCTCGTCGACGCTGGTACGGCGGGCGGGGCGGCCCAACGCGGAGGCGGACCTGGCGGCGGCCGAGCGGGCCGGTCTGGTGTCGCTCTCGGAGGACGGCTCGGTGACCTTCACCGCCGGGCTGCTTCCCTCCACCCTGGTGCACGACGCGTGTTGGGCCGAGCGGAGCGCCGGGCACGCGGCGCTCGCCGAGGTCGTGGACGACCCCGTGGAGGCGGTACGGCACCGGGCGCTGGCCACCGACAGCCCGG
This sequence comes from Streptomyces venezuelae ATCC 10712, assembly GCF_008639165.1. Taxonomy (NCBI): domain Bacteria; kingdom Bacillati; phylum Actinomycetota; class Actinomycetes; order Kitasatosporales; family Streptomycetaceae; genus Streptomyces; species Streptomyces venezuelae. The sequence continues at coordinate 7,145,254 of NZ_CP029197.1, read as the reverse complement.
ACGAGGACCTCGCGGCCGAGGTCGCGGACGCGGCCGATCTGGCCCGGCGGCGCGGGAACAGCGCGCTCGCCGCCGAACTGGCCCTGCTCGCCGCCGAGTCGACGCCCGGACGGCACGGGACGCAGCGGATCGCCCGGCTCGTCGACGCCGCCGAGGAGGCCGCCCGCGCGGCCCGCGCCGACCTCGCGATGCGGGCCGCCACCGATCTGCTGGCCCGTGACGCGGTGCCCTCCGATCGGGTCAGGGCGCGGCTCGCCGTGCTCGACACGGCGGGCCAGGGCCTCACCGGGCTCGACGAGATGTACGTCCACGCCATGGAGGACTCGGAGGGGGACACCGCGCTGCGGGCCGCCGTACAGCTGCGTTTGGCCGTCAAGTACGTCCTCGCGGACGGTGATCCGGAGCGCTCGCGGACGGCGGCGGTCGAATCGGCCGCGCTGGCGGCCTCGATGGGCGATCCCCGGCTCGCGGCGCAGGCCCTGACCGTGCAGGCGCGCATGGAGCGGGCCCTCGGCGCGCCGGACGCCGAGGCGGTGCTCGCGCAGGCGCGGGCCCTCGAACTGGCCGAGCGGCCGCTCGGCATCCGCAACGCCGCCCAGATCCTGACGATCCGTCATGCTCTCTTCGACGACCGGCTCACGGACGCGCGTGACGAGCTGAACGCGCTCCTTCCCCTGGTGCAGCGCCGCGGTTCGGTGGAGGACACGATCGAGCTGTTCTCCACGCTCGCCGCGATCGAGTCCCGCATGGGCGTCTGCGCGGCCGCCCTCGCGCACGCCGGGCAGTCCCTCGCGCTCACCCTGGAGGCGGGCCTCTCCCCCGGCCCCGCCTGGTACACGCTGGCGCTCGCGGAGACCGCGGGCGGCAGCTTCGCCCGGGCGGCGAGCTACGCCCGGCGCAGCGTGCAGGCCTCGGAGGAGGAGGGCGACCGGGTCTTCCTCTCCCGCAGCCGGTACGCGCTCGGCCGGGTCCAGCTCATCAACGGGGACGTCGCCGCCGCCCTGGAGACGCTGCGGCGCGTCCAGGCCGACGAGCGCGCCCAGTCCACCGTCGACCCCTCCATGCTGCGCTGGCACGAGGAGCTGGCCGAGGCGCTGCTGGCCCACGACGCGGGTGACGAGGCGCTGGCTCTCCTCGACGAGGTGCGTCCGGTGGCGGCCCGGCTCGGACGGTCCACGGTCCTGCTGGGCTGCGACCGGGCGTACGCGCTGTGGCTCGCGGCGGAGGGACGGACGGACGAGTCGGTGCAGTTGCTGACCCGCACGGCCGAGGCGTTCGCGCGCGCCGGGCTGCCGCTCGAACAGGGACGGGCGCTGATCGCGCTCGCGCGGGTGGAGCGCCGTCGGCGGCGGCGGTCGGCGGCGCAGAGCGCGCTGCACACGGCGGCCTCGGTGTTCGAGCGGGCCGGTGCCGCGCCCTGGCTGGCCCTGGCGAGCGAGCCGCCGGCGGGCACGCCCGCCGAGACCGGCGGGGGCGGGCCGGCCGGTGAGGAGGCGCTTCCCGCGCTCTCCACCCTGACGGAGGCGGAGCTGCGGCTGGCCCGTCTGGTGGGCCAGGGCGCCAGCAACCAGGAGGCGGCGGCGAAGCTGTACCTGAGCGTGAAGACGGTGGAGGCGCGGCTGACGCGGATCTACCAGAAGCTCGACGTCCGCTCGCGCGCCCAGCTGGCGACGGCCCTCAGACCGTGAACGGCCGCTGGTCCAGGAAGCTCTGATCCGGGGCGCCGGTGACGTGGAGGTTGGGGACCTGCGTCGGGGGCAGCAGGCTCTGGATCGCCCGGTGGAAGTCGCGGTAGCCGCCCTGGAAGGCGCCGTCGTCCCACACCCGCAGCAGTGCCCCGGTGAACGCCCCGTTGGCGTCGCCGTCGGAGGCGACCTGGTCGTCCTGGCAGGCGGAGACGAGGAGCGCGTCCGGCGGGGCCCCGTCTGCGGCGGCGGACTCGGCGAGCCCGCGGCGGACCGTGGCGTAGAACGCGCGGTCGCGGTCGTAGAGCTGGCGCTGCTCGGGTTCGGGCATGTAGCGGGGCGTGCCGGCGGCCTCCGGGCCGCCGGGGAGTTCGATGCTGCTGCCGCTGTGGCAGCAGTCGAAGAAGGAGACGATCCGTACGCCGTCGGCGAAGGCGCGGAAGGCCTGCTGGACCTCGTCGTCGAGGAACTGGCGGTCGTAGAGGACGAGGGTCTCGTCGAGCGCGTCCGGCTCGTCGCCGGAACCGGCGTCGTCGGGCAGCTGGCCGCCGTGGCCCGCGTAGCTGAAGAGCATGATGTCGCCGGGCCGGAGCCGGGCGGCGGCCTCGTCGAGTGCGGCGGTGACCCGGGCGACGGTGCCGTCCTCGGTGAGCAGGACGGTGCTCTCGAATCCGGCGGTGCGGGCGATCCCCGCCATGCCGCGGGCGTCGTTCTCGCAGGCGGCGAGGGTGCCGACCCAGCCCCCGTAGCGGGCGGGGTCGACCCGGTTGAGTCCGACGTGGAGGGCGAGTCCGGTGGCCATGGGGTGCCTCCTGACGGAATGCGGGGCGGTACTTCCATCCTAGGAACCCGTCCGGCCGCGCGCCCGCTCCGGACCGGTCGCGGTCGGCCCGCCCGCGCCTCGCGGCCGGGCCGGCCGCGACGGCTCCGAGGAGTCCTCGTCGATTGCGGCCCCTCCTGGCCGGTGGAACGATTGAGGAGGGACCGGCCGTCCTGACCGGTCCGTCACGTCCCGGCGCCGGAGCGACCGGCGCTGCGCGAAGAGCGCCGGGCAGGTGCGGTATGCCGCTCACCGAGACCGAGTGGGGACTGGTCGCCAGCTGGGTGCGGGACCACCTCCTCGACACCCCCGAACCACGCGAACGGCTGCTGCGCGCCGGGCTTCCGGCCGACTTCGTCGAGGACCTGCCGCTCACCCCGGACCCCGGCCGCAACGCCCTCCTGCTCGTCGCGGCCGCGCGCCGGGACATCGCCCACCAGCGGCGGCTGCTCGCGGTCCTCGCCGGTCTCGACGCGCTCGCCGCGATCGACGACCCGCACGCGTTCGAGCAGGGCGCGGAGGCGAGGAACCTCCTCACCCGGCTGCGGGAGGACGAGCGTCTGCGGCGCTCGCCCGAGGACCCCTTCGACAGCCTGCTCCTGAAGCACGGGACGGAGGTCTTCCTCGACCGGTCGGAGCTGCGCGAGAAGCTCCGGGCCTTCGTCGCCGACCCGGAGCGTACGGTGCTGCTCGTCGACGGTCCCCCGGACAGCGGCCGGTCCTACACGTACGAGCTGATCCGCCATCTCGGCCAGCACCTCGACTTCCGTCCGGTACGGGTGACGCTGTCCCGCACGTCGACGGCGGCGCGGCTGATGGAACGGCTCTCCGCCTTCGTCGCGGGACCGGAGGCCGACGTATTTCCGTTGAACCCCACACGGTTGAACGATCCACTGCCTTCCCTCGACGACGCCGCGCACCGGATCGTCGCCCGGGCGACCGCCGCCGAGGAACGCTTCTGGCTCGTCCTCGACGACTGCGACCGGCTGGACCCGCAGGCCGACGTGTGGGACGCCATCGGCGTCCTGGCGCGCGCGATCTACGAACACACCCCGGTACGGACCGAGAGCGTGCCCCGCCTCGTGCTGCTCGGCTACGCCACGACGATGCGTCAACTCCCGTACGAGGTGCGGAAGAACGAGTGCCGGGACACCACACGACCGGCGGACGAGGGCGATCTCCGCGCCTTCTTCGGTACGTTCTTCGCGGACACGGACCCGTACCGGCGCGAGGACTCGGTCGAGGCGCTGACGGAGACGGCGGTGGCCGAAGTGCTGCGGGCCGTCGACTCCCCCTCGAACGGCGACAGTTACATGCGCCGCATGTGCACGGCGGTCGAGGACGTCGTACGGCTCCACCGGGCGCTGCCGCCGGTGTCGCCGCCGCCCGGCGAGGCGGGCCACCAGCTGCGCGACGCCCTGCGCGCCTGCCTCACCGCGCCCGCCGCCGCACTGCCCGACACCCGCCGCTCGTACCGTGAAGCGGCCTGTCTGCTCCAAGAGTTCGACCCGGCGCTGCTCCGGCTGCCGGGCGAGGAGCGGACCACCGGCCGGGCCGTCCTTGAGCTCGTCGACGACTGCACCGCGCTGCCCTCGCCCGGGGCCACGGTGTGGGCCCTCAAGCCCGAGGTCCGCGACGCCACGCTCGCGGAGCTCGCGGGGCCCGAGGCGGCGCTGCGGGTACTCCGGGCCAACGCTGACCTGTGGCCCGAGGGGCCGGGGCCGGAGCGCACGGCCCTGTCCCTGCTCACGGGCGCGGAATCGGGAGCGGGCGCGGGGGCCGGCTCCGGATCGGGCGCGGAAGGGGCCGGATCGGGTGCGGAAGCGGGGGCCGGCTCCGGATCGGGCGCGGAAGCGGGGGCCGGCGCGGGCGCGGAAGCGGGGGCGGGATCGGGTGCAGAAGCGGGGGCCGGCGCGGGCGCCGGCATCGGTTTCGGTGCCGCCCCGGAGAGTCCCCGCGTCCGGCCCGGGGACGACGTCGAGGAGCTGTCCGACACCCTGCAGGCCGTGCTCTGGCTCGGCCGGGTGCCAGGCGTGACCGGGCTGCCCGCCGTCGACGAGGTCCAGCACCGGCTCGAAGCGGCCCGGCTGCTCCAGCCGATGCACCGGCTGGTCCGGGGAACCTTCCACGGCCGCACCGCCGAACTCGACGCCCTGCACGCCTACACGGCGCTGCCGGAGGAGCCGGCGGAGCCACCGGTCCTCCTGCACGGCATCGGCGGCATCGGGAAGAGCACCCTGCTCGCCAAGTTCCTCCTCGACGCCCTGGCCGCCTCCCCCACCGGATTCCCCTTCGCCTACATCGACTTCGCGCGCCCCACGCTCTCCGTCCACGAACCCGCCACCGTGATCGCGGAGATGGCCCGGCAGCTCGGCGTCCAGTACCCGGAGGCGCGCGGCTCCTTCGAGGCGCTCGCGGACGAGTGCGAGCGGACGGCGGCGGTCCAGCGCGGGGAACGCAACGAACTGGAGGACCTGCACCAGCTGGCCGGCACCCGGGCCACCCTCGCCCGGGACTACTCGGCCGACTTCCACGCCCGCGCCAGCGCCCGCGAGCAGGAACTCGCCCGGGGGATCGCGTCCCTGGTCGCCGGGGCCGTCCGGCCGCCGTCCGGCGGGCCCGCGCCGCCGTTCGTCGTCGTCCTCGACTCCGCCGAGGAAGCCCAGTACCGGGGCTCCCCCCTCATCTCCCGCATGTGGGCGATCTGGACGGCGCTCCGCGCGGAGTACTCCCGTCTCCGGTTCATCGTCTCGGGGCGGGCGCCGTTCGACCATCCGGCCCGCATCCTCACCCCGCGCACGATGGAGCTCACCGACCTCGACCACCAGGCCTCCGTGGACCTGCTGATGTCCTCCGGCGTCATCGACGAGACGCTCGCCGAGGACCTCGCCGAACGGATCGGCGGCCACCCGCTGAGCCTGAAACTGGCGGCCCGGACGGCGGTCGTCGTGGGCGACGGCTCCGCCGCGCTCGGCGGGCTGCTACGCGGACTGCCCTCCAGGCGCCGGTACTTCGACCGGCAGGTCGACCAGATGCTCATCCAGGGCACGCTGTACGACCGCATCCTCAAGCACATCGCGGAGGACGACCTCAGGGCGCTCGTCCAGGCCGGTCTCGCGCTCCGCTTCATCACCCCCGACCTGATCCTCAAGGTGCTCGCCGGCCCGGCGGGGCTGCGCGTCGACAGCGCCGGGGCGGCCCGCAGGCTGTACGGGCTGCTCACCTCACGGGTCGACCTGATGGAGTCCGCCGGGCCCGAGGCCATCCGCCACCGGGCCGATCTGCGGGCCATCATGCTGCGCCTCTCGGACAGCGCGCGGACCGATCTGATGCGGGCCGTCGACCGGAGCGCGGTCGCGTACTACGCGGCCCGCGAGGGGGCCCGCGACCGCGCCGAGGAGATCTACCACCGGCTCCGGCTCGGCGAGAACCCCCGTACCGTGGAGGAGCGCTGGGAGCCGGACGTCGCCGCCTACCTGGGCGGGACGACGCACCGGGAGATGGCGCCCCGCTCGGCCGCCTTCCTCCTCGGCAGGATCGGCGGCCACGTGCCCGACCAGATCATGACGGCGGCCGCCCAGGAGGACTGGGAGCGGATCGCCGTGCGCGAGGTCGAGGACCTGCTCACCCAGGGGTACGTGGAGGCGGCGGCGCAGCGGCTCGCCGAGCGGCGTCCGTGGACGCCGTGCAGCAGGCTGCACGCGCTGCTCGCGGAGACCCTCGCCCGGTCCGGGCGGACGGCGGAGGCGCGGGCGAGCGCCGAGCGGGCCGTGGACCGCGCGGCGGAGGCGGGCTGCGCCGAGACCCAGCTCGAACTGCTCCAGCTGTCGGCGCGGCTCGCGCAGGACTCCGGTGACTTCGCGGACGCGGACCGCGACCTGCAGGAGGCGGAGGAGATCGCGGCGGGCCTCGGCCTGCGGTACGAGTCCCTGGGCGTGCTGGTGGCCCGGTCGAGGCTCGCCTCGCTGGCCGACGTCGACGCCGCTCCGGCGCGCGAGCGGCTGGCCCGGGCGCTGCGCGGGATGCCCGACGCGGATCTGGCCCGGCAGCCGTCCCTGGCCCGTACGGCGGCGGCCGCCGCCTCTCCGGCCGACCCGCAACTCCTGGAGCACACCTTGCGGTTGGTGGGTCTCCCGGCGGACGAGGAGGCGGTGGTGACCGAGCTCGCCCGCTGGATCGACACCACCCTCGTCGACGAGCCCGGGCTGCGGGAGCCGCTGGCCCGCATCCTGGAGTCGGCGGCGGGCGCGGAGCCGGCGGCCGGCGCAGGGTATCCGTCGTCGGCGGACACAGCGCCGCCGGACCGCGAGCGCATCGAGCGGCAGCTGCGGGAGGCGCGGCGGCGCGGCACGCTGGACGAGGTCGCCCGGCAGGTACTGACGCTCCGGGACGACAGCGGGGACCTGCTGCTCGGGGTCGCGTCGGCGATGGACTCAGGGCCCGAGCCGCGCGGCTCGGCGCCGGGCGGAAGGTCCGGGCGGTCGGCGGGTGACGCCGGGGGCGGGCTGTGGACGCGCCCTCCGCCGAACGCCGCCGGGGCGGCGCTCCGCGAGAAGCCGTTCCTGCGCCAACAGGAGCTCGTCCGGGTGCGCAACGCCGCCATGGCGGCGGGGCTCGCCGACCGGTCCCTGCGCCCTTCCCTGCTCAAGGGCGTCCCCGGCTACTTCACGGCCACGCTGGAGCCCCTGGACGACCCCAGGGAGCAGGTGCACGCCGACCTGAACGCCATGAACCAGGTGGAGCGGCTGATCGACGGTCTGGTGCCGATGGAGATCTGGCTGCACAACGCGATCGAGCACACCCACGAACCGGGCCCCCGGGCCGTCCTGCAGGGGGCCCTGGACTCGGTCGCCCGGGCGATCACCGGGGAGGCGGAGCTGCCGGCGGACATGATGCCCGGGGAGATGAAGGAGGAGATCGTCCTCCAGGACGACACCGTGCCGTACGAGTTCCTGCACGGCGGCATCCGGGCCGGCGCCTCCGTCGCCCTGCTGCGGATCCCGCCGTACGAGTCGGGCGCCCCGCTCCTCCCCTCGTATCCGCACGGCGGCACCGGCTGGATGATCGCCCCGGATCTGCTGATCACCAACCACCATGTGGTGATGGCCCGTTCGCACGAGTCGGGTGTCCGGCCGTTCGTGAGCGACGAGGACCTGCGGCTCCAGGCGATGATGTCCCGCTCCCGCTTCGACTTCGTCGAGAACGCCTTGGCGGCGCCGGAGGCGACGGCCGGTGAACTCGCCGCCTGGGACGCGGCGCTCGACTACGCCATCGTCCGGCTCGGCCCCGACCAGGAGCGGCGCCCCACCCTGCGGGTCGCCACCCGGCCGCTGCTGGTGCGGGAGCGGCAGCGGGTCCCGGTCAACATCATCCAGCACCCGGGCGGGCTGCCGAAGCGGGTCGCGCTGCGCAACAACCTTGTCTACCGGGCGGACGAGCACGACATCCTGTACTTCACCGACACCCGGGGCGGTTCGTCCGGCTCGCCGGTCTGCCTCGACGACTGGACGGTGGTGGGGCTGCACCGGGGGACGCGGAAGGTCGACGAGGTCGAGTTCCAGGGCGCCCGGACGCGGTTCGTGAACGTCGGAACCCAGATGAGCGGCATTCTGGCCCATCTCAGGGAGTTCCGGCCGGAGTTGTACGAGGAGATCATGGCGGCCCAGTCGGGTCGGCCGGCACCGGAAACGAGGACGAACGGGCAGCCGAGGTGAGGGACATGCCGAACGGACCACGGAACGTGTCGCCGGTCGCGACCGCCACGGAGCAGATCTTCGGCGATCTGAAGGAGGTCGCCGAGCGGGTACGCGGACAACTCGAGGCGGAGATCGCCGAGTCGACCTTCGAGCTGCCCGCCGATGTGGCGCCCGCCGCCGAGATCTCCCGCTTCGCCCGGGAGGAGCGGGCGCGCGTCCTGGAGGCCGGGGTCAGCGGCCTGGAGAAGCTGGCCGCCCACCGGGAGGACGAACTCGACGGCGACGAGTCCTTCGGGGTGGAGGCGATCGTCCTCATGGAGGGCCGCCCGGCGATCCTGGTGCAGCGCCAGGACTTCGCCCCGCAGCACGACGAGTGGGCGGTCCTGGACGGGCAACGGGCCGCCATCCGTGAGTCGTTGGCACGGATCGGCCGGGTCGAGGTCAGCGGGCATCCCCGGCTCGACTGGATCGGCACCGCGTTCCTCGTGGGTCCGCGCACGGTGATGACCAACCGTCATGTGGCGGTGGAGTTCGCGCGGTCGGCGGACGACGGTGGCCGCTGGGCCTTCGAGTACGGCATGTCGGCGCGGGTCGACCCGGCGGAGGAGCTGCCGGTGGACGGGGTGGCGCCGCCCGCGTCCCCGGCCCCGTACGAGGTCACCGAGATCATCGGCATCCACCCGGATGTCGACATGGCCCTGCTGCGCGTCGAGCCCGCCGCGGACGGGGGCCTGCCCACTCCGCTGGCGGTGGCGGCGGACGCCCCGGCGAGCGTCCCCGGCCGCCCGGTGTACGTGGTGGGGTATCCGGCCTGGGACGGCCGGCGCAACGAGCCCGAGTCGATGCGCCGGATCTTCATGGACGTCTACAACGTGAAGCGGCTCCAGCCGGGGGTGGCGACCGAGTTCACCCCGGGCGGTCTGGTGATGAAGCACGACTGCTCGACGCTCGGCGGGAACAGCGGCTCCCCCGTCCTGGACCTCACCGACCACCGCGTCCTCGGCCTCCACTTCGGCGGCCGCTACCGCACGGGCAACTTCGCGGTGCCGCTGTGGGAGCTGGTGGACGACCCACTGCTCGCGGCCGCCGAGGTCAACTGGGTGTAGCTCAGTGGGCGTCGGCGAAGACGCCGCGGGCGGTGGTGCCGTCGGGCAGCTGCCACTCGGCGGTGATCCGGCCGCCGGCGGCCGGGTCGGCGTCCCGGCCGGGGCGCAGGACGCGCCGCACCCGCAGGGTCAGCGGAGTCGGCGCGCCCGGGGCGCGGACCACCACGTCGGTGTGGTCGGGGCCGTCCTCGGCCCGCACGAGCTCCGCGTCCGCCGCGGTTCCGGTCTCGGCCGCGATCCGGGTGACGGCGACGGTGGGGTCGGGGGCGTCGCTCTGCGACTGGGCCTGCGCCTCGGTCCGGCCGGCGAGGAGGGCGTACAACTGGGCGGCCAGCACCGGGTCGTGGGCCCCGTCGTAGATCCAGCGGGTGCCGAGGATCCCGTGCTCGGAGGTGCCGATGAGGGCGTGCTCGGCGCCTTCGAGGGGGCCGGATCGGTACGTCATGGGGACGAGGTACGTGGCCGCCGTGTCGCCCTCGCCGTCGGCGACAGCCATGAACTCGATGCCCACCTCGCCGGCCGGGTCGTCGAGCCGGAAGCCGCCGGCCTTCGCCGGCCGCACGTCCCCGCCGGGGTGCCAGGCCCGGGTCGGCAGCCACGCGGCGAGCAGTTCCAGCTTGGTGGGCTGCATGGTGGTGTGGTGGATGACGGCCATCGTGCGGGTCTCCCTCTCCTGCGTGGCCGGGACCGCCTCGTCCGGCGCCCGGGCACCGGCAACGTAACAGACCAGGGGGCCGGGTCGGCGGGCCCGTCCGCCCGAGGCCGTGCGACGCCACCGACTGATGACGCCACCGACTGATAATGTCGAAAATGCCTTGAATGCCCTTTTTGATCGACGAGGATCAGATCCGCGACACGTGATCGTGCCGCCGCACCAGGGAGCAGCAATGACCGGTGGACCCGAGCCCATCAGCGCCGCCGCCCGCGAGGCACTGGAGCGGGAACTCGACGAACTGCGCACCGAACGCGAGGCCGTCGCCGTCACCCTCAGGGACGGGGGCGGCGACGAGACGGGCGACCGGGCCGACCAGGCCGACGAGCTCCAACGCGGCACGGAGCTCACCCGGCTGGACCGCCGCATCGACGAGCTCCACGGCCGGCTGCGCGAGGCGGCCGTCGCGGGAGCCCCCCGTACCGACGCGGTCGGCGTGGGCAGCACCGTGACCGTCCGGTTCGAGGACGGCACGGAGACCACCGTCCAGATCGGCGAGGTCGCGGCGGTCCTCGACGCGACCATGGTCACCGCCGACAGCCCGCTGGGCGGCGCCCTGCTCGGCCACCGCGCGGGAGACACCGTCACCTATGTGACGCCCCAGGGCCGGACCACCGCGGTCGTCGTCTCCCTCGGCGACTAGCGGCCGGCATGCGGGAAGCGGAGACGCGCGCGGCCGACGGCCCCTCAGGACCCGGCGACGGCCGGTCGGGACCGGGCGAGGACCAGGTCAGGGCCGCCGACCGCAAGGGCGGGCCCGGGCACACCGTCCTCCTGGCCCTGGCGGTCGCCGTCCCCGTGACCAAGGTGGCGTACACCGTCGGCGGCGGGGACGCGGTGCGGGACGTGTTCGTCGGGATGGACGTCGGGAACTGGCCCGACGTGCTGATCGGCATGGTCATCACCGACCCGCTGCTCGGCTCCGTGCTCGCCGTGGTCGTCTCCCGGGTCGTCTTCGCCCTGTTCGCCGCGCGCGGCGCGGTGCCGATGGGCGGCGGGCTCGGCGGGGCGCTCCGCCGGGCGGCCCTCACCGTCGTCAATCCGTTCGCCGTGGGCGTCGTCGACGCCTGCCTCTTCGGCCCGTGGTGGGGGCTCGGCACCGGGCTCGTCGCGTACGGGCTCCGCCAGGGCGTGGCGGTGGAGTACCGCACGGGCCGGCGCCGTTCGTACCACCACCGGAGCCATGGGGGGGACCCCGCGTACCGGCCGGCGCCCTGGCTGCGCCGGGCGGCCGGGGTCGAGCAGTGGGTGGCCCTCGCCCTGACCGTCGTCGTCCTGCCCGTCCTCGCCTTCGTCTCTGCGCTCGACGGGCGCGCGTGGACGTCGATCGTGGAGTGCCGGGTGACGGACGGGACGCGGACGGAGAGCGACCGGCTGATCGAGCTGGGCCGCGAGGGCGACGGCGTGATCGGCTGGAACCTCGACTCCGAGCAGGTCTCCAACGGCCTCGGCTGTACGAGCACCGAGAGCCTCTACGTACGCGAGCCGTGGTGGCGCGGCTGACCGGCCCCGCCGCACGCCCCCCCCACGGCCGGAGTCCCGCGCTCACGGGACGTTCGGAGCCTCCAGGACGACGACGGCCTCGTCCGTGTACGTGCGGAAGGTCAGCGTCTCCTGGAAGTACAGCTGGACGCTGTGGGCGTCGTGGCCGGTGTAGCCGATCGCCAGGTCCTGGCCCAGGAACAGTTCGAAGTCGCCGCCGCGGGTGGAGAGGACGAATCCGCCGCTGAGGGCCGGGGCCCAGATCGGGGAGCCGTCGAGCATCCGGGCGAGGTGCGCGGCGATGGGGTAGCCGTGGTCGGAGGTCTCGCTGACCGCCCGGTACTCCTCGGCGCCGAGCAGCAGGGCGTACGGCCCGTCGACGCCGGCGAGCCGCAGCGCGGTCAGGGCGCGGCTGACCGCGTCGGGGTAGTCGCTCGGTTCGACGGGCAGCCGGACGACGGGGTTCGAGGAGCGGGCGCGCAGTCCGTCGACACCCGCCGCCCCGTATCCGTCGAAGATCATCCGGTCCTCGACGAACGCCATGGCGCGCGCCGCGTCCTTGACGGGCTGCCAGTCGGAGTCCTTCGAGCCGCGCTCGACGTCGTCGACGGCGGCCCGGTCGACGGTGAACGGCACCCTGAGCTCGACCAGGGGCCGCGCGTCCCGCAGCCGGGCGGTGACGCCGGGCGCGGGCGGGGCCATGTCGGTGAGGTGTCCCGTGCCGACGGCGGCGAGTTCCGGACCCGCGGCGTCGGGGACGTCGACGACCCGGCGTCCCGCGACGTTGCGGCGGAAGGTGCGGCGGGCCTCCTCCTCGATCTCGGCCCAGGCCGCCGGGGTGATCGGGGCGAGTTCGCGGTGCAGGTTGGTGGTGTCGGGGCCGAGGTGCGGGGTGGGCGTGGCGTCGGGGGTCGTCATGGGGTTCAGGCTCCTTTCAGTCCGCCGATTCCCAGGGAATCTCCCTGGGTGGCGGCGGCCGCGTCCGGCTGCGGGGCGGGCAGGTCGTCGAGGAGGTCCGCGCTGGGCACGAAGAAGAGGCCGCCGGTCACGGCCCGGGAGAAGTCGAGGATGCGGTCCGTGCTGCCCGGGGGGCTGCCGAGGAACATGTTGCGCAGCATCAGCTCGGTGACGGCCGGGGTCCGTGCGTACCCGATGAAGTAGGTGCCGAACTCGCCGTCGCCGATCTGTCCGAAGGGCATGTTCGCGCGGAAGATCTGCCGGGTGACGCCGTCCTCGTCGACGATCGTGTTCAGCGCGACGTGCGAGTCGGCGGGTTTGACGTCGTCCGCCATCTCCACGTTGGACCCCTTGGCGCGGCCGATGACGTGTTCCTGCTGTTCCACGGTGAGGGAGTCCCAGGCCGGCATGTCGTGCAGGTACTTCTGCACGTGGACGTAGCTGCCGCCGCGGAAGACGGGGTCCTCGTCGCCGATGTGGACGGCCTCGGCGGCCACCGGGCCCTCCGGGTTCTCGCTGCCGTCGACGAAGCCGAGCAGGTCGCGGTCGTCGAAGTACGCGAAGCCGTGCACCTCGTCGACGACGGTCACCGCGCCGGCCAGGCTCTCCATGATCAGCCTGGCGAGTTCGAAGCAGAGGTCCATGCGCCCGGCCCGCAGGTGGAAGAGCAGGTCGCCGGGGGTGGCCGGGGCGCGGTGGCGGGGCCCGGCCAGCGGCGGGAAGGGGTGGAGTTCGCGGGGGCGGGGGCCGCCGACGAGCCGGTCCCAGCCCGTGGAGCCGATCCCGGTGACGCAGGTGAGACGGGATTCGGGGGAGCGGAAGGACACCGACCGGGTCAGGCCGGACAGGTCCTGGAGCGCCTCCCGCACGGTGGCCTCGCCGCCGGGGTTGACGGTGACGACCAGGAAGACGGCGGCCCGCGCGGGCGGGGCGACGACGGGTTGGACGACGACCATGGGACTCCCGTCGATGGACAACACGTACAAAAAGTCAACAAAAGGACAGCGCCAGCGTAGGCGCGGAAGATCGGGCCCGCAGCCCGGCGGCCGGACGTCGACCCGCGATCCGATGGCCGACGTCCGGAAACGGGTCCCGGGGGCGGTGCCCGCCGCGCCCGCGTGACAGAGTCGTATACGACCACCCGAACGGGGCACGACGGGATCACGCCGCACGACGCCTTCGGAGCGCTGCTCCGAGGAGAGGAACGGACCATGGGACGAGTGACCGTACGGCGGCGCGTGCTGCGCGTGCGCGAGGGTGACTCCTCCTACCGCCCGGACACCCTGGCCGCCGAGGAGCCGATGGAGATCCGGGTCGGCGGGCGCCCGCTCACGGTGACCATGCGCACGCCCGGCGACGACTTCGACCTCGCGGTCGGTTTCCTGGTCAGCGAGGGCGTGCTGCGCTCCGCCGACGAGCTGGCCGGCATCCGCTACTGCGCGGGCGCCACCGCCGACGGGGGCAACACGTACAACGTCGTCGACGTCGCTCTCGCGCCCGGCGTCGCCGCGCCCGACGCCTCGCTGGAACGCAACTTCTACACGACGTCCTCGTGCGGTCTGTGCGGCAAGGCGAGCCTGGACGCGGTGCGCACGACGGCCGCCTGGACGGTCGACGAGGACCCGCTGCGGATCGGGACGGACGTCCTCGCGGCCCTCCCGGATCGGCTGCGGGCGGCCCAGCGGGTCTTCGACAGCACGGGCGGTCTGCACGCCGCCGGACTCTTCTCCGCCGAGGGCGAGCTGCTGTGCCTGCGGGAGGACGTCGGCCGGCACAACGCCGTGGACAAGGTCGTCGGCCACGCCCTGCGCGAGGGCCTCGTGCCGCTGCGCGGGTCGGTCCTGATGGTCAGCGGGCGGGCCTCGTTCGAGCTGGTGCAGAAGGCGGTGATGGCCGGCATCCCGCTGCTCGCGGCCGTCTCCGCGCCCTCCTCCCTCGCCGTGGACCTGGCGGCCGAGAGCGGTCTGACCCTGGTCGGCTTCCTGCGCGGCGCGTCGATGAACGTGTACACGGGCGTCGAGCGCCTCGACCCGCTGCCGGTCGCCTGACGCACGGCGTCTGACGGACAGCGGGTCGGGCGGACAGCGGGTCGGGCAGAAAGCGCTTCGGGCGGCCGACGGTTCGGGCAGACGGCGGTTCGGACGGTCGGCGGGTCTACAGTCCCCGGCGTGTCACGCCGCCGCGCCGCTCTCCGCGGTCCCGTGCTCGGGCTCGGGTTCCGTGCCCGTGCCGGTCCCGGCCTCGTGCTTGCGTACGGTGCAGTGCAGGGAGTCGTCGATCACGTCGGCGACGATCGTGTCCCCCGGGTCCGCCTCCCCGCCGAGCAGCAGGGACGCCACGCGGTTGTCGAGTTCCGACTGGATCGTCCGCCGCAGCGGGCGGGCGCCGAACTCCGGCTGATAGCCGTGGGCCACCAGGAGCTTCTTCGCCGCCTCGGTGACCTCCAGGGTCATGCCCTGCGCGCGGACCCGGTGCTTGCTGCGGTCCAGGAGGTGGTCGACGATCTCCGACAGGTCCTTCTCGGTGAGGCTGTGGAAGACGATGATGTCGTCGATGCGGTTGAGGAACTCGGGCAGGAAGCGTCCCCGCAGGTCCTCCATCAGCTCGTCCTTGAGCTCGGCCGCGTCGCCCTCGTGCGCCAGGATGCGATGCGCGCCGATGTTGGACGTCATGATCACCACACAGTGGCGGAAGTCGACGGTACGGCCCTGGCCGTCGGTGAGCCGACCGTCGTCGAGGATCTGGAGCAGCGTGTTGAACACGTCGGGGTGCGCCTTCTCCACCTCGTCGAAGAGGACCACGCTGTACGGGTTGCGCCGCACCTTCTCGGTGAGCTGGCCGGCCTCCTCGTACCCGACATAGCCGGGAGGGGCACCGACGAGCCGGGCGACCGTGTGCTTCTCCTGGAACTCGCTCATGTCGAAGCGGATCATCCGGTCCTCGTCGCCGAAGAGCAGGCCGGCGAGCGTCTTGGCGAGCTCGGTCTTGCCGACGCCGGTGGGCCCGAGGAAGAGGAACGAGCCGACGGGGCGGTTCGGGTCTCCCATGCCGGCCCGGCTGCGGCGCACCGCCTCCGAGACGGCGGTGACGGCCTCGTCCTGGCCGACGATCCTGGCGTGCATCTCCTCCTCCAGCTTCAGCAGCCGCTCCTTCTCGCTGGCGGTGAGCTGGGAGACCGGGATGCCGGTGCGGCGCGAGACGATGTCGGCGATGTCGGCGGCGGTGACCGAGACAACGCCCTCCCGGCGCTCCTCGATGCCCGCCAGCTCGCCCTCCACCTCGGCGATCTGCCGCTTCAGGTCCGCGGCCTTGTCGAACTGCTCGCCGGCGACGGCCTGGTCCTTCTCGCGGCGCAGCTTGGCGATGCGGTCCTCCCGGCTGACGACCTCGGTGGAGCGGCCGGCGCTGCGCAGCCGTACCCGCGCGCCCGCCTGGTCCATCAGGTCGATGGCCTTGTCGGGCAGGAAGCGGTCGCCGATGTACCGGTCGGAGAGTTCGGCCGCCGCCGTGAGGGCTCCGTCGGCGAACCGGACCTGGTGGTGGGCCTCGTACGCGTCCCGCAGTCCTTCGAGGATCTGCACGGTCTCCTCGACCGTGGGCTCCGGGATGAGGACGGGCTGGAAGCGGCGTTCGAGGGCGGCGTCCTTCTCGATGTGCTTGCGGTACTCGTCGATCGTCGTCGCCCCGACCACGTGCAGCTCGCCCCGGGCGAGGGCGGGCTTGAGCATGTTGCCGGCGTCCATCGAGCCCTCGCCGGTCGCGCCCGCGCCGACGACGGTGTGGAGTTCGTCGATGAAGAGGATGATCTCGCCGCCGGCGTTCTGGACGTCCTCGATGACCTTCTTCAGACGCTCCTCGAACTGACCCCGGTACTGCGCGCCGGCCACCATGCCGGACAGGTCGAGGGAGACGACCCGCTTGTCCTTGAGGGTGGCGGGCACCTCACCGGCCACGATGCGCTGGGCGAGGCCCTCGACGATGGCGGTCTTGCCGACGCCGGGCTCGCCGATGAGCACCGGGTTGTTCTTGGAGCGCCGGGAGAGGATCTCGATGGTCTGCTCGATCTCCTCGGCACGGCCGACCACCGGGTCCAGCTTGCCCGCCTTCGCCTCGTCCGTGAGGTCCCTGCCGTACTCGTCGAGGGTGGTGGCGGGCTGCTGCGCCTGCCGTCCGGCGGCGGGCGCGCCGCCGTCGGTGCGGGACGCCCGGTCGGCGAGACCGCGCAGCTTTCTGACGTCCTGGTCGTCCGCGCCGAGCAGCCGCCCGGCGCCCGAGTCGGCGTCGTCGAGGAGGGCGGCGAGGATGTGCTCGGGACCGATGTAGGACACGCCCGCCTCCTGCGAGCGGCCGTAGGCGGCGGCGAGGGTGCGCTTGGCCGCCGGGGTGAGTCCCGGTTCCGCCGAGGGCTCGCGGGATTCCCGGGGCAGCACCTCGTCGAGCTGGGCGGCGAGCGCCTCGGGGTCCACGCCGATCCGGGACAGCAGTGCGCGGGAGGGGTCCACCTGGGTCGCGGCCCAGAGCAGGTGCTCGGTGTCGAGGTCGGACGTGCCGTCCTCGCCGGCCTTGCGGGCGGCGAGGTTGAGCAGTTCGTGCGAGGACTCGGTCAGCAGCCGCCCGATCGGGACGCGCTGCACGGCCGGGGGCGACGACGCCGGTGACATTCCGAAGAACCGATTCAGCATGTCGCTGAACGGATCGGATGAACCGAAGGGTGAACCGAACGCCATCGACATGTCAGCTCCATCAGACGCGTGGGGGGGGCGTTCCCACTGAAACGTGGTGCCCAGGGCTCCGCAACCGGAGTGGTCCCCCACCGAATCCGCGCGGGAAGCGGGCCAGCTGCCGCCCGTCTCACGCACCAAACGGCCCCGCGGCCCTCCGGTTCGCGCACCAAACGGCCCGCGGCCGCCCGACACGCCGCCCGCCCCGTACGGCCCGCAATCCCCGCCAGGGCGGCGCGCGCGCCGACGATGGCAGCATGACGTCCGCGATCCCCCCGAACACCCCGAGCACCCAGGGCCCGCAGGTCCGCGCCGCCGCCCTCGCCCGCAACCCCAAGCTGTGGCTCGTACCGACCGTCCTCAGCGCGATCGTCGCCGTGGGCCTCGCCCTCCTCTACATGGGCGGCATCCTCAACCCGAACGAGAACCTGCACCGACTGCCGGTCGCGCTGGTCGACGAGGACCGCGGCGCGCCGCTGCCCGGGCAGCGGGAGAACCTGGGGAAGCAGATCACCGACGCGATCGTCGCCTCCGGTCCCTCGAAGAACGCCGTCGACTGGCGGCGGCTCGACCGCGCGGAGGCCCAGGACGCGCTGGCCTCCGGCAAGGTCTTCGGCGCCCTGGTCGTCCCGGCGGACTTCACCGCTTCCGTCGCGGCCCTGACCACGGACCGGGCGACGGTCCGCCCGACCCTGACCGTGCTCACCAACCCCGGACTCGGCAGCCTCGGTTCCTCACTGACCGCCCAGATCAACCAGCGGGCGGCCCACCAGGCCTCGCTGACCATCGGCAAGCAGCTCTCGGCCACCACCGACCTGGCGACCACCCGGCTGCTCCTCACGGACCCGGTGGCCGTCACCACCGAGGTCGGCCATCCCATCGGCCGGCACAGCGGTCTCGGCCTGACCGCCTTCTACTACACGCTGCTGCTCGTCCTCGGCGGCTTCATCGGCGGCAACCTCGTCAACAGCGGCGTCGACACCGCGCTCGGCTACGCCGACAGCGAGATCGGCCCCTGGCACTCCCGCCACCCGACCGTGCCGATCAGCCGCACCCAGACCCTGATCCTGAAGATGCTCATGACGGCCGGCATCTCGGTGCTCACCACCACGCTCGTCATGGTGGCCACGATCGCGATCCTGGGGATGGACGCCTCCCACCTGCCGATGCTGTGGATCTTCTCCTACTGCGCCACGGTCGCCGTGGGCCTGGGCGTCCAGGCGATCAACGCCGCGTTCGGCGGGATCGGGCAGCTCGTGTCGATGTTCGTCTTCATCGCCCTCGCGCTCCCCTCCTCGGGGGCGACCGTCCCGCTGGAGGCCACCCCCGGCTTCTACCGCTTCCTCGGCGTCTTCGAGCCGATGCACCAGCTCAGTTCCGGCGTGCGGTCCATCCTGTACTTCGACGCCCGCGCCGACGCCGGGCTCGCCAGGGGCTGGATCATGATCGCGGTCGGCGTGGCCCTCGCCCTGGCCTTCGGTCTGGCCATGACCCACTACTACGACCGCCGGGGCCTGCGCCGCCTCACACCACAGCCCGCCTGACCGGCACCCGGCACCCGGCACCCGGCACCCGGCACTACCGCCAGTCGTCGAACGGCGGCTCGTCCAGCTCGTCGAGGTCGTACGGCGGCTCCTCGTCGTACGGCGCGGCGGCCGGGTCGACGGGAGCGGGACGGGCGCCGGGAACGACGGCCCCGCCCGCACCCGCACCCGGTGCCTGGGCGGCACCGGCACCGACTGCCGAAGCGGCCGCAGCTGCCGGAGCGGCCGCCCCCGCCTCCGCCAGCGCGCCGAGGACGCCCTCGGCGTACTTCGTCAGCTTGGCCTCGCCGACACCGCCGACGGTGCCGAGCTCCTCGACGGTGGCGGGCAGCCGCGTCGCGATCTCCCGCAGCGTGGCGTCGTGGAACACGACGTACGCCGGGACGCCCTGCTCGCGCGCGGTCGCGGCCCGCCAGGCGCGCAGCGCCTCGAAGACCGGCACCGCGGCCGCCGGCAGGTCGACCGGGACCCGGGCGCCCTTCCCGGAGCGGGCGCCGGACTCCTTGCGGGAGGCGGCCGGGGCCTTCTCCTTGCGCAGGGTGACGGTGCGGCGTCCGCCGAGCACCTCGCCGCTGTCCTCGGTGAGCACGAGCGTGCCGTAGTCGCCCTCCACGGCGAGGAGCCCGAGGGCGAGGAGCTGGCGCACGACTCCGCGCCACTCCGCCGTCCCGAGGTCCGAGCCGACACCGAAGACCGAGAGCCCGTCGTGGTCGAACTGGATGACCTTGGCCGTCTTCTTGCCCTGCAGGATGTCGATGATCTGACCGGCGCCGAACTTCTGGCGCCGTTCCTTGGCGAGCCGCCACACCGTGGACAGCAGCTTCTGCGCCGCGACCGTGCCGTCCCAGGACTCCGCCGGGGTCAGGCAGGTGTCGCAGTTGCCGCAGGGCTGCCCCTCCTGGCCGAAGTACGCGAGGAGGCGGACCCGGCGGCAGTCGACCGTCTCGCAGAGCGCCAGCATCGCGTCCAGGTGCATGCCGAGGGCGCGCCGGTGCTGCTCGTCGCCCTCGGAACCGTCGATGAGCTTGCGCTGCTGGACCACGTCCTGGAGGCCGTACGCCAGCCAGGCCGTGGCCGGTTCGCCGTCGCGGCCCGCGCGGCCGGTCTCCTGGTAGTAGCCCTCGACGGACTTCGGCAGGTCGAGGTGGGCGACGAAGCGGACGTCCGGCTTGTCGATGCCCATGCCGAAGGCGATGGTCGCCACCACGACGACGCCGTCCTCGCGGAGGAAGCGGGCCTGGTTCGCCGCGCGCGTCCGGGCGTCCATCCCGGCGTGGTACGGCACGGCGTCGATGCCGTTCTCCACGAGGAGGGCCGCGGTCTTCTCCACCGAGGCGCGGGAGAGGCAGTAGACGACTCCGGCGTCCCCGTCGTGCTCGGTGCGGATGAGTTCGAGCAGCTGCTTGTGGGGGTTGTTCTTGGGGACGATGCGGTACTGGATGTTCGGCCGGTCGAAGCCGGCGACGAAGTGCCGGGCGTCCTCCAGGCCGAGCCGCGCCGCGATCTCCCGGTGCGTGGCCTCGGTGGCGGTCGCGGTCAGGGCGATCCGCGGCACCTTGGGCCAGCGCTCATGGAGCATGGACAGGGCGAGGTAGTCGGGCCGGAAGTCGTGGCCCCACTGGGCGACGCAGTGGGCCTCGTCGATCGCGAAGAGCGACACCGTGCCCCGGTCGAGGAGCCGCTGGGTGCCCTCGGTGCGCAGCCGCTCGGGAGCCAGGTAGAGCAGATCGAGCTCGCCGGCGAGGAAGGCCTGCTCGACGGTCTGCCGCTCGTAGGGGTCCTGGGTCGAGTTGAGGAATCCGGCCCGCACGCCGAGGGCCCGGAGCGCGTCCACCTGGTCCTGCATCAGCGCGATGAGCGGCGAGATCACCACGCCCGTGCCGTCTCTGACCAGGGCGGGGATCTGGTAGCAGAGCGACTTTCCGCCGCCCGTGGGCATCAGGACGAGGGCGTCGCCGCCGTCGACGACCTGCTCGATGATCTCCTGCTGCACCCCTCGGAAGGAGCTGTAGCCGAAGACGCGGTGGAGGACCTGCGCTGCCTCGGAGAGCACGGCGGAATCGTCGGAAAGGACCATTCACCCACCCTATCGGCCCCCACGGACACCCCGTCCGCCTCACTGTGGAACTTGTGGAAAACCCTCCGCCAGGCAACGCGGAGGCCCCGCCCCGCGTCCTTCCGCAGGGACGCATCGGCCGACTCGACAGCCACGGCCAGAGGGAAGCAGGACACATCATGAGCGACAAGGCCCGTACTCTCTTCGACGCGCTCGACCTCGACCACGACGGCACCCTGACGCGCGCCGAGGTCATCGACGCCCTCCGGGTCAAGGGCCCGACCCTTGCCGCGCGGGGCGTCATCCCCTACTGGGGCGTGGGGAACGAGGACGAGTCCTCCGCGCTGTTCGACGAGGCCGACCAGAACGGCGACCGCGTGCTGTCGTTCGAGGAGTTCGCCACGCTGGTCGGCCGCCGCTTCGGCTGGTGACACCGACGGCGTACGGCGACGGGTGACACCGGCGGCGTACGGCGACCGGTGACGGTGACCCCGACGGCGTACGCGACCGGCGACCGGTGACCCCGACGGCGTACGGCGACCGGGGCCGGACGCGGAGAAGCCGGCACCGCGCCGTTCGCGCGATGCCGGCACGTCCGCCCGTGAGCCCTGTCAGGCGACGACGGGGAGCAGCCCGGCGACCGGCGCGGCCTGGTCGGTGAGCTGGTGGAGCTGGTTCACCTCGTGCAGCCGGTCGAGGCCGCCGAGCTGATCGGCGATGCCGGGGAACTGGGCCTTGGACTCCTCCGGGATCCCGGTGGTGACGAGCGCGTCGAGCTCGGTGACCGGGTTGATCGGCGGGCCGAGGGGGCTGGTGGTGGCGGCCTGTGCGGCGGTCGCGCCGACGCAGGAGAAGGCGGCGGCGACGGCGAGGAGCGCGGAGATGCGTCGTGTAGTGGTCACCCCCTGACAACGGCCCGGGGCGCCGACGGACACGGTCGTGTTCTCCCGCACCGCGCTCGGGGAGCTGCCGAACCGCCTCGCGGCGCGACCGGAGCCGTACGGACTGGGCAGTCCTGCCCAGCGTGGCGGCTCGGCCGTTCCGGACCGGATCGGTGAACCTCGGAGGAGGGTCGTGCGGTGCCGTGGCGGCCACTCGTCGCCGAACCGTCGCGGAAGGGGCGCCCGAGGATGCGCAGGCTGCTGGTCGACGCGGCCCACACGCTGGTGCCGCCGAAGGGGGACCGGCACGGGCCGCTGCCGCCGCTCCTGCTGACCCTGACGGTGGTGACCGGTCTGGTGGACGCGGTGAGCTATCTGGCCCTGGGTCATGTCTTCGTGGCGAACATGACGGGCAACGTCGTGTTCCTCGGCTTCGCCCTGGCGGGCGCCGAGGGCCTGTCGGCCTGGGCCTCCCTGGCGGCGATGGCGGCGTTCCTGGTGGGCGCGGTGGCCGGAGGCCGGTTCGGCACGCGGTTCGCCGACCACCGGGGGAAGCTGCTCGCCTCGGCCACGACGCTGCAGGCGCTGCTCGTGTCGGTGGCGCTCGTCACCGTCCTGGTGACGCACGACCGGCTGGCCGCGCCGGGCCGGTACGTCCTGATCGTGACGCTCGCCCTGGCCATGGGGCTGCAGAACGCGGCCGTCCGGCGCCTCGGCGTGCCGGACCTGACCACGACCGTGCTGACGCAGACCCTGACCGGTCTGGCCTCGGACCCGGGTCCGGCCGGCGGGGCGGGGCCCCGGCCCGGCCGGCGGGTGCTGGCGGTGCTCTCGATGTTCCTCGGCGCCCTGGCGGGCGCGCTGCTCCTGCGGTCCGGGACCGGCGCGGTCCTCGGCGTGGCCGTGGCGCTGATCGTGGTGGCCGCGGTGGTCACCCGGCTCAGCTCGGCCCCCGGCGCCGGGTGGGTCCGGCCTTAGCGCGCTGCCTGGCGTACCGGGTGCCGGCTCAGGATCGAGACGCGGTTGAAGGAGTTGATGGTGATCGCCACCCAGATCACGGCGGAGATCTCGTCGTCGGTCAGGACGGCGCGGGCCGTGTCGTAGGCGCGGTCCTGCGCGAGGCCGTCCGCCGGGTGGGTGGTGGCCTCCGCCAGGGCGAGGGCCGCGCGTTCCCGCGGGGTGAAGAGCTCGGTCTCGCGCCAGGCGGGGAGGACGCCGAGGCGCCGGGTGGTCTCGCCGGCCCGGAGGGCCGCCTTGGTGTGCACGTCGAGGCAGTAGGCGCAGCCGTTGATCTGCGAGACGCGGAGGTTGACCAGTTCGACCAGGACGCGGTCGAGTCCCGCCTCCGCGGCGGTCGCGCGGGCGGCGTCGGCCGCGCGGACCAGCGCCTGGTAGGCCGTGGGGCTCTGCTTGTCGAGGTAGACCCGTCGCCCGTCGGGGGCCTGCGCCGCCGGCTCGGTCACGCCTGTCACGCCGTTCGTCACGTCGCTCGTCACGTCGCTCACCCTGTACTCCTTCGACGACCCCGTGCACATCACGGGTTCGGAAGCTATGATCAACCAAGATTGTTGAAAGCGAAACTACATCACACTGTACGAGAGGGGCCGGACATGGACGACAACGAGGTCGAGATCCTCTCCGCCCGGGACGTCCCCCTGGGCGGTCCACGCGCCATGACCGTACGACGCACCCTGCCCCAGCGGTCCCGGACCCTGATCGGGGCATGGTGCTTCGCCGACCACTACGGTCCCGACGAGGTCGCCGCGTCCGGCGGCATGGACGTCGCCCCCCACCCGCACACGGGCCTGCAGACGGTGAGCTGGCTCTTCAGCGGGGAGATCGAGCACCGCGACAGCCTCGGCAGCCACGCCCTCGTACGGCCCGGGGAGCTCAACCTGATGACCGGCGGCCACGGCATCAGCCACACCGAGGTCTCCACCCCCGGCACCACGGTCCTCCACGGCGTGCAGCTGTGGGTGGCCCTGCCCGACGAACACCGGCACGCCGACCGCGACTTCCAGCACCACGTCCCGAAGCCGCTGCTGCTCGACGGCGCGGAGATCCGGGTGTTCCTCGGCACCCTCGCCGGCGAGACCTCACCGGTCCCCACCTTCACCCCGCTGCTCGGCGCGGAGCTCCTCCTCGACGCCGGTGCCACCGTCACGCTCCCCGTCGACCCGGCCTTCGAACACGGGCTGCTGGTCGACGAAGGAGAGGTCCGGCTCGACGGAACCCTCCTGCGCCCGGCGGAACTCGGCTACGCCGACACCGGACGCGCCACCCTGACCCTGACGAACGAGTCCGGCCACCGCGCCCGCGCGGTCCTCCTCGGCGGCACGCCGTTCGGCGAGGAGATCATCATGTGGTGGAACTTCATCGGCCGCACCCACCAGGACATCGTCGAGGCCAGGGAGGAATGGGAGCGCGCCTCCGAGCGGTTCGGACACGTCGAGGGCTACCCGGGCGACCGCCTCCCGGCCCCCGCCCTGCCGAACGCCGCGCTCACCCCGCGCGGCAACCCGCCCCGCGCCTGACTCGCACACCACCCCGTAGCCCCCACCCTCCAACACCCGAAAGGCAGATCATGAGCGAGCAGGTCACCACCCCCGTCGTACGGCACGTCGAGGCCCGCCACCGCTACGAGATCCTCGTCGACGAGCAGCGCGCCGGCCTCACGGCGTACCGCGACCGCGAGGACCG
The DNA here is from genome assembly GCF_008639165.1 of Streptomyces venezuelae ATCC 10712. NCBI lineage: Bacteria > Bacillati > Actinomycetota > Actinomycetes > Kitasatosporales > Streptomycetaceae > Streptomyces > Streptomyces venezuelae. The sequence goes on along the minus strand of NZ_CP029197.1, from coordinate 7,120,894 downwards.
GCGCGTCTTCTTCCACACCGAGATCGACGACGCCTACGCCGGCCAGGGACTGGCCTCGATCCTCGTCGAGCAGGCCCTGACGGACGTGCGCGCGGCCGGGAAGCGGATCGTGCCCGTCTGCCCGTACGTGGCGAAGTTCCTGAAGAAGCACGAGGAGTTCGCCGACATCACCGACCCGGTGACGCCGGAGGTCCTGACCTGGCTGGAAGACCGACTGTCCCGCTGACGACGAAGAAGGGCCGGGGGCACGCCCGCCCCCGGTCCCAGCCCTCTTTGCCGAGCCCTCCCCCTCTCCCGGCCCTGCTCGTTCAGCCCGCGGGCGGGGCGAGGACGACGAAGTCGGCGTTCGAGGGGTCGAGGCAGACGGCGAGACGGCCGACGCCCTCCGCGTCGTCCGGCCCCATCTGGACGTTGCCGCCGCTCGCGGTGACCCTGGCGACCGCGTCGTCGCAGTCGGCGACGGCGAAGACGGGGTGCCAGTACGGCCGTCCGTGCGCGAGGGCCAGGTCGGCCTCCGCCACCTGCATGAGGCCGCCGTGCATGCGCTCCTCGGGGAGCCCGGCGGGCGTGATGAGGGTGTACGTGCCCCCGCCGCCCGGCATCTCCATGTCGCTGAACTGCCAGCCGAAGACACTGCCGTAGAACTGCTTCGCGGCGGCCGCGTCGCTCGTGTACAGCTCGGTCCAGGACAGTGAGCCGGGCTCGTCCACCTGGTCGACGCCCTTGTCGGTGCCCGGCTGCCAGACGGCGAACTGACCTCCCAGCGGGTCGCTGTACTGCGCCATCCGGCCCCACTCGTCGAGCTGCGTGGGCGGGACGCGGACCGTGCCGCCCGCCTCCTCCACGGCCCGTGTCGTGGCGTCCGCGTCGGTGACCGCGTAGTAGATCATCCAGGCGGAGCGGGCGCCCTCCTCGGTGAGCTTGCCGAGCCCGGCGACGGTCTTGCCGTCGTTGCGGAACATCCCGCCCTCCATGCCCTCCCCGGCGTCCATGGACTCGTACTGCCAGCCGAACACGCCGCCGTAGAAGGCGGCGGCGGCCTGGACGTCAGGGGCACCGAGGTCGAGCCAGCAGGGGGAGCCGGGTACGAAGTCAGTGGTGATCATGACAGTGGCCTTTCGCAGGTTCGGTACGCCCTCAGGCTCGCACCGGAGCCGCGGCCCCGCCCGTCGGCCGGACCCGGCCCACATCCACGCTGACGCGTCGGGAAAAGTTGACACGTCGGAGAACTCCGACGCATTCTGGAGGCATGCCATCCGTCGACGTCTACAGCGCGCTGTCCAACCCGGTCCGGCGCAAACTGCTCGAAGGGCTCATCGCGGGCCCGCGCCCGGCCGGTGAACTGGCCGGCGAGTTCTCGCTGAGCCGGCCCGCCGTCTCCGAGCACCTCGCCGTGCTGAGGAGGGCCGGACTGGTCAGCGAGGAGCCCCGCGGGCGCCACCGCTACTACCACCTGCGGCCGGAGCCCCTCGCCGAGGTCGGCGCCTGGCTGCACCCGTTCGAGCACTACTGGCGCGCCCGGATGGGCGCCCTGCGCGACGTACTGGACGAGCTCGGCGAAGCCGGCGGCGTGGGCGACGACAGCGCCCCCGGCAGCACCACCGACAACAGCAACAGCAACAGCAACAGCAACAGCAAGGACGAAACCCCATGACCACGGACCTCCGCACCATCCAATGCGACCAGTTCATCGCCCACCCGCCGCAGGCCGTCTGGCGCGCCCTCACCGACCCCGAGCTGCACGCGCGCTGGTGGGCGGCGGGCGACGTCCGCGCCGAGGTGGGACACCGGTTCACCCTCGACATGGGGCAGTGGGGCCGGCAGGAGTGCGAGGTGCTCGCCGTGGAACCGGAGCGCCTCCTGAGCTACAGCTTCGCCCCGGGCAGCCTGGACACCACCATCACCTGGCGGCTCGAACCGGAGGGCACCGGCACGCGGCTCTTCCTCGACCACGCCGGCTTCGACCTCGACTCGCCGCTGGGCAAGGCCGCGTTCGAGGGCATGGGGCGCGGCTGGCCCGCGCTGCTCCGCCGGATCGAGAAGATGCTGGCCGACACCCCGCAGCAGTAGCGGGACCCGCCGGGATGACGGAAGTCTTACGGCCCGGCGTGGACCGCCCCGCCGCGATCCTGCGGTCCGTAGCGTCCCGTCCATGCGCGTACTCGTCACAGGAGGAGCCGGGTTCATCGGCTCGCACATCGTCACGGCGCTCCGGGAGGCCGGCCATGAACCGGTCGTCCTGGACGCGCTGCTGCCCAGCGCCCACCCCACCGCCCCGGCTCCCGGCGCCGCCGCGCCCCCGGCGGAGTTCGTGCACGCCGACGTGCGGGACGCGTGGAGCGTCGCGGCGGTACTGCGCGGGGTCGACGCGGTCTGCCACCAGGCAGCCATGGTCGGCCTCGGGCGGGACTTCGCCGACGCCCCGGACTACGTCAGCTGCAACGACCTCGGCACGGCGGTCCTCCTCGCCGCCATGGCGGAGACCGGTGTACGGCGGCTGGTGCTCGCCGGCTCGATGGTCGTGTACGGGGAAGGGCGCTACGACTGCCTCCGCCACGGGCCCGTCCGGCCGGGGGCGCGCCGGCCCGAGGACCTCGCGGCAGGCCTGTTCGAACCGCGCTGCCCCGACTGCGGCTCGGCCCTCACCCCCGGCCTGGTCGGCGAGGACACGCCCCCCGACCCCCGGAACGTGTACGCGTCGACCAAGCTGACCCAGGAGCACCTGGCGGCGGCGTGGGCCCGCTCGGTCGACGGCACCGCCCTCTCCCTGCGCTACCACAACGTGTACGGGCCGGGGATGCCCCGGGACACCCCGTACGCGGGGGTGGCCTCCTTCTTCCGCTCGGCGCTCGCCCGGAGCGAGGCACCCCGGGTCTTCGAGGACGGCGGCCAGCGCAGGGACTTCGTCCACGTCGAGGACGTGGCGGCGGCCAACGTCCTCGGTCTCGAAGCCGCCCCCGGCCTGCCGCCCGGCACCCTCACGGCGTACAACACCGGCAGCGGGGACCCGCACACCGTCGGCGAGATGGCCACCGCACTGGCCCGCGCCCACGGCGGCCCGGCACCGGTGGTGACGGGCGAGTTCCGCCTGGGCGACGTCCGCCACATCACCGCCGACTCGACCCGCCTCCGCCACGACCTGGGCTGGCACCCCCGGATCACCTTCACCGAAGGCATGACCGCCTTCGCCCACGCCGCCCAACGGACCTCGGCGGGCGTGAACTAGAACCCGCTGAACCCGCTGGAGAGACCGGACTTCCCGGCCCCGGCCTGCCGGCCGCGCCCGTGCCGGTGGGCCGTCAGCCGGCGGCTGCCGGGAGGGTCACCTCGAAGCGGCAGCCGCCGGGGACGTTGCGTACCCGGGCGCTGCCCGCGTGGGCTTCCACGATGCCACGGACGATGGCGAGGCCGAGGCCCGCGCCCGCCGGAGGCGCGTCGCCCGACCCTGTCGGAGGGGTGCGCGCCTCGGTGCCGCGCCAGCCCGTGTCGAAGACCCGGGGCAGGTCCTCGGCGGGGATGCCGCCGCAGCCGTCGGTGACGGACAGGACCACGGCGTCGTCGCGCCGTTCGGCCGCCACGGCCACGGTGCCGTCCGCCGGGGTGTGGCGGATGGCGTTCACGAGGAGGTTGGCGAGGACCCTCGTCATCTCCTTGCCGTCGACCTCCACGGGGACGGCCTCGACCGTCTCCCCCACCAGCCGGACGCCGTTCGCCCTGGCCAGCGGGTCCGCGCCGCTCAGCGCGTCGCCGACCAGGTCGTACACGGACAGCCGGCTCGTACTGAGGGTCAGCGCGCCCGCGTGGATCCGCGAGAGTTCGAATAGGTCCGTGACCATCCCCGTGAGGCGTTCGACCTCGGTGCGGATCTGCCGGTGGTAGCGGGCCGGATCGGCCGCCATGCCGTCCTCGAGGGCCTCCGCCATCGCCCGCAGCCCGGCGAGCGGGGTGCGCAGATCGTGGGAGATCCAGGCGACGAGCTCCCGGCGCGAGGCTTCGAGCGAGCGCTCACGGCGACGGGAGGCGTCGAGTTTGGCGCTGGTGGCGGCCAGTTCGCGGGTGAGCGCGGCGAGTTCGGCGGTGGCGGCGCCGTCGGGGGCGGAGAAGCTTCCGCCGTCGCCGAAGTCCCGGGCCGCGCGGGCCAGGGCGCGGCTGCGGGTCACCACCCACCGGCCGAGGACGAGCGCGGTGCCGAGTGACACGAGGGCCGCCATGGCGATGACGACGGTCACCACCCACAGGTCGTGCGCGGACAGGAACATCGCCTGGGCGACGGCGAGCGTGCCCGCCAGCATCGCCGTCACGGTGACGGCGGCGACGATGGTCAGCGAGACGGCGACCGAGCGGTGCCGGACGAGGCGGAGGACGACCGCGCCGGCGAGACCCGCGCCGGCGGCTCCCGCGAGGGCGAACACGGCGATGAGCAGGATGTCCTTCACGCGCCCGCGCCACCGTCCGCCGCGTGAACCGCCGCGCCGCCGTCCGTCGCATGAACCGCCGCGTCGGCCACCGCCGTCGTCTCCCCCGGTTCGAACCGGTACCCGACCCCCCACACCGTCTCGATCAGCCGGGGCCTGGCCGGGTCCTGCTCGATCTTGGCGCGCAGGCGCCGTACGTGGACCGTGACGGTCGACAGGTCGCCGAAGTCCCAGCCCCACACCCGCCGCATCAGCGCCTCCCTGCTGTGCGCCGTACGGGGATGCTCCAGGAAGTACGCCAGGAGGTCGAACTCCCGCAGCGTCAGGCCGAGTTCCGCTCCCGCCCGGGTCGCCCGGCGCGTCGCCGTGTCGACCGTGAGGTCCCCGGCGCGCAGCACGGGCCGGGGAGCGACGGCCGGCGTGGCCCGGGCGGCCGTCGTACGGGTCCGCCGCAGCACGGACTCGACGCGCAGCACCAGCTCGCGTGGGCTGAACGGTTTGGTGACGTAGTCGTCCGCCCCCACCTCAAGCCCGGTGATCCGGTCCTCCTGGTCGCCGCGCGCGGTCAGCATGATCACCGGCACGGGACCGGTGGCGCGCAGCCTGCGGCAGACCTCGAGTCCGTCGAGACCGGGCAGCATCAGGTCGAGCACGATCAGGTCGGCCCACCGCTCCGCCGCCCGCCGCAGGGCCTCGGGGCCGTCGGCCGCGTGCTCGACGGCGCAGCCGGCCCGCTCCAGATAGCCGGTGACCACCTCGGCCACCGTCGGATCGTCTTCCACCACCAGGATCCTGGCGGGAGGTCGCTGCTCGTCGTGCTCGCTCATGCGGCACAGCCTCGCACCCGCACCGGCGGCCGGTCACGGCCACCAGGGGGTACGCACGGCGACGTCCGCGTTTCGTAAGGAGTGGAAGGGCCCGGGAGGGCCTCGCGGTTCCTACGGTGAGACGCGTGACACCCATGACCGTAGACGTCGTCCTTCCCTGTCTCGACGAGGCCGAGGCCCTGCCCTGGGTCCTGGCCCGGATCCCCGCCGGATGGCGCGCGATCGTCGTCGACAACGGTTCCACCGACGGCTCGGCCGCGCTCGCGGCCGGGCTCGGCGCGACCGTCGTGCACGAGCCCCGGCGCGGTTTCGGGGCCGCCTGCCATGCCGGACTGCTCGCCGCCGAAGCCGAGTTCGTGTGCTTCTGCGACTGCGACGCCTCCCTGGACCCGGGGCTCCTCCCGGGCCTCGTCGGCGCCGTGGCCGAGGGTTCGGCGGAGCTCCTCCTGGGCCGCCGCCGTCCCGCAGGTCGCGGCGCCTGGCCGGCCCACGCCCGGGCGGGCAACCTCGCCCTGTCCTGGCTGCTGCGCCGCCGCACCGGGCTGCGGCTGCACGATCTCGGGCCGCTGCGGGCCGCCCGGCGCGAGGCGCTCCTCGGGCTCGGTCTCACGGACCGGCGCAGCGGCTACCCGCTGCAGATGGTGGTACGGGCGGCCGACGCGGGCTGGCGGGTGCGCGAGGTCGACGTGCCGTACCTCCCCCGGGCGGGCCGGTCCAAGGTCACCGGCACCTGGCGGGGCACGTACCAGGCCGTGCACGACATGCGGCGGGTGCTCGACGAGCCGGTACGGGCCGGGGGCGGTCGTCCGTGACCACGCTCCTCGTCATCGCGAAGCAGCCGCTCCCGGGGCGGGTGAAGACCCGGCTCACTCCCCCGTTCACCCCGGCGGAGGCGGCCTCGCTCGCCGCGGCGGCGCTCGCGGACACGCTCTCGGCCGCCGCCCGCGTCCCCGCCGACCGGCACGTCCTCGTGCTCGAAGGGGAGCCGGGACCGTGGCTGCCACCGGGCTTCGACGTCGTCCCGCAGGTGGCCGGCGGCCTCGACGTACGGCTCGCGGCCGCGTTCGCCGCCTGCGCGGGACCTGCGCTGCTCATCGGCATGGACACCCCGCAGGTCGCTCCGGAGCACCTGGCCCCCGCGCTGCGCGGGGACGGCCACGACGCGTGGTTCGGCCCGGCGGCCGACGGCGGTTTCTGGGCGCTCGGCCTCGCCGCCCCCGACCCGGCCCTCCTGCTCGGCGTCCCGATGTCCCGGCCGGACACGGGCGCCGTGCAGTACGAGCGGCTGCGGGCGGCCGGGCTGCGGATCGGCGGCCTGCCCGTACTGCGCGACGTGGACACGGCGGAGGACGCCCGACGGGTGGCGGCCTCCGCACCGGGAACCCGTTTCGCCGCCGTGCACACGGAGCTGACGACGAGGCCACATCCGGCGGGGGCCGGGACGGGCGCCCGGGGGACGGGCGGCCAGGGCGCGGGCGGCCGCGGGGCGTCCCGATGAGCGGAGCGACGACCTGGTGCGCCGATCCGTACACCGACGCCCTGCGCGCCGGGCGCGGGCCGCTGTTCCTGCGCCGCGACGACGGCTGGCTCCTGCCCCTTGAGGTCGAGCGCTGGTGCGAGGAGCCGGACGCCGCCGACCGTTCGGTCCTGGGACGCTGCCGTGGCACGGTCCTCGACATCGGTTCCGGCCCCGGGCGGCTCGTCGCGGCCCTCGCCGCCGAGGGCCGCCGCGCGCTCGGCATCGACATCAGCCCGGAGGCGGTCTCCCGGACCGAACGCCTCGGGGGCGCGGCCCTGTGCCGCTCGGTCTTCGATCCGTTGCCGGCGGAGGGCCGCTGGGACACGGCGCTGCTGATCGACGGGAACGCGGGGATCGGCGGCGATCCCGCCGCGCTCCTGCGACGGCTGCGGCAGGTCGTGTCCCGCACCGGCCTCGTCATCGCCGAGTGCGCACCCGTGGACGTCGACGAGCGGTGTGAGGTGCGGGTCGACGACGGGCGCGGCGGTCGGGGAACTCCGTTCCCGTGGGCCCGGGTGGGTACCCGGGCCCTGGCCGCCCACGCGGCCCGTACGGGCTGGTCCGTGGCCGAGGCCTGGACGGTCGCGGACCGCCCCTTCCTGTCCCTGCTGCCCCGTCAGTCGCCGGTGCCGCCCCGCTCCCGACCTCGCCCCTGACCCCGATCCCGACCTCCCTCCGGCCCCGGCGCCGGAGGCTCCCGCCTCTCCCGCCGCTCCCGCCTCCTCCGTACGGACTCCCCCCGACCCTGTACGGAATCCCCCCGACTCCGTACAGACTCCGCCCAACGCCGTACGAGATACAGCACCCCCGTCACCACGCCCACCGCCCCCAGCACGATCGCGAGGTTCCGGCCGTACGGCAGGGGCAGCGCCGACGGGTTCGGGGGCTCCCCCGGGCGTACGAGCAGGGGCAGCGTCACCAGGGTCACGCTGCCCGCGACGATCAGCGCCCCGCGCCACAGGCCCCGTGCGGGGCGTGCCGCGATCAGCAGGCCGACGGCAAGGACCAGCGGGGCGAGCACGCCGTCGTGCAGGACGACGGCCCCGGCCAGCCACAGCAGCACGCCGGCCGGGTCCGGTTCGGCCGCCACCAGCCAGGCGCCCAGGCCGATCAGTCCCAGGCCGAGCCCTCCCAGGGCGTAGCGCAGCACCAGTTGTGCGTCCGTGTTCCTCATCGCACCTCCAGCCGGTGGACCCACTTGGTCTGCAGGACGCCCGGCCGGTTGGGGGCGATGATCCTGGCCGGGAATCCGTGGTCGAGGGAGAGCGGCCGGCCGTTGAGCGTGAGGGCGAGCAGGGTGAGCGGATCGTCCACGTAGTCCGTGCCCATCTCCATCACGCGGTAGGAGCCGGTCAGTTCGAGGGAGGTGACCCGCAGCGAGGCGCGGTCGGGCCGGCCGCCGGCCCGCGCCACCAGGTCGCGCACCCGCACCCCGCCCCAGTCGGCCAGGACGGTCCAGCCCTCGACGCAGGCGATCGGCAGCCGGGCCCGGGCCTGCCGCATGTCCCGCAGCGCGTCGAGGGTGAGGGTGTACGGACGGGGGCCGGCGACCTCCAGACGCCATGCTCCGAGGCGGCTCGCCGACACGCCGGCGGCCGCCGCGGTCCGGTTGACCGGCAGTCCCTGCGGACCGTGGTCGGGGTGGCGGGGCGCGAGGAGGTCGAGGGCCTTGAGGGGCGGGACGGTCTGTCCCACCGTCGTCAGCGTGACGACACCGACGGCGGCGCCCATGCCGAGGAGCAGGGAGCGGCGGTCGGTGGCGTCCTCGGCCGGGAGGGCGAGGGTGCCCGCCGAGCGCCGGGTCCAATGGTCCCTGATCTCGGGGGCCTTGACGGCGATGTGGAGCAGGATCGAGCCGGTCACGACCCAGGCGACGGCGAAGTGCACCTGGATGAAGGAGAACGGCCAGGGGTACCACTCGGCGATGTTGAGCAGGCCGGTGAACAACTCGAAGACGGCCGCGGCCACCAGGACCGCGACGGACAGCCGCTCAAGGGCGTGCCGTACGGACCGGACCGGCGGCCACACGAACAGGCGGGGGTACACCGCCCACAGTTTGACCAGGAGCAGCACGATCGCGGCGAGGCCGGTGGCCACGTGAAGGCCCTGGGTGAGCCAGTAGCCCCACACCGGCCGGGCGGGCAGGTCGTCGGCGAGGCCGTCCGGCGGATGCTGGAGGTAGTGGCTGACGAGGCCGGTCACGAAGCAGACGCCGAAGGCTGCGCCGAGCCACCGTCCGACGGCCGTCGCCGTCCGCGCGTCGTGCAGGCGCCCCGTGAAGACGGGCGGGCGGACGGCGGACAGCGCGGAGCGGGCTGCTCCGGGCGTCTGCCGGCGGGGCGGCGACGACGCGGAGCGGCGGAGGCGGCGGAAGGGACGGCGGGAGGTCATGCCGTCCATGACACCGCCGCGCCGGGCCGTACGGAGGGTCCGACACCTTACGAAACCCGAACGCCCCGACGGGTCGGCCGCTCACCGGCCCGGGCCGCTGCCAGGCTGCGCCCATGCCCCGCATCCGCCCCGTACCCGCCGTCGTCCTCACCTCACTGCTGCTCTTCGCCCTGACCGCGGGGCTCGCCGCCCTGCTCCGGGGGGACGCCGGGGGCGGTGCCTTCCTGGGCGGCTACCTGGGGGCCTGGGCGCTGTTCGTGGCGGCGGTCGTCACGCTGCGCAGCGCGCCGGCGCGGGCGGTGGTGCCGCTGGTCGTGGCCGGCGCGGTCGCGGTCGCGGCCGTGGGGCTCGTGGCGGGGCCGCGCACCAGCACGGACTCGTACCGGTACGCCTGGGACGGTCGCGTGCAGGCCGCCGGCATCTCCCCGTACGACCACGCGCCCGCCGATCCGGAGCTCCGTCCACTGCGCGACGCGTGGCTCTTCCCCGGGGCCGCGGCGTGCGAGCGGGGCGGCGCCGAGCTCGCCCCGCTCGGCGACGGCGGGTGCACCCGCATCAACCGGCCCGCCGTGCACACCGTCTACCCGCCGGTCGCCGAGGGCTGGTTCCTGCTGGTCCACGTCCTGTCGCCGGCGGACGCCCGGCACAAGGGCCTCCAGACCGGCGCCGCCCTCCTCGCGCTCGCGGTGACGGGTGTGCTGGTCGCGGCGCTGCGCCGGCGGGGCGATCCCCGTCGCGCGGCCCTGTGGGCCTGGTGTCCGGCCGTCCCGGTCGAAGCCGTCGACAACGCCCATGTCGACGTGCTCGCCGTCCTGTTCTCGGTCGCGGCGCTGCTCGTCGTGGCGCGCCACCGGCTCGCCGGCGGTGTGCTGCTCGGTCTGGCGATCACGTCGAAGCTGCTGCCTGCCGTGCTGCTGCCGGGGGCGCTCTCCGGCGTGCGGCGCCCGCGTGCGGCGCTCGCGGTCCTCGCGGGCGCGGGGGTCACGGTCGGGGCGCTGTACCTGCCGTACGTCCTGCTGTCCCGGAGCTCCGTCCTCGGCTATCTCGGCGGCTACGCGCAGGAGGAGGGGTACGACGACGCGGGCGCGGGCGGCCGGTACGTACTGCTCCGGCTCGTCCTGCCGGACAGCTGGGCGCCGCCGGTGGCGGCGCTCGCCCTGGCGGTGGTCGCGGTGGCCGTGTGGTGGCGCGGCGACCCCGAACGCCCGTGGCGCGGCGCGCTGGTGACGACGGGCACGGCCTTCCTCCTCCTCACCCCCGGCTACTCCTGGTACGCCCTGCTCCTGATCGCCCTGGTGGCGCTCGACGGGCGCGGGGAGTGGCTGGGGGTCGCGGTCGCCGGGGCGGTCGCCTACCTGCTGGGCGGCGACGCGGCGACGGCGGCGTACGCGGTGGCGGCGGCCCTGCCGGCGGGCGCCGCGTGGGTACGGCGGCGGGCACGGGAACGACCGGACCGGCGGCCCGTCCGGCCGCCGCGTCCTCTTCCCGTGCGCCGGGGTCGCGCGCCCCAGTGACCCCGTGCGCTGGTGATCGACGTGTGCGTGCCGTAGAGGCGGGTGCGTCGTCCTGAGCATGCGGCGAAGGTCCTGGCGGCCGGGTCCGGCGGTGGACCGGGCAGCCGGTGAGACCCCCTCAGCCCTGCGGGCCTGCGGTGACCCGCCCGGGGTGGTCCCTGGCCGGGCCCGTCGGGGCCGGTTGTGGTCCCGGGCCGGGCTCGTCGGGCTCGGGGCGGCCCCGGTACGGGCCCTGCCGCCGGCCCGCCGTCAGGCGGGGGCGCCGTCGCCCTCCGGCTTGCGGCCCCAGACCGTCAGCATGCCGGCCGACAGCGCGGCGCAGGCGTCGGAGTCCAGGTAACGGATCGCCTCGTCGACGGCCGCGTCGTCGACGAGGCCGGTGGCCAGCATCGCCGCCCTGCTGCGCTGCCAGGTGTCGGCCCAGAACCGGCTGAGGGGGCTGCCCGGCGTCAGGGGCGGCACGTGGATCTCGGCGGCGACGGCTTCGAGGCCCGCCCCGCGCAACACCCGCGGGTACGACGGCACCCAGGAGACGTCGGTGCCGATGGTGTCCTTCAGGCCGCGCCACATCGCCCGCATCGCCACGGTGTACGGCGTGTCGGGCGTGCGGTCGCTCGTGAGGTCGACCGCGTCGCTGAGCACCAGCACGCCGCCGGGCTCGACGAGTTCGGCGAGCCGGGTCACCAGGGCGTCGGGCTCGGGCAGGTGCATCAGCACGAACCGCGCGTGCACCAGCCGGAACCGGCGGCCGGGGACGAAGCCGGGGCCGGTGATGTCGGCCTCCAGCACGTCGAGCCCGGGCACGCGCCGCTCCCTCAGGAACCGTACGTCGCGGTCCACGGCGAGCACGCCCGCCACCCCGGCCTCGTCGAGGAGCCGCCGGGACACCGTGCCCGTACCGGCGCCCACGTCGAGGCACCGCCAGCCGGGGCCGACGCCGAGCGCGCGCAGCCGCGCCATGGTGATGTCGTCGTACGCGAGGGCGCCGTAGTCGATGCGGTCGCCCTCACCGGCCTGTTCGGGGCGGAACACGGCCTCGCCGTAGCGGCCGCCGCCCTGGTCGCGGATCCCGTCGCCGCCCAGGTCGCCGGGCGCCCCGCCCGTCATGTCGCCGCCGACGGGACGGCGCGTGTGTCGCACAAGGTCATGGCCAGATCTCTTCGCACGGTGGGGTGATGACGGTGCCGGCGGCCCCTGGCCGCCGCACCCCGCCGATCCTCCACCGGCCGCCGCCCGACCGTCCGAGGCGCGCCGCGCCTGGGCCGATCGGCCCAACGGGCCACGACACCGGACCGGCCCAACCTCTCCTCGACCTTTCGCCGCCCACCGCCAACCCATTGACAGGTCCAGGCCATTCTCACCATGCTTGAGAGCGCTCTCAAGCCCGCGCCCCCTCGCCCCCCACTCCCGAGGAGCCCCCATGCCCGCACGCCGCAGGCGCGCCCGCGTCGCCCGACTCGTCCCGCTGACCGCCGCCGCCGCGCTGATCGGCACCGCCGTCACCCTCGCCGGGCCCTCCGAGCCCGTCGAGGCCGCCGTCCCCGCGACCATTCCGCTGACCTTCACGAACAACTCCGGCCGCGGCGACCAGGTCTACGTCTACAACCTCGGCACCGAGCTCTCCACGGGCCGTCAGGGCTGGGCCGACGCGAACGGAACCTTCCACCCCTGGCCTGCCGGCGGCCCCGTTCCCGTCCCGGCGCCCGACGCGGCCATCACCGGCCCCGCCAACGGCCGTTCGATGACGATCCGGCTGCCCAAGTTCTCGGGCCGGATCTACTTCAGCTACGGACAGAAGCTGGTGTTCAAGGTGGCGACGGGCGGTCTCGTGCAGCCCGCCGTCCAGAACCCGAGCGACCCCAACCGCGACATCCTCTTCAACTGGTCCGAGTACACGCTGAACGACTCCGGTCTCTGGATCAACAGCACCCAGGTCGACATGGTCTCGGCGCCGTACGCGGTCGGCGTGAAGCGCCCCGACGGCACCGTCGCGAACACGGGCCGCCTCAAGCCCGGCGGCTACCGCGGCTTCTTCGACGCGCTGCGCGGCCAGCCCGGCGGCTGGGCCAACCTCGTACAGACCCGCCCCGACGGCACCGTGCTCCGCGCCCTGGCGCCGGGCCACGGCATCGAGGCCGGCGCGCTGCCCTCCGGCGTGATGAGCGACTACATCAACCGCGTGTGGAGCAAGTACGCCACCTCGACGCTGACCGTGACGCCCTTCGCGAACCAGCCCTCCGTGAAGTACTACGGCCGGGTCTCGGGGAACGTCATGAACTTCACCAACAGTTCCGGCGCCGTCGTCACCTCGTTCCAGAAGCCCGACTCCGACAGCGTCTTCGGCTGTTACAAGCACCTCGACGCCCCGAACGACCAGGTGCGCGGCCCCATTTCACGGACGCTCTGCGCCGGGTACAACCGCTCCACGCTGCTCACCAACCCGAACCAGCCGGACACCGGGCCGGCCGGCTTCTACCAGGACGCGGTGACCAACCACTACTCACGCAAGATCCACGCCCAGATGGCCGACGGCAAGGCGTACGGCTTCGCCTTCGACGACGTGGGCGCCCACGAGTCGCTGGTGCACGACGGCTCGCCGCAGCAGGCCTACGTCACGCTGGACCCGTTCAACTGAGGCACGTGACGGGGCCGGTGCGACGGGGCCGGACGCCCCGTCACACCGGCCCGTCACACCGCCCCCGTCAGACCGCCCCCGTCACCCGCCCAGGATCTCGTCGTTCGGGTCGAAGCTGTGGTCCTCGTCGTCGACGGGCAGGTTGTCGAGGATGTCGGAGTGGATCTCGCCGGTGAGCACGGACAGGACGAACCGGGTGCTCGGCACCGGGTGGTACTCCCACTCCGGTCCACGGCCCGCGTTCGCCAGGACCGTCCAGTCCTCGGGGCGGACGTCCTTGCCCGTGAACCAGTAGAGATAGGCGCCGGTCCCCTCGATGTACGCGAAGGGCAGCAGCCCGGCCCCGTCGGCCTCCAGCTGCTCGGGGCGCGGCTCGGGGCCGATCTCCCACAGCCGGGCCAGCACCTCGGCGCGCTCCTCCTTCATGGCGAGGAGGTCGTAGTCGGGGTCGGCGCAGTCGGGTTCGAGGATCCAGATCGTCTCGTCGAAGACACCGCCGCCGTAGGTGTCGACGAGGTCCTTGAAGTCCTCGGGCAGGGCGGTGCCCAGGCGGGCCTCGACGTCTGTCCAGGCCCGCGGCCGACGGTCCGCCGGCGGCGGGACGATCCGGGTGAGCTGTTCCACGTCAGGGTGCATCAGGGGTCTCCGGGAGGGGGCTCAGGGCTTGGGCACGTTCAGGATAGTGATGTGGTTGGTGGGGGACGCGCCTTCGTAGGGGATGAACCGGAACCCCTTGTTCCCGGTGGCGTGGATGGTCAGGCCGACCGGGACCAGATCGGTGGGGTCGTTGGTCCGGTAGATCGGTGTCACCGTGTAGTCGATCGTCTCGTTGTTCTTGTCCACGGCGTGCCGGATCTGGTCCTCGATGGCCTTCATGACCGGGCTGTTGGCGTTGCGGTGCATGGCGACGAAGTTGCGGGTGTCCTTGTTGGAGCCGCCGATCTGCGCGCCGAGCAGGTGGGTCTTGTTCCAGCCCTTGTACTTCTGGTAGCCGACGACGTTCGTGGGCGGCTTGGTCTTGCCGCCCGTCATGCCCGGCTCGATCTTGGCCCGCATGGTGCCGGAGCGGCCGCCGGGTCCGGTGCTGAACCGGACGCGGCCGCCCCAGGTGGGGTCGGACTCGTCGCAGGGCTTCAGGCCGAGCGGGTCCTGGAGGGTGAGCGGGTTGTCGACGTAGGCGAACGGGTTGGGGCCGGGGTCGAGCCCGAGCGGGTCGAGGGTGAGGTAGCGGGCCGTCTCGGGGTCGTAGTGGCGGAAGTAGTTGTGGTGGAGTCCGGTCTCCGGGTCGTGGTACTGGCCGGGGAAGCGCAGCGGGGTGTACGCCGAGGCGTCGCGGTTCCAGACGGTGACGCCCCAGACGGTGCTGCGGCTGTGCCAGGCGATGTGTCCGGTCTCGTCGACCATCTCGGTCGGCGTGCCGACGATGTCGGTGACGAGGGCGAAGAAGCGCTGGTCGACGATGTCCTGCGGGGCGTCGGCGGCGGACTTGCTCTCGACCTGGAGCAGCGGCCGGTAGCCGTCGTGCTCCCAGGTCAGATGGACCGCCTCGGTGGAGTTCGGGCCGCGCGTGGTCTGTTCGACGAGGGTGCTGCCGTCCCAGGAGAACAGCGTCTCCTCGACGACGCTCTCGCCGTCGGCCGCCAGGCGTTGCTTGGCGACGCGTCGGCCGAGCGGGTCGTAGCGGTAGCGCCAGCGGGTTCCGTCGGGGGTGGTGACGGCCGTGAGGCGGTCCTCGGCGTCCCAGGTGTAGTGCCAGGTGTCCGGCTTGCGGGACAGCCGGGTCTTCTGCCGCAGCACGACCCGGCCCTGCGCGTCGTACGCGTACCGTACGGTCCCGGCGCCGACCAGGCGGCTGCCCTCGTAGCGCCGCTCGCCGGTGGCCTCGGCGCCGGGCATGGCGGAGGGCCAGCTGGCGTGGCGCTGGTTGCCCGCCGCGTCGTACGCGTAGCTCTCCTGCCAGCCGGGGCCCTCGGCGGCGAGGACGCGTCCGGTGCCGTCGAGGGAGAAGGTGCGCCGCGTCGCGCGCGAGCCGGTGACGGCGAGCAGCCGCCCGTCCGGGTCCCAGCCGTACCGGCGCTCGCGCCGGCGCTCGGGCGCGGCGGCGCTGTCCGCGGCGGCCGGGTCGGGCGCGGCCGGGGTGAGCGGGGTGAGGACCTGGGCCTCAAGACGGCCGACGGGGTTCCAGGTGTGGGCGAGCCGGAAGACGTCGTCGAGCGTGCGGGAGGTCTCGCGGCCGACCGCGTCGTGGGTGAAGCGCAGGGTCCGTCCGGCGACGGTGAGCGACTCGCGGTGGCCCGCCTCGCCGTACGACTGGCGGGTCACGGTCCCGGACGGGGTGGTGCGGGTGAGCCGTCGGCCTGCGGCGTCGCAGGTGGTGGCCACGGTCCTGCCGTCGATGGTCTCGGCGACGACCCGGCCGACCACGTCGTACGCGTACTCGAGGACGGAGTCGGGTGATTCGGCCCGCAGCAGGCGCCCTTCGGGGTCGTGCGCGTACCGGACGCGGTGGCCGGCGATGTCCTTCTCGACGAGGTTGCCGACGGTGTCGTACCGGTAGGTGGTGGTCTGCCCGAGCGCGTTGGTCCGTCCGGTGAGCATGCCGGCGGCGTCGTAGGAGTACGCCGTGGTGCCGCCGTCGTAGTCGGTCTCGGAGACCAGCCGGCCGCTCGCGTCGTAGGTGTAGCCCCAGGTGAGCCCCTGGGCGTCGGTCATCCCGGTGAGCCGCCGCTCGGTGTCGTGGCGGAAGGCGATCCGGGCGCCGTCCGGGTTCCTGATCTCGGTCGGCAGGTCGAAGTGGGTGTAGGCGAACTCGGTGGTCCGGCCCGACGGGTCGGTGTGGCGGAGGCAGTTGCCCTCGCCGTCGTACGTCCACCGTTCGGTGCGGTCGTCGGCGGTGGTGCGCGAGGTGAGCGCGCCTTCGACGGACCAGGTCAGTCGGGTGTGGCCGCCGAGCGGGTCGGTGAGGTCGACCAGCCGGCCGAAGGCGTCGTAGGCGCACCGGGTGACCGCGCCGGTGGGGTCCGTGAGGCCGATGGGGAGGCCGGCCGGGTCGCGGTCGACGGTCACCGTGTTGCCGAGCGGGTCGGTGATGCCGATGGCGGCGCCGCGCCCGTTGTAGGTGTAGGTGGTGCCGGCGCCCGCGGGGTCGATGAGCGCGACGCGGTTGCCGTGCTCGTCGTAACGGTGGTGCCAGGTCGCGCCGTTGGGCTCGGTCACGGTGGTGGGCAGGCCGAGCTCGTTGTACGAGACGCTGGTGACCAGCCCGTCGGGCCGGGTCACCGTGGTGGGGCGTCCCTCGTCGTCGTAGGCGATGCGGACGGTCGCGCCGAGCGGGTCGGTGGCGGAGACCACGCGGTCGTGGGCGTCGTAGGCCGTGGTGCTGGTGTGGCCGAGGGGGTCCGTCCACGCCACCAGCCGGTAGCGGGCGTCGAAGCGGAACGCCGTGGTCGCCCCGGTGGAGTCGGTGTAGCGGGTGATGCGGTCGGTCTCGTCGGCGTGGTCGTAGGTCAGCGTGGCGGACATGATGCCGTCGGGGCCGACGGTCTCGACGACCCGGCCGGCGGAGTCGTACACATAGCGGAACGTGCTGTCGTTGCGGTCGGTCCACGACGTGATCCGGGCGTCGTCGTCGTACGTGAACCGGGAGGGAAGGCCGGAGGAGTTGGTGACCCCGGTGAGGTCGCCGTGCTCGTCGTAGCCGTAGCTCAGGACGGTGGTGGGGCCCGCCGGGGTGCGCAGCGCGAGTGCCGTGATCCGGCTGCCTTCGGTGCTGATCTGCACCTGGTAGCCGCCGTCGTGGGTGACGGCGCTCGGGGAGCCGTCCGGGCGGCGGGCGAAGGTGATGCCGTTGCCGTGGCGGTCCTCGATCTCGCTGAGCCAGTACGCCGTGGACACCGCGTACGGGTCGCCGGTGAAGTACCGGCAGAGTCCGGTGGCGGGATCGGTGACGCGGAACGTCGTCCGGGCGTCGGCCTCCTCGCTGTACGAGAGCGGCAGGCGCGGGCCTTCGACGGGCAGGACGGCCTCGTCTCCGGCGGCGGGGACGCGGGGGTAGACGAGGAGGCTGCCGTCCTCCCGGGCCCATATGAGCCCGCCGCCCGTCGGGTCGACCTCAAGGCGCTCGTCCAGGGTGGAGGCCCAACTGCGGCCGAACCACTGGCCGTAGCGGTACTGCGAGAGGTGGACGCGGCGTAGGGTCAGCGGCAGGACGCCGGGCAGGTCGAGGTCGGTCTGCGCCAGGATCATCTCTCCCGTCGCGACGTCGATGGGATCGCCCTCGCAGTGGGTCTTGTCCAGCGGGATGCTGTTGCGCTGCGCGTCCCCGCGGGCGTTGCGCAGGGCGTTGGGGCGGGTGCGGACGTCGGAGTCGCCGCCGCGTCCGCCCGGTCCCGGCTTGCCGTTTCCGCCCTTGGTGTCGTCGTGGTCGCCCTTGTGCTGCCGGGCGAGGCGGTCGCGCGTGGCGTCGTCGTTGTTCTTGTGGTCGACGGAGATCTTCTTGACGGCCTTGGGCAGCGTGTCGCCGATGTGGTCGCCCATGGTCTTGGCGGACTTCACCAGCGCGCCCATGGCCTTCTCGATCACCGGGTCGAGCGCGTCGGCGATGTCGTCCCGGCCCCGGTTGCGGCGCTGGTGCCCCTTGGCCTTGGTGAGCTTGCCCGCGGTCTTGCCGTGGATGCCGGTGCTCACCCCGTTCAGCTTCGTCCCGGCCTGCTCGTGCTCGTCGTGCTCGATGTGGAAGCCCTTGCCCTTGCCGCCGCCACCGCTGCCGCCTCCGGCGGAGGCCAGGTTGAGGCCGTCCTTGCCCGCCTGCTTCGTCTGGTCGAGGTCCACACCGTTCTGGACGCCCAGCGCGTCCATGCTCACCTGGACGACCAGGTCCGCGGCCATGTTCTCCAGCGCCGCCACGACCGGCTCCGTCATGACCGAGACGATGTGGCCGACGGCCTCCTCCATCGCCTCCGTGATCAGCTTCAGCAGCTGCTTCTTCGTGAAGGCGATCGCGCCGGCGCCCAGCAGCGCCGACAGACCGCCCGTCACGGGGATCAACGCCAGGGCGAGGCCGGTCTGTCCGGCCAGCACGCCGAGCTCGGCGACCGCCTTCCACTTCATTCCCTCGATCGCGCCCGCCGCCAGGTCGAGCGCGTCCGCGATCGTACGGGCCGCGGACACCATGTCCTTCAGGTGCTTGCCCTTGACCTTGGTCCAGTGCTCGTTGAGCGCTTCCATCGCCTCGCCGTGACCCGACGACAGCAGACGCTCCATGTGGTTGTTGGCGAGCTGGCCGTCATCGGCCAGGTCGTCCGCGAACTCCCGCAGCGCGTCCGCCATGTCGCGGTACGCGTCCTCGTCGACGTTCGGCCAGTTCACCCCCACCAGGTCGAGAAGTGTGTCCGCCCAGTCCGGCACCGTGACAGCCATGACCTCTGATCCCCCGTCCGACAACCGTCCGCTCCGACAGCCCTCCCACGGACACGGTTCCCGAACCATCCGCGATTGGCAACCGAATCCTGGTGACCGGGCGGGCTGTTACTCGCCTCGCGTGGACCGTCGCAGGTCAGTCGCGAGCCACACGATCATGCTTGTCGTACGCGTGTTCTGCAAATCGTCGCAATCGCGACGCCGGGACCGGCCGGAAGAAAGTCCGGCCGGAGGCGAATCCTCTTCCCGCTCCCCCGACTCCTTTCTGCGTACCGGCCGCACGGGCCGGTGGAACCGGGAGGAAACACCCATGCTGATCACCGGCCTCGTCGCGCTCGGAGTCCTGCTCGTGGGCGCGTGCAGCTGGCACCTGCTGCGCCGCTACAAGAGCCGCGTCTGACCCCCCACCCGCGTACGGGAGCGAACCCACCGGGCACCGTGGGGCACTTTCAGGTATGAGGAGCACATGAACCAACGTTTCCGCTGGCCGGACGAGCAGCTGATCAGGGCGGCCCAGGACGGCGACCTCACGTCGCTCACGACCGTCGTCGTGGAATCGCAGCCGCACGTGCGCAAGTTCGCGCTGTCGCTCTGCGCCTCGCCGCAGGACGCGGAGGACGCGGCGCAGGAGGCCCTGATCATCCTCTACCGGAAGATCGGCACCCTGCGGGCCTCGGGCGCGCTCGCCTCGTGGATGTTCCGGATCGTGCGCAACGAATGCCTCCGGCAGGTACGGCTGCTCGTCTCGCGGAGGGAGGAGACGACGCCCGACATGCCGGAGGCGGAGACCGAACCCTCCGCCGAGGAGGCGGTGTTGCGCCGCCAGGAGGTACGCCGGATCTCGGCCGCGATCGGCGCCCTGCCCCGCGACCAGCGGCAGGTCCTGCTCATGCGGGACGTGCAGGGGCTGCCCGGCAGGGCCGTCGCCCAGGCCCTCGGTCTGAGCAACGCCGCGATGAAGTCTCGGCTGCACAGGGCCCGCACGACACTGCGCCGCTCGCTGGAGGCGCCCGACCGGGCACCCGCCCCGAACCCCGACCCACCAGCCGGAGGAGAGACACGACCATGGACACCCTGAAAGGCCTCGACACCCCCGAGCCCGTCGCGACCGTCGTATCGCTCGCCGGGTCGCTCGCTGGGGCGCCGCCCGCGAAGGACTTCGGCAGCGCGTCCGTCCCGCGCCACCTGGCGCGCGGTGCGATCGGCTTCGGACTGATCATCGGCTCGATCGCCCTGGTGCCGGTCGCCGGACCGGTCACCCTGCTCGCGGCCCCGCTGGCCCTGATCGCCTTCCGCGGCTGCCCCACCTGCTGGATGGTCGGCCTCGCGCAGACCGTCTCGCGCGGCCGTCTGGAGCGCCAGTGCGTGGACGGCGTCTGCTCGCTCACCAAGGCGCATCCGGAAGGACACGGGCCGAAGGGCTCCCGGTGAGGGCGGGGACCGCCGGTGGCCCCGGCTGTCATCGCCGCGCGGCGGTGACGGCCGGGGCCTGGCCCGGGGGGCCGGCGGCCGGTGCCGGGCGCGTCAGGGCGTGACGGGGACGTTCGTCAGGCCGCTGCCGGCGTTCGTCACCGTGTTGGAGGCGTGGACGACGTTCGGATCGGCGGTGCACTTCGACGTCGAGGTGATCTTGATGGCGTACGCGCCCACACCTCCGAGGTCGGACCCGTTGCCGCGCCACACGTTGCCGCAGCCGTTCGCGAACGACGGGGTGGTGGACGGGTTGTGGGTCTCGTACCCGTTGGCGAACGTGCCGGGCGAGGAGAAGGTCCCGGTGTTGTTCTCGATCAGGTAGCCGACGCCCTTGGCGTCCACCCAGGAGTCCGCCGAGTTCTCGCCGGTGATCCCCGTCCCGTCGAAGGTGTTGCCGCGGATCACCCCGTCGAAGGTGCCCTCCTTGATGTCGATGTGCTCGGCGGCGACCGACGGACCGATCCGGTTGTCCAGCACCTGCACGCGGTCGGAGCGGTCCACGCCGCCCTGGTTGCCGTGGCAGCCCCAGTTGGAGCCGGCCGAGCCGATGTAGACCCCCTCGCCGTATCCGGCCTGGACGAGTCCCGTGTGGGTGATCGTCGAGTTCTTGAGGACGCCGTCGGCCGAGGAGCGCCGGAAGTGCACCGCCTCCTCGTCGACGTGGTGCACGGAGAGCCCGTCGAGCGTCACGTGGGGGGAGTTGTCGAGGACGACGCCCTTCTTCGACTCCTTCACCGTGAAGCCGGTCAGCTTCCAGTGCGGGGCGCCGTACAGCCAGAGCCCGTAGCCGGAGTCCCAGCCGGCCGTCGGAGCGGGGCAGGACGGGGCCGTGCCCGAGGGGCCGTCGTTGACGAGGACCGCGTTCGCCGGGCCGGTCAGCGTGATCGGTGCGGCGGCGGTGCCCGCCCGCTGCGTCACGAACGCTCCCCGGTACTCCCCGGCGGCCAGCCTGATGGTCTGCCCGGGCTGGGCGGTCGCCAGCGCGTCCCGCAACTGCGCGGCCGTGGACACGTCGACGACCGGACCGCCGCCGCCACCCGGCGCGGTGGTCACGCCGACGGAGCCGCTGGGGGCCGAGGAGTTCCCCGCCGCGTCCCGCGCCCTGACGGTGTAGGCGTAGGTGGTGGAGGCCGTGAGCCCGGTGTCCGTGTACGAGGTCGAGGCGGTGCTCCCGACCTTCGTAGCACCCCGGAAGACGTCGTAGCCGGTGACGCCGACGTCGTCGGTGGCCGCGTCCCAGGCAAGTGAGACGCTGCCGGCGCTCACGCCCGTCGTGTGGAGCCCGCCCGGGGCGCCGGGCGGTGCGGTGTCGCCGCCGGGGACGGGAGCCCCGTACACCTCGAACTCCCAGAGGGAGTAGCCGTACGCCGTGCCGCGCGCGGTCCCGAGCATCCGTACGTAGCGCCCGGTGCCGGACACCGCGAGGTCGTCCACGGCGCCGTCACCGGAGCCGGTGGAGTGGACGTCCGTCCAGTTCGCGCCGTCGTCCGAGGCCTGGATCCGGTACGTCCTGGCGTACGCGGCTTCCCAGGTCAGCCTGACCCGCGAAATCGTGTGGCGGGTGCCGAGGTCGATCCGGATCCACTGCGGGTCGACGCCCTCCAGGCTGGCCCACCGGGACCCGGGCTCGCCGTCGACCGCGAGCGCGGCCTCGAATCCGGCGCCCTCGACGGACGAGGCCGTCGCCGGCCTGCCCTGCGAGACGAGGACCGGGGCGGGGGCGGGGGTGCCGCCGCCGGGACCCGGTCCCGTGGACTTCAGGAACAGCGAGCCGGAGGTGTCCGTCCTCGTGGCGTTCACCCCGGCGTGCGGGGCCCTGCTGTAGTCGAGGTTCTCCTTGCCCGCCCAGTCCTGGATGGTCGCGCCGTTCTCCGCCAGGTGCTGGTACGCCGACGGGTCACCGGCCGAGCTGCCCAGCTGGTACAGCCGCGAACGGTCGGCGTAGTACGGCTGATAGGCGCCGCCCGCCGTGGTCTGCTTGCTGAGGTCGTTGCCGTAGAAGACGTTCTGGGGCCCGGTGGCGCCCGACCACTTCACGGCCTTGGGGCCCGCGCCCCACCAGATCGGCCACCAGGTCGAGTCGTCGGGGCCGCCGCCGCCCTCCTCGCCGCAGTGGGTGCGGCAGTTCTTCGAGGAGTTCTCGAAGGGGACCGCGGCCTTGTTGTTCTCGAAGAGGTTGCGCCGCTCCCAGCCGCCGTGGAGGTTCAGGTCGCTGTCGAAGTCGTTCCCGATGACGACGTTGTCCGAGGCGGACCACTGGAAGGTGAAGTGCCGCAGGTTCCGGCTGGTGTTGTAGGCGTACAGCGAGTCCCAGACGCGGGATCCGCGGAAGTAGCCGTTGCCGCCCTTGCCCTTGTTCCAGGAGCCGTCGAAGGACGACTCCTGCACCTGGATGTTCTTGGCGCTCTCGGTGACCACGGCGTGGGAGCCGGTCATCCGCGTCCCGACCCGCCGGATCCAGACGTTGGCGGCCCACTTGAGCACGATGCCGTGCTGGGCGTACTCCGGGGCGATGTTGCCGAAGTCGGCCTTGGCGTCGTCCGGGGTGACGTCATAGGTGCCGCCGCCGAGCTTGGGCATGCCGTCGAGTTCCTGGGTGATGCCGAGGTCCTCGATGCCGACGCCCTGGACGACCTTGAGCGGGGTGACGCGGCTCGGGTAGACGGTCCCGCCGATGGCGGCGGAGCCGTCGGAGGTCGAGTTGACCGGCAGGTCGTACTCGAGGGGCTTGTCGAGCGTCAGGTTCTTGCCGGTGGCGTCCACGGCGGCGATCTGGAAGATCTGCTGCCGCATGTGCAGGTTCACGTACTTGGACGAGTCCGTGACCGTCTGCTGCTGGTAGAACTTCGCCGAGTTCGCGGCGCCGACCCAGAGATAACCGCCGGCCTTGAAGCGCGCCATGTCGGCGTTGGCGGCGAGCCTGATCTGCGTGGAGCCGCTCGCGGAGCCTTCGCGCAGGGGGATCCCGCTCGCCCAGTGCTGGTTGACGCTGCCCTCGAAGATGTCCTTGCGGTTGGCGGGCGCGAAGGCGTGATCGGCGGCGTACTTCGGGGAGACCTCGCGGGTCTGCACCCGGAGCAGGCCGCGGCCCGGCCAGGTCCAGCCGCCCTTCCCCGCGCCGTGCGTCGCGCCGTCCTCGTCCCAGTCGCCGCCGTCCGGGGTGAGGGTGTCGTACCGGGTGTTCCCGTCGGGCCGGAAGGCGAGGGTGGTCTGCTCCATGCCCGCGCCTCGGAGCACCATGTAGTCGGCGTCCAGGGCGAGTTGGCGCGTCACGACGACCCGGCCCGCGGGCAGGGTGATCGAGGAGAGCCTGGTGTAGCCGGCCGACGGGGTGCAGCCCGTCCTCAGCGCGTCCACGGCCTGCTGGAGGCCGGTCGTGGCGTCGCTGCCGTCGGCGCGGACGCCGTACTGGGAGGCGAGCTCCTGCGCCGTGATGTGGCAGGCCGGGTCAGGGTGCGCCTCGGCGGCTCCGGGGAGTGCGGCGCCTCCCCGGTATCCGGCCTTGCTCCAGTCGGGCAGGCCCGCGATGGGCGCCCGCCGGTTCGCGCTGGTCAGGTCGGGGATCGCGGCGGCGGCCGCGGCGCCGCGGCCCTCGTCGGCGACGGCCGTCGCGCTGCCGCCGGCCAGGCCGGTGAGGCCCGTCAAGGCGGTGGCGACGGCCACGGCGAGCGCCAGGGGGCGGCGCCGTTGGTGGGGGTGGTCTGCGTGTGCGGGGCGTACCTGATGTGCGTATGACATCCGACGTCCTTCAGCCGAAGGTTAGGAAATGTTCCTAACCATTGCGCGGGAGAGTAGGGACGGTCCCGGGGGCGACGCAAGACCTCACGCACGATCCGTGGACATGACCTTCAGTCATGTATGTGACCCACGGGGGTGTTTGGCCCACGCGGACGGTCCGCCCGCCGGGGTCCACGCCACCCACCGACGACGGGTCACGGCTACGGATACGAACACGGACACGGATACGGCCAAGCCGCGGCAGCCCCTCCGGACCCGCGGCCCCCGGCCCGCGAAACGCTTGCGGCGCCTGCGATCCGCCGGGTCCGGGACGCATCGCCGTCGCACAAGGATCGTCCGGCCGTCACGGACCCGTCACGGGCCCGTCGTGGCCCCATCGCACGCGCGGCCGTCCGGATGGCCGGAAAGCATGCGGCTCAACCGACCGCGCCCGACCGGCCGTTGATCACCTCACATACTGCGCAGACCGGCGGCGGGTGCCCCCGCGCCCCCCGCCGGTCCTCCACTCGACCTCATCCCAAGCTCCTGGGGGAGACTTGCGCGCACACGTGAAGAGAGCACGCGCCTTCACCATCGCAGCGGCCACATCGGTGGCGCTGGTAGCAGGCATGACCGGCCCCGCGTCCGCGGTCACCGCGGACACGACGGCCGCACCGGACACCACCCGCGTCGGCGGCGACCGGCGGATCCCGCTCGTCACCGGCGACCGCGTGGTGGTGGACGCCAAGGGCCGCATGGTGGGCTTCGAGTCCGCCGCGGGCCGTGAACGCATACCCGTACAGGTGCGGCGCGTCGACGACCACACCCTCGTCATACCTGGCGACGCCGAACGCCTGATCGCCGCGGGCCGTCTGGACCAGCGGCTGTTCGACCTCACCGTGCTCACCGACGCACGGCTGCGCCAGAGCCATCGAGACGGGCTCAAGCTGATCGTGCGGTACGAGGATGCCGCCGGTACTGCCCGGGCCCAGGTCCGCGCGGCCGGCGACACCCAGCTCAGGCGCACCCTCCCGGGGCTCGACGCCGACGCCGTCCGTACCCCGGACGACGACGTCGCCAAGGTGTGGGAGGCACTCACCGACCGGCGCGGCGGCGGTGCGCGCGTGGCCGCCTCCGGCATCGCCTCGGTGTGGCTCGACGGCGTCCGCACCGCGAGCCTCGACCGCAGCGTCCGGCAGATCGGCGCCGACAAGGCGTGGGAGTCCGGCTACGACGGCAAGGGCGTCACGATCGCCGTCCTCGACACGGGCGTCGACAGGACCCATGCCGACCTGGCGACCCAGGTCGTCGCCGAGAAGAACTTCTCCGCTTCCTCCGACGCCGTGGACCGCGTCGGACACGGCACCCACGTCGCGTCGATCGCCGCGGGCACCGGCGCCACCTCCGGCGGCCGGTTCAAGGGCGTCGCCCCCGGCGCCAAGGTGATCAGCGGCAAGGTCCTCGACGACGAGGGCTTCGGCGACGACTCCGCCGTCATCGCGGGCATGGAGTGGGCCGCCGCCGAAGGCGCGGACGTGGTCAACCTCAGCCTCGGCAGCGCCGACAGCCCCGGCGTCGACCCGCTGGAAGCCACGGTCGACCGGCTGTCGGCCGAGAAGGGCATCCTGTTCGCGATCGCGGCGGGCAACGAAGGCGAGGGCGGCGCCTCGACCGTGGGTTCGCCGGGCAGCGCCGACGCCGCACTGACCGTCGGAGCCGTCGACAAGGACGACGTCCTCGCCCCCTTCTCCAGCACCGGCCCCCGCGTCGGCGACGGCGCCGTGAAACCGGACGTGACCGCCCCCGGCGTCGCCATCACCGCGGCCGCCGCCCCCGGCAGCGCGATCGACACCCGCCCCGGCACACCCCACCCGGCGCCGGGATACCTGCAGATCGACGGCACCTCCATGGCCACCCCGCACGTCGCGGGCGCGGCGGCGATCCTGAAGCAGCGGCACCCGGAGTGGAAGTCCGCCGAGCTGAAGGGCGCCCTGACCGGGTCCGCCAAGGGCGGCCCGTACACCGCGTTCCAGCAGGGCTCCGGCCGCGTCCAGATCGACAAGGCGCTCACCCAGAGCGTCGTCGCCGACCCCGTCTCGCTGAACTTCGGCACGGCGCTGTGGCCGCACGCCGACGACAAGCCGCTCACCCGCAAGGTCGCCTACCGCAACCTCGGGACCACCGACGTCACCCTCGACCTGTCGGTGGCCACCCTGGACCCGGCGGGCAGGCCGGCCCCGGCCGGCTTCTTCACGCTCGGCGCCCCGAAACTGACCGTGCCCGCCGGCGGGCGGGCCGAGGTCGACCTCGTCGCGGACACCCAGCTCGGCGACGCCGACGGCGCCTACTCGGGCTACGTCACCGCCACCGCCCCGGGCCAGTCCGTGCGCACAGCCGCGGTCGCCGTCCGGGAGGCGGAGTCGTACGACCTCACGCTCAGGACCGTCGACCGTGACGGCACCGACGCCGAGACCTTCACCAGCACCCTGTACGGCGTCGGCGGCGGCGCCGTCGGATTCGCGTCCCGCGTCTCCGACGAGCCGGGCAGCCACACCATCCGGGTGCCCAAGGGCTCGTACACCTTCAACACGGCCGTCTACCAGGACCCCTCGGACTACACCAAGGGCACCGACTGGATCGCGCAGCCGAAGCTCGACGTCACCCGGGACATGACGCTCGTCGCCGACGCGCGCACCGCCAAGCCGGTGGACCTGACCGTGCCCGGCCGGGACACCGCCGACTACGCGGGCACCTACTACGAGGTCGCCACCGAGAGCGGTCGCGTCGGCAACGGCTGGGTACTCAGGGGCTTCACCGGCTTCCGCACCGCCCACCTGGGTCCGGCCGTCACCGACGGCACGCTCCTGCAGACCTGGGACGCCCACTTCCTCAAGGACGCGACCAGCCAGTACTCGGTGGCCTTCGGCGGGAAGACGGACCGGGTCACGACCGGCTACACCCGGCACGTGAAGGCCGACGAGCTGGCCACGGTCAAGGTCGGCCTCGGCGCGTCCGTGCCCGGCCGCACCGCGTTCGCCTCCCCGTTCGCCCACGTCCCCGGCGCGCCGGAGGGCAACGGGTTCTACGCCCCGCAGGCGGCGCCGGGCATCCGCACCTTCCTCGTCTCCACCGGCGACGGCGTCGAGTGGCTCACCCGGTACGACCAGCTGGGCGAGCCCGACCAGTGGGGCTACCCCGCCTTCGAGGGAAGCTGGGAGATGGTCCGGCCGAAGCGTTACGAGGCCGGCCGCACGTACCGGGAGACGTTCCACACGGGCGTCGTCGGACCGCTCCTCGGCGAGGGCATGGGCGTCTTCCGCACCGCTCCCGACCCGGGCACCGGTGAGCAGCAACTCATCGGCGCCGTACCGCTGTTCTCCGACGGCAAGGGTCACGCGGGGCAGTCGCCGTACACCTCGGCCACGTCGACGCTGTACCGCGACGGCGTCAAGGTCGGCGAGCACGACGACCCGCTGAGCGGCACGCGGCCCTTCACGGTCGACGCCGCCGACGCCGAGTACCGCCTGGTGACCTCCGTGGAACGCCCGGCGGCCGCCGCCGCGGCCTCCACCCGGATCGAGGCGGGCTTCACGTTCCGCTCGAAGCAGGTCACGGCCACCACGGCGCTGCCGGTGTCGACGGTCCGCTTCGCGCCCCCCGTCGACCTCACCTCACGCGCCCCGCACCGCGCGCCGGTAGTGGTCCCGGTGACCGTGCAGGGCTCAGCGGCCGGGAAGAACCTCAAGTCGCTCACAGTGAAGGTGAGTTACGACGACGGCGCGACCTGGCAGCAGGTCCCGGTCCGGAACGGCGCGATCGCCGTGAGGAACCCGGCGAAGGGCGGGGCGATCTCACTGTCCGCGGTGGTCACGGACAAGCAGGGCAACGTCTCCACACTGACGATCCACCGCGCGTGGCTCGGTAAGTGACCTCTGTTCGCTGACCGTTGGCCGGGCCACGGCGTCACCCCTTCCGGTGACCCCCGTCACGGCGTCACCCCTTCCGGTGGTGGCGCCGTGACGCCGTTCCGAGCCGAGGCCACGGGACGCGGCCGAGCCGCCACCTCCGCCCGGACGGCCGCGGGCGAGCCCCGCGGCCTCAGCCCGGGCGCCTGCCCCGCACGGCCCATGCCCGCGCGCGCAGCGGGATCGAACCGTCCTCCGCACGGGGCAACGCCGACCGCAACCGCTCGCGCAGTGCCCCGCGCCGCTCCTCCGGAAGCGTGGCCACGTAGGCGGGCGCCGGTCCCTGCGCTCCGAGGAACGGCTGCCAGTAGTCGTCGAAATCCGCGAAACGCGCGGGCACGGTGATCCCGTCGACCTCGACGTCCTCGAGCCCCGCCCGCACGAACAGCTCGCCCAGCGGCGCGCGGGCACAGAGCGGAAACCTGACGGCCTCGTCCAGGGCCCGGGCCTCCGGATCGAGCGCGGACGCGGCGTCCCAGAAGGCGCGGATGATCTCCATGCCTCCGTCGCCCAGGTCCCAGACGTACGCCCCCACGAGCCCGCCGGGCCTGACCACCCGGGCCATCTCCGCGGCCGCGCGGTCGGGGTCGGGTACGAAGTTGAGCACGAGCCCGCTCACGGCGACCGAAGCGCTGGAGTCGGCGAACGGCAGGCTCTCGGCATCGGCCAGGACGAACCGCGCCCGGTGGTCGGCGATGGTCCGCCGCGCGTACGCCACGAAGCCGGCGGAGGGGTCGAGGCCGACGACCGTCGCGGGATCGGCCAGATCCAGCACGGCCCGCGTCACCGCACCCGTGCCGCATCCGACATCGCGCCAGCTTTCCCGGGGAGCCGCGCCCATCCAGCGAACGAACCGGTGGGCCACCTGACTGCTCCACCGTCCCACGTACGGCTCGTACGCCTCACCCGTCACCCACATCGGCCCCACGCCTCTCAGGAACACGCACATCCGTCGCCTTCCCCGTCCTCATCGGCACCGGTCCGCGCGACCTTGACGCCCCCTCACCCCCCCCGGCCGGACCACGAGCGCGAACCGCCGACGCCTCCCGGACGCGTTCGGGCGCGTGGGGTTCAGTGCTCGCAGAGGGAGAACTCCCGCTCGTAGAGCTGCTCGTTGTGCTCGTCCACGAAGAACTTGCGTTCCCGCATGAGCTGTTCGCGGTACTCCTTGGCCTGCTCCAGCGTCATCGTCGAGGTGTCGGACCACGGCTGCTGAGGCGGCACGTCGGACGTCGAGACGATCGTCCGCGCCGGGTCCACCAGGAAGAACGCGAGGATCTTGCGGTGTCCCGGCCGGGTGGGGTCCGCGAGGCGGAACGGGCTCACGCGGTGCTGCAGGATGTTCGGGAACGCCAGGCAGCGGCCTTCCGGCGTCGACACCGAACCCAACATCTGGTTCAGCGCGTCCTCGTTCTCCAGGCCGTAGACCTCACGCACACCGTTGTCGTCGCTCTGCTCGTACTCCGGGTCGTCGAGCGCGGCCCGGAAGCCAAGCCGGCTCTCGGTGATGTTCTCGTTGTCCCAGTAGTAGATGCCGGTCGAGACGATCCGCTCGTTCAGCATCCCCTCGACGTGCCAGGAACCACCGGCGTACTCGGGCTTGTCCGGGGTGAGATGGATGGTGGCGAGCTTGACGATGACCTGGAGGCGACGACCGCGCAGGTCGATCCGCTCCGGCGGCTCGGGTGCGGAGAAGGCCGGTGCGTCCGGGACCACGGGGCGCCGGTTCTCCCACCAGTCGTCCAGGGCCCGCTCCTGCAGCCGACAGGCCTCGTTGTAGGCCTGGTCGTCCTCGTAGTCCGACCTGTCGGGACGCTGCGGCTCGTCGTCGTACCACCCGTAAGGGTCGACGTCGATCCGCGGGGGCCGCGGGTTGCGCAGATCGGTGAGCACGTTCTCCAGCAGCGGGCGGAAGCGCGCAAGCAGTTCGGGCAGGACGGAGGCCAGCTCGCGATGGGTCTCGGGATGGAGGTTGTTGACGTACGAACGGAAGGCGACCTCGCCCTCGGCGTCGACGTCGACATCCGTGGGCAGCCATTGGAACCGCTCCGAGAACTCGTACTTGGAGTAGTGGTTCGTCGGATTCTGCCAAGCGCGCTCGGGCGCGCCGCTCGCCTCCCTCACCAGACAGAACAGGGAGGGGTGCACCAGGTCCAGCACCTGCCCGTCGGAGCCGGGATGCCAGTCGAGCTCCGCCTCGGGCACTTCCTCCAGTACCCGTACGGCCGCGCGCAGCCGGGACCTGAGCTCGTCCTCGACCAGGGCGTCGGAGTGCCACACTCCGTCGACGCCGGACACCTCGATCCCCGTGCGCTCGTCCCGCAGCGCGGCGTAGTGCGCGAGTTCGTCCAGCACGTAACGCACCTGTGCCTCGGTCAGCCCCTGGGCGACCGCCTCCCGCGTCCACCTGGCGACGATGTCGGCGTCGTTCATCTTGTCGAACCATCCCGGCTTCGCCCGGATGTGTGCGCTGCACTCCATCATCTGAAGCTCCCTCAGCGATCGGGGTGTCGCGAACGCTATGGAACGGGAGGCATGGAACGGCAGCGGAAAGGCAGACAGGCCGGTCACTTCTCGTGATCCCTACAGTCGGTGTGCGGTGGCGGGAAGAATAGCCCAGCCCACGGACACCAGGCGCGGCGACCGGCGCCGGGGAAGGGCACAGCCGAGCGCCGGGGTCCCCCGGGCCTTCTACCCCTTCCCGGACGACGTGGCAGCCGCCCGGAGGAGGGCCGCCCGGCAGGCCAGGACCGCCGGGTGCCGGCTGCGGCCGCGGCGTACGACGGTGAACACGCGGCGGGAGCGCTGTCCCCGGGGCAGCTGCCGCAGGGGGACGGTCGGCCGCCGGCCGCTCCAGACCAGTTCGGGGAGGAAGGCGGCGGCGTGCCCCTGCTCGACCAGGCGGAGGTGGAGCAGCAGGTCGGTGGTCTCGAACCGTACGTCGGGTTCGAAGCCGGCGCTGCGGCAGAGCGTCACGGCCCAGTGCCGGGCGGTCGTGCCCTCGGGCTCCATCGCCCAGGGATGACCGGCCAGCGAGCGCAATGCCGCCAGGGGGCCGTCGGCGCCGTCGGCGGGCCCGGGCAGGGCGAGGCGGAGGGGGTCGTCGAGCAGGTCCTCCTGCTCGAGTTCGGCGAGCCGGGGGTTGGGGTTGCCGGGGTACTCCTCGGCGAGGACCAGGTCGAAGTCACGGGCCTGCAGGGCGGGCAGGGCCCGTTCCGGCTCCATCTGTGTGACGTGGACGCGCAGCCGCGGGTGCAGGTCGCGCAGCAGACCGAGGGCGACCGGGAGCAGGGCCAGCGCGGCCGTCTGGAACGCGGCGATGCGCAGGGTGCCGGTGAGGTCGGTGAGGGAGGTGGCGATGTCCGCCTCGGCGCGCTCGAGCCGTTCGAGCACCGCTTCGGTGTGTGCGACGAGGATCTCGGCCTGCGCGGTCAGCCGCACCCGTCGCCCGACCGGTTCCAGCAGTGGGACGCCGACTTCGGCCTCCAGCTGTGAGAGCTGCTGGGAGACGGAGGAGGGGGCGTAGGACAGGGCGGCGGCGACGGCCGCGAGCGTGCCGCGGTGCTTGAGTTCGCGCAGCAGGCGCAGCCGGTGCAGATCGAACATCGCTGGACCGCTCTCCCAGCTCTCACGAGACGACGGAGCCGAATCATCGGGATTCCCGATGAGTATAGGTAGGAAACATTCGCTGGACCGATGGGAGGGCCGCACCGGACCCTGTCCGTATGCCTGAGAACGTTTCCCCCTCCCGCACGCTGCCGTGGTCCGTACGGCCCGGCGCCCGTAACTGGCGGTGCGCTCCCGCACCCGCCGGGATCCGTGACTTCCATTCCTCACTGCCCGACTACGCGCCGACTCCGCTGGCCGAACAACCTTCGCTGGCGGTGGAGTTGGGTGTGGGCCGGGTCTTCGTCAAGGACGAGTCGAACCGTCTGGGGCTGCCCGCGTTCAAGGCGCTCGGCGCGTCCTGGGCAGTTCACCGCACCCTGGCCGAGCGGGCCGCGAACGGCGGCCGGCCGGGTCCGGTCACGCTGGTGACCGCCACCGACGGCAACCATGGCCGGGCGGTGGCACGCACGGCGCGCCTGCTCGGACAGAACGCGCACGTGTTCGTCCCGCGGGGCGTGCATCCGCGGGCCGTGGCGGCCATCGTCGCCGAGCGGGCGCGGGTCACCGAGGTGGCGGGGGCGTACGACGAGGCCGTGCGCCTGGCGGCCGCGGCGGCCGCCGGACCGGACGCGGTCCTCGTCCAGGACACCGCCTGGGAGGGCTACGAGCGGATCCCCGGCTGGATCGTCGAGGGCTACTCCACCCTCTGCGTCGAGATCGACGAACAGCTGGCGGCCGCGGGCGCGGGCGGACCCGACCTCGTCGCCGTACCGGTGGGCGTCGGCTCGCTGGCCCAGGCGGTGGTCACCCACTACCGGAGCCGTCGCTCCGGTCGGCCTCCGGCGCTGCTCGCGGTGGAGCCCGAGGCCGCGGCCTGCGTCC
The DNA here is from genome assembly GCF_008639165.1 of Streptomyces venezuelae ATCC 10712. Classification (NCBI taxonomy): domain Bacteria; kingdom Bacillati; phylum Actinomycetota; class Actinomycetes; order Kitasatosporales; family Streptomycetaceae; genus Streptomyces; species Streptomyces venezuelae. Next base: position 7,088,529 of record NZ_CP029197.1, on the reverse strand, counting down.
TCGAAAGCCTCGCGCTCGGCGAACCCGTCAGCGTCTCCACCGGCCACACCACGATGGCCGGCCTGAACTGCGGCACCCCGTCCAGCATCGCGTGGCCCTACCTCCACGGCGGCCTCGACGCCGCCGTCGCCGTTCCCGACGCGGCCGGCGCCCGCGCGTCCGCCGACCTCGCGGCCCTCGGCGTGTCCTCGGGCCCGTGCGGGGCCGCGGCGCTGGCCGGAATCCGTGCGGCCCTCAACGGCGCGGGCGCCGAGGAACGCCGTACGGCGCTGGGGCTCGGCCCCGCGTCGGTGGTCGTCCTGCTGAGCACGGAGGGAAGAGCAGCGAACCCGCAGGCAGAGGGCGCCACCTGACTGAGCGCCACTCCCCCACTGCTCCGGAGTCGATCCACGCGAACGGCGCCCGGTCCTCCGGAGGGCCCGGGAGAGTCCGGCGGGTGACGAGACCGGTACAGGAAAGTCGCACTGTTAGGAAGCCCTGGGGAGGGGCAGGGTGCCCTGTGACGTACGGTTCATCCCAGCGTGCCGGACCGGTGGCCGGTCGGCCCGGGATGCGGCCGGGGCAGCGGTCGAGAGGCGGAGCAGATGGGCGGATCCGGTAGTGAGGGGGCGACCGGCTCACCCGGGGAACAGTACTGGGCCGAACGGCTGCACGCCCTGTGGCTCGCCGCGGACGTCGCCCATGACGTGACCGGCCTGGCCGACCGCGTCTACGACATGCTGTTGTCGCGCCCGGGCGTGGTGTCCGTGGTCGGTACCCGCTGGAGCGGGCACCGGATGACCTACCTCCGCCTGGTCTCGTCCGAGGAGCGCACCCCGATCACCTGGCGGCCGCCGTTCTCCGACTGGAGCGAGCCCGTGGTGCGGCCCGGGACGACCGTGGCCCTGGACGGCGGGGCGCCGGTGGTGCTGGAGCACACGGGTTCCGGGGCCGCCGCGGCCCTGTGGCCGGGCGGGCTCGTACCGGCGGGCAGGCCCGTCGCCGCCCTGGAATGCGCCTTCCCGCTGGCGGGGGACGACTGGGCGACCCTGTGGGTGGGGCTCGATCGTCCGGCGGAGAGCACGGATCCGCTGCGCGCGCAGCTCGTCCAGGTGGCGGAAGTCCTTGCCACGAGCAACGTACGACTCCTCGCGCATCACGCGCACGAGCGACGCCAGGTCGAGGACGCGTTCCTCGCCGAGGCATCGCTGCAGATGGACACGAGCCTCGACGTCGACGAGACACTCCGCCGGATCGCCCGGCTCGCCGTCCCGGCCGTCGCCGAAGGGTGCCTCGTCCACCTCTACAACGGCGCGGGTGTGCTGAGACCGGTCGCGTCGGCGCACGTCGCCGCGTTCGCCCAGGGACGGCTCCGCGAGCTGGCCGAGGACGACGACTGGCTGGTCAAGCTGCTCAGAGAGAGCTCCGAGCGGCGCGAGAGCACCCTGGTGGGTGCGGCGGAACTGCGCGACAGCCCCTTCGGTTCGGTACCCGGCATCGGCGCCGTGAAGAGCCTCAGCGTCACTCCGCTCCGGGCCCGTGGCCGCAGCCTCGGCACCCTCACGTTCCTCCACCACCGGGCGGAGGCACCGGTCGCCACCCCTCGTCTACTGGGTGACCTGGCGAGCCGAGCCGCGCTGGCCATCGACACCAGCACGCTGTACGAGAAGCGGCGGAGCCATGTGGAGGTGCTCCAGCGCCACCTCCTGCCCCGCACTCTGCCCGACGTCCCCGGGCTACGGCTGAGCAGCGCCTACCGGGTCGCCGACTCCAGCCTGGACGTGGGCGGCGACTTCTACGACGCCGTGGCCGTCGGCGACGGCGTGGCCCTGCTGATCGGGGACGTCTGCGGCCGCGGCGCCGAAGCGGCGGCCGTCACCGGCCTGGCCCGGCACACGCTGCGCACGCTCCTCCAGGAGGGCACGTCGCCCGGCATCGCCCTGACCAGGCTCAACGACACCCTCATCGCCGAGGGCGCCGCGCGGTTCGTCACCGCGCTCATCGCCCTGCTGAGCCCGGCCCGGGACGGCGGCTGGGACGTCGAGATCGCCGTCGCCGGGCATCCGAGACCGCTCGTCCGGCGAGCCGACGGGTCCGTGACGGAGGTGGACGGGGCGGGGGCGCTGCTGGGTGTCATCCCCGGTACCGACTACCGGTCCGTCCGTGTGCTCCTGGAGCCCGGCGCGTCCCTGGTGATGTTCACCGATGGGCTGACCGAGGCGCGGGGAGCCGACGGCACCTTCTTCGAGGCGGGGCTGCCCGCCGCCGTGGCGGAGTGCTCCGGCGGCGGCCCCGACCCCGCGGGACGGCTGGTGGCGGCGGCGTCGGCCTTCCGGCACTCCGGCGACGACGACACCGCCCTTCTGATCGCGACGGCAGAGGAACGACCGTGACCCACCGCCCCGTCCCCTGTTCCGGCAGCGGACCCGCAGCCGCGTCCGGCCCGGAATCCGGGCGGTGGAGCAGCCCCCGGATCGACCGCGGCCGCGTCCTCGTCGTCGAGGACTCGCAGGAGGACGCCGAGGCGATAGAGCGCGCCCTGGCCCGCAGTCACCCCCACCTCGTCCTGGAGTTCCTCGACCGCGCCGACCAGCTCGTCGAGCACCTCACCGCGGGTTCCGCTCTTCCGGGCCTGATCCTGCTGGACCTGAACATGCCCGGAACGAACGGGCACACGGCGCTGGCCTCCGTACGGGCCCGTCCCGAGCTGTCCGACGTGCGGGTGGTCGTCTTCACGTCGTCCACCTCACCGGCCGAGGAGGACGCCTGCCACGTGGCAGGGGCCGACAGCTACATCTACAAGCCGGTGAACTTCGACCTGTTCCGTACGGTCCTCAAGGGCGCCGTGGACTTCTGGCAGGACTCCCCCGGGCCCGACGGGCCCGCCACTCCGGACGGCTCCTGATCCGCGGCGCCGGGGGCCGGGCGGGTCAGCCGGATTCCCCGGCACCGGACGGGACGGGCGGCTCCCCCAGGGTGAAGTAGAAGGCCGTGCCGCTGCCCGGCTCGCTCTCCAGCCACAGCCGGCCGCCGTGTCGCTCCACGATCCGCTTGACGACGGCCAGTCCCACGCCCGTGCCGCCACCGTGCTCGGCCGGGCCGTGGAGGCGGCGGAACAGGTCGAACACGTCCGCCTGCAGCTCGGGCGGGATGCCGATGCCGTTGTCACGCACCACCACGGCCCGCTCCGTCCTGCCCGGACGCGTCCCCGCCGTCCCGGCGTCCGCTCCCCCACCGCACTCGGCCGGCACCTCCTCCACGCCGATCGACACCATGCGGTCGGGGCGTTCGGCCGCGTACTTCGCCGCGTTGACCAGCAGATTGACCAGGATCTCGTACAACCGCGTGGGGTCGGCTTCGACGTGTGGGAGCGGGGTGTCGCGGACGACACGGACACGCTCCTCCGCGAGCCTCGGCCCCGCCACCTCCAGTGCGGCGTCCACCGCTTCGTCCAGGTCGACGGTGACGCGTCGCAGCCCCGCCTGCCCGAGGCGGGCGTAGTGCAGGAGCGAGTTGAGGAGTTCGTCCATCCGGCCGGCCAGCCTCCGGATGGTGAGGAGCCTGCGCACACTGGTCGGGTCGAGCGCCGCTCCCGCGTCCTCCATGGTGAAGGTGGCGGCGTTGGAGATGCCGCGGAGGGGCTCCTTCAGGTCGTGGGCGGCGGCGTGGGCGAAGGAGTCGAGGTCCAGGTTGCTCATGCGGAGTTCCTCGTTGAGGGCGGCGAGCTCCTCCGCGTGCCGCAGGACCAGCCGGGTCAGCATCCGTCCGAGTTCAGCGGCGGCGGCCTGCTCGCGTGGCCTCCAGGGCAGCGAGCGGCCCCTCATGACCGAGCGGAACACCTCGCTGGAACCGCGGGGCGTCAGTCGCTCGCCACGCGGTCCGACGCGCACGGGCGTCGCGGGGTCGGTCGCCCACATCCGGGGTGTCGGGCGCTCGGCGCGGAACCAGGCCAGGAAGTCGCCCGGCGACGTGAGCCTGACCAGGAGCACGCCCGCCTGGCCGCCGTCGAGCTCCGGCACGTGGATGTCCTCGTCCGCCATGAGCTCACCCAGCCGGTCGGTGGCCCACACGGTCCCGGGAGTCATCCCGCCGGCGCGCCGGCGCAACTCCGTCACGAGTGCGGCGGGAACGGGGGCGCCGGTGGCGACCGAGCGGGCACCGCGTACGAGGACGGCCGAGTCCGCGCCGACCAGGTCCCGCACGGCGCCACCGTGCGGAGGCAGCGACATCTCCACGTCGGCATCGAGGAGTTCCGCCACGGACGCCGCCCGCCCGGCCGCCCCGGCCAGCGCGTCGGCACGCTCCCGCTCCTCGATGGCGGCGAGTTGCAGTGAGAACGCCGCCCCGAAGAGCTCGCAGGCGGCCCGCACCTCGGGCGCGGGATGGAAGGGCGCGGCACCGTGGCAGGCGATGAGGCCCCACAGCCGGCCCTCCCGCATCACGGAGACGGACATCGACGAGCGGACGCCGATGTTGCGCAGGTACTCGAGGTGGAACCCGGAGACCGTCCGCAACGCGGCTCCCGACAGGTCGAGCGGTGTTCCCGTGCCGGCCCGCACGGGAGGCACCAGGCCGACGGTGGAGTCGTCGACGTCCCCGATGACCCGGATCCAGTTCTCCTCGTACAGGCGCCTGGCCTGCGGCGGGATGTCGGTCGCCGGGAACCAGAGGCCCAACCAGGGCTCCCACGCGTCGGTCACGTCCTCGGCGAGGACCTCGCCCGGCCCCTCGGGACCGTCGAAGCGGTAGGCGACGACCCGGTCGTACCCGGTCAGAGCCCGGATCTCGCGCACGGCGGCCCGGCAGCCGTCGACGACGTCGACCGTCGACCGCAGCCGGGCCAGGGCGCGCCGGACTCCCTGGTAGAAGCCCGTGAAGCGGAACTCCAGGCCCTCCTCACGCGGCTCGAACTCCAGCACGACGAGTGGTCCCGACCGGTGCAGGGACAGGTCGAACCGGCGCGGGGCTCCGACGGGCCCGGCTTCCACCTGGAGCGCGGAGGTCTCGCCCTCCTCGGCGACGCTCCGGCACGCGTCCGTCCAGTCCTCCTCCGACAGGACTGCGGTGACGTGCGCGCCGACGAGGTCCTCGGCGGGGAATCCGAGTACGGCGAGGGTGTTGGCGGCGGCGGTGTCGACGACACCCCCGTCCGCCTCCACCGCGAGGAGCGTCCCGTGGGACTGCACGCCCCCCAGGAGGTGAATGGGCTCGCGCACGCAGTCGGAGAGGTCGAACCCCCCGGGCACCGCCGACTCGGCATCGCGCGCCCTCCGCGACAGCCATTCCTCAGCCACCCGTGACCGCCTCCCTGAAGTTCCGGGTCGCGCTTCCGCGCCGCCCCATCCTGTCATCAGGCCTGCGGTGAAGCAGGCCCGCCCGGTCGGGCGCACGGCCGCGCACCCGGGGGCAGGCGGTGGTGGGTGGGGCTCTCAGGCCGTCTCCTCGACCGGGTGTTCCTCCACGGAGCGGGAATCGGTGAGGCTCAGTGCGCCGCCGGCGGCGATCAGGCCGACGACGACGGCGAGCAGGGCGTAGGTGATGCGCTCGCCGTGGAAGAAGGACGCGATGAGTTCGCCGCTCCAGGTGCCGGCCGGGAGCTGGGTGGTGACCAGCACGGCGATGAGGGTGCCGACGACGGCGGTGCCGACGCTGGAGCCGACTTCCTGGGCGGTGTCGTTGAGCGCGGCGCCGATGGAGGTGCGGTTGGCCGGCATGGCGTCGACGAGGGCGACCGCGCAGATCGTCATGACGGTGCGCAGTCCGATGGTCATGAGGACCATGCAGACGGCGATGACGGCGTAGCCGTGCTCGACGCCCCAGGCGAGCCCGGCGAGTGAGCCGGCGAGGAACCCGGCGCCCACCAGACAGGCGACGCGATGCCCGAAGCTCCGGGCGAGCCACTCGGACAGCGGGGTGGCCAGCAGCATGGTCGCGATGATCGGCAGGTTGGCGAGGCCGGCCCGCACGGGGCTCCAGCCGTAGGCGTACTGGAAGTGCAGGATCAGGCCGAACATGACGCTGGCCATGGCGATCGACGTGCCGATCTGCGCGAGGGCGGCGCCCCGGACGGTGCCGCGCGAGAAGAGCCGCAGATCGAGCATGGGCGTGGCCGTGCGGCGCTCGTGCCGGACGAACAGGAGAGCCGCGGCGAGGGCGCCGACGACGGACGCGAGGGTGATCGTGGAGAGCCAGCCGTGCTCGACGCCGCTGGTCAGGGAGTAGCAGGCGAGACCGATGGCAGCGACGCTCAGGACGGCGCCCGGCACGTCGAGGGAGTCCTTGGTGAGGTCCTGCGGGCGGTCGGCCGGCACGCCGAGCCGCACTCCGACGCAGGCGATGACCGCGATGGGGGCGTTGACGAGGAGCAGCCACTCCCAGGACACGTGCGCCAGCGCCGTACCGCCGAGCAGCGGGCCGAGGACGAATCCGGACATGCCGACGACGATCATCACGGTCATGGCGCGCATCCGGAGCGCCTTGTCGTCGAAGAGCCGGAAGACCAGGGAGTTCGTGATCGGCGCCATCGCCGCCGCGGCTATGCCGAGCCCCGCGCGCAAGGCGATGAGACCGCCTGCGGAATGGACGAGGAGCACGCCGAGGCTGAGCGTGCCGAAGATCCCGAGCCCGATCAGGAGCACGCGGCGGCGCCCGAACCGGTCCGCGATGGATCCGGCGGTGAGCAGCAGTCCGCCGAAGGTGAGCGAGTAGGCGCCCGTCACCCACTGGAGCGCGGTCGTGCCTCCGCCCAGGTCGCGGCCGATGGTGGGCAGCGCGATCGACAACAGGGTGTTGTCGACCATCTCGACGAAGAAGGCCAGGCAGAGCGCGGCCAGGGGGATCCACGCCGCGCGCAGCGACGGGTAGGTGCGGGGCGGGTTGGTGAGGGTGGCGGTGGTCATGGCGCACTCCTTTCGATCGAACGTGGTTCGAGTATCGAACGTTGTTCCATCCGGTACGATAGAACAGCGTTCGATCCGATGCAAAGAGAGTCCGCTCACCAGCGAGAGGTGCACGCCATGGCCCGCCAGGGGACGGGGCGCCGACGCGCCTCGCACTCGATGGAATCCGTCCTCGGCGAAGCGGTCGCCCTGCTCGACGAGGCAGGAGCCCCCGCCCTGACCTTCCGCGCCCTGGCCCAGCGCCTGGGCGGAGGCGTCGCCAGCATCTACTGGTACGTCGCGAACAAGGACGAACTCCTCGACCTCGCCACGGACCACGTCATGGCCGGCGTGCTCGCCGACCTCGACACGCTCCCGCCCACCCAGGACCCCATCGACGACCTGCGCGCCATGGCCCTCACGCTCTTCGACGCCGTCGTCCGCCGCCCCTGGCTCGGCGCCTACTTCATGCGCAACACCGACGTGCAGAGCAACTCCCTGCGCATCTACGAAATGCTCGGCCGCCAGACCCTGCGCCTGAACCTCACCGCCCGCCAGCGCTTCCACGCCGTCTCGGCCGTCATCGGCGTCGTCGTCGGCTCGGCCATCGACATGGGCCAGGAACCACCCCAGGAAGTCCTGGACGGCGCGGTGAACCGGGACGAGTTCCTCGGCCGTTTCGCTCAGGCATGGCGGGAACTCGCCCCCCAGGACTTCCCCTTCATCCACGAGATCGTCGACGAGTTCGACGGCCACGACGACACGGACCAGTTCCGCTCCGCCCTCGACCTCACCCTGGCGGGCCTCCGCCTCCAGGCGGGCCTCTGACCGCCCCCGTCTCCCCCGGCCGCCCGGGCCGTTTCCTCAGACCTCAGCGGCGCGTCCGACGAGTCCGGCGCTCCCGGTCGGTCCATGCTCGTGGCGGGCCAGGAAAGGACACCGCCATGTCGGAGCTTCTCGTCGACTTCATCACCTCCCTCGACGGCTGTGCGTCGGGAGACGGCTGGCCCGGGTTCTGGGGCCTCGAAGGCCCGGAGTACCTCGCGTGGCTGGGCGAGCAGCCCCAGGCCACCTATCTGATGGGGGCGAACACCTACCGCCTGATGTCGGGCTTCGCCGCGGGCACGGTCCCCTCGGGCCAGGACGAGTTCAGGCCCGAGGAGGAAGCATCCGTCGACGAGCTCACCCGAGCGCCCAAAGTGGTGTTCTCCTCCTCGCTCCAGGCGCCCCTGACCTGGGCCAACTCCACCCTCGTCCGCGACAGCGCCGTCGAGGCGGTCAGCGCCATGAAATCCAGGGGCACGGGCCTCCTCAGTACGATCGGCAGCCTCAGCCTGTCCCGCTCCCTCCTGCAGGCCGGACTCGTCGACCGCTTCCGCGTGGTCATGTTCCCGGTCATCACCGGCGCCACCGGTGAGGAACGCATCTACGACGGCTATCCCGACGTCGCTCTCGAGATGATCGGGCACCGCACCTTCGACAACAGCATCCAGCTCGTCGAGTACAAGCCGCGCGTGCTCGACCACCCGCCGCTCGCCGCCCCCGCATGACGTCGCCGGGCCCGTGCGGGCGGCGCCGTACGGAGCCGGGGTCAGCCGCCGACGCGCCCGGCCTGTACCTGGCGGCCTTCGTTGGTGACGACCACGACGGGAACCCGTGAGCACTCCGCCGGCCGCGATGACGGCCGACAGGAACAGCATGGACCAGAACGCCGACTGCCCGAAGAAGCGATCACAGCGGCCCTTGACTGCCACCTGGTGCGGCGATCGCGGCCAACGCCTCCCGCGCCAGCCCGCGCAGCCAGGCATGAGCGGTGTCGGTGTCGTAGCGCTGATGCCATGACAGGTGGACCTGGGCCAGGGGCAGTTCCAGCGGCAGCGGGAGTACGGCCAGGCCGAGGTCGGTGACCGCCGAGCGCGTGGTGGCTTCGGGAACGCTCAGCACCAGGTCGGAGTCGCGCGCGAACGCGAACGCGGCGGCTTCCGTGGGTGCGCTCGCCACGACGCGCCGGCTCAGCCCCAGCCCGGCGAGAGCCTCGTCCAGGGCGTTGTCCAGGTTTCCACGTCGCGAGACGATGACGTGCTCCGCCGCGGCGTAGCGCCGCGCGGTGAGGGTCTTGGCGCGAGTGAGGGCGTGGCCCTGCCTCACGACGGTGACCAGGCGCGTCTCGCCCGCCTTCACGGAGCGGACGTCGGGCGCACCCGGACGGTTGGCGTTCGCCTCCAGGTCCACCTCTCCGCGTCTCAACTCGTGCGATTCGAAGTTCGATTCGCCAATGAAGCGCAGTCGCACGCCGGGTGCCTGTGCGCGTACGGACGTGAGGAGGGCGGGTCCGCTCAGGGCGATCAGGGATTCGTGCCAGCGAAGCGTGAACGTGCGCTCCAGCGTCGCCAGGTCGAGTTCGCGGCTGGGTGCCAGTACCCCTTGGACCTGGTGCAGCAGCTCGTGCACCTGGGCCCGGACGGCGATCGCGTAGGGAGTCGGGGTCATCGTGCGACCGGTCCGCACCAGGATCTGGTCGCCGGTCGTGCGGCGGATACGGCCGAGGCTCCGGCTCATCGCGGGAGCGGTCACGTGCAGGCGTGCGGCGGCGCCGGCCACGCTGCCTTCCTCGAGGAGTGCGTCGAGCGCCGCGAGCAGGTTCAGATCCAGTTGCATGAGAGTCATCCTAGGCGTGCCTGACATGCAGTTGAAGTTAACTATGGGGCTCCCTACCGTTGAGGCACAGGCACCCGCGGACCGCCCGGCCCGGTCGACGCGGCACCCCGCCCCCATCCCCTTCGCCGTCAGGAGCTCCGCCATGTCCGCACCCCATCAGGCCTCTTCCGGTGGCCCCCTCTCCGACGCCGACCTGCTGGCCCGGACCGTGACCGCCGTACGCACGGCCGGCTCGGCACTGCGCGAGCGCTTCGGCGAGGTGGTCCGCCACGAGACCCGCGAGGAGCTGATGCGCGCCCTCGCCGCCAACGACGACACGGTCCTCTCCACCCTGCGCCCCCGTCTCAGGGCCCTGCGCCCGCACGCCGGCTGGGTGGAGGACGAACTCGACGGCGGAGCACTGCCGTCCGGCGAATGGTGGGTCGTGGACCCGGCCGAAGGCAATGTCAACCATCTGCACGCCCTTCCCGACTGGGCGGTGACCGCCACCCTGGTACGCGAGAACCGGCCCGTGCTGACGGTCGTCCACGTGCCGTTGACGGGCGAGACCTACACCGCTCTCGCCGGAGGAGGCGCCCACCTCGACGGCCGGCCGCTGCACGTCTCCCGGACGGCGGAGCTCGGGCTGAGCATCGTCGCCACCAGCCAGGCCCGGCCGGACGAGGACGAGGAGGTCGTACGCCGCACAGGCGCTTCGATCACCGCCATGCTCCTCGACGCCCTCGTCGTACGGACCGCCGTGCCCGCGACCCTGCACCTGGCGAACGTCGCCGCCGGCCGGCTCGACGTCTTCTGGCAGTACGCCGGAGCCCGCGCGGACCTGCTGCCCGGCGCCCTGCTCGTCCAGGAGGCCGGCGGCCGGGTCACCGATGCCGGGGGCCGCCCCTGGACCACGCGGAGCACCAGCTTCCTGGCCGCCGCACCCGGCGTACACGCCCACGCCGCCGCGGCGCTCGCCCGCTGACCCCGACGAAGAGCAGCGAAAACACCAGAAGGAGTCGAACCGCCATGTCCACGTACGAGATCGCAGTTCTGGGAAACGGCCGCGTCGGCGGCAGCCTGGCCACCGCCCTGACCCGAGCCGGGCACCGGGTCACCACGGCGGACCGCACGCCGGGCGCCGCCGCCTCGGCCGCCCGCACCGCCCGGATCGTCATCAACGCCACGCCCGGCGCCGGCTCTCCGCAACGCCTCGGCGCGCTGCGGGAGGAACTGCGGGGCAAGATCCTCGTCGATGTCTCCAACGCCACCACCGACGGCCCCGACGGGCTCCCCGCCGGCCTGCTCCACCCCGGCTCCAGCCTCGCCGAACTGCTCCAGGAAGCGCTCCCCGAAACGCACGTCGTCAAGACGCTCAACACCATGCTCTACCCCGTGATGACCGCGCCGGCCACCCTCACCCACCCGCCCACCGCGTTCCTCTCCGGAGAGAACCCCCAGGCCAAGCAGACCGTCCGCGAGATCCTCACCGACCTCGGCTGGAAGAACGAGTGGATCACCGACCTGGGCGGAATCCGGACCGCCCGCGCCACGGAGGCCGCGATCCTCTTCGTCCCCCACGTGATCCGCTCCCGCGGATTCGAGCCCTTCGCGATCTCCCTCAGCCGGTGACCCGCGACTCCGCGGGCGGTGCGGCGCGCTCGGGTCGGTCGGCCGTCATCGCCTGCGCAGCGTCCGGTACCTGTTGGGCGGTCACTCGGGAGGACGGCGGGTCCGCGACGACGCTCCGGCCCCCGACGGGGGCGGCGCCGATGGAGCCCGTCAGCGTGACGCCGAGGGCGGCCAGCGCGGCGCTCTTGGCGAGCAGCCACCCCGGGCGGTGGAGCGCCCTGGGCGCCGGCTCCGCCTTCGTCTGCGCGTGCCGCCGGCTCGGGAGCGTGCCGGGCGAGCGACGGACTCCGGACGGGCGCGCGGGAGTTCCGGGCGCCGTCACCGGCTGTGCGGCGTGCCGGGCGTCGCACGCGTCGGGGATCGGCAGCGCGGCCAGTACCTGCTGGCAGGTGCGGGCGTCCGGACGGCGGGAGGGCTCGTGCGCCGTCATGGCCCTCAACAGTTCGCCGAGGCCCGGGGGGAGTCCGTCGGGCAGCCGCGGCGGGCGGTGCAGCCGGGCGAGCGCCGCCTCCAGGGGCCGGCCGTCGTACTCCCGTTCGCCCTTGAGGGATTCCAGGAGCACGAGTCCGAGGCTGTAGACGTCGGCCCGCGGCCCCGTGGTCAGGCCGAGTGCCTGCTCCGGTGCCATGTAGCAGGCCGTCCCTATGAGGGTGTCCTCGCCGTCGGTGGCCGGGGCGGCGGCCGCGCCGCTCGCGGCGTCGGGCACCGCCGCGGGGGCGTCGGTGGCGGCGAAGCGGCGGGAGATCCCGAAGTCCGTCAGGCGCGGGGCACCGGTCGGGTCCAGGAGGATGTTCGACGGCTTGACATCGCGGTGCACTATTCCTGTTCCGTGCACATGGGCGAGCGCGGAGGACAGCGCGACCCCCATGCGACGGGTCTCGGTCACCGAGAGCGCGGAGCGGGCGAGGCGCCGGCGCAGGGTCGTCCCCCTGACGAGTTCCATCACCAGGAAGGGGCGCCCTTCGTCGCGACCGGAGTCGAAGAGGGTCACCAGACCGGGATGCCGCAGCTGGGCCAGGAGACGCCCCTCGTTGTCGGAGTGTTCCTCCGTCCTGGCGTCGCCACCGCGGAAGACCTTCACCGCGACGTGCCTGCGCAGCCGGAGGTCCACGGCTTCGTAGACGTCGGCCGCTCCCCCTCTCCCCAGCAGGCCGTCGAGCCGGTACCGGCCGGCGACCGCGTGAGCCGTCAGCCCGGAGTCGGGGTGGACGCGCCACGGACGGACCTGCATGTCGGTGCTCCCTGTCTTCCGTTGCCGCCTTCTGCCGTGCGGCCGCCGAGTGGGGACCTCCGGATACGGCTGCCCCGGATGCCCCGGGACATCCCTGCGCCTTTCGCGCGTGCGGCCGGCGGGGGCGGCCGGCCGCGCTCGTGCGGTGTCGGGGAGCCGGCACCGATGCGCCTGTCCGTGCGTCCGCGCGCCCCCGCGTGAGGGATGGGCGTGGCCGGATCTCGCCTCCACGATGAAGCGCGTCCCGTCCCGTCCGGCGTGGTCGGGACGGTGCGCGTCCGGCGGCGCGAGAGGGCAGGACCGTTCACGCGTCACCACTTCGGCGATCCGTATGGGGGAATCCATGGGCAGGCGCTGGTTGATCACGGGGTGCTCTTCGGGCCTCGGAAGGGCACTGGCCGACGCGGCGGCTCGGGCGGGGCACGACATCGTGGTCACCGCCCGCAAGACCGCGGACCTGGAGGACCTCGCCGCCGCCTGGCCCGGACGAATCGTCCCGGTCCCGCTGGAACTGCGGGACCCGGCCTCATGCCAGGAGGCCGTCCGGACGGCCGTCGACCGTGTCGGAGGTATAGACATCCTCGTCAACAACGCCGGCGTCGGTCTGTTCGGCGCGGTGGAGGAGGTCTCCGACGCCGAGCTCCGGGACCAGTTGGAGATACTGGTCGTCGGGCCCTGGAGACTCACGCGGCTCGCACTGCCGTTGATGCGGGCCCAGGGGCACGGCCACATCGTCAACGTCTCGTCCGTCGTCGGCCGGATGGCCTTCCCGGGTCTCGGCGCGTACGTGGCCGCGAAGCACGCGTTGGAGGGCATGAGCGAGGCGCTCGCGGTGGAGGCGGCCCCGCACGGCATCCGTGTCACGGTCGTCGAACCCGGTATGTTCGCCACCCGCTACGGCACCGCCATGACGGAAGCCGCCCACCGGGTCCCCGCCTACGACGTGACCAACCGCGAGATGCTCGAAGGCGCGCGCGGGCTCGCCGACAGCCCCGGCACCGGGCGTCCCGACGACTTCGCCGTACGGGTCCTGGCGATCGTCGACACCGAGGGCCCCACGCCCCTGCGCATCCCGGTCGGCGCCGACGCGTACGGCTATCTGGACGTCGCGGAACAGGCTGCCCGCGAGGAGTACGCCGCGGCGCGGGCTCTGGTCGACGGGCCACCGCCCGCCGTCTGACGGACGGGCCTCGCCGCCCGACGGACGCACCGGGCCATCGGGCCGCCCGGCCACCGGGCCACCGGGCCACCGGGCCACCGGGCCACCGGGCCACCGGACAAGGGGAGTTGAGCCGGTCGTCCCGGCCCGGAGGCATCCGCGGGGCTGTTGTTACCTGTGCGTTCCGCATGGGTGGAAGGTGACAGCGGCGACTTCCTGGGCCCTCGGGTGACGTGACAGCGTCGTGTCCGTCACCGACCGAGGGAGTGCGCAGTGAACAAGGGGTACGCGGTGTTCTGCGACGCCGACCGTCACTTCTACGACGCGCCGCACCGTCTGGTCTTCGCCGAGGGAGCCGGCGGCTCCCTCTACCGGGCGGCCACCCTCCCCGTACCCGAGGGATGGACGTCCCACCGCAGGGGCGACTGGCTCGCCCTGCGCCCCCTGGACCTGTCGCTCCCTTCGCAGGGCTGGAAGATCCACGTCTCGGCCTGTCTCGACAACGCGGAGGCGATCCTCGCCACGGTCCGCGCGTACTGTCTGGAACACGGCGTGGCCTTCAAGTTCGTCCCCAGCCGCTATCTGCTGCACCAGCGCAACGCCAAGTACGCGGACCGCTCGGCGAGCGGCAAGTTCATCACCGTGTATCCGGCCGACGACGAGCAGTGCGAGCGCGTGGCCACCGATCTGGCGGAGCTGCTGGAGGGCCGGCCGGGGCCGTACATTCTCAGCGATCTGCGCTGGGGCCGGGGCCCCGTGCACCTGCGGTACGGCAGCTTCACCCTCCGCCACTGCTACGACGAGCACGGGGAGCTGCGGGCGGCCGTCGAGGACGGGTCCGGCACGCTCGTACCCGACCGGCGCGACCCCGTCTTCCACGTGCCCGACTGGGTGACTCCCCCCGCCTTCCTGCGTCCGCACCTGGAGGCCAGGGCCTCGGTGACCGTCCAGGACATGCCGTACGACATCGAGAAGGCCCTGCACTTCTCCAACGGCGGCGGCGTGTACGAGGCCCGGGACCGGCGGACCGGGCGGCGGGTCGTCCTGAAGGAGGCGCGGCCGTACGCCGGCCTCGCCGCCGACGGCGCGGACGCCGTGACGAGGCTGCACCGCGAACGCGAAGCCCTGGAACGGCTCTCGGGGCTCGCCTGCACGCCGGAGGTCCTCGGCGGCTTCACGGTGGGCGACCACCACTTCCTGGCCCTGGAGTTCGTGGACGGCAAGCCGCTCAACACCTTCTTCGCGCGGAGGCATCCGCTGATGGAGGCCGCTCCGTCGGCGGAGCGGCTCGCCGAGTACACGGAGTGGGCGCTGCGCATCCACCGGCTCGTCGAGCGGGCCGTGGCCGCGGTGCACGAGCGCGGGATCGTCTTCAACGACCTGCATCTGTTCAACATCATGGTGTCCGAGGACGAGTCCTCGGTGACGCTGCTGGACTTCGAGGCGGCCCGGCCCGCCGCGGAGGGCGGTCGCCAGACCGTCGCCAACCCGGCGTTCGTGGCCCCCGCCGACCGGCGGGGCGTCGATGTGGACCGGTACGCCCTCGCGTGCCTCCGGATCGCGCTGTTCATCCCGCTCACCAGCCTGCTGGCGGTGGACCGGGGCAAGGCCGCGCACCTGGCGGAGACCGCGGCGGCGCGCTTCCCGCTGCCGCCCGGTTTTCTGGACGAGGCGGTTCGGGAGATCACCCGCGACCCGGCCGGCGGCCGGCCCGGCGGGAGCTCGCGGGCGCCCGACCGTGCGGAGGGCCGCTCCCGGTTCCTGCCCGCGGAGCCGGGCGACTGGCCGAACAGCCGTGACTCCATGGTGGCCGCGATCCTGGCCTCGGCGACGCCCGAGAGGGAGGATCGTTTCTTCCCCGGGGACATCGCGCAGTTCGCCACGGCCGGCGGGGGCATGACCGTCGGACACGGCACCGCCGGAGTGCTCCACGCCCTGCACGAGAGCGGTGCACCCCGATGTCCGGAGGCCGAGGACAGACTCCTGCAGCACGCCAAACAACCCGACTCCGGCACACCACTCGGCTTCTACGACGGGCTCGCCGGTGTCGCCTGGACCCTCGAACGGCTCGGGCACCCGGCCGCCGCCCTCGAACTGGCCTCACTCGTCGCCGAACAGGACCACGAGGCCCTCGCCCCCGACCTGTACGGAGGGACGGCCGGCGTCGGCCTCGCCCTGGACGCCCTGGCCGTCGCCACCGGTGAAAGCGGCCTCCACACCGCGGCCCTGCGCTGCGCCGAGCTGTCCGCCCGACCGCTCCGGGCGCCCGCCCGACCGGCGGGAGCGGCAGGCAAGGCGCGCACGGGACTCCTGCACGGCTCCGCCGGACGTGCCCTCCTGTTCATACGGCTCTACGAGCGCACCGGGGACACCGCCCTCCTCGACCTCGCCGCCGAGGCACTCCACGACGACCTGAGCCGCTGCGTCCGCGGCGCCTCCGGGACCCTGCAGGTCGACGAGGGCTGGCGCACCATGCCGTACCTCGGCGCGGGCAGCGTGGGCATCGGCATGGTGATCGACGACTACCTGCTCCACCGGCGCGACGACGACCTGGACCGGGCGCGCCAAGAGATCGTGCGGGCGGCGCAGGCCACCTTCTACGCCCAGCCCGGTCTCTTCCGGGGCGTCGCGGGGATGGTGCTCCACCTCGCCCGTACGAACGTCGGCGGTCCCGGTACGACACCGGAGGACGTACGTCGCCAGGTCGGCTGCCTGAGCTGGCACGCCATGGCCTACCAGGGCCGTCTCGCCTTCCCCGGCGAGCAGATGATGCGCCTGTCCATGGACCTCTCCACGGGCACGGCGGGCGTCCTGCTCGCCCTTGCCTCGGCCCTGGGCGACCGCCCGGCCCACCTGCCCTTCCTTCCGCCGCTTCCGCGGCCCCACGAACCGGCCCCGTGACGGGGTCGTCCCGCACCACCCGTCCCCTACGAAAGGAAACGATCATGAACCTCTTCGACCTTCAGTCGCTGGAGACCCCCAAGGACGAGGCCATCGGCGACGTCGAGACCGGCAGCCGCGCGAGCCTCCTGCTCTGCGGTGACAGCAGCCTCAGCGTCACCACCTGTAACTGAGCCGATCCGGCTTCCCGCACGGCGCCCCGAGCGCCGGTGAGGAGTCACGGGCCCCGGGAGCGCTGCTCCCGGGGCCCCGGCCGTCCGGGCCGGCACCGGCGGCCCGGCGCAACGTCGCTCCCGGAGGGGAAGAGAGGGGGTCGGATGGCCTCGCCGACCGGTTCCGACCGGCTGCTCCGCGGCGCCGTACGGCACACGGCGGGAACCACCGCCGCGCTGCTGCTCTGCTCGGTCGCCGGGGCGGCCTGCTCGCTCGCCGTACCCGCGCTCGCCGGCGAAACACTGGACCTGCTGCTGCGTCACCGGCCCGGGGCGGAGACGTGGCTGCTGTGGACCGGCGTACTCCTTGCGGCCGAAGTGCTCCTGGAGACCTGCTCGGTACTTCTGACCCAGATCGCCAACTCCCGCGCCACCGCCTGGATCCGGCTGCGCGCCCTGGGCGGCCTCCTCGGCACCGCGCCCCACCGGGCAGCACCCCACACGGGCGGCGACGTCGCCGCCCGGCTCTGCGTCAACGCCACCGACAGCGGCACGGCCCCGGCGGCTCTGGCGACGTCCGTGTCCGCCGTGCTCGTACCGATCGGCGCACTCGTGGCCCTGGCCCTCATACACCTCTGGACCGCCGCCGTCTTCGTGGCCGGTCTGCCCCTGCTCCTGCTCCTGCTGCGCGCGTTCGCCACCCAGTCCTCCGACTCGGTCGGCCACTACCAGCGGGCCCAGGGTGCCGTCGCCGCCCGGCTGGCCGAGGCGCTGGGCGGCGCCCGTACCATCGCCGCCGCCGACACGGCACGGCACGAGGAGGAGCGCGTCCTCGCCCCGCTGCCGGAGATGACGAAGCACGGCACCCGCATGTGGCTCGTCCACGGCCGCGCCGTGGCCCGCAGCGGTGTCCTGCTGCCCCTGCTCACCACGGCCGTCGTCGCGGTCGCGGGGATCGCTCTCGCCGCGGGCGAGGTCAGCGTGGGCGGTCTGCTCGCCGCCTCGCGGTACGCGGCGCTCGCCGCCGGCATCGGAGGCATCGCGGCACCGCTCGGCACCCTGGTCCGGGCCCGCAGCGCGGGACGCCGCACCGCCGAACTCGCCGATCTGGCGCCGATGCCGCACGGCTCCGCGGTCCTGCCGGCCGACGCGCCCGGGGACCTGCGGCTGCGGGGGGTGCGGGTGACGCGCGGCGGCGTCCCCCTGCTCACGGACGTGACGCTCTCGATCGCCGGCGGATCGACGGTCGCCGTCGTGGGCCGCTCCGGAGCGGGCAAGTCGACCCTGGCCGCCGTCGCGGGCCGGCTGACCGACCCCGACGCCGGGAGTGTCCTCCTGGACGGCGTCGACCTGACGGAACTCTCCCGCGCGGAGCTGCGCGGGGCGACCGCGTACGCCTTCGCGCGTCCCCTCTTCGACGGCGGGGCCACCCCCACGATCGGCGCCGCGTTGGCCGCCGGGACCGGGCCCGCCCGGGGCCCGGCCGGCCCGGCCGGCGTCCGTGACGCCGCGGCGGCGGCCTGCGCCGACACCTTCGTCCGACTGCTGCCGCTGGGCTACGACACCCCGGTGGACGACGCCCCGCTCTCCGGCGGGGAGGCCCAACGCCTGGGTCTGGCGCGGGCGTTCATGAGCCGAGGCCGTCTGATGATCCTCGACGACGCGACGTCGAGCCTCGACACGGCCACCGAACGTCAGGTGGAGGCCGCCCTCGCCACGCCGTCACGGGCGTGCACCAGGCTGATCGTGGCCCACCGGGTGTCCACGGCCGCCCGGGCGGACCAGGTCGTCTGGATGGAGGGGGGCCGCGTGCGGAGGTGCGGACCGCACAGCCTGCTGTGGGAGGAACCGGAGTACCGCGCGGTGTTCACCGCGGAGGCCGGACCTGCTGACGCCCCGCGCCGGTCCACCGAGGCGGACGCCGCGCGCCGGTCGGCCGGAACGCACGCCACGCGGCCGGCGACCGCGGCGGACACCTCGCGACCGTCGACCGCGGCGGACGCCACACGACCGGCGACCGGGGCGGGCGCCACGCGACCCTCGACCGAAGCAGTTGCCACGCGGCCGGCGACCGGAGCGGACGCCACACGACCGCCAACCGGGGCGAGCGCCACGCGACCGGCGACCGAAGCAGATGCCACGCGGCCGGCGACCGGAGCCGACGCCACACGACCGGCGACCGGAGCGGACGCTCCCCCGGAGATCGTCGGCTCCGGCGCTCCGGCGTCGGCCGTCCCGGGGACGGGAGCGGGCGAGTGACGCCCCCTCCGCGCCCGGGGCGGGAGAGGAAACCGACAGCGCCGAGGGCGACGGACCGTCCGGCGCCGGAGGTCACCGCCCCGAGGACGGCCCCGGCCCGGGGTGTCCCCCCTCCGGGACCGGCGGCCTCCTCCCCCGAGGCGGAGTCGGCCCGGCGCGTCACCGCCTTCCTCCGGTCACTCCTCGTGCGCCGCAAGGGCGTCCTGGCGAAACTGGCGGCGTGGTCGGCCGCCGAATCCGCGCAGACGTTCCTCGGCGGCTACTGCGTGGCCCGCTCCCTCGACGACGGATTTCTGAAAGGCACGCCCTCGACCGGCCTCCTCTGGCTGGCGGGGGCCGCCGTGGCCATCCTCCTCGGCGCTCCCGTCGTCCGGGGCGTCTTCGCCCAGCTGCCCCCCCTCACGGAACCGCTGCGCGACGAACTCGTACGCGGGTCGGTGGTACGCGCCCTGCGCACCGCCACGACCACGGGCGGGCGCGCGGACACGACCGCGGTGTCCCGGCTGACGAGTCAGACCGAGATCGCCCGAGACAGCTTCGCCGGACTGGTGCTGGCCACCCGCTCCTTCGTCTTCGTGGCCGTCGGGGCCCTCGCCGGACTGCTGTCGCTCGCGCCGCAGTTCCTCCTCGTCGTGCTTCCGCCCCTGGTCCTTGGCCTCGCCCTGTTCACGGTCTCCCTGCGGCCCATGGCGCGGGCCCAGCACCGGTACCTCGACGCGGACGAGGCCGTCGGGCGGCGTGCCGAGATCACCCGCTCCGCCCTGCGGGACACGGTGGCCTGCGGTGCCCAGGAGGCGACCGCCGCGCAGAACCGCCGTGCCGTCGACGAGGCGGCCGCCGCCCAACGCGCCCTGGCCCGCTGGGCGTCCGTCCGTACGTTCGCGGTGGCGACGGCCGGACAGCTGCCGGTCCTCCTGCTGCTCGTCGCCACACCGTGGCTGCTCCGCCAGGGCGTCACGGCCGGTGCCGTGGTGGGTGCCCTCACCTACGTCCTCCAGTCGCTGCTCCCCGCCCTGCACACCCTGATGACCGTCCTGGGCGCCGCGGGCGCGCGGCTCTTCGTCGTCCTCGACCGGCTCACCCGACCGCTGCCCCCGGGCCCTTCCCCCGCCGACGCCCCGCCCGGCCCGCGCCGTACGGGCCGGGCGGCCACGGCGCTGGAGCTGCGCCACGTACGCGCGTCGTACGGCCCCTGGGCACGCCCCGTCCTCGACGCGCTGGAACTCACCGTCGAGCAAGGGGAACACATCGCTGTGGTCGGCCCGAGCGGCATCGGCAAGTCGACCCTGCTGCACGTCGCGGCGGGCATGCTCACCCCCGATCAGGGCGAGGTACGGCTCTTCGGCCACGCCGTCGCCGCCTGCTCGCGCCCGGAGCTCACCGCCCTGCGCGTGCTGACTCCCCAGGAGGCGTACGTCTTCACGGGCACCCTGCGGGACAACCTGCGGTACCTGCGGCCCGGCGCCGATCCGTCCGCCGTCGACCGGACCGTGGACGCGCTCGCCCTGGAATCCCTCGTCGACCGGGTGGGCGGGCTCGACCGTACGCTGACGCCCGACGCCCTGTCCCTCGGCGAACGCCAGCTGATCGCGCTGGGACGCGCCCATCTGGCCCCCGCCCCCCTGCTGCTGCTCGACGAGGCGACCTGCCACCTGGACCCCGTCGCCGAGGCCACGGCCGAGCGGGCGCTGAGTGCGCGGCCAGGAACCCTGGTCGTGGTCGCCCACCGGTTGTCCTCGGCACTCCGGGCCGACAGGATCCTCGTCCTCGACGGCACCCGGGCCCAGTACGGAACGCACGAGGAACTGCTCGCGCGTTCCGCTCTCTACCGCGATCTGGTGGGGCACTGGAGCCAGGTCCGAGGGTGAGCCGGCCCTGCCCGCCAGGGCCGCGGGGCGGTGCTCAGGTCCACCCGGCGCCCTGGGCGATGCGGATGGCGTCCACGCGGTTCCGGGCGCCTACCTTGCGGATGACGCTCGCCATGTAGTTGCGGACGGTGCCCTTGGTCAGGAACAGCGTCGCGGCGATCTCGGCGACCGGCGCTCCGTCGGCGGCCAGCGAGAGAACGCTCAGCTCACGCCGGGTCAGGGGCATCTCCGCGGCCTGGAGGAACCCGAGCGCGAGCGTGTCGTCGATGAACCGCTCCCCGTTGGCCAGACGGTGCACGGCCTCGAGTAATCGATCCTTCGGGGCGTTCTGGTCGACGAAGCCGGCCGCGCCGGCGGCATGGGCCCGTCGCAGTACCCCCGGCCGCTGCCCGGGGACGAGGGCCAGCAGGACCGGACGGACCCGCGCGCCCTCCCCCGAGCCCGGTGCGGCAGCGGCCACGAGCCGCTTCTCCGAGGGCGGCAGACACTCGGCGTCCGCCACGTACACGTCGGGTTCGGACTCCCCCGCCGCCGGGCCGTGCGGCCATCTGGACAGCGAGGAGACCACCGTGACCCCGCCCGACCTCAGCAGTTCGACCAACGCGGTCCGCAGGAGCTGCGCCTCGTAGACCACCGTCACTCGTATCATTCCCACCCCTTCGGTCCTCCGTCGTGCCAGGGGTGCACGACGCGAGCAGCCACCCCCACCCCTCTGCCCTTGCAACACCGGGCGGAACACAGCACCGGGTGCACGGGGGGCGCACGCCGGAGCGCGTCGGCCGGATCCGGTTCGTCGCTCCGACGGCGACGCAGGCCGACGGCGTGTGACGCCGACCGCGTCGGACCAGGAATGTCCAGATCGAACCGCCCGGATCAGGAACGGGACCAGGGCCGGCGTCCGTTGCTGTGGCGAGTCCGGCCGGCGCCGATGCCCGCAACGTGCAGGGCCAGGGCCGTGAGTCCGAGCAGCATGACGTTCGCCGAGGTGAACACGTCGTTGGTGCCGATGTCCGCGGCGTTGATCAGGAACGAGATGAAGAACAGTACGGCGGCTACTATGCCGAGCATCGCGGGACTCCTTCCAAGAGGTGCTGTCCGTGTGCCCGCGCACTACTGCTGCACACATGTGCGACCACTGGCCGGGGTCGACTCTCCCGGTCCCTGCCGAGTGGACTCGCGTACGGAGATGGCCCCCAGCTCCGGAAGTGGTCGGCCGCCCGGCTCACGGAGCAAGGGCGAAGTAGCCGAAGGTGCCCTTCGCCGCGAAGAACAGCCCGCCGTCGCCGGCGGCGGCCAGCGCGTCCAGGCGCCGCCCTGGGAGGGAACACCCCTCCACGGTCCGGCCGTCGGGCCCCACCTTCCGGAGGCCGCCGTTGGCATCCCCCACCAGGAGCGCGTCGACGTACGGCAGCGGGTCGGTGACCATCTTGCGATCCGCCTCGACCGACCACAGCGCGGTCCCGTCGGCGGGATCCACCGCGAGCAGCCCCCGGCCTGACCGCAGCATCCAGACCGCCCCGTGGACGTGGCCGACGGCTCCGAACGGATCGTAGGAGCCGAGCCGGGCGGGCTCGTCCTCGCCGATCCCGAGGGTCACCAGCGCCGAGCCTTCGCAGACCGCCACCACCCGCTCCGCACCGACCGGGACGAACGCCTTCGCGTCGGGTCCCGCGAGCGGGCCCGGCAGCCGCCACCGCGCCAAGTCGCTCCCGTCGACCGGGTCAAGGAGAACCGCCTCCTGCCCGCTGCCGGTCAGCACCCCGCCGCCCCATGCGAGGGTCCGCACGGACGTCACCGCCGATCAGCCGGGTACGCCTCTCGTGCAGGACGACACAGTCCGGCCCCACGACGAAACCGGACGCACCGCCCCGCTGGTGCAGTTGCCGCTCCCAGAGCACCGTGGCGATCATCGCGCCATCCCACCACAGACGACCTGCCCCGACAGCGGTGTCCCTGGGCCAGGTCGGCAGGGGAACGAGGGGCGAGCGGCCCCGTCGGTCCCCGAAAACGATCAGGGGCCGTTTCAGATTGCTCTGAAACGGCCCCTGATCAACGACTCTTTCGAGTCGGGACGACAGGATTTGAACCTGCGACCCCTTGACCCCCAGTCAAGTGCGCTACCAAGCTGCGCCACGTCCCGGTGCCCGTCTGACCTGGGGTTTCCCCTGGCTGGACGCGCATGAGAACAATACCGCACTTTCCCTGGTGGTCACGAACCCTTTCCCGGCGGTCACCGGGGGCGGTGCGGGGGCGGGTTGCGACGGTGAGCCGCCGGGCGCCGGCCGGAGCAGGACGATCACTCTCCGTAACGGGTCGCTCGCTCCGGCGTCCCTCCCGTCGGGGGCGCACCACCGGGGCGCGGGCGGGGCGTGGAGGTGGGTCGCCTGGCGGGAAGTGGAGCGTCGGACTTCCGAAATGTCGGGGCTTCGGGGTGGACGGCGCTCATGTGGTGGAGCGGGCGCTCTCATGGCCATATGCCCACTCGCTCGGCGCCGACGGCGAGTGGCAGAAAGACGCCTAAGCGGAATGGGGCTCCAAACAAGCGGAGCAGGTCAATCCTGCCCGAAACACAGTCGCGTTCGCTCGTCAACCGCTCGGGTTTCAGACAAAAACGGTGGCGATATTGATCCCTCCCGGAAAGATCAACACCATGAAGTGGTCGGCCTGTTCGGGACGGGGCCACTGCCGATGCACCACCTGACCGGACAACCGATCAGGCGTTTCGCAGGAGAGGTACTCCGGATGGACGGCTACTTCAGCAGTCGACTGCATCATCAGCTCAGGGAGACGGTCCGCGAGTTCACCGAGCGTGAGGTCCGGCCACGGATAGCCGAGATGGAGGCGTCCCGCACGGTCCACCACGAACTGTCCCGGCTGATAGCGGAGCAGGGCTGGCTGGGGGCGACGATCAGCCAGGAGTACGGCGGTATGGGCGCCGGCCACCTGGCCAAGACGATCATCATCGAGGAGCTGTCCAGGGTCAGCGGCGCCATGGGCGCCATGGTTCAGGCCTCGCAGCTGGGCACCGCCAAGATCGTGCACTTCGGCAGCGACGAGCAGCGCAAGACCTGGCTCCCGGCCATCGCCGCCGGCGAGTGCCTGCCGACCATCGCGGTCACCGAGCCGGAGTCCGGCGGCCACGTCCTCGGCATGAGCGCCACCGCCGTGCGTGACGGCGACGACTACATCCTCAACGGCAGCAAGGTCTACGTCGGCAACAGCCACGTCGGCGATCTGCACGGCGTCGTCGTCAGAACCGGTCCCGGCTCGAAGGGCCTCACCGCATTCCTGGTCGAATCCGATCGTCCAGGTTTCAGGACCGGTCCTCAACGACCGTCCATGGGGCTCCACGGCTTCAGCTTCGGCGAGCTGATCTTCGAGAACTGCCGGGTCCCGGCCGCCAACCGCCTCGGCGACGAGGGCGACGGCCTCTCCGTCGCGTACTCCTCCAGCGTGCTCTACGGCCGGGCCAACCTCACCGCCGTCTCGCTCGGCATCCACCAGGCGATCCTGGAGGAGACCACCCGCTTCGCCTCCGAGCGCATCCGCTACGGCAAGCCCCTCCACGACCTCCCCACGGTCAAGCTGAAGCTGGGCCAGATGCAGTCCCGGCTCATGACCGCCCGGCTCGCCGCGTACCACGCCGTGCACCTGCTCGACCAGGGGCTCTCCTGCGACGCCGAGCTGATGAACGCGAAACTCGTGAACGTCGAGTCGGCCATCGACTCCGGCCGCAACGCGATGGAGATCCACGCCGCCGCCGGTCTCTTCACCGACCGCCCCATCGAGCGCTACCTCAGGGACGCGCACCACATCTTCGCGCCGGCCGGCACCTCCGACGTCCAGCTCCTGCGCCTGGCCGAGGTCGCCCTCGGCCAGGACAAGGGCAGCTGGTCGGAACGGCTGTCCGAGGTCGTCCGCACGCCGGAGCTGGAAGCGGAGACGACACTCGAGTCGGAGCTGGAGCCCGTGCACGCCTGATCACTGAGCCTCCCGGCCGCACCAGAGCCCCCACAGCCCCACCCCGACGCACCAGAGCCCCGGCGCGGTCTCGCCGCGCCGGGGCTCTCGGGTGTGCTCCGTTCTCGACCGGCCGTCAGAACCTGCCGTCCTCACGGCGGTTGATCTGCTCCATCAGCTCGGCCGCCAGCGCCTTGATCGTCTCCAGGCCGGCGCGCCCCCACGGCCGTACGTCCGTGTCGACGACGCAGATCGTGCCGAGCGCCACGCCCGAGCGGTCGATCAGCGGCGCCCCCATGTAGGAGCGGATGCCGATCTCGTCCACGACCGGGTTTCCCGCGAAGCGCGGGTAGTCGCAGACGTCCTCCAGGACGAGCGCCTTGCGGCGTACCACCACGTGCGGGCAGTAGCCGTGGTCGCGGGCCATGTAGCGGCCGACGCCCCCGGTTCCGGCGGCGGCCGCGCCGAGGTCGCTGCCCGAGTGGGTGCCCTCCGGGGTGTGCAGCCCCGCGAAGAACTGCTGGTTCTCGTCGATGAAGTTCACCATCGAGAACGGGGCGCCGGTCACGTCGGCGAGACGGTGGGCGAACTCGTCGAACGCCGGCTCCGGCCGCTCCCCGAGGCCGAGTTCGCGCAGCCGCTGCACTCGGGCGGGCGCGTCCTTGTCGACGGGGGTCAGCAGGAGGTGACCGGTCGGGTCGTACGTCATGGCGTGGCTCCGTAGCTCGGCACGGCGGCCGGGATGGTGGTGAGCAGGTGCTGGACGAGCGTCAGCAGGGTGCGGATGCCGGAGCTGGAGATCCGGGCGTCGCAGGTGACGACGGGGACCTCCGGCTTGAGGTCGAGCGCGGCCCGGACCTCGTCGGGCTCGTAGCGGAACGAGCCGTCGAACTCGTTGACCGCCACGACGAACCGGATGCCCCGCCGCTCGAAGAAGTCCACGGCGGAGAAGCAGTCCTGGAGCCTGCGGGTGTCGGCGAGGACGACCGCCCCGAGCGCGCCCTCGGAGAGTTCGTCCCACATGAACCAGAAGCGCTCCTGGCCGGGGGTGCCGAAGAGGTAGAGCACGTGGCGGTCGTCGAGCGTGATGCGGCCGAAGTCCATGGCGACGGTGGTCGTCGACTTGGACTCCACGCCCTCCAGGCTGTCCGTGGCCGCGCTGACCGAGGTCAGCAGCTCTTCGGTGCTCAGTGGTTCGATCTCGCTGACCGCACCCACGAGGGTCGTCTTGCCCACGCCGAATCCGCCCGCCACCAGGATCTTGAGCGCGGTGGGGAAGGGGTCGGTCGCGAAACTGTCGTGGCGCTCAGAGCCGCTGTCGTAGGCCATCGAGCACTGCCTCCAGCAAGGAACGGTCGGTTGGGTTGGCGTGGAACCGGGGGGCGCGCGCGGTGAGCGCCCCGCAGTCCACGAGGTCGGAGAGCAGGACCTTGGTGACCACGGCCGGGAGCCGTAAGTGCGCCGCGATCTCGGCCACCGACGTGGGCCCGTCGCACAGCCCGAGGGCCAGGCTGTGTTCGGGGCCCAGATGGGCCTGGGGTGACGAGCCGGTCGCCATCACCATGGACAGCAGGTCCAGGGCGGTGGTCGGCTGGGTCCGGCCACCGCTGACGGTGTACGGACGGATCAGCCGGCCGGCCGCGTCGTCGAGCCAGGGCCCTTCCTGAGGAGGCGTCACGTTCACTGTCCGAGGCCACCCACCACACCGGCTGCCTGCCGGGCGGGGGTGACCAGGTACGGCCGGACGCTCTTGACGAGCATCGCCATCTCGTACCCGAGGACCGCGGCGTCCGCCTCGCGTCCGGCGAGCACCGCGAGGCAGGTGCCGGAGCCGGCGGTGGAGACGAACAGGAGGGTGGAGTCGAGCTCGACGACCACCTGGCGCACCTCACCGCCGTCGCCGAACCGGGCGCCCGCGCTGCGGCCGAGCGAGTACAGGCCGGAGGCGAGGGCGGCCATGTGGTCGGCGGCGTCGGGGTCGAGGCCGTGGACGGATTTGACGAGGCCGTCGGAGGAGAGCAGAACCGCGTTGCGGGTGTACGGGACCCGCTGGACCAGTCCGCTCAGCAGCCAGTCGAGGTCCGAGGAATGGCCGGGGGGCACATTGCTCGCCATGGTGTCTACTCCTTGTGCGCGTCGCCTGGACGCAGCGATTCATGGGGGGCGGGCTGGGACTCGGCGAGACCGATGCCGCGCTGGAACGCGGCCATCAAGCCGGGGTCGTGCAGGGCGTGCTCCTCGGGCTTGCGGGCCACGGGCTCGTCGCGCAGCTGCGGGACGATGTGCTCCTGGGCGCGCCGCTTGGGGAGCACGGGCCGGCCGTTGTCCTCGGGCGCCGGGGGGAGCGGCGACAGGTAGGAGGCCGGCGGGACCGTGTGCTCGGCAGCGGCCGGCCGGACCGGTGCCGAGGTGTGGCGACCGGAGTCCGGGTATCCGTCCGGGCGTTCGGTCGTACGGGGGTGGGTGTGCGGGCCGGGGGCGGAGGTCTCCTCGTGGCGGACGGGGGTCCGCTCGGGGGACGCCACGGGCTGCGGTACGGGTGCGGGGGCGGCCTGCGTGTTCGCCGCGACCGGCGCGCTCATGCCCGCCGGCGCGCTCATGGCCGCCTGCGTGTTCATCGCGACCGGCACGGGCACGGGCGCCTGGGGGTGGGCGGCGGGTGCCGGAGTCGCGTGGGGCGCCGCGTGGGGCGCCGGTGCGGGGGCCTGGGCCGGGGTGTGCAGGGGGGTCGTGCCCCCCGGCGCGGGCTGGGACGGCGCGGGCTGGGACGGCGGGTGCGCCGGCGTCCGCGTCGTCGGCTGGGGCTGCATCTGCACCTGGTTCGGCGGGACCGCGGCCGAGCCGGCCGTCGCGGCGGTCTGGCGCTCGTGCTGGGCGAGGCCCTCGGGGTCGGCGCCGAGGAGGCCCTGCGGCAGGACGAGGACGGCCTGGACTCCGCCGTAGATGTTGGACTGGAGGCGTACGGCGATTCCGTGGCGGCGGGCGAGGGCCGAGACGACGAAGAGTCCGATGCGGCCGTCCTGGAGCAGGTGCGCGACGTTCACCTGGTCGGGGTCGGCGAGCAGGGCGTTCATCTTGTTCTGCTCGGTGACGGGCATGCCGAGCCCGCGGTCCTCGACCTCGATGGCGAGTCCGGCCGTGACGTACTGGGCGCGGAGCAGCACCGTGGTGTGCGGTGCGGAGAACAGCGTGGCGTTCTCGACGAGTTCGGCGAGGAGGTGGATGACGTCGGCCACGGCATGGCCCCGGAGCGTACCGTCGATCGGCGGGACGAGCTTGACGCGCGGGTACTGCTCGACCTCGGCGATCGAGGAGCGCAGCACCTCGGTCATGGTGACCGGGTTCGACCACTGGCGGCGGGCGATGGCGCCGCCGAGCACGGCGAGGTTCTCGGCGTGACGGCGGATGCGGGTGGCCAGGTGGTCGACGTGGAAGAGGCCCTTGAGCAGCTCCGGGTCCTCGACCTCGTTCTCCAGTTCGTCCAGGAGCTGGATCTCTCGGTGCACCAGGGACTGGAGGCGCCGGGCGAGGTTGACGAAGACCTCGACCTTCTGTTCGTTGCCGACGCTGCTGGAGAGCTGGGACGCCTGCACGACGGCCGCGACGGCGGCCTCGTGGGAGCGGGTCAGCTCCTGGGAGAGCAGGTCGAACTCGTCGCCGGACGCGGAGCCGGCCGGCAGTGCGGGCCGGGGCGGGACCGCCTCCCCCTTGCGCAACTGTTCGACGACCGTGAGCAGTTCGTTCTGGCCCCGGGCGGTCGTGCGGCGCAGGGCGTTGCACCGGTCGACGACCGCCTTGGCGGCCCGGTCCGCACCGAGCGCGGCGGCCGTCACGGAGGCGACCGTGAGGGCGGCGGCGCCGGTGAGCGCGGCCCAGAGGCCGGGCGTGGGGGTGGCTCCGGTGGAGCGGAGGGTGAAGAGGACGGCGGCGGCGCCGCCCAGTGCGACCGCGACGGCGGGAAGTACGGAGGTGCGCAGGAGCTGGGGCCGTATCCGCGCTTCCGTCGGGTGCGGGGCGGCGGCCGGGGTGGGGGGTTTGCTGCTGGTACCGGGGGCGGGGCGGGCGCCTGACCGGCCGTGCCGCCCGCCCTCGCGTCGATCGGACCGCGAGGCGGGTGCGCGAAGTTGAGACATGAGTGTCCTTGGTACGTACGTGCCCAGGAATCGGCGTACTGCGGGGGTTGCTTCGGCGTACTACGGGGGTGGTTCACGCGGTGGACGACATGGTTGTGATGAGCCTATCGATGATCATCAACCACACACTGTAGTCGTCAACCGTTCATGTGCGGTGCGCAGTTGGCAAACTTACCCGTAGAGCGGCCTCCTCTGGTATCGCCTCTCGGACGACCGGCCGAGAAGGTCTGGCCGAAAGTCGACGGCGACGCTCCGGAACGGTGTCCGGCGGACCCGGAACGAACGCCGGCGGACGGGGGCGGGCGGGAGCGGAAGAGCACGGAGAGGCGGCCCCGCCGCCGCCCCCTGCGGAAATCCGTTCCGACCGGAATCATCCGGAGGGGTGCGGACCGCCCGATCCGTCCCCGATGTCGGGGGACTCGTACCGCCGTCGGTGTGCCGCCGCCGCCACCCGTGCCGGGTCCGCCGGACGCCCGTCCGGCCCCCCCGGCCGCGCCGCCGTCCACAGCTCCGTCCGCGTTCGCGCGCGCATCCACGCCGGACCGGCGGGTGAGCAGGGAGTGACCGTCGGTGAGGGGCGCACCACCCCCGGAACCTGCACAACGTGCATGGGTTGAGGACCGCGCCCTTCACGATTCCTCGACCGGAAGGGGACGGACCCAGTCCCGCTCGTCCCGTTCTCGCCCCTTGTGTCCCCCACGCGTACGGACCCCCCGGATTCTGTTACTCGTTCCTGCGGAGAACGTGTCGGCATTCCGTGAACATGGCGTCACGGACGTGACCCGAGGTCCACAACCGCCCCCGGAGAATCGTCAACCGAATTGGTTCGCTAGCCCGTTCGCGTGCTTTGATCAGCCCGCTGCGGCCGCAGAAAAGGATTCCCCCCAAACAAATGAAGGGTGCGCATCATGCATCACGACCTTGAGACGGTTGAGATCTCCGACGCCGACCTGGACGCCGTGTCCGGCGGTCTCGTCTCGATCTCCGGCGGCCTCGCCGGCGCCGTGACCGGCGACGTCACCGGCCTGCTCGGCACCGTCGGTTCCCTCCAGACGGTCCAGGGCGTCGAGGGCCTCGTGGGCGGCGTTCCCGGCCTCGCCCAGGGCATCACCGGCGTCTCGGTGAACACCGCCGGCATCACCGGTCTCGCCGGTCTCTGAGCCGCATTCGGTCGGTGAACCCCGGGATCCCCACGGTCCCGGGGTTCACCGGCACCCCCGCATCGCCAAACCGTCTCACGCCCGTATCCCGTAATCCCCGAATCCGAACGATTCGAATGCAGTCGAGGGAATAGCCGTGCAGTTCCGCCAGAAGGCGCTTTCCAAGCTGCAATCTCCCGAAGAACTCGACGTCCCGGTGCGCTTCGCGCGCCCGCAGGGGCGCCTCGTGCTCGCCGTGACCGTCGTCGTCATCGCCCTGGCGGGCTACTGGGCGCTCACCGGCACCGTCGAGTCCAAGCTGAGCGCGCCCGGCGTCCTCACCCACGCCGAGGGCAGCTATCTGCTGCAGAGCCCGGTCGCCGGACAGGTCACCGAGGTGCTCGTCGAGGAGGGCCGGGCCGTCCCCTCCGGTACGCCGGTGCTGACCGTCCGTACGGACAAGGGCGACCGGCCCGTGCGCGCGGTGGCCGGCGGCCGGGTGACCACCCTCTTCGCCAGGACGGGCGCGGTCGTCACGACCGGCGCGGACGTGGCGACGGTGGAACGCGTGACCGACCCGAAGGCCCCGTTGGTGGCCATGCTGTACCTCCCCGCCGACAGCGCGTCGGCGATCCAGGTGGGGGCCCGCGTCGACCTCGGCGTCCCCTCCGCCCCCCGCGACCGGTTCGGCGTCCTGCGCGGCCGCGTCGAGGCCGTGAGCCGCACCCCCCAGACCCGGGAGCGGATCGGCGCCTTCCTCGGCGACAGCGGACTCGCCGACCGGTTCGCCGGGCAGGGCAATCCGGTCGCGGTGCTCGTACGGCTCGACCGCTCCCCCGGCACCGCCTCCGGCTACGCCTGGTCCTCCGCCGACGGACCCCCGCACCCGCTCGACTCCGGCACACCCGTCACCGGCGCCGTCCACCTCGCCGCGCAGCGCCCCGTCGACTGGCTGCTGCCGTGACCGCGCCGCCGGAGGCATCCCGCGGCCGCTCCCGGGCCTCGGCGCGCCGGCTCCCGCCCGCCCGGCGCCGGCGCGCCGCCGTCCCCACGGGGCGGCGGTCCCGGACCGTGCG
The DNA here is from genome assembly GCF_008639165.1 of Streptomyces venezuelae ATCC 10712. Taxonomy (NCBI): domain Bacteria; kingdom Bacillati; phylum Actinomycetota; class Actinomycetes; order Kitasatosporales; family Streptomycetaceae; genus Streptomyces; species Streptomyces venezuelae. The sequence goes on along the minus strand of NZ_CP029197.1, from coordinate 7,057,525 downwards.
CACGCCCACGGTGCTCCAGATGGAGGCCGTCGAGTGCGGGGCCGCCGCCCTGGCGATGGTGCTCGGCCACCACGGCCGCTTCGTCCCCCTGGAGGAGCTGCGCATCGCCTGCGGGGTCTCCCGCGACGGCTCGCGCGCGAGCAACCTCCTGAAGGCGGCCCGTGGTTACGGCCTCCAGGCCAAGGGCATGCAGATGGACCTGGCGGCCCTCGCCGACGTGGCCGCGCCCGCCGTCCTGTTCTGGGAGTTCAACCACTACGTCGTCTACGACGGGATGGGGCGCCGCTTCGGTCGCAGGGGCGTGTACGTCAACGACCCCGGCAAGGGCCGCCGGTTCGTCCCCATGGACGAGTTCGACACGAGCTTCACCGGGATCGTGCTCACCTTCGAGCCCGGCCCCGGGTTCCGCCGCGGTGGCCGCAGGCCGGGTGTCCTGGGCGCACTGCCCGCCCGGCTGCGCGGCACCTCCGGCACCATGGCCGCGGCGGTGCTCGCCAGCCTGCTGCTGGTCGTCGTCGGCGCCTGGGTGCCCGCGCTGAGCCGTACGTACATCGACATGTTCCTCATCGGGAACCGGACGTCCTCGCTCGGCGTGCTCTTCGCGGCGATGGCGACCGCCCTCGTGCTCACCGCCGTGCTCACCGCGCTGCAACAGGCCAACCTGCTGCGCGGGCGCGTCATCGCCTCCACCCTGGGGAGCGCCCGCTTCCTGCGGCATCTGCTCAGACTCCCCCTGACCTTCTACGCCCAGCGGAACCCGGCCGACCTGGTCCAGCGCCTGCAGTCCAACGACGCCGTCGCGGAGACCCTCGCCCGCGACCTGGCCGCCGCCGGTGTGGACGCGGTCGTGGTCCTCCTCTACGCGGTGCTGCTCTGGACGTACGACCCGCAACTCACCGTCGTCGGCGTGCTGGTCGCCCTGCTGAACGTCGTGGCCATGCGGGTCGTGATCCGGCTGCGGGCCACCGACACGCAGAAGCTGCGCGCGGAGAGCGCCCGGCTGACCAACACCTCGTACAGCGGTCTCCAGCTCATCGAGACGATGAAGGCCACCGGCGGCGAGAACGGCTTCTTCCGCCGCTGGGCCGGGCAGCACGCGACCACCCTTGACGTACAGCAGCGGCTCGGCGTCCCCAGCGCCTGGCTGGCGGTCGTCGCGCCCACCCTCGCCGCGCTCAACAGCGCGCTGATCCTGATGATCGGCGGAATGCGGGCGGTCGAGGGGCATCTCACCGTCGGCCTGCTCGTCGCCTTCCAGGCCCTGGTGACCAGCTTCACCGCGCCCCTCACCCGCCTCAACGGCGTCGCCGGACGGATCCAGGACTTCGCGGCCGACGTCGCCCGCCTCAGGGACGTGGAGAACTTCCCCGCCGACCCGGTGTACACCCGGCGCGAGCCGTCGGCCCGGACCCGGCGCCTCCAGGGCCATGTGGAGCTCGACGCCGTCACCTTCGGCTACAGCCCGCTGGACGCCCCGCTCCTGAGGGAGTTCTCCCTCTCGGTCGGCCCCGGGCAGCAGGTCGCCCTGGTCGGCGGCTCCGGCAGCGGCAAGTCGACCGTCTCCCGGCTGATCTCCGGCCTCTACGCCCCCTGGGAGGGCGCCGTCCGGATCGACGGAATGCGCCTCGAGGACATCCCCCGCGGCGCCCTCGCCGCCTCCGTCTCCTTCGTCGACCAGGACGTCTTCCTCTTCGAGGGCACCGTCCGCGACAACATCGCGCTGTGGGACCCCTCCGTCCCGGACGAGGCCGTCGTCGCCGCCCTGGAGGACGCGGCCGTGTACGACGTGGTCTCCCGCCGGCCCGGCGGCATCCACAGCCGCGTCGAGCAGGACGGCCGCAACTTCTCCGGTGGCCAGCGCCAGCGCCTGGAGATCGCCCGGGCGCTGGTGCGCCGCCCCAGCGTGATGGTCCTCGACGAGGTGACCAGCGCCCTGGACGCGGCGACCGAGCAGGTCATCATCGACAACCTGCGGCGGCGCGGCTGCGCCTGCGTGGTCATCGCCCACCGGCTGAGCACGGTGCGCGACAGCGACGAGATCCTCGTCCTCGACCGGGGGACGGTCGTGGAACGCGGGCGGCACGCCCACCTGGTGGCCGCGGGTGGCGCGTACGCCGAACTGGTCAAGGAGCACTGAGGTGACGTTCCCTCACCAGCCGACCCACCCGTCCGCGGCCGTCGCGGACCCCGTCGTCGCCGCCCTGGGCGGGCTCGGCACGGCGGTCGACCTCACCGCACTGGGCAGCGTCCCGCTCGAAGGCCCGCAAGTGCTGTGGCTCGTCGCCGAGGGCGCCATGGACCTGTTCGCGATCGACGCCGCCCAGCTCGGCCCCTGGCACCACCTGGGCCGGCTCGCGGCGGGCACACTGCTGCTCGGCCCGGTGGAGGGACCCGGACACACCCTGATCGGCCGCCCGCTGGAGGGCTGCCTGCTGCGCCGCGTGGAGCTGCGCGAACTGTCCTTCGCCGGCGGGCCGGGGTACGAGGGCCAGGGGTACGAGGCCCAGTGGTACGAGGACCAGACGCACGGCGGTCAGGGGTACGCGGACCAGGCGCACGGCGGCCGGTGGTACGAGGGACAGGGGCGCGGCGGCCAGTGGCACGAGGGCCAGGGGCACGGCGGCCAGTGGCACGAGGGCCGGTGGTACGCCAGCCAGGACCCGTACGCGACCGCCGTCGAGCCACGGCTCAGCCCGCTGGAGCACGCCTTCTCCGTCGGCGTCGGCCGCGGCCTGCGCGTGCTGTACGAGGCTCCGCTGGGCGGCCGCGCGGACGACGACATCCTGTGGATGCCGATCGCCCCCGGCAGCGTGCGGTACGGGGCGGCCTACGAGGGGTACGGCGACGACGGCGCCGGCACCCTCCTCGTCGACCCGGCGATGTGGCAGAGCATGGTCGACCAGCAGTTCCGGCTGCTCCACGCCCTGGACTCGTGGATCGAGCAGCTGGAGCGGGCCCACGAGGACCGGACGGCGGCCGGGATCGAGGCGGGCCGGGCCGCCCGCACCCGGGCGGACCAGACACTGCTCGCCTCCATCGGCCGGTCGGGCTCCGGCGGTTCGGGCGCCGCGAACCGCCGGTCCCGGGGTCCCGCGAGCGATGACGCGACCTACGCCGCGTGCCGGCTGGTCGCCGACGAGGCCAGGATCACGCTCGCCGGACAGGCCGAGGCGGCCGGCCTGCCCGGCCTGCTCGACCCCGTCGAGCGGGTGGCGCTCGCCTCCCGGATCCGTACCCGCGTCGTCCGGCTCGGCGGCCGCTGGTGGCGGGAGGACAGCGGCCCCCTGGTGGGCCGTCGCCAGGAGGACGGGGGTCCGGTCGCGCTGCTGTGGCGGCGCGGCCGGTACGAGGCCGTGGACCCCGGCACGGGCCGGCGCGAGCGCGTCGACGGGGCGAACGCCGACCGCTTCGAACCGCGGGCCGTGATGTTCTACCGGCCGCTGCCCGACCGGCCGTCGGGGCTGCTTTCGCTGCTGCGCTTCAGCCTGCACGGCACCCGGTCGGAGCTGCGGACCCTGCTCCTCGCCGGCCTCGTCGCGGTCGGTCTCGGTGCGCTGGTGCCGATCGCCACCGGCAAGGTCCTCGGCGAGTACGTACCGCGGGGCGAGAACGGCCTCATCGTGCAGACCGCGCTCGCGATCGTCGCGACGAGCGTCGTCTCCGCCGCCTTCATGCTGCTGCAGAACATCTCCATCCTGCGCATGGAGGGCCGGATCGAGGCCACCCTGCAGCCCGCGGTGTGGGACCGGCTGCTCCGGCTGCCGACCACGTTCTTCGCGGGCCGCTCCACCGGCGAGCTGGCCGGCGCGGCCATGGGCATCAGCGCGATCCGCAGGGTGCTGTCCGGCATCGGGCCGGTGGTCGTCCAGGCGGGGGCCGTCGGCACGATGAACCTCGTCCTGCTGCTCGCCTACAGCGTGCCGCTTGCCCTGGTCGCGCTCGCCATGCTGCTCGTGGTCGCCGCGGTGTTCCTGGGCCTCGGCCTGTGGCAGCTGCGCTACCAGCGGCAGCTGATCCGGCTCGGCAACAAGCTGAACAACCAGGCCTTCCAGACCCTGCGCGGTCTCTCCAAGCTGCGCGTGGCCGCGGCGGAGAGCTTCGCGTACGCCGCCTGGGCGGGTGAGTTCGCCCGGACCCGCGAGCTGCAGCAGCGCATCGGGCGGATCAAGAACGTCCTGACGGTGCTGGGCGCGGTCTGTCTGCCGCTGTGCACGCTCGTGCTGTTCATGCTGCTCGCCGGGCCGGCCCGCGGGTCGATGTCCGCGAGCGCGTTCCTCACCTTCAGCACGGCGGTGACGATGCTGCTGTCGTCGGTCACCCAGCTGACCGGCGCGCTGCTGTCGGCCGCCGCCGTGCAGCCGATGTTCGAGCAGGTGGGGCCGCTGCTCAGGGAGACGCCCGAGGCCCGCGGCTCCAGTGCGCAGCCGGGCGAGCTGAGCGGGGCGATCGAGGTCGAAGGCCTGTCCTTCCGCTACTCGGACGACGGTCCGCTGGTCCTCGACGGGGTGGACTTCCGGGTGCGGCCGGGCGAGTTCGTGGCGATCGTCGGGGCCAGCGGCTGCGGCAAGTCGACGCTGCTGCGGCTGCTCATCGGCTTCGACCTGCCGACGTCGGGGACCGTCCGCTACGACGGCCAGGACCTGGCGGCCCTCGACCAGGCGGCCGTGCGACGGCAGTGCGGTGTCGTGCTGCAGAACGCCCAGCCGTTCTCCGGCACGATCCTGGACTGCATCCGCGGCTCCGAGGCCTTCCCCCTGGAGGACGTGTGGGCGGCCGCCGCGATGGCGGGCCTCGCCGAGGACATCAAGGCCATGCCGATGGGGCTGCACACCATGCTGTCCGACGGCGGCGGGACCATCTCGGGCGGGCAGCGCCAGCGGCTGATGATCGCCCAGGCGCTGATCCGCAGGCCGCGGATCCTCTTCTTCGACGAGGCCACGAGCGCGCTCGACAACGAGACGCAGCGGGTGGTCATCGAGTCGACCCGGGCGCTGAGCGCGACCCGTGTGGTGATCGCCCACCGGCTGTCCACGATCATGGACGCCGACCGGGTGATCGCCATGGCGGACGGCCGGATCGTCCAGCAGGGCTCGCCGGCCGAACTGCTCGCGGACCCGGCCGGGCTGTTCCACGAACTCGTCCGCCGCCAGCTGCGCTGACGGGTGGGCCGGCGCGCGGCTCAGGTCGACACGCCGCCCCGCGCGAGGGCGAAGACGCCGAGGACGATCAGGCCGACGCCCAGCAGCTCGGGCACCAGCCACCAGCCCGTGCGCACCTGCTCCTCGTACAGCAGGACGCCCAGCGTCAGGCTCACCGTGGCGTCGCCGAGGGTGAGAGCCGGCTGCGAGGCGACCAGCGGCCCGCCCTGCATGGCGTGTTCGAGGAGCAGGAGGGCCGCGATGCCGGCCGCGCAGAAGGCGTACGTCTGCCAGGCCGTCAGGAAGGCGGTGAGTCCGCCCTCGTCCAGGATGTGCATGGAGGTCTTCATCAGGGCGGCGGTGAGCGCGTAGCAGATCGCGGTGGCGGCCCCGAGGCACCCGGCGCGGGTCCGGCCGGGCCCCCGCCGCACTCCGGCGACGGTCAGGGCCGCCACCGCGCCCGCGCAGACGGCGAGTGCCGGGATCCAGCGGTCCAGCGGCACGTGCGTACGGTTCCCGCTCGGCGAGGCCGCGGCGAGCGCCACCCCGAGTCCCACCACCACGGCGGCGACGGCGGCCCAGAGCGCCGACGGCAGCCGTTCCCGGGTCATCAGCGAGGCGATGAGCAGCGCGAGCGGCAGTTCCAGGACGAACAGCGGTTGGACGAGGGAGAGCGGGCCGGTCGCCAGGGCGGCGGCCTGCCCGACGCCGGCGACGATCACCGCGAGGATGCCGGCGAGCCAGAGCGGGCGGCGCAGCAGGTCGAGGATCAGGCCGGGCCGGAAGGAGTCGGTCCGGCGGACGGTGAGGGCGGCGCGGCGCTGCAGCACCGTGGCGAGCGCGTTGCTGAAGGCGGCGCACAGGGAGAAGAGGACCGGCAGGACGACGCCCATCCACCGATCTTCACCCGACGGCGGAGCCGGCACCGGTGACGACACCGGCGGTGACCCGTGGTTCACCCGGTACGCCCCGCCGGCCTGCCCGAAAAGGTGGGCCACATCCTTCCTGCCCGTCCCCACTCACCCCAACGCCCGCCGCGGCTGCGGCCGAGCCGACGATGACGGAGGCGCACGAATGATCGATTTCCGTACAACCCTTGGTCGCCTTTGTCTGTCTTTCCGGGCGCGGCGCTGCTCGCGCCTCGGAAAGAGTCCCGGAGGTCACAGATGTCCCACAGACGCCGCGCCACCCCGCGCTCCCGGCCGCTGACGATGGCGATCGCCACCGCGCTGGCCGTCACCGGAGGCACGCTCGCCACGGCGCCGGCCGCTGTCGCCGGGACCACCGCACCCCCGGCCGCCGTCTCGGCGGCCACCGGGGCCTCGACCGCCGGCGAGGTCCTCGATTTCCCGAAGGCGTCCGAGATCGCCGGCGGCGGTGCCACCGGTTTTCTCAGCAGGAGCACCGTCGGCGAGTACCGCTGGACCCGCACCGACGGGAGCTCGACGGTTCTGACCAGTCCGGGCGGGCCGGTGCTGGGCGCGGCCTCGGACGTGGTCGCCACGCAGACCGCCGACCACGTGCTGCAGATCCGGGACATGGCGAAGGACGCGGCCGCGGACCCCGTCGAGATCGAGCTGACGAAGCTCGGTGGTGGCGTCAACATCGCGATCGGGATGGTCGGTTCACGGGTGCTGACGAGCGCTCACACCGTGACCGGCACGGAGGTGCTGCGTGTCGTGTCACGTGAGGCCGACGGGACTCTCCTGAACGACGCCGTCACGGGGCTGCCCGGGGACGCCGTGAAGTTCGTCGTACGGTCCGCCGTGCCGGGTGCCGCGCTGGTGTCCTACGCGTCGGGGGGAGCGACGCGGTACGCCGTCGTCGATCTGGCCGCGCACGCGGTCGTCGAGACGTACGAGAATCCGGCTTCGGCCGTCGACTCCCCTTCGCTCGCCCTCTCCGCCACCCACGTGGCGTGGGTCGAGCGGACGACGGGCGCGGACGGGAAGCCGGCGAAGGTCGTGGTGGTCGCGGACCGCGAGCGGCCCGGGGCCACGGAACGCTTCGCCGTCGGGAACGCCACCGGGGTCACGGTCGGACTGACCGGCTCCTGGGTGGTGTACGGGGAGGACGCCACCGGCCATGAGGGCGGGCGGCTGCCGCTCGTCGCCACAGCCCTCGGCGCGGGGACGGGCGCGGGCACAGGTACAGGCACCGGCGGCGACGCGGGCAAGGAGCTCCTGGAGCACGCCACGAGTCTCGTCACCGCACCCGACGGCACGCTCCTCGTCCGGGGCGGATCACTCGTGGAGGGTGAGGCGGAGGGCCTGTTCCGTGTCTCGGCCGGCGCGGACGGCGTGAGCAGGGAGCAGGTCGCGCGCAGCGGCGAGGCGACGCAGCTCGCGGTCACCGACTTCGACGTCCCCGAGGTGCTCGACCTCGACAAGCACCGCCCCTTCGCCGACTTCACGTTCAGGGTGAACCGGCCCCACGCGAGGGTGGCCATGGTGATCTCGGGGGAGGGCCTGATCGACAACTACCTGTACATGTGGAGGGGCCACGATTCCGACTTCGGCAGGGCATCCGGCCCTCTCGTCGCCCGGTGGGACGGCAGGTACGACTTCCTGAACGGCGACTACGGCCAGAGCGGGGTCACCTCGAACGGGACATACGAGTGGAGGGCGTCCATCTCGCCTTGGGACGGCGTGGGAAAGCCGGTGGAGCTACGGGGCAAGCTGACCGTGACCCGCGCGCCCCGGCCGCACGACTGGGACCACGACGGCGACCCGGACCTGCTGAGTGTCAACGCGAAGGGCGAGCTCATCTGGAACGAGGACGGGCACGGCTGGAACATCCCCTGGGGAACCGGCTGGAACATCTACGACCGCACGTCGGTCCCCGGTGATCTCGGCGGCACCGACCAGCCCGACATCGTCGCCCGGGACCGGAACGGCGAGCTCTGGCTGTACCAGGGCGGCACGTGGCAGGCGCGGCTCTCGCCCCGCAGCCGGATCGGCGGCGGCTGGCAGGTCTACGACAAGCTGGTCGGAGGCAGCGACGTCGACGCCGACGGCAAGGCGGATCTCCTCGCCACCGACAAGTCGGGCGTCCTCTGGTTCTACCACGGCACCGGCAACGCCGACGCCCCCTTCTCCCCCCGCAGGAAGGTCGGCGGCGGCTGGAACGTCTACAACCAGATCGTCGCCACCGGCGACATCGGCGGCGCCCCGGCCGGCGATCTCGTCGCCCGTGACAAGGACGGCGTCCTCTGGCTGTACCTCGCCAAGGGCGACGGCACCTTCGCGGCCCGCACCAGGATCGGTGGCGGCTGGAACGCATTCAGCCACCTCGTCGCCATCGGCGACCAGGACAACGACGGCCGCAACGACCTCCTGGCGTACTCCCGGACCACGTACGCCTCCGGCGGCTCCACCTACGTCGACGGGTACGTCTACAAGGGCACGGGCGACTGGCGCGCCCCCTTCGGCGCCCGGAGTTCACTCGAGGCAGAAGCCGAACTGGCACCCCGCTTCTTCTAGCGCCGCCGTGCCAAGCCCGACGCCCCGGTCCCGGTCATCCCCGCCGGGGCGTCACACCTCCCCCGCGAGGTCGAGATCGCCGCTCCGCGTCTCCTCGGCCACGACCTCGACACCGCGGGGCCGCCGCCACGGCCGGGCGATCGGGTGGGTGAGGGCGCTCCACCACGCCTCCCCGGGCAGCTTGCCCCCGGGCTCGAACGGCTCGCCGGGGCGGGGGAACGCCACCGCCTGGCCGGCCTCCTCGGCCGCGTCCCTGGTCCACTCCCCCGGCTCGGCCCACGGGTGCGGGGCGAGGTTGAAGGTGCCCCAGTGGATCGGCAGCAGGACCCCGGCGGGGGCGCCGCCCTGGAGGTCCAGGTGGGCGCGCATGCCCTCCTCGGGGGTCATGTGGATGTCGGTCCAGAACTCCGAGTAGGCGCCGATCTGGATCATGGTGGCGTCGAAGGGGCCGTGGGTGGCGCCGATGTCCTTGAAACCGGAGAAGTAGCCGGTGTCCCCGCTGTGGAAGATCCGGTGCTCGGGCCCCGTCACCACCCAGGAGGCCCAGAGCGTCATCTGGCGGTTGCGCAGTCCACGGCCGCAGAAGTGCCGGGCCGGAGTCGCGGTGAGCCGCAGGTCGCCGATCTCGGTGGACTCGTTCCAGTCGAGCTCGCGCAGCCGGGACGCGGGCACGCCCCAGCGTTCCAGGTGCGCGCCGACACCGAGCGGCACCGCGAAGACGGTGTCGGTGGCGGCGAGCTCCTTGATCGTCGGCAGGTCGAGGTGGTCGTAGTGGTCGTGCGAGATCACGACGACGTCGACCGGGCCGAGCGCGGCGAGCGGGGCGGGCACCGGGTGGAGCCGCTTGGGCCCGGCGAACGGGAAGGGGGAGCAGCGCTCGCCCCAGACGGGGTCGAACAGGACCCGGTGACCGTCGATCTCCGCGAGGATGCCGGAGTGCCCCATCCAGGTCAGGCGCAGCCCGGTGGCCGGGGCCTTGGCCAGGTCGGCGACGGTGGTGGGGTGGACGGGGATCGTGCCGGTGGGGGCGCGGCGCGAGCGTCCTTCCTTGTCGAAGTAGATCTTGGCGAACTCGACGGTCGAACCGGAGGGGCGGCGTCGGGCGGATTCGGGGTTCTGGAAGATCCCGTCCGCGAAGTTCGGTGAGCGGCGGATGCGGGCGAGACGCTCGCCCGTGGGATCCGCGCCGAAGGACTCGGGGCGCAGCGCGCGCAGCCGGGCCCGCGGTGAGCGGTCGGAGCCGGTACCGGTCACAGGACCTCCTGATCTCTGGGGGTCGTTCCATTATGAGCGGCCCGCGGCGGGAACGTTCGGGCCGGTGCGTCATACTGAACGACCATTCAGTACGGCCGACCGGCCGCCCCGTCCTCCAGAGGAGCCGCGCGATGCCCCCCGCCCCCTCCGCCCCCCTGCTCTCCGTCGGCTGGACCGACCACGTGACCGGCCGCCGGGGCCATCTGGTGGTCGACCGGCTGGTCCGCGGCGTGGCCAGCGGCGGCCTGCGGATGCGGGAGGGCTGCACGGCCGAGGAGGTCGCAGGACTCGCCCGCGGCATGACCATGAAGGAGGCCCTGCACTACGACCCTCGGGCCCGGTACGTCCCGCTGGGCGGCGCGAAGGGCGGCATCGACTGCGACCCCCGCTCCCCCGAGGCGTACGGGGTCCTGGTGCGCTACCTGCGCGCGATGCGGCCGTACGTCGAGCGGTTCTGGACCACCGGCGAGGACCTGGGGCTCAGCCAGGACCTGGTCGACCGCGCGGTGGCCGAGGCGGGCCTCGTCTCCTCGGTGCAGGCCGTCTACCCGCTCCTCGACGACGAGACGGCGGCCCGGCGACGGCTCTCCGACGCCTTCGCCGTCGAGGTCGACGGCATCGGCCTCGACGAACTGGTCGGCGGCCTCGGCGTCGCCGAATCGGTGCTCGTCGCCCTGGACCGGGCCGGCCAGGAGTACGCCACGACCCGGGTGGCGATCCAGGGGCTCGGCACGATGGGCGGGGCGACCGCCCGGTTCCTGGCCCGCGCCGGACTGCGGGTGGTGGCCGTCGCCGACGTCCTCGGCACGATCGTGAACCCCGACGGCCTCGACGTCGAGGCGCTGCTCGCCGCCCGGGACGCCCACGGCGCCGTCGACCGCGCCGCGCTGCGCCCCGCCGACCGGCAGGAGCCCGGCGACGCCTGGCTCACGGCCGAGGCGGAGGTCCTTGTCCCGGCGGCCGTCTCGTACGCGATCGACGCCGGGAACCAGGGGCGGATCACGGCCCGCTGGATCGCCGAGGCCGCCAACATGCCGGTCCTGCCGGAGGCCGAGGAGGCGCTCCGCGCCCGGGGCGTGACGGTGCTGCCGGACGTGGTCGTGAACTCGTGCACCAACGCCTGGTGGTGGTGGACGCTCTTCGGCGACATCGAGGCCGACGCGGACCAGGCCTTCGACCGGGTGCGCCGGTCCATGCGGACGCTCGTGGGCGGAGTGCTCGACCGGGCGGCGGCGGACGGCACCAGCCCGCGCGCCGCGGCGCACGCGCTGGTGGACGAGCGGCTCCCGCTCATCGCCGAACGCTACGGCTGGTACTGAACCGGTCGCACGTCGGAGCCGCTGATGATCATGCCCGCGTCACGTGCTGTGTAGGCTGCGGGCGTGGCGAGAGTGCGGTTGAGCGTGGCGGAACGGCGGGAGGAGCTCCTGCGGGCCGCCGTCGAGCAGATCGAGGCGCGCGGGGTCGCGGCCGTCCGGATCGCCGACGTGGCGTCCGCGCTCGGCGTGAGCAACGCCCTGGTGCTCTACCACTTCTCGTCCAAGGAGCAGCTGGTCGCCGCCGCGTTCGCGCACGCCGCCGAGGCCGACCTGGCGCATCTGCGGCGGCTCCTCGGCCGCCGCTCCACCGCCGTACGCCGGCTGCGTGCCGCGGTGCGCTGGTACGCGCCGACCGGGCAGGCCAAGGGCTGGCGGCTGTGGATCGAGGGCTGGGCGGCCTCGCTGCGTGACCCCGAACTGCGCCGGGTCGCCGCCTCCCTCGACCAGGAGTGGAAGGCCGCGCTCACCCGGGTGATCGCGGAGGGCGCCGCCGCCGGCGAGTTCCGCTGCGCGGACCCGGCCGCGGCGGCCTGGCGGCTCACCGCCCTGCTCGACGGCCTCGCGGTCCAGACGACGGCGTACGCCGGCTCCCTCTCCCGCACGGCGATGCTCCGCTGGGCGGACGAGGCCCTCGACAGAGAGCTGAGCCTCCCGAGGGCCAACGGCCGGACGAACGAGCACGGAACCGGACGCGGTGCCGAAACCCCCCGGCCCGAAGGGCCCGCCCTCGAAGAGACCACAGACGCACCCGACGGGACCGAGGACGCACCCGTCAGCCCCGGCGCCCACGCCTGACCGAGCCGCTCCCGCTCAGACCAGTTCGAAGACCGCCGAGACCGTGACCTGTTCCTCGATCTCGCCCGGGGCGAGCGGGACGCTCGGCTCGTCGGCGGCGATGCCGGGGGCCGCGCCGGGGCCCGGGCGGACGGACTCGCCCTCGCTGAGGGAGACCAGCCGGCCGAGCTCGTGGCCGCTCAGCCGGGCGTGCTGGGCCGCCTTCTCGTACGCGTCCTTGTAGGCGGCCTCGCGGGCCTTCACCCGCAGTGCCGAGGGGTCGGCGACGTCGAACACGACGCCGTTGACGCGGCCCGCGTCGCCCGTGGTGTCGTTGACGGCGCCGATGACCTGCCCGGTCCGGTCGATGTCGCGGATCTTCACGGAGAAGGACTGCCCGGCCTGATAGCCGGTCACCTTGTTCTCGCCCTGGGCGTTCTGGGTGTAGACCGGGGACAGCGAGAGGCTGTCGGTACGGATGTCCCGGTCGGCGATCCCCTGCTTGTGCAGCACGGCGAGCAGGGCCTCGGCGGCGGTGTTCTGCGCGGCCATCGCCTCCTTCGCGGTCGGGCGGGAGGCCTCGACCCCGACGGACAGGATCGCCAGGTCCGGTGCGGCGGAGGCGCGGCCGTGGCCGGTGACGGTGACCGTCGCGGGTGCCTCGGCGCGGACGACGGCGCGCGGCGCGGTGCGTCCGGGCGCGGCGGCGAGGGCGGGGGCGGCGGTGCCGGCGAGGAGGCCGGCAAGGACGGCGGTGGCGGCGAGCAGACGGGCGGTACGGGCGGCGCTGGGCCGGCGGATCGTCACGGGCGGTCCCTTCGAGGATGGCTGCCGGGTCCCGGCGGGCACATCCCAGCACCCGGCACGGCCGTCGCCCGTACGCCACTCCTGACCGCCGCCGCCCTTCACCTCTCCGTACCAGCGGGCCGCCGGCTCCGGGTCGGTTCGCCGGGGCCGAACTGCGCGGCCCGTAGGCCGGGTTCGCCGGCGGGGCCCCCGAGCGGGTCCCCGCCGTGCGCAACGCCGGGCCACGGGGGCTACAGCGGCATCAGGTCGGGGCGCTTGGCCTCGACGTGGTCGCCGGAGCTCTCACCGCGCAGGCGGCGTCCGATCCACGGCACGAGGTACTCCCGCGCCCAGTGGATGTCGTCGCGGCGCACTTCGAGCGTGCCGCGCGGGGGTACCGGCGGCCACGCCTGGTCGGGGTCGGCCGGTACGGGGACGCCGAGGACCTGGGCGGCGCGGAGCGCGACCCGGGTGTGGCCCTCCGCGGAGAGGTGCAGCCGGTCGTCGTCCCAGGCGCGCCGGTCCTGCACGGACTTGAGCGACCACAGGTCGAGGACCGGGCAGCCGTAGCGGTCCGCGATGGCCCGGACGTGCCCGTTGTACGTGGCGATCTTGCCGCGCAGGTGCTTGAGGAGGGTGACGCCGCGCGTGTCGAAGCCGGTGGTCACCATGACGGTGCCGACGGCGGAGGTCAGGTCGGCGACGGCCCGCTCGAAGCGCTCGGCGACCTCGTCGGGGTCCGTGCCGGGGCGGATGATGTCGTTCCCTCCGGCGCAGAAGGTCACCAGGTCGGGGGCGAGTTCCTTCGCCCGGGGGACCTGTTCCGCCACGATCTGGTCGAGGAGGCGCCCGCGTACGGCCAGGTTGGCGTAGCGGAAGGCGTCGTGCTCCGGCAGCTGGTCGGCGAGCAGCACCGCGAAGCGGTCCGCCCAGCCGACGTACGTCCCGTCGGGGCCGGGGTCTCCGACGCCCTCGGTGAAGCTGTCACCGATCGCCGCGTACGACCCGAATGCGTTCTTGTCTCTTGATCTCGAATCGTCTGCCACGGGAGCACATCCTTCCCTTTCGGGTGTGACCTACGCGACCGTAAGGAGGGGTTGACGCCGCGTGACATATGCCACCGATAAAGACTTCACCAAGCCGGAATAGACGGGGGACGCGCCGGAGGCCCGGCACGCGCGGTGCCGGGCCTCCTGGTGACGACGGTGCGTCAGATGTTCACGCCGTGCTGGCGCAGGGTGGAGATGGGGTCGATGTCGGAGCCGTACTCCGGCCCGGTGCGCATCTCGAAGTGCAGGTGCGGGCCGGTGACGTTGCCGGTCGCGCCGGAGAGGCCGATCTGCTGGCCGCCGGTCACGGTCTGGCCGGCGGAGACGGAGATGGAGGAGAGGTGGGCGTACTGCGAGAAGGTGCCGTCGGCGTGCTGGATGACGACCTGGTTGCCGTACGCGCCGCCGTTGCCGGCGGAGTAGACGGTGCCGGGGCCGACCGCGAGGACCGTGGTGCCGGTGGAGGCCATGAAGTCGACGCCGGTGTGGTAGCCGGAGGACCACATGGAGCCCGAGGCGCGGTACGGGGTGGACATGCCGCCGCTGACGGGGGCGACCCAGCCGGAGGCGGAGGTCGAGGCGCCGGAGCCCTGCGGGGCGGAGGTGTCCACGGAACCGGTGCTCGCGGCCGGGGCGGAGGCGCGCTCGCTGCTCCGGGAGGCGCGGGAGGTGTCGCCGTTCTTCGCGGAGCTCTTCGAGGAGGCCTTGGCGGAGCTCTTGGCGGGGCTCTTCGGGGCGGCGGCCTTGGGCGCGGCGGCCTTGGCGGTGCTCTTGGCGCCGAGGGTGAGCTTCATGCCGGGGAGGATGAGCGAGGGGTCCTCGCCGACGACCTGGCGGTTGTCCGCGTAGAGCTTCTGCCAGCCGCCGGCGAGGTGGTGCTCGGCGGCGATCTTCGACAGGTAGTCGCCGCGCACGACGGAGTACGTCTTCGGCGCGGCCTTCGCGGCGGCCGGCGCGGCCTTGGCGGCGGGGGCCTGGGCGGCGGCGGTGACGGCCTGGCCGGGAGCGGCGGCCGGGGCGGCCTGCTCGGCGGCGTGGGCGCCGGTGGCACCGAGGAGCGGCAGGGCGACGACGGCGCCACCCGTACCGGCGGCGGCGATTCCGCGGGTGAGGCGGCTGGACTTGATGCGGCGGTGCTTACCCTTCGCGGGCATGGCGAATTCCTCTCCGGCGCCTGCGAGGTGAGCTGTCGGGTTCGGACTGGAGATGCCCGGCCGCGTTCTCACGCGGCTTCACCCCGAGCCGTCCTGTTCGCGGGACCGGCGTACTTCCTGGGTCCCCCGCTCCTGCCACGCATGGGATGAGTGGGAATTCCGGACGGTGGCAGGATTCGGCGGTCCGACCGGATTGACGGTGACGCTAGACGAGCCGGGTCGGCGGGAACAAGCCACTGATTTCTTCCGGCTTTCCCCGTACGGCCTTTGATCGGGAATTCCGGTCACCCTCCGTCGATGACGGGCCCTCGATTTCCTTTTTCCGTACGGCAATTGCTCCGGGCCGCCGGGCACGATCCGTCACTTCTATGACCCTGCTCACGCACTGTTGCTCATCTCGCCCGTAAACAGGGCGCGTTACCCACACCATCTCAATTCGGACAGATCCCCCATTCCCGTCCAGGGGGGTGCGTCATCACCCTCCCACCTGGATGATTGTCCGAGGAACCGATCTCGCTTCGGGCACCCGAACGTCGACCACCAGGAGCATCCGTGACGCAGCAGCTGCCGCAGGTCCCGCCCATCACCATGACCGAACCCGAGCTGGCCGAGGTCCGCAACTTCCGGGACGTGGGCGGCCTGCCGACGACGGACGGGCGCGCCGTGCACCCCGGACGCCTCTTCCGCAGCGGTCACCTCGCCCACGCGACCGCGGCGGACGTCGCCTTCCTCGATTCGCTCGGACTCCACACCGTCTTCGACTTCCGGAACCTGGCCGACCGCAAGATCGAGGGCCCCGACGTCGAACTGCCCGGCGTACGGAACGTGAACATCCCGCTCAACGACCCGGCCGACGGCAAGGAGTTCTGGAAGCTCGTCCGCGACGGCGACATCGAGCAGCTGCGGGGGATCCTCGGCGACGGCAAAGCGGCGGCCAGGATGTCCGACTCGTACCGGAAGATGGTGATCGAGCGGACGGAGGAGCACAGCCGCATCCTGCACGCGCTGGCCGAGGACAGCCTCCCCGCCCTGATGCACTGCGCGGCCGGAAAGGACCGGGCGGGGCTCTCCATAGCCATCACGCTGCTCGCCGTCGGGGTCGAGCGGGAGGCCATCGAGGCCGACTACGTGAAGTCGAACGACCCGCACCGGCGCTACAAGGTGCGCCGCAGCTCCACCGCCCCCGACGCCATGTCGGCCGAGGTGATGGAGCTGCTGAGCCCGCTGTTCGACGCGCGGGTGGAGTACCTGCGGGGCGCCTTCGAGACGATCGAGGCGACCTGGGGCTCGGTCGACGCCTACCTCTCGGAGGGCCTGAAGCTGTCCTCGGCGACCCGCGAGCGCCTGCGGGAGCGCCTGCTCACGGAGGCGTGACCGGCGCAGTTACGCGATCGGCGCCGCTACGTGACCGGCGCCGCTACTGGTTCTGTCCGCCCAGCATGAAGAGCAGGTAGAGGAAGCCGGCGAAAAGGTGCCCGGCGATCAGATAGGCGAAGAGCCGCAGGACGAGCCCCTTGGGGAACTTGCCCTCGCCGCGCTCCTCGCCGGTGACAGGTCGTGACTTCTCGGACATCTCGGTCCTTTTCCTAGGAGGGGCGGGCAGGATCAGCGCCGGTGCGGGGTGCCGTCGCCGAGGCACAGCTCGGCGACGGGACTCTGCATCAGGGTGTGGACGAAGAGCAGCTCGGCCCCGCCGGGGGTGGCGGCCCCGATCCGGTGCGGGGTGAGCGAGTCGAAGTGCGCGCTGTCCCCGGGATCGAGGACGTGGACGGCCTCGCCGAGCGCGAGCCGCACCCGGCCCTCCAGGACGTGGATCCACTCCTCGCCCGGGTGGACGCGGACGATGTCGCCCCGGGTGGCGTACGGCACGTGGACCCGGAGGCACTGCAGGGCACGTCCGGCGCCGCCGGCCTGGCGGTAGATCCAGCCGTCGGCCTCGACGGGTTCGGAGCGCCCCGCGCGGACGACGGGGTCGCGCTCGGGGGGCGCCTCGCCGAGGAGCTCGGAGACCGTCGTACCGTAGATGCGGGCGAGGGCGAGCAGCATCGGCAGCGAGGGCTGCCGGTTCCCCGTCTCCAGACGGGAGAGGTGGGCCGGCGAGAGTCCGGCCCGCTGGGCGGCGGCCTCCAGGGTCAGCCCACGGCGGCGGCGAAGCGCCCGCAGCTGCGGGGCGACGTCGGGCAGGACGTCGACGACGGCACTCCCGGCGGAGCCGGGGCCCGGGGCGACTGGGCCCGGCGTGGCGGAGCCCGGCGTGGCAGGGTCCGGGGGGCTTTCCCCGGGGACGTGGTCCATGCGTCCATTCCGCCAGGAACATGCCTCTGAGGCAAGTTTCTTGCCTCAGAGGCAAAAGGCGCGCACGTCCGTACGGGTCAGCGCTGGGCGACCGCCTGCTTCACCAGCGTCTTCCCGAAGTCCCACATCAGCCCGCCGCCGCCGTGGGCCTCGTCCATGACCGCCGTGAAGGCGGTGACGAACCGGTCCACGTCCGCCTCGTCGATGACCAGCGGCGGGATCAGCTTGATCACCTCCAGATGGTCCCCGGAGACCTGGGTGAGGATGTGGTGCCGCTGGAGCAGCGGGACGACGACCATCTGGGCGAAGAGGCCCTTGCGGGCCGCCTGGAGCATCGTCCAGCGGCCGCGGAGCCCCAGCGAGGACGGCCGGCCGAACTCGATCCCGATCATGAGTCCGCGCCCGCGGATCTCGTGGAGCAGCTCGTACCGGGGCACGAGCTCCCTCAGCCGCCCGGCGAGCAGGTCGCCGATCCGGCGGGCGTGCGCGACCGTCCCCTCGTGCTCCATGACCGAGAGGACGGCGAGCCCGGCCGCCATGGCCTGCGCGTTCGATCCGAAGCTCGCCGAGTGGACCAGGACCCGGTCCATCGACGAGTAGACCTTCTTGAAGATCCAGTCCTTGCCGAGGGTGGCGCCGACCGGCACATAGCCGCCGGAGAGCGCCTTGGCGACACAGACCAGGTCGGGTTCGACCCCGTCCTCGTGCTGGTAGGCGTAGAAGTCGCCGGTCCGGCCGAGGCCGGTCTGCACCTCGTCGGCGATGAGCAGGGCCCCGTGCCGGTGGAGCAGCTCCTGCGCGGCGCGCAGGAAGCCGGGCGGCGCCTCGTGGACCCCCTTGCCCTGGATGGGCTCGACGACGAAGGCGGCCACGTCACCCTTGCGCAGTTCCCGTTCCAGGGCGTCGAGGTCGCCGAGTCCGATCGCCGTGTCGGGCAGCAGCGGGGCGAAGCCGTCCCGGAAGCCGTTCTCGCCGTTCACGGAGAGGGAGCCGGTGGTGAGCCCGTGGAAGGCGTGGACGCAGTAGAGGACCCTGGGCCGCCCGGTGGCGTACCGGGCGAACTTGAGGGCGGTCTCGACGGCCTCCGTGCCGCTGTTGCCGAAGAAGACCCGGTCGAGGTGCGGGCTGTGGGTGAGGAGCCGCTCGGCGAGGAGGCCGGGCAGCGGCTGGCAGTCGAAGCGGGTGAGATCGGCGAGCTGGGCGTCGAGGACGTCGTGGAGGGCCTTGCGGACGACGGGATGGTGCCGTCCGAGACCCATCACGCCGAAGCCGGCGAGCATGTCGAGGTGGTCGACGCCGTCGGCGTCCCAGAAGTGGGCGCCCTCGGCCCGCTCGTACACCTTGTCGAAGCCGATGGTGTGGAGCATGCGCGGCAGCTGGTGGTTGAGGTAGCGGGCGTGCAGCTCGTACCGCTCGCCGCCGCGCTCGGCGAGCAGCGCCCGCAGGTCGAACTCACCTGTCATGAGCGGTCACCCGTTCCCTGGCCGCTCACCCGTTGTTCCCGGAGACGGTCTCCCTGACCGCGCGCAGGGATTCCTTGAGGGAACCCATGGTGGCGAGGACGGCGGTGGGCTCGTAGCCGCAGTGCGCCATGCAGTTGGCGCAGCGCGGGTCCTTTCCGCGGCCGTACTTGTCCCAGTCGGTGTCCTCGATGAGTTCGCGGTACGTGGGGACGTATCCGTCGCTCATCAGATAGCAGGGGCGCTGCCAGCCGAAGAGCGAGTAGTTCGGAATGGCCCAGGCGGTGCAGGGGAAGTCCGCCTTTCCCTCCAGGAAGTCCAGGAAGAGCGGCGAGTGGTTGAGCCGCCAGCGGCGGCGGTTTCCGCCCGCGAAGGCCTTCTTGAAGAGTTCGCGGGTCTGCTCGACGCCGAGGAAGTGCTCCTGGTCGGGGGCCTTCTCGTAGGCGTACGCGGGCGAGATCATCATCTCGTCGACCTGGAGGTCGTCGTTGAGGAAATTGAGGACCTCGATGATGGTCTGCGGGGTGTCGGTGTTGAAGAACGTCGAATTGGTGGTGACGCGGAAACCGCGCCGCTTGGCCTCCTTGATGGCGGCCACCGCCTCGTCGAACACGCCTTCCTTGGCGACGGATTCGTCGTGCCGCTCGCGCAGGCCGTCGATGTGCACGGCGAAGGCGAAGTACGGCGAGGGGGTGAAGTTCTCCAGCTTCTTGCGGAGCAGCATGGCGTTGGTGCACAGGAAGACGTACTTCCGCTTGGCCACCAACTGACGCACGATCTCGTGGATCTGAGGGTGCATCAGGGGCTCGCCGCCCGCGATGGACACCATGGGGGCGCCGGACTCCAGGACCGCGCCGACCGCCTGGGCGACCGGCATGCGCTGCTTGAGGACACCCGCCGGGTGCTGGATCTTCCCGCAGCCCTCGCACTTGAGGTTGCAGGCGAACAGCGGCTCGAGCTCGACGATCAGCGGGAACTTCTCACGCTTGCGGAGCTTCTGTTCGAAGAGGTAGGTCCCGACCCGGATGGACTGACGGAGCGGCATGGCCATAACTCGCTCACCTCCTGGGGAGCAGCAAAGAACGGTGCCATTCGAAGAATGCGGGAAGGACGGCACGAAGAACGCGGAAGGCCGATATTCCCCCGCGCACCGTGCCGATCCGGACCAGTTCATGTTCTGGAGCGTCCACGACCACCCGGACGGCCGCAACTGGGCGGGCGCCGGGCCCGTCCCCGAGCGCCCCGGCGGCCCGGGCGACCCGGAGCGTCGCCGCGGACTCCATGTCGACGGCGATGGCGCCGGTGGCCCGCAGCGCGGCCCGCTCGGGGCCGCGCACGACATGGTCGGAGCCGGTGAGCGGACCGGTGTGCACGGCCCGCCCGGGCACGGCCCTGACCAGGGCCTTCACCAGGAGCTCGGTCCCGGTGCAGGAGAGCGTCTCGTCCGGGCCGCGAGTCTCCTCGGCGACGATGAGGTCGCCGGGGTGCATGCCGGGGGCCAGCCCCGCGCAGAAGCCGGAGGCGATGACGGCGGCGTCCCGCCACCCCTCCTCGCCGAGGGCCCGGGAGACCGCCCGGCGGGCCCGGTCGGGTCCCATGCCGGTACGGACCACGGTGACCGGTCCGGGGGCGCCGGCCCGGTCCCCGCTGCGCAGGGCGAGCTGCTCGATGCCGAGCGCGCAGGCGATCAGCAGCGGCGGTACGGCGCCGGAGCCCGGCGCGCGTCCCATCAGCCCACCTTGCCGGGCACGGGCTCCCCGTACACGTAGCGTCCGAGCGCCGTGAGGGGGAAGACCTGGCGGTAGAGGTGGTAGTTGATCGAGAAGTCCCAGGGGAAGCCCGTGCCGGTGAAGTACGGCTCGTCCCAGGAGCCGTCCTCGCGCTGGGTCCCGGCCAGCCAGGCGACGCCCCGCCGGACCGGCTCGGAGTCGCGCTCGCCGGCCGCGAGGAGGGCGATCAGCGCCCAGGCGGTCTGCGAGGCGGTCGAGGGGCCGCGCCCCACCCACTCCTCCTCCTTGTACGAGCGGAGGTCCTCGCCCCAGCCCCCGTCGTCGTTCTGCACGGACCCGAGCCAGCCGACGGCCCGGCGGACGGCCGGGTGGGAGACGGGCAGGCCCGCGGCGGTCAGGGCGGGGAGCACCGACCCGGTGCCGTACACGTGGTTGACGCCCCAGCGGCCGAACCAGGCGCCGTTCGGCTCCTGTTCGGCGAGCAGCCAGTCGATTCCCCTGCGGGCCCGGGGGTCCTGGGCGAGTCCCTCGTAGGCCAGCATCTCCACGACGTGGGCGGTGACGTCGGCGGAGGGCGGGTCGATCACCTCGCCGAAGTCGCAGAACGGCAGCTTGTTGGGGAACGGGCTGGTGTTGTCGGCGTCGAAGGCGGCCCACGCGCCGCCCTTCGACTGCATGCCGAGCGTCCAGCGCATGCCGCGGGCGACGGCCGCGTCCACCCGTGCCGGGTCGGGGTGCCTGACCCGGCGGAGCGCGAGGAGCACCTCCGCGGTGTCGTCGATGTCGGGGTAGGTGTCGTTGTGGAACTCGAACGCCCAGCCGCCCGGCGGCAGTTCGGGCCGTCGCACGGCCCAGTCGCCGGTCCGGGTGATCTCCTCGTCGAGCATCCAGTCGACGGCCTTCACCAGGGCCGGGTGGTCGGGTGCGAGCCCCGCGTCGGCGAGCGCGATGGTGGCGAGGCAGGTGTCCCAGACGGGCGACTGGCAGGCCTCGATCATCCGCGAGCCGTCCTCCCGCCAGACCGCGAACCGGTCGAGGGATTCCAGGCCGGCCCGCATGACGGGGTGCTTCAGGTCGTAGCCGAGGAGGTGCAGGGCGATGACCGAGTAGACGGCGGGGGGCTGGATGCCGCCCCAGCAGCCGTCGTTCTCCTGGCGCTCGACGATCCAGCGGGCGGCGAGGTTCATCGCGGTCCTGCGCAGGGCGCGCGGCGCCACCCGGTGGTAGGCGTGCAGGGCCTTGTCGAGCCGCTGGAAGAGCCCGTCCCAGCCGGTGGCCGGGGCGAGAGGCCGCGGCGGGTTGGGCCGCTCCGGGTCGGTGTGCAGCTCGTCCAGCGGGAAGGGCGCGGGGCGGACCGGGCGCTTCGCGGAGACGACGGTGAGCGGCACGATGGTCTGCCGGGCCCAGCAGCCGAAGTCGTAGATGTTGAGCGGGAACCACTTGGGCAGGAAGAGCAGCTCCGGGGGCAGTTCGGGCAGGTCCTCCCAGCGCCACCAGCCGAAGAGGGCCAGCCAGATCCGGGTGAAGACCCGGGCGGCGGCGATCCCGCCGCGCGCGCGGACCCAGGCGGACGCCCGGGCCATGTGCGGGGCCTCGGGCGGGTCTCCGGCGAGCCGCAGGGCCACGTAGGCCTCGACGGTGGCGGAGAGTTCACCGGGCCCGCCGTAGAAGGTGGCCCAGGCGCCGTCCTCGCACTGCTGCCGGCGGATGTGGAGGGCGGCGGCCCGGGTGGTGTCCTCGTCGCGGATGCCGAGGAACTGGCGGAGCAGGAGGTCCTCGGCGTCCATGGTGACGTTGGTCTCCAGGTCGCCCTTCCACCAGCCTTCCGGGTCCTGTCGGGCGAGCAGGTGCTCGACGGCCCGTGCCGTGGCCCGCGCGGCGGCCTCGTCGAGGTCCGGCGCGCGGGTGTCGTTCGTCGTGCTGGCCGCGGCTGCCCGGGGGCCCACGGCCCCGGCGCTTCCGTCGGTCGTCGCTGTCATGGCTTCCCCTTTGCGCAGTCGGTTACTTCTGCTTCCACGGGTCTGCCGTCGGCCGGCGCCGGAAGGCACCGGCCGGCGACCGCGAACTCATATCAGGGTGATGGTGATCATCTCTTCCGTACGACGACGAAATCGGCCAGTGCGACGAGCTGCGCCCGCACGCGGGCGGGCATGTCGACCTCGTCCAGGGCCTCGATCGCCCTTCCGTGCTGGCGGCGGGCCTCCTGGGAGGTCCACTCGCGTCCTCCGGCCTCCTCGATGAGGGCCGCCCGGGCGGCGAACTCCTCCTCGGAGAAGGTGTCGAAGTCGTTGGACTTGGCGTCCGCGGCGAGCAGTTCGCCGAGCCGCTCGGACGCCTCGCCGCCCGCGGCGAGGGCGGCGACGACCGGCAGCGACTTCTTGCGCTGGCGCAGGTCGCTCCAGGTCTGCTTGCCGGTGGCCTCCGGGTCGCCCCAGATGCCGAGCAGGTCGTCGACGGCCTGGAAGGCGAGCCCGAGGTGGTACCCGTACTCCTCCAGCTTGTCGGCGGTGCGGTCGTCGGCGCCGCCGAGGACGGCGCCGATGGAGACGGCGCAGGCGAGCAGGGCGCCGGTCTTGTTGCCCTCCATCTCCAGGCACTCCTCGACGGTGACCCGCTCGCGGTGCTCGTAGGAGATGTCCTGGGCCTGGCCGTCGATGAGCTTGCGGCTGGCGGTGGTGAGCCGGCGGGTGGCCCGGCCGGCCTCGACGGTGCCGAGCTCCAGCAGGATCTCGTTGGCGAGGGCGAACAGCGCGTCGCCGACGAGGATGGCCTGCGCGGGGCCGTGCACCTTCCACACCGTGTCGCGGTGGCGGCGCTGCTCGTCCCCGTCCATCAGGTCGTCGTGGAGCAGCGAGAAGTTGTGGACGAGCTCCACGGCGACGGCGCCGGGGATGCCGACCTCGGGGGCGACGCCCGCGGCCTCGGCCGACAGCAGGGCGAGCGCGGGGCGGACGGCCTTGCCGCTGTCCCCCTCCGTGGGGTTGCCCTGCGCGTCGATCCAGCCGAAGTGGTAGGCGGCCACGGTGTCCATGGGCGGCGCGAGGCGGTCGACGGCCGCCCGCAGTACGGGGGTGGACAGCGTCCGCCCCCGCTCCAGCAGTGCGGACACGTCCGCGGTGTCGACGGCCGGATTACCCGGCGGCACAGTCGGCACGGTCTCTCCTCTTGTTCCGGTACTCACACTCATGCCGCCTCCTGCAGCGGATGGTCATGGCGGCGGCCGAGGGCGGAGAGCGCGGCGCCCGCGGCGCTGAAACCGCTGCGGACGGCACCCTCCATGGTCGCGGGCCAGCCGGTGGCGGTCCAGGCCCCGGCCAGGAAGAGCCCGGGCGCCTGGGTGCGGGCGCCGGGGCGGAGCCGGCCGACGCCCGGGGCGGGGGCGAACGTGGCCGTCCGCTCCCTGGTGACGAAGAAGTCGCGGATCCCGGCGCCTCGGGCGGCGGGCAGCAACCGCTCCAGCTCGGGGAGGTACTTCTCGCGCAGGGCGGCGACGGGTTCGTCGATCTCGTCCTGGGCGGCGGACTGGGAGACGGCGAGGTACTGGCCCTCGCCGGTGAGCCCGGAGGAGTCGGTGCGGTCGAAGACCCACTGCACCGGGGAGCCGAGGGCGGTGAAGAACGGCCGCTTCAGCACCTTGCGGTCGTAGACCACGTGCAGGTTGAGGATGGGCGCGGTGTCGATGTCGAGGAGCCGGTCGGGGTCGTCGAGCGCGCCCTCGGGGAGCAGGTCGTGGGTCTCGGTCTGCGGTACGGCGAGGACGACGGCGTCCGCGACGAGCGTCTCGCCCGGCACCTCGACGGCCCAGCGCCCGTCGTCGGTGCGGGAGATCCGCTCGGCCTTGGTCCGCAGCGCGGTCCGTACGCCGAGGGCGTCGAGTTCCTTCGCGGCCCGGGTGTCGTGGAGTTCGCCGAGCGGGACGTGGGCCCAGCCGATGTCGGCGGCGCCGGGCTCGGAGAGCAGGCCGGTCTTGAAGACCATCGCGGCGAGCCCCATGGAGGCCTGCGGGGCGGGGGCGTTGAGGGTGGGGATGCCGACCAGGTCCCAGAGGGCCTCGACGGTCCGTGGGGACTGGCCGTGCCGGCCGAGCCAGGTGGCGAAGTCGATGCCGTCGAGCGCCGGGTCGGCGGGGTCGAGCTTCTTCAGGGCGAGCGCGGCCCGGCCGACGGAGGCACGCTCGGCGAGCGAGAGGTGCGGGTACGTGGCGAGGCTGCGCGCGAGGTGCAGCGGTACGGGGAGGTTGTCGCGGCGGATCCGGCCGAGGCGCGGGCCGCGCGGGTGGCCGACGTCGAGGACGGGCACGTCGAGCCGGTCCTGCAGCGGGGCGAGGCGGGCGCCGTCGACCCGGTCGAGGAACCAGCGGTAGGCCGTGCAGCAGCGCAGGTAGACGTGCTGGCCGTTGTCGACGGTGAGGTCGCCGCGGCGGAAGGAGAACGCGAGGCCGCCGAGCCGGGGCCGGCCTTCGAGCAGGGTGACGCCGACGCCGGCCTCGGCGAGCTGCAGCGCGGCGGTGATGCCGGCGAGACCGCCGCCGACGACGACGGCGTGCGGCTGCCGGGTGCTCCGCTCGGTTCCTTCGTGGGTCACGCGGCCTCCGTTCGGGTCGTCGCGGGCAGGGACGCCGGGACGGCGCCGGGGGTTGCCCGGTGGGCGGGGGCGTACGGGCGCATCAGACACGCCTCCTGACGGTACGTCGGGCGATGTGGCGGGTGTCGAGGCCGGAGAGGCCGCGCACCGCGACGTACGCCTTCTCGCGGCCCGGCAGCGAGACGCGGCCGCGCAGCACGGCCTCGGGGTCGCGTTCGATCCGGTCGAGGAGGCGGCGGTAGATGCCGGCCATGGCGGCGACGCAGGCGCCGCTGCGCCGGTCGAGCATCGGCAGCAGCCGGTAGCCCTCGGCGAACAGGGCGCGGGCGCGGCGGACTTCGAAGTGGACGAGTCCGGCGAAGTCGGCCCCGGCGGGCGGGGTGTCGGAGCCGAAGCCGTCGGCGCAGCCGAACTTGGCCAGGTCGTCGGCGGGCAGGTACGTCCGCCCGTTCCCGGCGTCCTCGCGTACGTCCCTGAGGATGTTGGTGAGTTGGAGCGCGAGGCCCAGGGTGTCGGCGTACTCGGGGGCCCGGTCGGCGCCCCGGGCGCCGGGCTGGGTGCCGAAGACGCCCAGGGAGATCCGGCCGATGGCGCCAGCCACACAGCGACAGTAGACCTTGAGGTCGTCCCAGGTCTCGTACGTCTCGCCGCGGACGTCCATGAGGACGCCGTCGATGAGTTCGTCGAGTCCGCCGAGCGGGATCGGGAAGCGGCGGGCGGAGTCGGCGAGCGCGACGGCGACGGGGTCGGTGTCGTCCTCGTCGACCCCACCGGTGCGGACCCGGTCGAGCAGGGCGCGGGTGGCCTCAAGGCGCTCCCGCTTGGCCTCGGGCGCCAGGGTGCCGTCGCCGATGTCGTCGACGCGGCGGGAGAAGGCGTACAGGGCGGACATCGCCTGGCGCTTCTCGGTCGGCAGCAGCCGGATTCCGTAGGCGAAGTTCCGCGCCTGCTGTCCGGTGACCGCCTCGCAGTAGCTGTAGGCGGCCTGGACCGGTGCGGACGGCTCGGGCTGTGCCTCCACGGTCGCGCTCACCCCTCTCTCCGCGCCCGGAGCAGGACCGCTCCCACCTGGCGCATCAGGCTCGGCTTGGTGGCCTTCGGTGGGCCGGTCAGCACGTCGTGTCCGGCGTCGGTGATCGCGTCGAGCGCCGCGTGTCCGCCGCCGGTGAAGCCGGCGAGGAGCAGCCGGAGCCGGCCGTGGACGCTGCCGACGAGCGGGGTGCCCGCGTGGAGGAGGTCCCGGGCCCGGCCGGCCTCGAAGGCGATCAGGGCGCGCACGGAGGCTCCGGCGGTGGGCCGGGCGAGGTCGTCCTCGGTGACGTGGAAGCGCTTGAGGTCCTCGGCGGGGAGGTAGATCCGGTCGTTGCGGAGGTCCTCGGCGACGTCCTGGAGGTGCTCGACGAGCTGCAGGGCGGTGCAGATCTCGTCGGAGCGCCGGATCCGCTCGGGGGTGTCGGTGCCGGTGATCGCGAGGACGAGCCGGCCGACGGGGTTGGCGGAGAGCTCGCAGTAGGCGAGGAGGTCGTCGTAGGTCTCGTAGCGGCCGACCAGCTGGTCCTGGCGGTTGGCCGCGATCAGGCCGAGGAACGGCTCGGGGGTGAGCCCGCACCGGCGCACGGTGGGTACGAGTCCCTGAAGGAGGGGGTGGCGGGGCTCGCCGTCGAAGACGCGGCGGAGGTCGGTCTCGAAGGCGTCGAGGAAGGCGAGCCGGTCCTCGGCCGTCCGGGGGGCGAGGCCGAGGTGGCGGGCGTCGGCGCCGCCGGGGGCGAGGTCGCCGTCGCCGATGTCGTCGACGAGGCGGGCGAATCCGTAGACCGCCATCAGGTCGTCCCGCCAGGCCCTGGGCAGGAAGAACGGGGCCACGGGGAAGTTCTCGTCCGCGGCCTTGCCGAGGGTGGCGCGCGAGGAGGCGTCGGGGCGCGCCTGCCGGGTGTCCGTCACAGGTCACTGCCCGCCGGAGGGACGGCGAGACCCTCGTGGAGCTGGAGATTCTGCGTCATGGCCGTCACGTCTCCCGTTCTACACTGCCGATCCAATCCATCCTATTTCGGACACGCCGCCGACCCCTGCCCGTAGAGCCGTCGCCGGGAGGCCCCGATGGCCGTGGAGTATCGCCCTACTTGCCGCGAAACAGACCGGTCCAGCTTACGTTGTACGACGACCTTCGCCATTCCGGGGTGCCGGGCGCGCGGGACCTCACCCGTACGGGTTGTCAACCGCCGCGCGCCGTAAGGAAGTTCGGTCCCGACCAGGGCCTCAGAGGGCCCGCGTTCCGGACACGACCATGGCGAGGGTGGTCTCGACGACGGCGTTCCTCCGCTGCGCGGGAAGGCGGCGAAGGGGCCCGTCGAGCAGCAGAAGTGACAGTCCGTGCACGGCCGACCACGCTGCGGCACCGGCGGCGGGCCGCACCCCGGTCCTGGCGGTCCCGGCGCGGGCGAGGGCGTCAAGGGCCTCCCGGAGCAGGGTGAACGCGCGGATCTCGGGTTCGGTGGCCGGCCGCTCCGGCATCAGGAGTTCGGTGCCGGTCCTGCGGGGGACGCAGAAGGCGGCGCGGTAGAGGCCGGGCTGGTCGACGGCGAAGCCGACGTACCCCCGGCAGAGGGCGGCGAGTCGGCGCTCCGCCGCGAGGGCGGGGTCGTCGGCTCCGGGCTCGCGCCCGGCGGCCCGCTCCATGGCGTCGGCGAGGACGTGCTGGGCGTGCGCCCTGACGGTGCGGAGGAGTTCACCCCGTCCGTCGAAGTGCCGGTAGGCGGCGGTGGGCGAGACGCCGACCCGGCGGGCCGCCTCGCGCAGGACGACCCGTTCGGGGCCGCCCTCGGTGGCGAGGTCGACGGCCGCGCAGATCAGCGCGTTGCGCAGATCGCCGTGGTGGTAGGTCTTTCCCCCCGAGATCGCTGCCATGGGTTCATCCTGCCCGATGTTGCCAGCATGAACATTCCAGGTGACGGCACGACGCGCGGAAAACGACCGCCCCCACCGGAAGGGTGGGGGCGGCGCCTGAGCCGGGGGTCAGCGGGCGGTCTCCCGCTCGTAGGCCTTCAGTACCTCGTCCGTGGGCCCGTCCATCAGGAGCTGGCCCTTCTCCAGCCAGAGCACCCGGTCGCAGGTGTCCCGGATGGACTTGTTGCTGTGGCTCACCAGGAAGACCGTGCCGGCCTCCTTGCGGAGCTCGCGGATGCGCTCCTCGGAGCGGATCTGGAACTTGCGGTCACCGGTCGCGAGGGCCTCGTCGATGAGGAGCACGTCGTGGTTCTTGGCGGCCGCGATGGCGAAGCGGAGCCGGGCGCCCATGCCGGAGGAGTAGGTGCGCATGGGCAGGCTGATGAAGTCGCCCTTCTCGTTGATGCCGGAGAAGTCGACGATCCCCTGGTAGCGCGAGCGCACCTCCTCGCGGCTCATGCCCATGGCGAGCCCGCCCAGGATCACGTTGCGCTCACCGGTGAGGTCGTTCATGAGGGCCGCGTTGACGCCCAGGAGCGAGGGCTGGCCGTCCGTGTAGACCTTGCCGCTCTCGGTGGGGAGCAGTCCGGCGACGGCGCGCAGCAGCGTGGACTTGCCGGAGCCGTTGGAGCCGATGAGGCCGATGGCCTCGCCGCGGTAGGCGGTGAAGGTGACGCCGCGGACGGCGTGGACCTTGCGGACGCCCCGGGTGACCTCGGCCTTGCCGCGGCCGACGATGCGGCTGAGGGCCGCCGTGGCGCTGCCCTTGCCGCCGCCACCGGTGTTGACCCGGTAGACGATGTGGACGTCGTCGCAGATGACGGTGGGAACGTCGGACCGGTTGGTGTCAGCCACGGCCGTACCTCTCCTCGGCCTTCCAGAAGTAGATGAAGCCGCCGATGCCGAAGATCACGGCCCAGCCGAGCGCGGTCATCCAGACGTGCGAGGGCAGGTTCTCCGCGCCGTAGCCCTCGATGAGGGAGAAGCGGATCAGATCCATGTAGACGGCCGCCGGGTTGTACATGAGGACGTCGGCGATCCAGGCCGGCTTGTCGGCCAGCATCGCCGGGATCGAGAACATGACGCCCGACGCGTACATCCAGGTGCGCATGACGAACGGCATCAGCTGGGCGAGGTCGGGCGTCTTGGCACCCATCCGGGCCACGATCATGGCGAGTCCGACGTTGAAGACGAACTGCAGGAAGAGCGCGGGGATCAGCAGCAGCCAGCGGGCCGAGGGGTAGCTGCCGAACGAGATGGCGACCGCCACGAGCACGATCATCGAGAACAACAGCTGCTGGAGCTGCTGGAGGGAGAACGAGATCGGGAGCGTGGCGCGGGGGAAGTGCAGGGCCCTGACCAGGCCCAGGTTGCCCGAGATCGCCCGGACGCCGGCCATGACCGAGCTCTGGGTGAAGGTGAACACGAAGATGCCGGTGACCAGGAAGGGGATGTAGACCCCCTTGGTCATGCCGCGGCCGGCGTCCAGGATGAGCCCGAAGATCAGGTAGTAGACCAGGGCGTTCAGCAGCGGGGTCGCCACCTGCCACACCTGGCCGAGCTTGGCCTGGCTGTACTGCGAGGTCAGCTTCGCCGAGGAGAAGGCCAGGATGAAGTGGCGGCGGCTCCACAGCTCACGGACGTACTCGAACAGTCCGGGCCGCGCGCCGCTGACCGAGAGGCCGTACTTCGCCGCAAGCGCGGCCGGGGCCAGGCCCTCGTCGACGGACGGGGGCGCGCTCGTCGCGACCGCCCCGCCCTGCTGTGTGTCACTCACAAGTCGAAACTTTCGTGTTCAAGATGCGCGGCACGTCGGTACCACGATGTCAGACGACCGGGGGGCGACCCAGCCGGGTCAGCCGCCACACCGTACGCCACCTCATGGGGCGGCGCGGTCCGCAGGGGGTCGTCCAGCCGGCACGGAATCCGCCGCACCACGCCTTCAGCGCGGAGAGCGAGGGCCGACGGGCCAGGGTGAGCAGGAGCCAGACGCCGAGATACGCCGGCACCAGGGGCGCGGGCAGATTGCGGCGTGCCAGCCAGACTCGGTTGCGGGCCACGTTGAAGTGGTACGAGGCGTGCCGGGAGGGGGCTGTGGTGGGGTGCAACAGCACCATGTCCGCACGGTAGTCGATCATCCAGTCGGCGTCGAGCGCGCGCCAGGCGAGGTCGGTCTCCTCGTGCGCGTAGAAGAACTCGCCGGGCAGATCGCCGACTTCGGCGAAGACTTTGGTGCGGACGGCGTTGGCGCCGCCGAGGAAGGTCGTGACCCGCGAGGAGCGCAGCGGGTCGGAGGCCCGCAGCCGGGGCACGTGCCGGCGCTGGGTGACCCCGGTGACCGGGTCGGCGATCCGGAAGGTGATGATCCCGAGGTGCGGGTCGGCGGTGAAGGCCTGCCGGACCAGTTCGGCGGTGTCCGTGTGGGCGAGCAGCCCGTCGTCGTCGAGGAAGAGCAGGACGTCGACGTCGGTGCCGCCGGGGCCGAAGGCCTCGATGCCGACGTTCCGGCCGGCGGGGATGCCGACGTTCTCCGGGAGGTCCACGGTTCGCACCCAGTCGGGCACCCCGGAGACCGGGGTGCCCTGTCCGACGACGACGACCTCGACCGGGTCGCCCTGCTGCGCGGCGACCGAGTCGATCAGCGCGCGCAGGTCGTCGGGGCGGTCGCCCATCGTGATGACGACGGCTCCCACCTTGAGCGGCGAACTCACGGCCGGCCTCACTTCAGCCTGCTCGAAACCATGATCGACACGAGGTGCAGCACGGTCTGGAGCAGCGCGATGCCGGCGAGGACGGCGACACCGAGACGGCTGAAGAACAGGTCACCCCTGACCTGGTCGGCGATCGCCAGGACGACGATCAGCAGCGAGGCCTCGATGCCGAGGACCAGCCGGTGGAACTTCAGCGCCCCGGCGGCCCGGCGGGCCAGCGCCATGCCGGAGGAGCGCGGCTCGGACGCGGCCTCCTTGACCGGCGGCAGTCCGCCCTGGTGCCGGGCGACACCGACGAGGTCGGTCTCGGCCTTGATCAGGATGGCGCCGAGGGCGGCGAGGGTGCCGAGGAAGGCCCAGAGCCAGTCGATCCGGCCCGAGCCCCACAGGTCGGCGGCGCGCAGACCGAAGCCGACGAGCACGGCCGCGTCGCACAGATAGGCGCCGACCCGGTCCAGGTACACGCCGGAGAGCGAGAACTGCTTCTTCCAGCGGGCCACCTCGCCGTCGACGCAGTCGAGCAGCAGGTAGAGCTGGACCATGAGCGCGCCGAGCAGCGCCCCGGGGATCCCCGGCACCAGCAGCGCCGGTGCGGCGAGGACGCCCGCGAGCGTCATGACGTACGTGAGCTGGTTCGGCGTGATCCTGGTGCCGACGAGCTGCCGGGTGATCCTGAGCGAGATCTCCCGCATGTACAGGCGGCCGCCCCAGTGCTCCCCGCTGCGCCGGTCCTTCACACCCGGCGGGTGCACGACCGGGCGGAGCTCAGCTACCGATGGCTTTGGCATAGTCGGCGTACGCGTCCCTGATCTGGTCGTCGGACAGGTCGAGGTGTTCGAGGATGGTGAAGCGGCCCGGCCGGGTCTGCGGGGCGAAGGACACCGCCTGGACGAACTCGTCCACGGTGAAGCCCATCTCCTCCGGCACGACGGGCAGGCCGTGCCGGCGCAGGGTCTCGACCATCTGCGCGGAGCCGTCGCGGGCCCCGCGCAGGTGCATCGCGAAGGCCGCGCCGAGACCGCACTGCTCTCCGTGGCTGGCCGCGCGGGCCGGGAAGAGCAGGTCGAAGGCGTGGCTGATCTCGTGGCAGGCGCCCGAGGAGGGGCGGCTGTCCCCGCTGATCGACATGGCGATGCCGGACATCACCAGGCCCTCGGAGAGGCTGACGAGGAAGTCGTCGTCGCCGACGCCGCCGGGGTGGCGGAGCACGGCCTCGCCGGCGCTGCGGGCCATCGCGGCCGCGAGGCCGTCGACGGGCTCCCCGGTCACCTGGTGGGAGAGCTCCCAGTCGGCGATGGCGGAGATGTTCGAGATGGCGTCGCCGATGCCGGAGCGCACGAAGCGGACCGGGGCGTCCCTGATCACGTCCAGGTCGATGACGAGGGCGATCGGGGTGGGCACCCCGTAGGAGCCGCGGCCGTTGTCGTTGTCCAGGGTCGAGATCGGCGAGCAGATCCCGTCGTGCGACAGGTTGGTGGCGATGGCCACCAGCGGCAGCCCGACCCGGGCCGCCGCGTACTTGGTCACGTCGATGATCTTGCCGCCGCCGAGGGCGACCACGGCGTCGTACCGCTTGCCGCGCATCGCGTCGGCGAGCTTCACGGCCTCGTCGATGGTGCCGCCGGCGACCGGGTACCAGTCGGCGCCCGGGAGCTCGGGGCCGAAGTGGTCACGCAGCTTGAGGCCCGAGCCGCCGCTGATGGCGACGGCGATCTTGCCGTTGCTGGAGATCCGCTGGTCCGCGAGGAGCGCGGCCAGGTCGTCCATCGCTCCCCTGCGGATGTCGACGACGACCGGCGAGGGGATCAGCCGGGTCAGTACTGGCACGCGATCTCACGGCCCTTCGCGAGGTCGTCGTGGTTGTCGATCTCGACCCACTTGACGTCACCGATGGGCTCGACGTCGACGGTGAAGCCGCGGTGGACGAGCTCCTGGTAGCCGTCCTCGTAGTACAGGTCGGGGTCGCGCTCGAAGGTGGCCTTGAGGGCGTCGGCGAGCTCCTCGGCGGCCTCGGCCTCGATGAGGGTGACGCCGATGTACTCACCGGTGGCGGTGGCCGGGTCCATCAGCTTGGTGATGCGCTGGACGCCCTTGCCCTCGGCGGTGATGACCTTCATCTCCTCGTCGGCGAGGTGCTTCACCGTGTCGAGGGCGAGGATGATCTTCTTGCCGTCGCCGCGGGCGGCGAGCAGGGTCTTCTCGACGGAGACCGGGTGGACGGTGTCGCCGTTGGCGAGGATCACACCGCGCTTGAGGACCTCACGGGCGCACCACAGG
This sequence comes from Streptomyces venezuelae ATCC 10712, assembly GCF_008639165.1. NCBI lineage: Bacteria > Bacillati > Actinomycetota > Actinomycetes > Kitasatosporales > Streptomycetaceae > Streptomyces > Streptomyces venezuelae. Next base: position 7,024,569 of record NZ_CP029197.1, on the reverse strand, counting down.
GAGTAGGCGTTGTTCCACTCCTCGGCCTTGTCGTTGTCGACGAGGGTGAGCTTGAGGCCGTACTTCGCCTCCAGGGCCTCCTTGCGGTCGTAGACGGCCTCCTTGCGGTAGCCGACGACGATCGCGACCTCGGTGAGGCCGATCTCGGCGAAGTTCTTCAGCGTGAGGTCGAGGATCGTGGTCTCGCCGTCGACCGGCACGAGGGCCTTCGGGAGCGTGTCGGTGTAGGGGCGCAGTCGCCGTCCGGCACCGGCTGCGAGTACGAGGCCGATCATGCTGTTTCTCCTTCGTCGTGAACGGCGGGTGCTCCGGAGGAGACCCAGAAGCGGATGGACTCCACGAGCACCACGAGGGCGACGGCCACCGCGAGAGCGGTCAGAGCCAGGGTGAAGTCGTCGCCGCGGTCCGCCAGGAGGGCGGCGAGGACGGTCACCAGGAGCGTCCGCCCCTCGTGTCCGCCGGTGACGCGCACCAGCCAGGCGGGCGGTGCGCCGGTGCCCCCGCGAATGCGGTACACCGTGTCGTAGTGATGGTAGGCGACGGCCGCGACCAGGCCGAACGCCGCGGGAAGGGCCTGCGGCTCGTCGGACCGGGCCGCGAGCACGAGCACGGTCGTGTACTCGGCGGCGCGGAAGACCGGCGGCACGAGCCAGTCGAGGGCGCCCTTGAGGGGGCGGGCGACGGCCGCGGCGGAGAACACCACGTAGAAGACCGCGGCGACGATGACCTGGCGGGAGCCGAAGGGGCGACCGAGGACCGCGGCGAGCAGCGCGCCCGAGGCGATCAGCGCGAGGACGAGCGGCTGGAGCCGGACGATGCCGGTGCGGCTCAGCTGACCGCGCACCACGTCGGCCAGCGGCCCGGAGTCCGCGAGGTCGGCCAGCGCCTGGGCGGCCCGGTCGGTGCGCCGCGCCTTGCGGGTCACGGAGCGCAGGACGCGGCCGGCCGTGGTGTAGCAGGCGCCGAACGCGCAGCCGATGATCAGGGCCCAGAAGACGATCCGGGGGGTGGTGAAGGCGGTGAGCACGGCGATCATCGCCCAGCGCTCGCCGATCGGCAGGATGATCATGCGCCGGGCCCAGACGGTCCAGCCGAGGCCGTCGAGCCGGTCGGAGAGGGCCGCGGTGGGGCTCGTGTTGGCGGTGGCGTCGTGGTTGGCCTCGTTGAACGAGAAGTCGACCACGTGCCGGCAGGTCATCAGGATCATCGCGCCGAGGGCCAGGGCCCACACGTCGTCGCCGCCGCGTGCGGCGCCGAGGGCGAGGCCCGCGTAGAAGGCGTACTCCTTGGCGCGGTCGAAGGTGGCGTCGAGCCAGGCGCCCATCGTCGAGTACTTCAGCGCGTACCGGGCGAGCTGCCCGTCGGTGCAGTCGAGGACGAAGGAGACGAGGAGCAGGACGCCGGCGGCGACGTAGCCGCCGCGCTCGCCGGTCGCCGCGCAGCCGGCCGCGATCAGGGCGGTGAGCAGCGAGGCGGTGGTGACCTGGTTGGGGGTCAGGCCGCGGCGCGCGCACCAGCGGGCGATGTAGCGCGAGTACGGGCTGATGAAGAAGGTGGTGAAGAAGCCGTCGTGGGCCTTGACGGCGGAGCGGAGGCGTACGGCCTCGTCGTCGACGGCGGCGACGGCGGCGCGGGCCGCGTGGCGGGCCTCGGCGTCGGTGGGGACGGTGGCGACCAGGGTGCCGAGCTGGGGGCGGTGCACGCTGACGCCGTCGGCGTCGAGCGCGTCGGCGAGCGCCCCGGTGAGGTCGTCGGTGCCGGCGTCCCCGGCGGCGCCGAGGGCGCGGGCGAGGGCGGGGCGGGCCCCGCTCTGCGCGGTGATCGCGCCGGGTGCGGCGGCGGCGGGGAACCGGGGGTCGGTGAGGGCGAGGCGCAGCGCGTGCACGTGTCCGACGAACCGGGGGTCGACGAGTGCGACGCGCTCACCGGCGGGGACGGCGGACAGCAGGGCGCCGGCGTCCTCGGCGCCGGAGGCGGCCTTGACGTCGAAGCCGAGCGACCGCAGATCTCCGTCGAGCGAGGATCCGGGTGCCGGCGGGCCGGTCAGGATGGCGGTCGACAGACGAACTCACTCCTTGGAGCTGACGGAGGGGCCGGGCGGGGCCCATGGCGGCCCCGAGCGCGGCGGTGCGGCCCGGCACCGGGCGGCGACACGTCGGCTGAGGCTATCGGATGAACGGAGCGTGAGTTCACCGAGGCTTTGCGGGCAGGACTCCCCCGGGCCCACCCGTGTCCGCACGGCCGCGCCCGTCCTTGCGGAGATCATCATGGGCGATCGGTGGCCCGCCTCACAAAACGAGGGGTGCGCGCCCCTACGGGCGCTGTGGGCGACGGCATCCCGCCATGGCCGGTCCTGATCGCATCGTCGCAGGTCAGAGCATATGACAACGGTGTTCAGTACCGTGTTGCACATACCCCCCACCCGTAGTTCACTTGCGTCTCGGGGCAGATGCCACGACACGACCTGGAGGCCACGTCATGGGGGCTGGACACGACCACGGGCACAGCCACGGAGGCCCGCCGCCGACGGGCACGGCCGGGGCCGCGTACAAGAACAGGCTGCGGATCGCGCTCGGCATCACGCTCTCCGTGATGGTGATCGAGATCATCGGCGGCGTGGTCGCCGACTCGCTCGCCCTGATCGCCGACGCGGCGCACATGGCGACCGACGCGGTCGGCCTGGCGATGGCGCTGCTCGCGATCCACTTCGCCAACCGGCCCCCGTCGGGGAACCGCACCTTCGGGTACGCGCGGGCCGAGATCCTGGCGGCCCTCGCCAACTGTCTGCTGCTGCTCGGCGTCGGCGGTTACGTGCTGTACGAGGCGGTCCAGCGGTTCCTGGAGCCGGCCGAGACCAAGGGCGGTCTGGCGATCGCGTTCGCGGTGATCGGTCTGGTCGCCAACGTGATCTCGCTGTCGCTGCTCATGCGGGGCCAGAAGGACAGCCTCAATGTGCGCGGGGCGTATCTGGAGGTGATGGCGGACGCCCTGGGCTCGGTCACCGTGATCGTCGCGGCCGGCATCATCCTGGCCACGGGCTGGCAGTACGCCGACCCGATCGCGTCCATCGTCATCGGTCTGATGATCGTCCCGCGGACGGTCAAGCTGCTGCGCGAGACCCTGGACGTGCTCCTGGAGGCGGCGCCCAAGGGCGTCGACATGGCGGAGGTACGGGCCCACATCCTGGCCCTGCCGGGGGTCGAGGACGTCCACGACCTGCACGCCTGGACGATCACCTCGGGCATGCCGGTGCTCTCCGCGCACGTGGTCGTGGACCAGGGCGCGCTGGACTCGGTCGGGCACGAGAAGATGCTGCACTCGCTCCAGGGCTGCCTCGGCTCCCACTTCGACGTGGAGCACTGCACCTTCCAGCTGGAGCCGGTCGGGCACGCGGAGCACGAGGCGAAGCTGTGTCTCTGACCGGGGACGACTGTTAGTCTCTTCGTACGAACGCGTGGAGAGAGGAGCTGAGGTTGATGACCGTCGCGATGGAGGCTGCCCCGAGCGGCAGCACCCGGTCCTTCCTCAGCCTCCGGGTCTCCGGCTGACCTGATCCCGGTTCCCACCGGTCCTTCACGTCGTCGGCCGGGGCCCTCTCACCAAGGGTTTCCCACGTTGTCCGACAACACTTCGTACGACTCCTTCTTCGCCCTGCACCACGGTCTTCCGCGGCAGGGACCCGGCTCCGACGCCACCACGCGTCGGCTCCTCGCGCTCTGCGGGCAGCTGCCCGAGCGTCCGCGGGTGCTCGACCTGGGCTGCGGCCCGGGCCGCTCCGCCCTGCTCCTGGCCGCTGCGGGCGCCGAGGTGACCGCCGTCGACCTCCACGAACCGTTCCTCGCGGAACTGCGGGAGTCCGCCGCGGCCCGCGGGCTCGACGGCTCGATCCGTACCCTCCGCGCCGACATGGGCGCACTGCCGTTCCCCGACGGCTCCTTCGACCTGGTCTGGGCCGAGAGCTCGGTCTTCGTGCTCGGCTTCGACCGGGCGCTCGCCGAGTGGCGCAGGCTGCTCGCGCCGGGCGGGACGCTGGTGCTCACCGAGTGCCTGTGGACCTCCGAGGAGCCGGCCGCCGAGGCCCGCGCCTTCTGGGACGAGCACTACCCGCTCCGCTCCCTCGCCGGTAACACCGCGGCGGCGGTCGAGGCGGGCTATCACGTCCTCGGGACCCTCCTCCAGCCCGAGAGCGACTGGGACGAGTACTACGGTCCGCTGGGGGCGCACGCCGACGCGGCGGACCTCACCCGGCCCGGCATGGCCGAGGCGGTGGCCGGCGCCCGCGCCGAGATCGCCTTGCGGCGCGCGCACGGCTCCGACTTCGGGTACGCGGGATTCGTCCTGCGGCCCGCGGACCCGCGCTGGCGCACGCGTCAGGAGACCGCCGAGGACGTCCCGGCGGTCCGGCCGCTCGTGGCGGCCGCCTTCGGCTCGGAGGCGGAGGCCGACCTGGTCGACGCGCTCCGGCGGGACCCCGGCGCCTGGCTGCCGGGCCTGTCGTACGTGGCCGAGGCCCCCGACGGCTCGGTCGCGGCGCACGCCCTGATCACCCGCTGCCGGGTGGACGGCGCCCCCGCGGCGGCGCTCGCCCCGGTCTCGGTCGCGCCGGCGCACCAGCGGACGGGGGCCGGGCAGGCCGTCGTCCGGGCGGTGCTCGACGCGGCCCGGCTGAGCGGTGAGCCGCTGGTCCTGGTGCTGGGCCATCCGGAGTACTACCCGAGGTTCGGGTTCGTACGTGCGTCTGAGTATGGAATCAGGCCAGGTTTCGAGGTGCCGGACGAGGCGATGATGGCGCTCGTCCTCGACGACTCCGTGCCCGTTCCGTCCGGCACGATCGCCTATCCGGCGGCTTTCGGCGTCTGACCGCCGCGTGTCCCGTCTCCGCTCCCGCCGCGCCGGATGTACTCCGGTGCGGTGGGAGCGGCCACGTCCGGCCTCCGAAGTACGGACAAGCCGCTTTTGTACGGCAGACTGAGGTGGCCCCGCCGGGGCGAGGACCGAAGCGAAGGATGGGTATGCCGACCACACCAGCCACCGCGACTCAGATCTCGCCGGAGATCTCGTCGAACGGTGTCCAGCCGTCCGGAGCCCCGGCGCCGATCATGCTCGAACTGGTCGACGAGGACGGGACGACCATCGGGACGGCGGAGAAGCTCGCCGCCCACCAGGCCCCCGGCCTGCTGCACCGCGCGTTCTCCGTCTTCCTGTTCGACGAGTCGGGCCGGCTGCTGCTGCAGCGCCGCGCGCTCGGCAAGTACCACTCCCCCGGCGTCTGGTCGAACACCTGCTGCGGCCACCCCTACCCGGGTGAGGCGCCGTTCGCCGCGGCGGCCCGCCGGACCTTCGAGGAGCTCGGCGTCTCCCCCACCCTCCTCGCGGAGGCGGGCACCGTCCGCTACAACCACCCGGACCCGGCCTCCGGCCTGGTGGAGCAGGAGTTCAACCACCTCTTCGTCGGTCTCGTGCAGGCCGACCCGCGGCCGGACCCGGAGGAGATCGAGGACACGGCCTTCGTGACCGCCGCCGAGCTGGCCGAGCGCCACGCCGCCGCGCCCTTCTCCGCCTGGTTCATGACGGTGCTGGACGCGGCGCGTCCGGCGGTCAGGGAACTGACGGGTCCGGCCGGGGGCTGGTGACCATCGGCTGGTGCGCCGCCGCTCCCGGCCCCGGTGCCATCGGGGCCAGGGGCAGCGCCGCCCAGATGATCTTGCCGCCGCTCGCGGTGTGCTCGACATCGCAGGCGCCGCCGGACTCCAGGGCGATCTCGCGGACCAGCAGCAGCCCGCGGCCGCCGGTCTGCCCGTAGTCCGCCTCCAGGGCCTTGGGGCGGTACGGGTGGTTGTCCTCGACGGAGACCCGGATCCACTCGGGGCCGATGGCCACTTCCACCGCTATCTCAGGGGACAGCAGCGCCGCGTGCCGCACGGCGTTGGTGACCAGCTCGGAGACGATCAGCAGCAGGCCGTCCATGATCTCCTCATGGAGCGGGACGGCCTGGCGGACCAGCAGGTCGCGTACGGCGTGCCGGGCCTGCGGGACGGAGACGTCGACCGCGGCAGCGGTGAAGCGCCAGACTCCTTCGTAGGACGGTTGCCGGGCGGGGCCACCCCCGTGGTTCTCCACGGTACGGTTCCCACCCTCGTGCTCGATTCTCGCCACGGATCGAGTCTTGGCAATGCGCGCGGGCGGACCGGCCTACTGACCAGAAGTCGACACTTATCGGCCGCATTTTGATCGCGTGAGTATGCCGATGTCAGTTGTTCGACTGATCGGGTCCGCTTTCTGACGGCTCCGGGGGCCTGTCGGGCAGCGGCGTCGGCGACACCATACCGACGATCCGCCGGCCGCCCACTCCGATCGCGATCAGACCGAGGCCGTCGAAGAGCAGCGCGAGCGAGAAGAAGACCCCGAGGACGTACCGGCTGCTGTCCGGCCAGTCGAACAGCACGAGCAGACCGAGCAGCAGTCCGAAGGCACCCTGGAGCAGGGTCCAGCCGAACTGCGGCCCGCGCACCACCACGCTGCCCACCAGCCGGAACACCCCGCCGGTCAGGAAGAGCAGGGCGGCGAACATGGTCAGCGCCTCGGCCGTGCCCTCCGGGTGACGGATCACCACCACACCGGCCGCGATGTTCAGCGCGGCCACCACCACGGCGAGCCAGAAGTAGCTGGTGCCGCGTGACTGGATCGCCTGGAGCAGTCCGACGACACCGCCGATCAGCAGCAGCCAGCCGAAGAGCAGCATCGAGGTCAAGGTCGCGGCGGCGGTGTAGATCAGACCGACGACACCGCCGATGACCAGCAGCGCGCCGAGGGCGGCCAGCCAGCTGAAGCTCCTGCTGAGCCGCTTCCCCTCGCGTGCCATCGCGCGGACCTGGTCCGGGGCCCCGTCCGGGGCGTGGGCGTCCTTGGCCATGCCGTGCCTCCTCGGCGCAGACCCCTTCCTGATCGTACGTTCGGGTCCGGCGGATAGCATCCGGCCCATGGAGCCGCAGCTGAAGGACAGCGTCACGGACGGGATCGCCACCGTCGTCATCGCCAACCCCGCCAAGCGCAACGCGATGAGCGCCGGGATGTGGCGTGCCCTGCCCGGCGTCCTGGACCGGCTCGCCGCCGATTCCGCCGTCCGGGTGCTGGTCCTGACGGGTGAGGGCGACACCTTCTGCGCCGGGGCCGACATCTCCGCGCTCCGGGAGCCGGGCGACGAACAGCAGTCGCTCGCGGTACGGGCCGAGGAGGCGCTCGCCGCCTTCCCCCGGCCGACCCTGGCGGCCGTCCGGGGCTTCTGCGTGGGGGGCGGCAGTCAGCTCGCGGCCGCCTGTGACCTGCGGTTCGCGGAGGAGGGCGCCCGCTTCGGGATCACCCCGTCGAAGCTCGGCATCGTCTACCCGTCCTCCTCGACCCGCCGGCTGGCCGCCCTGGTCGGGCCCGCGACCGCCAAGTACCTGTTGTTCTCCGGCGAGTTGATCGACGGCGAGCGGGCGCTGCGGACCGGTCTCGTGGACGAGCTGCACCCGGCGGGCGCGCTGGACAAGCGGGTGGCCGAGTTCGCCCGGGTGCTCGCCTCCCGCTCGCTGCTGACCCAGGCGGCGGCCAAGGAGTTCGCCGACGGACGTCTGGACCGGGACGCCCACTGGGCGGAGCAGGCGCGCGGCAGCGGCGACACCGCGGAGGGTGTCGCCGCCTTCCTGGAACGCCGGGCGCCCCGCTTCACGTACGGGAGCTGAAGCCCCTCGGGCCCTCGCTCAGCGGCCCTGCGGCAGGTCCTCCGCCTTCACGCCCCGCCACCGCGCCACGATCTCGGCCGGGGCCTTGTCCGGTGAGCCCGCGTCGTAGGGCGGCTGCGGGTCGTACTCGGTGAGCAGCTGGATCGTCTGCGCGGTCTCGTCCCCGCCGATCCGGCCGAGCAGGTGCAGCGCCATGTCGATGCCGGAGGAGACGCCGGCGGCGGTGACGTACTTGCCGTCGAAGACGACCCGTTCGCCGGTGGGTTCGACGCCGAGCGCCCTGAGCTCCTCGTGGGCCAGCCAGTGGGTGGTGGCGCGGCGGCCGTCGAGGACTCCGGCGGCGGCCAGGATCAGGGAGCCGGTGCAGACGGAGGTGGTCCAGGTGCTGGTCTCGTCGGCGGTGCGGAGCCAGGCCTGGATCTCCGGGTCGTCCATCGCCGCGCGGGAGTCGGGGCCGCCGGGGACCAGGACGATGTCGGGGCGCGGGACCTCGGCGAGGGCCTTGTCGGCGACGAGGGCGAGGCTGCCCTGGTCGTTGCGGACGGGTCCTGCCTCCTTGGCCACGAAGACGGTCTCGGCCCCGGGGAGCCGGGCGAGGAGCTCGTACGGACCGACGGCGTCGAGCGTGGTGAAGCCCTGGTAGAGCAGGACGGCGATCTGCATGGCGGGTGCCTTTCAGCTGGCGGGTGAGTGGAAGCGGCGGCGGTAGTCCGCGGGAGCGGTGCCGAGGACCTTGGTGAAGGCGCGGCGCATCGCCTCGGGGGTGCCGTAGCCCGAGGCGCGGGAGACCTCCTCGACCCCGTGGGTGGTCTCCTCCAGGAGGCGGCGGGCGTGTTCGAGCCGTACCCGGTCGACGTACCGGCCGGGGGTCGTGCCGGTCTCCGCGTGGAAGGCGCGGGCGAAGTGGCGGGGCGAGAGGCGGGCGCGGGCGGCGAGGGCCTCGACCGAGAGGTCGCCTTCGGGGTGCTCGGTGATCCACTGCTGGAGGTCGCGCAGCGGCTCCCGGCGGGCGGTCTGGGCGGCGAGCTGGACGCTGAACTGGGCCTGGTTGCCGGGGCGGCGCAGGAAGACGACGAGGTGGCGGGCGACGGTGAGGGCCACGTCCCGGCCGTGGTCCTCCTCCACCAGGGCGAGGGCCAGGTCGATGCCTGCGGTGACCCCGGCGGAGGTGGAGATCCGTCCGTCCCGTACGAAGATGGGGTCGGGGTCCACCTCGACCTCGGGGTAGCAGCGGGCCAGGTGGTCGCAGGCGACCCAGTGGGTGGTCGCCCGGTGGCCGTCGAGGAGCCCGGCCTCGGCGAGGAGCAGCGCCCCGGTGCAGACGGAGACCAGGCGCGCGGCCGCCGGGGCGTGGGTGCGGAGCCAGTCGATCAGGGCTGGGTCGGGGGCCCGGGTGCCTTCGCCGCCGGGGACGACGAGGGTGTGCGGGGCGCCGTCGGCGACCGCCTCGGCGAGGGTGGTGTCGGGGAGCAGCCGCAGGCCGCTGTGGGTGCGGACGGGTCCGCCGTCCAGGGAGGCGGTGCGGAGCGGGTACGCGTGGGGGTCTCCGGCGGCCCGGCCGGCACCGGCGAACACCTCGAAGGGACCGGTGACGTCGAGGCTCTGCACGCCGTCGAAGAGGACGACGAGAACGGGTCGCTGCGTCATGCCTCCATCCTGGGAGGGCACGGAGACGGCCGCAATGACGCCGACCCCACCTTTCCTGCCCTCGCGGAGTCGGGAGTCGTCCCCGACCGTTCCGGTCGTACCGACCAGTCGGTAACCTTCGGGGCATGACGACGACTGCTCTGCCGCCGCGCGCGGGACGCCGCTGCCACAACGCCATCAACCCGTTCCACTCCACGCTGTACTTCTCGCCCGACCTGGACCGCGAGTTCGGCGCCCTGGGATTCACGGACCGGAGCGCGATGCGGCTCGCCGCACGCAGCGCCGCCCTCGGCGCGGTGGGCGCCGGCACCGTCGCCGCGACCTTCTACAACTACAACCACGAGCTGCTCGCCCAGCACCTCCCCGCCGTCTGGGAGACCGCCTCCCCCGCCGCCGTCCTCGACGCCCGGCTGCGGACCGTCGACGCGACCCTGCGCCGGCTGCTCGGCGAGGAGACCGTCGCCTCCCCGGAGATGGCGGAGGCGGCGGAGCTCGCCCTGCGCGCCACCGAGGCCTGCACCCGGCACGCCCGGCCGCTGTACTCGGCCCACGCGGACCTGCCGGTGCCCGAGGAACCCCACCTCGCCTACTGGCACGCCGCCACCCTGCTGCGCGAGCACCGGGGCGACGGGCACCTCGCGGCCCTGCTCTCCGCCGGGCTCGACCCCGTCGAGGCGCTCGTCTCCCACACCGCCACCGGCAAGGGCATGTCCCCGCGCTGGGTGCTCGGCTCCCGCGGCTGGCGGCGCGCCGACTGGGACGGGGCGGTGGAGCGGCTGCGCGGGCGCGGCCTCCTCGACGCCGAAGGGGCGCTGACCGAGTCCGGTACGGCCCTGCGCGACGAGGTCGAGGAGCACACCGACCGGCTCGACCGCGCCCCGTACGAGCACCTCGGCGCGGCCGGCGTCGAGCGGCTCACCGAGCTGGGCCGCGGCTTCCTGCTCACGGCGGCCGGCGCGGGCGCCTTCCCCGCGGACCTCATCGGCAGGGGCTGAGTCCGGCCGGGAGCGCGCCCGCGGACGCTCGGGGACGCGCGCGGGACGGGTCGGTTACCGCGTACGGGTGACCGACCCGGCACAATGCACTCGCAAGCTTGAGGCACGAGAAGGCGAGTCGGGACACCGTGACGACGTCCATCGAAGCAAGGATCGCCGAGGAACTCGGCGTACGCGAGCGACAGGTGAAGGCAGCCGTCGAGCTGCTCGACGGCGGTTCGACCGTGCCGTTCATCGCGCGCTACCGCAAGGAAGCGACCGAGATGCTCGACGACGCGCAGCTGCGCACCCTCGAGGAGCGGCTGCGCTATCTGCGCGAGCTGGAGGACCGCCGGTCGGCGATCCTCGACTCGGTACGCGAGCAGGGCAAGCTGACGGATGAGCTGGAGGCCCGCATCCGGGCCGCCGACACCAAGGCGCGCCTGGAGGACATCTACCTGCCCTTCAAGCCCAAGCGCCGGACGAAGGCCCAGATCGCCCGCGAGGCGGGGCTCGCACCCCTGGCGGAGGGGCTGCTCGCAGACCCGTCGGTGGAGCCGGCGGCCGCCGCCGCGGCCTTCGTGGACGCGGACAAGGGCGTCGCGGACGCCGCCGCGGCCCTGGAGGGCGCGCGGGCGATCCTCGCCGAGACCTTCTCCGAGGACGCCGATCTCATCGGCGAGCTCCGCGAGCGCATGTGGAGCCGCGGGCGGCTGGTGGCGAAGGTGCGGGACGGGCAGGAGGAGGCCGGAGCGAAGTTCGCCGACTACTTCGACTTCACCGAGCCCTTCACGGCGCTGCCCTCGCACCGGGTGCTCGCCATGCTGCGCGGCGAGAAGGAGGACGTGCTCAGCCTGGAACTGGAGCCGGAGGAGCCCTCCGAGCTCCCCGGCCCGTCCTCGTACGAGGGGATCGTCGCGGAGCGCTTCGGGATCGCCGACCGGGGCCGCCCCGGTGACAAGTGGCTCCAGGAAACGGTCCGTTGGGCCTGGCGGACCCGCATCCTCGTCCACCTCGGGATCGACCTGCGGCTGCGGCTGCGGACGGCCGCCGAGGACGAGGCGGTCCGGGTCTTCGCGGCGAACCTGCGGGACCTGCTGCTCGCCGCACCGGCCGGCACCCGCGCCACGCTCGGCCTCGACCCGGGCTTCCGTACCGGCGTCAAGGTGGCCGTGGTCGACGCGACCGGCAAGGTCGTGGCCACCGACACCATCTACCCGCACGTGCCGGCCAACAAGTGGGACCAGGCGCTTGAGAGGCTGGCGCGGCTCGCGAAGGAGCACGCGGTCGAGCTGATCGCGATCGGGAACGGCACGGCCTCCCGCGAAACCGACAAGCTGGCGGCCGAACTCCTCGCCAAGCACCCCGAGTTGAAGCTGACCAAGGTCATGGTCTCGGAGGCGGGCGCCTCGGTCTACTCGGCCTCCGCCTTCGCCTCGCAGGAACTCCCGGACCTCGACGTGTCGTTGCGCGGCGCGGTCTCCATCGCCCGCCGCCTCCAGGACCCGCTCGCCGAGCTGGTGAAGATCGACCCGAAGTCCATCGGCGTCGGCCAGTACCAGCACGACCTGGCCGAGGTGAAGCTGTCCCGCTCGCTCGACGCGGTCGTCGAGGACTGTGTGAACGGTGTCGGTGTCGACGTCAACACCGCCTCGGCGCCGCTGCTCTCCCGGGTCTCGGGCATCAGCTCGGGCCTCGCGGAGAACATCGTGGCGCACCGGGACGCCAACGGCCCCTTCCGCTCCCGCCGGGCCCTCAAGGACGTGGCCAGGCTCGGCCCGAAGGCGTACGAGCAGTGCGCGGGCTTCCTGCGCATCCGGGGCGGCGACGACCCGCTCGACTCCTCCTCGGTGCACCCGGAGGCGTACCCGGTGGTGCGCCGGATGGTGAAGGCCACGGGCGGCGAGGTGGCGGCGCTCATCGGCGACACCGGCACGCTGCGCTCGCTGCGGCCGGACGACTTCGTCGACGAGACCTTCGGTCTGCCGACGGTGACGGACATCCTGCGCGAGCTGGAGAAGCCGGGCCGCGACCCGCGACCGGCGTTCCGTACGGCCACCTTCGCCGAGGGCGTCGAGAAGATCGGCGACCTGGCGTCCGGGATGGTCCTGGAGGGCGTCGTCACCAACGTGGCCGCGTTCGGGGCGTTCGTGGACATCGGTGTGCACCAGGACGGCCTGGTGCACGTCTCGGCGATGTCGAAGAACTTCGTCAAGGATCCGCGTGACGTGGTGAAGCCCGGCGACGTGGTCAAGGTGAAAGTTCTCGACGTCGACATCCCCCGCAAGCGGATCTCGCTGACGCTGCGGCTCGACGACGAGTCGGGCACCGAAGGACAGGGCGGGGCGCCCCGGCGCGAGCGGGGCGAGCGCGGCGATCGGGGCGAGCGCGCGGGCCGGCCGCCGCAGCAGCGGCAGGGTGGTGGCCGCAGGTCCGAGGGCGGTAACCGGAACGAGCGCGGGGAGCGTGGCGGCCGGGAACGTTCGGCGGCGCCCGCGCCCGCCAACAGCGCCATGGCGGACGCCCTGCGCAAGGCCGGCCTGCTGGGCGACGGAGACCGCAAGCGCCGATAGAACACCAGGTCGGAGCGGGTTTCCGAGCTGACGACACGGGGCCGTTCCCGTGACCCCGACCGGGGTCGCGGGGGCGGCCCCGCGGCGTCGGAGCACCGCCCCGGGATGGCCGGATATAAACCGTTGACGCGCTCAGGACCCCCCACCATGATCAGCTTCTGCCTCCACGGGTGGGGCACATGATCTTCCTTTTATGGAGGTTGTAACCATGAAGCGCATGATCGCGAAGGTGGCGACGGTCTCGGCCGCCGCGATGACCGTGGCCCTCGTCCCGCTCGCGGGCACCTCGTACGCCGCCGGCTGCGGCGGGGCCGGCTGCGACAACCGCGGCCCCGTCTCCATGGGCTGCGACGGCGACGCGGTGACCAAGGCGAGCGTCACCGCCCGCAACCACCCCGGCCTCCGCGCCGAGCTGCGCTGGTCCCCCTCGTGTACGGCGGCCTGGGTCCGGGTCACCGCCGACGGCGAGCAGTGGTGGGACCGCTACGGCTCCGTCGAGAAATGGGGCGGCAAGGGCACCGACTTCCAGCGCAGCCTGCAGGTGAAGTTCCCGAACCCGGGCCAGGACTGGTCCAACATGCTGGGCAGCCCCACCGCGTACTACCGCGTCTGCATCAAGGACACCGCCACGGACCTCGTGGACTGCAGCGTCTTCTGGTAGACCCTGACCCCGCCCCGGCGGGAAAGAGGCCACGGCCCACCGGGCCGTGGCCTCGTCGCGTCACCGGCTACGGCTACGGCTACGGCTACGGCTACGGCAGGAAGCGCAGGGCCCAGTCGGCCCGGTTGGCGACCGAGAGGTCGTCGTCCTCCGTGAGGGGCTGGAGCAGCCCCCGGGCCGCCTTCGGGTCCGCCTGGACCAGGTCGACGATCTCGGTGGCCAGGCCGTCCTGGTCGTCACCGAGGTCGACGGCCGACGCCCGGATCAGGGTGGGCAGCGCGTCCGGGCCGCCGATGGCGGCGAGGACACCGCCGAGGAGTTCACGGGCGTAGGCGTTCCGCTCGGTGAGCGCGCGGTCGAGCTCCGCCTGGAGACGCGGCAGGAGAGCGGCGTCGCCCGAGGCCGCGATCTCGTCGGCGAGGTCGATCGTCTCGTCGACGTCCGCGTCGAGGTCGTCCAGCATCTCGGTGAGCCGGGTCAGCAGGTCGGTCATGGTGCCTCCTGGAATGCGCCGTCCACGAGCACGGGGACGGTCGTCGAGCTGTCGATCTCGGCGGCCACCCCCACGTCCTGCGGAAAGCCGTACTCGTACAGTTCACGGCCCGAGTCGCAGCCGTGCAAGGCGGCGACCGGGTCCTCGGTCGCCGACCACAGCGTGGCCGCCGCGGTCGCCTCCGGGGTCAGGGTGTGCGGACCCGCGGCCCGCAGCCCGGCGAGGACCGCGCCCGCGCCGAGCAGGTCCTCCAGCGCCGGACGCAGCGAACCGTCCGGCCACCGCTCGCCGGCGGCGACGACCGCGAGGGGGCGCCCGGCGGAGCCGTACCCCCGCTCCGCGAGCCACCGGGCGACGGCCGAGTGGTTGCGCAGGGAGGCGGCGACGACGGCCGCGTCCCCGGCCTCGGCCGCGAGGGGGGAGCCGTTCGGGGAGGGCAGGACGAGCCGGTCGGGCGCGGGCGCCGCGCGCAGGGCGGCGGGGGAGAGCGTCCAGGGGTGCGTCCCGGTGGCCTCGCTCCGGCCGACGGCGAGCACCGCTTCCCGCTCCCGCGCGTACGCGACGGCCGTGGCGTCCCGCCACCGGTAGGGGAGGACGGCGGTGCCGCGCTCGACGGCGACGCCCACGGACGTGGTGAAGGACAGCACGTCGACGACGACCAGGCAGGCGGCCGCCGGGGCGAGGGTCCGCGCCTCGACGGGGCCCCAGCCGAAGGAGACGGTCATCGCGCGCCCGCGCGCGGGAGGCCCGCCATCAGAGCTCGGTGACCTTGCCGTCGGCGACCTCGACGCGGCGGGTGGTGCGCACCGCGTCCAGCATCCGACGGTCGTGCGTGACGAGCAGCAGGGTGCCGTTGTACGACTCCAGCGCGGACTCCAGCTGCTCGATGGCCGGCAGGTCCAGGTGGTTGGTCGGCTCGTCGAGCACCAGCAGGTTCACCCCGCGGCCCTGGAGCAGGGCGAGCGCGGCGCGGGTCCGCTCGCCCGGGGAGAGGGTGGTGGCGGGGCGCATCACGTGGACGGCCTTGAGTCCGAACTTGGCGAGCAGGGTGCGGACCTCGGCGGGCTCGGTCTCCGGCACGGCCGCGCAGAACGCCTCCAGGAGGCTCTCCGTGCCGTGGAAGAGCTTGCGCGCCTGGTCGACCTCGCCGACGACGACGCCCGAGCCGAGGACCGCGTCGCCGGAGTCCAGCGGCAGCCGGCCGAGGAGCGCGGCGAGCAGGGTCGACTTCCCAGCGCCGTTGGCACCGGTGACGGCGACGCGGTCGGCCCAGTCGATCTGGAGGGTGACGGGGCCGAAGGAGAAGTCGCCGCGGCGCACCTCCGCCTCGCGCAGGGTGGCGACGACCGAGCCGGAGCGCGGCGCGGCCGCGATCTCCATCCGCAGCTCCCACTCCTTGCGGGGCTCGTCGACGACGTCGAGGCGCTCGATCATGCGCTGGGTCTGGCGGGCCTTCGCGGCCTGCTTCTCGCTGGCCTCGCTGCGCGCGTTGCGTCCGAGCTTGTCGCCGTCGGTGGACTTGCGGCGGGCGTTCCTGACGCCCTTGTCCATCCAGGACCGCTGCATGTGGCCGCGGGCTTCGAGGGCCGCCTTCTTCCCGGCGTACTCCTCGTAGTCCTCGCGCGCGTGCCGCCTGGCCCGGTCCCGCTCCTCCAGGTAGGACTCGTAACCGCCGCCGTACAGCGTGATCTGCTGCTGGGCGAGGTCGAGTTCGAGGACCTTGGTGACGGTCCGGGTGAGGAACTCGCGGTCGTGGCTGATGACGACCGTCCCGGCGCGCAGCCCCTTCACGAAGGCTTCGAGGCGCTCCAGACCGTCGAGGTCGAGGTCGTTCGTGGGCTCGTCGAGCAGGAAGACGTCGTAGCGGGAGAGCAGCAGGGAGGCGAGTCCCGCGCGGGCGGCCTGGCCGCCGGAGAGGGAGGTCATCGGCTGGTCGAGGCCGACGGTGAGGCCGAGGGAGCCCGCGACCTCCTCGGCGCGCTCGTCGAGGTCGGCGCCGCCGAGGTTCAGCCAGCGCTCCAGGGTGGTGGCGTACGCGTCGTCGGCGCCGGGCGTGCCGTCGACGAGGCCCTGGGTGGCCTCGTCCATCGCCGCCTGGGCGGCGGCGACGCCGGTGCGCCGGGCGAGGAACTCGCGCACGGTCTCGCCCGCGCGGCGCTCCGGCTCCTGCGGGAGGTGGCCGACGGCGGCGGTGGGCGGGGAGAGCCGGAGCTCGCCCTCCTCCGGGGTGTCGAGCCCGGCGAGCAGCCGCAGCAGGGTCGACTTGCCGGCGCCGTTGACGCCGACGAGGCCGATGACGTCGCCGGGGGCGACGACCAGGTCGAGCTGGGCGAAGAGGGTGCGTTCGCCGTGGCCGGCGGCGAGGTCCTTGGCGACGAGGGTTGCAGTCATCAGGGGATGAATCCTAGGCGACGCGCGCACCGGTCCGGGGGCGCGTCCCGAGGCGGTGCAGGGCGGCCCGGTAGCTCGCGCCGTCGAAGCGGTACGGGCCGATGCCGGGGTAGCCGTCGCGGGCGGGGTCGACGGTGGGGCCGGTCTGCCAGGCGAAGTCGCGCCAGACGACGTCCTCGCCGTCGCGCTCGACGACGGCGGTGACGGCTCCGCAGCCCAGCTCGTCGCAGTCGGGGCAGGAGTAGATCACCTGGCGGCCTTCGGGGAGCGAGGGCGCGGTCCCGAGGAGCCGGCGGACGTGCTCGGCGCGCAGGACGGGCAGCAGGTCGCCGGCCAGCGGCGAGACGGCGTCGGTGCCGTCGGCCTCGTCGAGCCGGTGGAGCAGCGGCCTGCCGTCGACGACGAGGTCGACGTCGCCGGGGCGGGGCGGCGGGAAGCATCCGGGGAGGGGCCCGGGGCGGGCTCCGGGGACGGGCCCGGAGAGGGATCCGGAGAGGCTTCCTCGGAGGCTTCCGGGGAGGTCGCCGTCACCGCCCTGCGGCAGGGTGGCTGGGGCGAGTTCGAGGGTCGTGTACGCGGCCGGCATACGTCAAGCATTCCCCGGTCAGGGGCTCCGTTCCATCGCTGAGCCGTCCCGGAAATGTCCCGGTCCCGGTACGGTCCCCGGCGCGCGGCCGTACGGGCGCGGGAACGACCGCGGGGCGGGTGCCGTCCTTCCGGACCGCGCCCGCCCCGCGTTCGCGTTTCCTACTTCCAGAGCGGCGGCTTGCTGTTGTTGTCCGCGTCGGCGCACTGCTGGGCGCGCCGCTCCAGGGCGTCGGCCTTGGCGAGGGCCTTGCGGGCCTCCGTGTGGGCACCGAGGCGCTTGAGCTGCGCGGCGCGGTCGCGCTGCTTGCGGGCGTCGGCCTTCAGCTGGTTGATGTTGCAGGTGATGGTGCCGGCCGCCGCGGGCTCGGCGGTCACCGTCTGGCCGAGCAGCACGCCACCGGCGAGGAGCGTGGTGGCGAGGGCGGCCGTCAGGACGCGACGGGCGGACGCGATGTGGTGCATGGTGTTTCTCCAACTCCAGGCCGTGCGGGCCTGTGTGAGGCATGGTCAGTACCGGTCGGTAACTTTACCTCGGCAAACGCTGGAATCACGCCATGGCGCCGCGGCGGCACCTGATCGTCAACACTCCTCCACAGGACTCCCACTGACGAGGTGATAGGTGGCACGGCCGTCCAGGAGCAGCGGGACGAGCGAGCGCCGCGACTGGCTCATCGGCACGAACACGCCCTCCCCTTCGCGCCGCACGGTGATGCCGTGCAGGGCCAGTTCGTCGCCCGCCTCGGCGTACTGCGCGGCGTCGAGGCGGTAGCCGCACGGCGGGTCGGCGAGGATCTCCGCGGGCTCCGGCGGGTCGTTGTCGGCGCCGCCGAGGAAGACCGGTCCCCGGTCGGCGTACCCGGCGCGCCGGGCGGCGGCGGTGGCCGCCGTGAGCGGGCCGCGCCGCTCCTCCACATAGGCGAACGCCCCTGCCAGCGCGGCGTGCTGGGTGGCGACCCGGCGCCGGTGGTTGCGGGCCGGGTCGTTCTGTTCGGCCTCGTCGAGCGCGTCCACCCGGGTCTCGACGAGGAGCCCCACGGAGTGCTTGATGCCGGCCGTGTTGCGCAGGATGCGCTCCTGGCCGTCGCCCGCGACCTGCTTGAGCGGCTTGCCGGTGAGCGGGTCCGTCCAGATGCCGTAGATGCCGGTGCTGTACCCGGCGAGTCCGGCGGCGGGTCTGACGTACCGCTCGGAGAGCTTCTCGGACTCGTCGTGGACGTGCGCGTCGGTGTCCAGGCTGCGCGGCCAGAGGGCGAGCAGGTCCTTGTCGTAGTACCGGGGGGTGGCCCCGTACTCGTGCAGGTCGTAGACGAGTTCGGGCCGCCGGTCGCGGATGACGGCGGCGACCGCACGCGCCTCGGCGGTCCGCAGGGCGATGTGGTCCCGGTTGATGTCGACCCCGTCGGCGTTGCCCCGGGTGTCGGCCTCCCGGCCGTCGGGGTTGGCGGTGGGGACGACGAGCAGGGTCGTCCGGGCGAGGAGGTTCCGGGTCTCCCGGTCCTTGGCGTAGGCGAGGTCCCGCACCGTACTCAGGCAGGCCTCGCGTCCGGCCGGCTCGTCGCCGTGCTGGCTGCAGACGAGCAGCACCGTGGTGCGGCCCGTGCCGAGGGTGGCGAGCCGCAGCGGCCGGCCCTGCGCGGTGGTGCCGATGACCCGCAGCGACACCCGGGCGCTCGCCCGGTCGACCGCGGCCAGGAAGTCCCGCTCCTCGGCCTCGCTCGTCCACCGGGCGCCGCCGGACGCCTCGAACCCGGTGCGCGGCAGCGGTTTCACCGTCGCGCTGTCCGCCGGCCCGGCGGGGACGGTGACGAGCGGCAGGGCGAGCGCCGCCGCGCCGGCCACCAGGCCGAGGGTGCGGCGTGAACTCCGGCGCACGGTACGGGGGATCATCGGGCGGCTCCTGCTCCGGGGACGCGCGGACCGCTGACCGCGACCGGCGGTACGGCTCCGCTCAGGGACGGCGCGGTGGTGCGGGCGGGCGACGGCACGGCCGGGTACGCCCCGGAGGTCGCCCGGCCGAAGGCCGCGGCGCCGCCGACCAGCGGCAGCTTCGCCCAGGTGCGGGTGAGGTCGAGGGTGAGGGTCGGGGTGGTGGACGGAGGGTCGAGCAGGTCCTTGTCGGTACCGGCGACGATCAGGGCGAGCCGGTGACCGGCCGGGACGACGTGGTCGGCGGCGGCGAGGTCGAGGGTCATCGTGTACGCCCTGCCGGGGGTCAGCGGGCGCTCCTCCGCCGGGTCGGCCCAGGTCCCGAGGTCGGCCCAGCCCCGGCTGACGACCGTGTACCCGACGTCGGCCGTGCGGGCCGCGGTCTCCTTGAAGCAGGCGCTGTCACCGGGCGTGCTCGCGCCCCAGCAGGTGCGGTCGGCGAGGGTGGTGATGCCTTCGCCGGCGGCGCCGTAGTCGCGGATCGTGTCGGGTCCGAGGTCGACCAGGACGGCGGAGAGGTGGGCGGTGGCGGTGGTCGGGGTGGCGGTGACCGTGACCTTGGAGGAGCCGGAGAGCCGCAGCTCACGGGAGAGGGGGCGGGTGACGAACCCGGCCTTCTCGGGGGTCGCGCCGTCGATCCGGGCGGCCCAGTCGAGTTCGCCGAGGGCCGGGTCGTCGGTGAAGGTCGCGGTGGAGCCGGGGGCCGCGGGGACGCGGCCGAGCACACCGGGGCCGGCCGCCGCGCCGGGTGCGGGGCGCAGGGTGGTGGTCGCGGTGGCGCGCGGCGGCCACTGGCGGTCGGTGGTCCAGCGGTCGGGGGCGCGCTCGATGTCGGCCATCGGCTCGCGGTCGATGCCGTTGTCGTAGCCGAGGAGGTAGTGGTCGAACCAGCGGTGCAGGGTGTGGACCCAGTCGGCCCGGCGGAAGTCGAAGGGGTCGACGTGGCCGGTCTGGGAGAGCCAGATCTTCCGCTCGACGCCCTGGGCGCCGAGCGCGTCCCACCACTGGCCGAAGTGGTTGGCGCGCACGTTGAGGTCCTGCTGTCCGTGCACGACGAAGACGCTGGCCTTGACCTTGCCCGCGTTCCGCACGTAGTCACGCTCGGCCCAGGCCGGCGTCCGGTCGCCGCTGTAGGGCGTTCCCGCGGTGATGCGCTGCTGGACGGCGCCGCAGCGGGCCTGCGCCTCGGGGCTGTTGACGTACTCGGAGAGCCAGCTCGGGTTGGCGTTGTAGAGGGGGGCGCCCTGGGAGTGGAAGTAGTCGTACCAGGAGGAGATGGCGCCGATCGGGACGATCGTTTTCAGCCCTTCGACGCCGGTGGCGGCGACGCCGTTGGCGACGGTGCCGTCCCAGCTCTTGCCGATCATGCCGACGTTCCCGGTGGACCAGGTGGTGGCCCGGGCGCGGGCGTCGCCGGTACGGGAGGTGTAGCCGCGGGCGCGGCCGTTCAGCCAGTCGACGACGGCCTTGGCCGACCGGATGTCGGAGCGTCCGCCGACGTCGTCGCAGCCGTCGGAGCGGTTGGTGCCGGCGAGGTCGACGGCGACGAAGGCATAGCCGCGGGGGACGAAGAAGTTGTCGTAGAACAGGGGGAACTGGACGGGGTTCCCGTCGGCGTCGTAGGTCTTCTTCTGGCTCTCGTTGCCCCGTCCGCAGCAGGCGTAGTAGGGGCTCGCGTCCATGATGACCGGGATCTTCCGGCCGGCCGCCGCGGTCTCCCGGGGGCGGACGATGTCGACGGCGACCCGGTCCGTACGCCCGTCGCCGTCGCCGTCGAGGCCGGTGTCGACCCATACGGACTCGCGGATGGCGTCGGCGTACGAGTGGACGGGCCGGGACTCCCGCACCGGGAGCCCTGCGGTCGCCTGGGCCACGGCGGGCACGGCCGTCGGGTCCGGCCGCGCGCCTGCGGGCGTGACCAGGGTCGCGAGCAGGGCGGCCGTGGCCGCGGCCACGAGGGTTCCGTACGGCAGTCGGGCTCCGCGGGTTCTCCGCATTCGCATCGGCATGGGCGGGAACGTACCCAAGTCAACTCCCGTGCAAAAGAGTGCAGGAGGCAATCAGGGGTGATTCAGGGCCATCCCCTAGACGGAGGGGTTCATGTCGGCCGAATGGCGATCGTGTGACAGGGGGTCCTCTGGACGTGACGGTGCGTCGGGGGACTGAATAGTGTCCGGACTAAGGACCGACGACCACCCGCGCGTCTTACGTTTCTTATGACTTTGGAGCACCCGTGCACCGCAGAATCATCGTTCCGAGCGCCCTCGCGGCCTCCCTGCTGCTGGCGATCCCGGCATCGGCGGCCGACTTCGTCCCCGGGGCCCCGGGCATCGGCGACTCCTACTACCCCACCAGTGGCAACGGCGGCTACGACGTCTCCCACTACGACCTGCGGCTGAAGTACCAGCCCGCCACCGACCTCCTGGAGGGCACGGCGACGATCGTCGCCACCACCAAGCAGAACCTCTCCCGCTTCAACCTCGACATCGGCCTGGCCGTCAGCGAGGTCCGGGTGAACGGCCGGCTCGCGAAGTTCGCCACCTCGGGCGCCCATGAGCTGGAGGTCACCCCCGCCACCCCCCTGGAGAAGAACAAGGCGGTCTCGATCGTCGTCCGCTACGCGGGCAAGCCCTCCGAGGTGAAGATCGACGGCTGGACGGCCTGGGCCCGCACCCCGGACGGCGGGGTCGCCGCGCAGGAGCCGGACTCGGCCGCCTGGTGGTTCCCGTCCAACGACCACCCGCTCGACAAGGCCACCTTCGACGTCTCGGTCTCGGTGCCGGACGGCACCCAGGCCATCAGCAACGGCGTCCTGCAGTCGCAGTCCTCGCGCCTGGGCTGGACCCGCTTCAACTGGCGTTCCAACAAGCCGCAGGCGACCTATCTGGCCACCCTCGCCGTCGGCAAGTTCGACATCACCACGGACCGGACGGCGAACGGACTGCCGGTCATCAACGCGTACAGCAAGGACCTGGGCGACAACGCCGGCGCCGCGCGCGCCTCCGTGGAGCGGACGACCGAGGTCGCGGAGTGGCTGGAATCGGTCTTCGGGCCGTACCCCTTCAACTCCCTCGGCGGCTACGTGCCGAACGTGACCAGTGGCTTCGCCCTGGAGACGCAGACCCGCCCGTTCTACAGCCCGCGGCAGTTCGCGAACGGCGCGAACGCGTCGGTCGTCGTCCACGAGCTGGCCCACCAGTGGTACGGCGACAGCGTCTCCGTCCGGGACTGGAAGGACATCTGGGTCAACGAGGGCTTCGCCCGCTACAGCCAGTGGCTGTGGTCGGAGAAGGAGGGCGAGGGCACGGCCCAGGAGCTGGCGGACTACGTGTACGCCACGCGGTCGGCCGATGACCCGTTCTGGACGGTGAAGCCGGGCGACCCGGGCGCGGAGAACCAGTTCCACATCGCCGTCTACGACCGGGGCGCGCTGGCCCTCCAGGCCCTGCGCAACGAGATCGGCGACGAGGACTTCTTCGCGATCCTGAAGGGCTGGCCGCAGCGCTTCGCGTACGGCAACGCCCGGGTCGCCGACTTCGTGCGGTACGCGGAGCAGGTGTCGGGCAAGCCGCTGGCCGGGCTCTTCGACACCTGGCTCTACGAGCCGTCGAAGCCGGCGGCGTCGACGGCGGCCCCGGCCGCGTCGACGGCTGCCCAGGCCGGTCCGGCCGCGCGTGCCGCGGCGCCGAGGGCGGCCGAGCGGTCGAAGCCGGTGCAGCCGAAGTCGTGGAAGAAGATCGCGGCGACGAACACGGTCCACGAGACGGACCGGCCTGGCGCGCACCGGCACGACGCCCACTGACCCGTACGACGACCCGGCCCCGTACGGGACGTCCGTACGGGGCCGGCGGGGCCGTCCGTCAGCGCTTCGCGCGGCGGGCGGCCTCGCGGGCCTTCCGGGCGAGCGGCAGATAGCGCAGCCGCTCCGGCAGGGCGGGAACCACCAGCCGGATCACGCGTGCCCAGCGGCGCAGGGTCCGGTCCTGCGCGTCCGTCCACTCCAGACCGATGGCCTCCCGGGCGTCCGGCGGCATCAGGCCCACGGTGAGGAAGGCCCGCAGCCGCAGGAACGGGCGGCGCAGGACGGGCCACAGCACCCGCAGGGCGAGCCGGAGCGGCAGCGGACCCCGGTCGGGAGCGGGCACCGGCTGGTCGGGGTCGAGCAGCTCCCGGACGACGACGGTCGCCTCCAGCTCCTCGGCGAGGACCTTGCGGTAGTACGGCCAGAACTCCTCGATCGTCTGCGGCATGTCCCGGTCATGGATGCCGAGGATCCGGCCGACCTGGAGCCACTCCGCGTACAGCTGCCGCTCCTGCGCCTCGGTGAGCGGCCGGGCGAGCAGCCGTAGGCCCCAGGTGTAGACCGGGAAGCCGGTCGCGTGCACCCAGGAGTAGTAGGCGGGGGTGAGGGCGTGGTATCGGCGTCCGTGGGCGTCGGTGCCCTGGATGTCGCGGTGCAGCTTCCGCAGGCGGCGCCCCTCCCGCGCGGCGTCCTCGCCTCCGTAGATCCACAGCTGGACCGAGCGCAGCGAGCGCTCGCCCCGGCCCCAGGGGTCGGTGCGGAAGACCGAGTGGGCGTCCACGCCCGCGCCGATCGCGGGGTGGGCGACCTGCATCGTCAGGGCGGCGGGCAGCATGAGGACGGCCCGGAGGTCACCGGCGACGGTCCACAGCACCCCGCCGACCGGTGGCGGCGCGGGGTCGCCGGCCGAGGTGTCGCGCGGGCTCGCGACCGGGCTGCCGACCGTGCCCCGGCCGGCGGACGGGCTGTGTTCCATGGGCTTCTCCTCACCCTCCAGGCTGCACCCACGACGAAGGGGCCGTCACCCGGGCGCTTGCGGCCCCTGGTGACGGCCCCTTCCGGGGAGTACGGGATCAGGCGCGGTCGGCGCCGACCGGCTCGCCGACGATGCGGGCGGCGAGGGCGTGCGCCCAGGCCTCGACGTCCGCGTTGAGCTCGCGCTCGGCGGCGGCGCGCTCGGTCGCGATCTTCTCGGTGCCGGCGGCGATGATGGCCTCGCGCTCGGCGGTGCCCTCGGCGCGGGCGGCGGCGATGGCGGCCGAGCCCTCCTCGATGGCCTTGGAGCGGATACGGGCGGCCTCGTGGCGGGCCTCGGCCAGCTCGGCCTCGTACTGCTCACGGATCTGGGTGGCCTCGGCACGCAGGTCGTCGGCGCGCTCGGTGCCGCCGTCGATCTTGTCCTCGCGCTCGGCGAGGGTGCGCCGGATCTTCGGCAGGATGCCCTTCGCCAGGATGAGGAAGGTGAGTCCGAACACGACCAGGCCGAGGATGAGCTCTGCCCAGACGGGGTTGAGCGGACCGAGGTCCGTCTTGAAGATCTGCGAGTTCGCGAGGGTCATGGGCGCATTCTACCTGGTTCAAAAGGGTGCAAATCGGACTGCGGGACGAGAGTTGGCGCGTTCGTGCGAGCCGCGCAAGATTCCCGGCACCCAGAGGCTACCGGAAGGTAACCCCGACTGATTGTATGTGCGGCGCCAGCTCAACCCCCCACATCCTCATGGGAGTTCCCTTGTCGCTCGTCGCGTCGCTCCGCCGCGCCCCCGGCGCCGCCCTGGCCCTCGCGCTTGCCGCCGCCACCCTGGCCGTGACCGCGCAGGGCGCGACCGCCGCCCCCGCCGCGGCCGCCGCCGAGGCCCCGCGGCTCAAGGTGCTCACGTACAACACGTTCCTGTTCTCGAAGACGCTCTACCCGAACTGGGGCCAGGACCACCGGGCCAAGGCGATCCCCACCGCCCCCTTCTACCAGGGCCAGGACGTCGTGGTCCTCCAGGAGGCCTTCGACAACTCCGCGTCGGACGCCCTCAAGGCGAACTCCGCCGGCCAGTACCCCTACCAGACCCCCGTCGTGGGCCGCGGCACCGGCGGCTGGGACGCCACCGGCGGGTCCTACTCCTCGACCACCCCCGAGGACGGCGGCGTGACGATCCTCAGCAAGTGGCCGATCGTCCGCAAGGAGCAGTACGTCTACAAGGACGCGTGCGGCGCCGACTGGTGGTCCAACAAGGGCTTCGCCTACGTCGTGCTCAACGTGAACGGCAGCAAGGTGCACGTCCTCGGCACCCACGCCCAGTCCACCGACCCGGGCTGCTCGGCGGGCGAGGCGGTGCAGATGCGGAGCCGCCAGTTCAAGGCGATCGACGCCTTCCTCGACGCCAAGAACATCCCGGCGGGCGAGCAGGTGATCGTCGCCGGCGACATGAACGTCGACTCGCGCACGCCCGAGTACGGCACCATGCTCGCCGACGCCGGTCTGGCGGCGGCCGACGCGCGCACCGGCCACCCGTACTCCTTCGACACCGAGCTGAACTCGATCGCCTCCGAGCGCTACCCGGACGACCCGCGCGAGGACCTCGATTACGTCCTCTACCGCGCCGGGAACGCCCGCCCCGCCAACTGGACCAACAACGTGGTCCTGGAGAAGAGCGCCCCGTGGACCGTCTCCAGCTGGGGCAAGAGCTACACCTACACCAACCTCTCCGACCACTACCCGGTCACCGGCTTCTGAGCTGACCGGCGGGCGGCGGACGCGGGGTGTCAGTACCCGTATCCGCCGCCGAACAGGCTGTAGAGCCAGGCACCGAGAACCCCGGTGACACAGAGCAGCACGACGAAGGAACCCAGACTCGTGTGCCGCTCCCTGCGGGGCCTGCCGGCCCGGGCGGCACGCGCCGCCCGGGCCGGCTTTCGCCTGCGGGGCGCCCCGGCGGGCACGGGCGCGGGCTCGGCGGCCGCGGCGACCTCGGCGAGCAGCCGGCGGCAGACCGCCGCGAGCTCCGCGGTCCCGGCCGTCAGATCGACCACCACCTCGGTACGGGCGGGGGCGGTCGTCCCCCCGTCGAGCAGCCGCCCCGCGCGCAGCAGCGCCCGGTCCTTGCCGCCGGTGGGGCCGAGGCTTATCCAGCGCCGTACGTGCTCGCCCCGGATCACCACACCACCACCCCGCTCCCGGTAGACGGTGTGCTCCCGCCACAGAACACCGGCCAATTCGTCGGCCGTCTCCCTGAGTTGCGTGTACATCCCACTCCCCCTCTGTCCCGATCCCCCGGTGCGAACAGGCGAAGACTCTAGCCCCCGGCCGGCTGGCGGCTCGACCCGCGGTCGCGTCCCCCGGACCTGATCGGCGTTCATGACGATCACGCTACGACCTGCCACTGACAGTCGCGGCGCTCTTTTACACAGGCGGTGCGACAGCAATACTGTTCCACCATGGAGCAGGCGAGCGAGGCTCAGGGGGCCGTGTACACCGTCGACGAGCTGGCCGCGCGGGCCGGGGTCACGGTGCGGACCGTGCGGTTCTACGGGACCCGGGGGCTGCTTCCGCCGCCGGTCATCGGGGCGCGGCGGGTCGGGCACTACGGGCAGGACCACCTGTCGCGGCTCGCGCTCATCGAGGAGCTCCAGCGGCAGGGCATGACGCTGGCCGCGATCGAGCGGTACCTGGAGCAGCTGCCGCCCGACCTCAGCGCGCAGGACCTGGCGATCCACCGGGCCCTGGTGGCCTCGTGGGCGCCCGAGTCCGCCGAGTCCATCACCCGGCGCGAGCTGGAGCGCCGGGCCGGGCGGGAGCTCACTGAGCGGGACGTGGACCGGCTGGCCGCGATGGGGGTCCTCGACCGGACCGCCGAGGACGACACCTTCCGGCTCGACGGCGCGCTGCTGCGGCTCGGTGTCGAGCTGCTCGACGTCCCCATCGAGCACGAGACGATCCTCGCCTCCCGCACGGTCCTCCTGGAGCACGCGCGCTCCGCCGCCCAGGAGCTGTCCCGGCTGTTCCGGGACGAGGTGTGGGGCCCGTACCGGGAGAGCGGGGAGGACCCGGACCACCTGAGCGCGATGCGGTCGCTCTCGGCGCACATGCAGCCGATGGTGGTCCAGGCCCTGCTCACCGCGTTCCAGCGGTCGCTGAGCGAGGAGCTGAGGACGGCCTTCCGGCGACCGTGAGCACCGCCCGCCGGAAGGTCCGTACCGCTCAGGCGTCCGTGAAGACCTCGCCCCGCTCCGCCTTCTCCAGCAGGAGCGCGGGCGGGGTGAACCGCTCGCCGTAGGTCTCCGCCAGCTCGCGCGCGCGGGCGACGAAGCCGGGGAGCCCGCCCTCGTAGCCGTTGATGTACTGGAGGATGCCGCCCGTCCAGGCCGGGAAGCCGATGCCCATGATGGAGCCGATGTTGGCGTCGGCGACCGAGGTCAGGACGCCCTCCTCCAGGAGCCGGACGGTGTCCAGGGCCTCGGCGAAGAGCATCCGCTCCTGCATGTCGCGGAAGGGGATCTCGTACCCGGGCTTCGTGAAGTGCTCGCGCAGGCCGGTCCAGAGCTTTCCGCGCTTGCCGTCCTCCCCGTAGGTGTAGAAGCCCGCGCCGCCGCTGCGGCCGGTCCGGCCGAACTCGTCGACCATCCGGTCGATGACGGCCTCGCCCGGGTGCGCGGTCCAGGTCCCGCCGGCCTCCTCGATCGCCCGCTTCGTCTCGTTGCGGATCTTGCGCGGGAGGGTGAGGGTCAGCTCGTCCATCAGGGAGAGGACCTTGGCGGGGTAGCCGGCCTGCGCCGCCGCCTGCTCGACCGACGCGGGCTCGATGCCCTCGCCGACCATGGCGACGCCCTCGTTGATGAAGTGGCCGATCACCCGGGAGGTGAAGAAGCCGCGCGAGTCGTTGACGACGATCGGCGTCTTGTTGATCTGCCGGACGAGGTCGAAGGCGCGGGCGAGCGCCTCGTCGCCCGTCCGCTCGCCCTTGATGATCTCGACGAGCGGCATCTTGTCGACCGGCGAGAAGAAGTGCAGGCCGATGAAGTCGCTCTGCCGCTCCACGCCCTCGGCGAGCACGGAGATCGGCAGGGTCGAGGTGTTGGAGCAGAGCAGCGCGTCGGGCGCCACGACCGCCTGGATCTCCTGGAACACCTTGTGCTTCAGCGCGGTGTCCTCGAAGACCGCCTCGATCACGGCGTCGCAGCCCGCCAGGTCGCGGACCTCCACGGTCGGGGTGATCCGGGCGAGGAGGGCGTCGGCCTTCTCCTGGGTCGTACGGCCGCGCTTGACCGCCTTGGCGCAGAGCGCCTCGGAGTAGGCCTTGCCCTTGGCGGCGGACTCGGCGGAGACGTCCTTGAGGACGACCTCGATGCCGGCGCGGGCGCAGGAGTACGCGATTCCGGCGCCCATCATGCCCGCGCCGAGGACGGCCACCTTGCGGACCGGCCGGGGCTCGATGCCATTCGGGCGGCTGGCGCCGGAGTTGACGGCCTGGAGGTCGAAGAAGAACGCCTGGATCATGTTCTTCGCCGTCTGCCCGATGACCAGCTCGGTGAAGTAGCGGCTCTCGATGGTGAGCGCGGTCTCGAAGTCGACCTGGGAGCCCTCGACGGCGGCGGCCATGATGGCGCGCGGCGCCGGGTAGGGCGCGCCGTTCAGCTGCTTGCGCAGGTTGGCCGGGAAGGCCGGCAGGTTGGCGGCGAACTTGGGGTTCGACGGGGTGCCGCCGGGGATCCGGTGGCCGGGGACGTCCCAGGGCTGGTGGGACTCGGGGTGGGTGTCGATGAAGGCGATGGCCTTGGCCATCATCTCCTCGGGGGTGGCGGCGATCTCGTGCACGAGGCCGTTGTCGAGGGCGCGCCTCGGGGCGTACTGGGTGCCCTGGAGCAGCACCTTGAGCAGCGCGTCGGTGATGCCCATGAGGCGGACGGTGCGGGTGACGCCGCCGCCGCCCGGCAGCAGGCCGAGGGTGACCTCGGGCAGGCCGATCTTGGAGCCGGGGGCGTCGAGGGCGACGCGGTGGTGGGAGGCGAGGGCGATCTCGTAGCCGCCGCCGAGCGCGGCGCCGTTGATGGCGGCGACGACGGGCTTGCCGAGGGTCTCGATGCGGCGCAGCGCGCGCTTCATCTCCAGGGCGCCTTCGAAGATGTCCTGGGCGTGCTCGGGGCCCGCCTTGACCATGTCCTTGAGGTCGCCGCCGGCGAAGAAGGTCTTCTTCGCGGAGGTGTAGATGATGCCGCGGATGGAGTCCTTCTCGGCCTCGACCCGGTCGGCGATGGCGATGATCGAGGCCCGGAAGGCCTGGTTCATGGTGTTGGCGGACTGGTTCGGGTCGTCGAGGACGAGGGTGACGATCCCGGTCGCGTCCTGCTCCCAGCGGATGGTGGTGCTCTCGCTCATGTCTCTGCTTCTCCGTGGATCCGTGAAGAGGGGTTCGGACGGGACGGTCAGACGCGCTCGACGACGGTGGCGATGCCCATGCCGCCGCCGACGCAGAGGGTGGCCAGGCCGTAGCGCTTGTCCTGCCGCTCCAGCTCGTCGACGAGGGTGCCGAGGATCATCGCGCCGGTGGCGCCGAGCGGGTGGCCGAGCGCGATGGCGCCGCCGTTGACGTTGACCTTGTCCAGGGTGATCCCCATGTCCTTGACGAACCGCAGGACGACGGCCGCGAAGGCCTCGTTGATCTCGACGAGGTCCATGTCGTCGATGGTCAGGCCGGCCTTGGCGAGGGCTTTGCGGGCGGCCGGCGCGGGGCCGGTCAGCATGATGGTCGGCTCGGAGCCGGAGACGGCGGCCGAGACGATCCGCGCGCGGGGGGCGAGGCCGTTGCGCTCGCCGGCCTCCTTCGAGCCGATGGCGACGAGGGAGGCGCCGTCGACGATGCCGGAGGAGTTGCCGGCGTGGTGGACGTGGTCGATCTCCTCGATCCAGTGGTACTTCTGCAGGGCGACCGCGTCGAAGCCGCCGAGCTCGCCGATGTCGGCGAAGGAGGGCTTGAGCCGGGCGAGGGAGTCGGCGGTGGTGCCGGGGCGCAGGAACTCGTCGTGGTCGAGGACGGTCAGTCCCGCGCGGTCCTTCACGGGGACGATGGACCGGTCGAAGCGGCCGTCCTTGACGGCGGCCGCGGCGCGCTCCTGGGACAGCGCGGCGTACTCGTCGACGTCGCGGCGGGTGAAGCCCTCGATGGTGGCGATGAGGTCGGCGCCGATGCCCTGGGGGACGAAGTTGGTGTCGAGGTTGGTCATCGGGTCGGCGAACCAGGCGCCGCCGTCGGAGGCCATCGGCACCCGGGACATGGATTCGACGCCGCCGGCGAGGACGAGGTCCTCCCAGCCGGAGCGGACCTTCATCGCGGCCATGTTGACCGCTTCGAGGCCGGAGGCGCAGAAGCGGTTCTCCTGGACGCCGGCGACGGTGTCGGGGAGTCCGGCGGCGATGGCCGCGATCCGGGCGATGTCGGAGCCCTGGTCGCCGACGGGGCCGACGACGCCGAGGACGATGTCGTCGATGGTGGCCGGGTCGAGGCCGGGGTTGCGGGTCTGGATCTCCCGGATGAGGCCGACGACCAGGTCGATCGGCTTGGTGCCGTGCAGGGAGCCGTTGGCCTTGCCGCGTCCGCGCGGGGTGCGGATCGCGTCGTACACGTACGCTTCGGTGCTCACGGAAAGCCTTTCGCGATGAGGGTGGTCGATCAGGAGGGGAGGACGTCAGCCGAGGAGGGAACGGCCGATGATCTCCTTCATGATCTCGGTGGTTCCGCCGTAGATGGTCTGGATCCGGCCGTCGGTGTAGGCGCGGGCGACCGGGAATTCGCTCATGTAGCCGTATCCGCCGTGCAGTTGCAGGCAGCGGTCGGCGACCCGCTTCTGCAGCTCGGTCGCCCACCACTTGGCCATGGAGGCGTGTACGGCGTCGAGACCCGCCCCGTCCTGATCGCAGTGCTCCTCGATGCAGCGGTCGACGAAGGTCCGGGTGACGGCGCACTCGGTGGCCATCTCCGCGATCTCGAAGCGGATGTGCTGTAGCCGGGCGAGCGGCCGGCCGAAGGCCTCGCGCTCCTTGACGTACCGGGTGGTGAGTTCCAGGAGGTGCTCGGCGCCCGCGATGCCCGCGACGGCGATGGCGAGGCGTTCCTGCGCGAGGTTGGTCATGAGGTGCACGAAGGCGCCGTTGAGCTCGCCGAGGAGGTTCTCCTTGGGGACGCGGACGTCGTGGAAGAACAGTTCGGCGGTGTCCTGGGACTTCTGGCCGATCTTGTCGAGGTTGCGGCCGCGCTCGAAGCCCTCGGCGCCGCGCTCGACGACGAGCAGGGAGAGGCCGTGCGCGCCGCCTTCGGGGGTGGTGCGGGCGACGACGACCACCAGGTCGGCGAGGATGCCGTTGGAGATGAAGGTCTTGGAGCCGTTGAGGATCCAGTGGTCGCCGTGGTCCTCGGCGGTGGTGCGGATGCCCTGGAGGTCGGAGCCCGCGCCGGGTTCCGTCATGGCGATCGCGGTGACGATCTCGCCGGAGCAGAAGCCGGGCAGCCAGCGGCGCTTCTGCTCCTCGGTGCCGAGCGAGGTGAGGTACGGGCCGATGATGTCGTTGTGCAGTCCGATGGCGAGCCCGGGGGCGCCGGCCCGGGTGAACTCCTCGGCGAGCACGGCTCCGTAGCGGAAGTCGGGGTTGCCGCCGCCCCCGTACTCCTCGTCGACGGCGAGGCCGAGCAGTCCCTGCCGGCCCGCGGCGAGCCACGCCTCGCGGGAGACGATGCCGTCCTTCTCCCACTGCGCGTAGTGGGGCAGCACCTCCTTCTCCAGGAAGGTGCGGACGGTGGCCCGGAAGGCCTCGTGGTCGGCGGTGTACAGGGTGCGCTTCATGCGTCGGTCTCCTGGGTCTGGTGCGGGCTGTCGAGCGCGGGTACGGCCCAGTCGCGGGCGACCTCCGCGGTGTCGGCGCCGGGCAGGGCGGGGCCCGTACGGAGCGTGCCGGGGGTGGCGGAGAAGCGGGGCGCGGGGGCGGGCTGGGCGATGCCGTCCCGCTCGGTGAAGGTGGCGCGGGCCGCGAGGTGCGGGTGGGCCGGTGCCTCGCGGAGGGAGAGGACCGGTGCGACGCAGGCGTCGGTGCCCTCGAAGACGGAGGTCCACTCCTCGCGGGTGCGGCTGCGGAAGCGGTCGGCGACGGCCTTGCGGAGCTCCGGCCAGCGCCCGAAGTCGCGGCGGGCGGGGGCGGCCTCCTCGATGCCGAGGAGGCGCGTGAACTCCGCGTAGAACTGTTCCTCCAGGGCGCCGACCGCCATGTGCCCGCCGTCGGCGGTCTCGTACACCCCGTAGAACGGGCAGCCGCCGTCGAGCAGGTTGACGCCCCGGCGGTCCTGCCAGCCGCCGGCCGCGAGCATGCCGTGGATCATGGTGGTGAGGTGGGCGGTGCCGTCGACGATCGCCGCGTCGACGACCTGGCCCTCGCCGTGGGCGCGGGCGTGCTGGAGTGCGGCGAGGACGCCGATGACGAGGTAGAGGGAGCCGCCCGCGTAGTCGCCGACGAGGTTGGCGGGGACGGTGGGCGGGCCGTCCGGGTCGGGGCCGATCATGCCGAGCGCGCCGGTGATCGCGATGTAGCCGATGTCGTGGCCGGCGGTCGCGGCGAGCGGCCCGTCCTGGCCCCAGCCGGTCATCCGTCCGTAGACGAGGCGCGGATTGCGGGCGAGGCAGGCGTCGGGGCCGACGCCGAGGCGTTCGGCGACGCCGGGGCGGTAGCCCTCGACGAGGATGTCGGCCTTCTCGACCAGGTCGAGGACGGTCCCGGGGCCCCGCTCGTCCTTGAGGTCGACGAGGACGGAGCGCTTGTTGCGGTTGGTGAGGTCACGGGCGGGGTCGATGCCGAGGCCGGGGCCGCCGGGGCGGTCGACCCGGACCACGTCGGCGCCGAGGTCGGCGAGGAGCATGGCGGCGAAGGGCCCGGGGCCGATGCCGGCGAGTTCGACCACGCGGACCCCGGTGAGCGGGCCGTTCCCGGCGTTGTGCTGCGTGCTCATCGAGCCCCCAGACATGTGTGACACCAATGATGTAACACCGGAGATGCTAGGAACGTGTTCCACTCGGCACAAGCCCCCCGGCCGAGCAAGCGCTTGGAAATTACCGGAGGCGGGGTGGGGCTGGAACACGAGCCGGGACCCGCTATCCTCCGCCGACGACGACAGCCGCGCGCGGCGGCGCGGCACGGCCGAAAAGAGGGGCTGGATGGACACAGGGGCGGGCGTGGGCGACGGGACCGGGGCGGAGCCCCCGGCCGAGGAGGCACGGGCGGCGACCGCCGGGGCCGGGGCGCCGGGCGCGGAGGCGACGGCGACCGACGGGGTCGGGGCGGCGGGCGCGGAGACGGCTGCCGGGGCATCGGCCCGGGCGACCGACGAGGTCAGGCCGTACGACGTGGTGCTGTTCGGGGCGACCGGATTCGTCGGCACGCTCACCGCCGAGTACCTGGCAGCACACGCCCCGGCCGGGTGCCGCTGGGCGCTCGCCGGACGCAACCGGGCGGGGCTCACGGCCCTGCGCGAGCGGCTCGCCGCCCGGTGGCCGCACTGCGCCGAGCTGCCGCTGGTCGTCGCCGACGCCGCCGACCCCGGCTCGCTGGGCGAACTCGCGGAGTCCGCCCGGGTGGTGGCCACCACCGTCGGCCCGTACGTCTGGTACGGCGACGGGCTCGTCGCCGCCTGCGCGGAGGCCGGCACGGACTATCTGGACCTCACCGGCGAAGCCGAGTTCGTCGACCTGACGTACGTACGCCACGACGCGCGGGCCCGGGAGACCGGTGCCCGGATCGTGCACGCCTGCGGCTTCGACTCCGTCCCGCACGACCTGGGCGCGTACTTCACCGTGCGGCAGCTCCCGGAGGGCGTGCCGCTGCGGGTGGACGGCTTCGTCCGGGCCGGGGCCCAGTTCTCCGGCGGCACCTTCGCCTCCGCGCTGACCGCCTTCGGCCGCGGCCGGCAGATCCTGCGGGCCGCGCACGAACGGCGGCTGCACGAACCGCGCCTGGTGGGCCGCCGGGCCCGCGCGCCGCTCGGCGGGCCGCGATTCAGCCGGGAGACCGGCACCTGGGCGCTGCCGCTGCCCACGCTCGACCCGCAGGTGGTCGCCCGCTCGGCCGCGGCCATGGAGCGCTACGGCCCGGACTTCCGCTACCGGCACTACGCCTCCGTGAAGACCCTGCCGATGGCCCTCGGGGGCGCCGCGGTGGTCGGCGCGAGCGCGCTGGCGGCCCAACTTCCGCCGGTACGGGACTGGCTGATGGGGCGTTACCAGGCAGGCGAGGGCCCGTCCGCCGAGCGGCGCGCCCGCAGCTGGTTCTCCGTCCGTTTCGTCGGCGAGGGCGGCGGGCGACGGGTCTTCACCGAGGTCTCGGGCGGCGATCCGGGGTACGACGAGACGGCCAAGATGCTCGCCGAGTCGGCGCTGTGCCTCGCCTTCGACGCGCTGCCGAAGACGGCGGGCCAGGTGACGACGGCGGCGGCGATGGGCGACGCGCTCATCGCCCGGCTCACGGAGGCGGGCCTCCGCTTCCGGGTCGCCCACCGGAGCTGACCGGAACACGGCGGCGGCGAGCCCGGGCTGATCCGCGGGACGCGGCCTAGGGCCGTACGAGACGGAAGGGGTGACCTGCCGGGTCGGCGTAGACCCGGCAGGCCGGATCGCCCTCCCCGTCGTCGAGCGGTACGGCTCCGAGGGCGAGCACGGCCTCGTGGGCGGGGGCCAAGTCCTCGACGTGCACATCGAGATGGAACTGCTGCTCGGGAGCGCCCCAGACCGGCGGCCGGTGATCGGCCACGCTCTGGAAGGCGAGCACCGGCGCGCCCTCGCCCCCGTGCAGGACGGCGGAACCCTCGCCGACGGCCCACCGGGCGTCGGAGCTCCGCACCTCTCCGCCGATCAACCGCTGGTAGAACTCGGCGAGTTCCCAGCCGTCCCGGCAGTCGAGCACCAGGCACCGCAGCCGCCCGATCACGCCAGGGCCCAGGAGACGAGGACGTACACCATGGCGCAGGCCCAGGCGAGGGCGAGCAGCGCGGCCCCGCCGAGGACCAGATTCAGGCCGCGCCCGGCGGAGCGCGACGGAACGGAAAGGGGAGTCGTCATGCGCCTCACTCTGCCGTCCGGGCCCAAGTCCCGGTATCCGTACAGATACTCACGGGTACTCAGCTCGAAGCCCGGGTTCCTCAGCCCTCGCCCTGCGCCTCCTTCAGGGCGCGGCGGCACAGGGAGTCCGCGTGACGGGTCGTCTCGGGGATGCGGTAGCGGGGGCTGAGGTGGAGGGTGTGGGCGCAGGCGTGGGCGAGGGAGACGCGGTGGCCGACGGAGACGAACACCGGCTTCACCCCGGCCTGGGTACGCAGGGCCCGCCCCACCTCCTCGCCCTCGGCCAGCAGCGGGGCGAAGTCGCCGCGCGCGGGGCCGGGTTGCTCGTAGGTGAAGGTGAAGGGGTTCTTCGCGACGCCGACGGACGGCCGGCCGGTGAGGACCCCCAGGTGGCTGGCGAGGCCGAACCGGCGGGGGTGGGCGAGGCCGTAGCCGTCGCAGACGAGGAGGCCGGGGTCGGCGCTCAGCCGGTCGAGGGCGGCGAGGACCGTGGGGATCTCCCGGAAGGCGAGCAGCCCGGGGACGTACGGGAACGAGACCCGGCCGACCGCCGTGGCCTCCTCCACCACTTCGAGGGTCCGTGCGTCGAGGACGACGGCCGCGGCGGCGACGAGGTCACGCTCGTCGTCGTAGGCCACGTCGAGCCCCGTGACGTGGCCCTCGCCGACGGCCGGCCCTTCCTCGTCGCGTACGAGGCGTCCGCTCAGTTCCCGCTGGACCGCCCGGGCGGCGGCCTCGTCGGCGGGCCAGCCCGCCGGAATCTCGATGATCGTCATGATGCGGGTCACCCTACGGTCGACCGGTCGCCGGAGCGCGCCCGGTAGCCTGGCGATCATGTTCGTAATGGAATTGACCTACACCGCGCCCGTCGAGCGGGTGGACGCGCTGCTCGACGCGCACATCGAGTGGCTGGACGCGCAGTACGCCGCCGGCGTGTTCCTCGCCTCGGGGCGGAAGAACCCGCGCGACGGCGGAGTGATCCTGGCCGCCGGGGTCGACCGCGCGGAGATCGAGAGGATCGCGGCGGCCGACCCGTTCAGCGTCGAGGGCGTGTGCGCGTACCGGATCACGGAGTTCTACGCGACCAAGACGGCCGACGGGATCGCCGCGTACCGGGAGACGCTGCCCTCCTAGGCGGTGCCGGGCCCTCCCTTGCGGACGGACAGCCGGGCGATCCTGCCCTTCTCCCCCGCCGCCCAGCAGGAGCCGTCGGCCGTGCAGTCCACCGTGTCGTACGAGCCGGTGTCGACCGTGCGCCAGGTGCGGCCGCCGTCGGTGGTGAGGTCGGTGCCCGTCGGCCCGACGGCGAGCGCCGCGTTCCCGCTGTGCGGGAGCCAGGCGACGCCCGAGCGGTAGGCGGGCGGGGGCGTGGCGGAGGCGCGCCAGGTGCGGCCCCCGTCGCCGGTGACGGCGCCGGCCCGCGGCGACGGCTGGTCCTTGCGGTAGTCGCCGCCGACGGCGATGCCGTGCGTCCGGTCGCGGAAGGCGAGGCCGAAGACGCCCCTGGCCGGGTCCCCTGCCGGGATCGGTGAGACGGTGGCGGTCCAGGTCAGTCCCCGGTCGGCGGAGTGGAGCACGCGCGCGGTGGCCCCGCCCCCCGTCGCCAGCCAGACGTCCCGGGAGCCGGCCGACACCAGGCACTGGCCGCTCGCCGCGAAGCCGGCCTCGCCCGGCAGCGCGTCGGGCATCCCGGCGTTCGGCAGCACCTCCCAGGAGCGGCCGCCGTCGCGGGTGGAGAGGATGCGGTACTTCCCGTCCACGGGGTCGCTCATGGCGAGTCCGTGCCGGCGGTCGAAGAAGGTCATGCAGTCGTAGAAGGCACGCGGGTCGGTGTTCCGGAAGGACTCGGTCCAGGTGGCGCCGCCGTCCTCGGTGCGCAGGACGCGCGAGGCCTCGCCCTCGCCGATCGCGAGGACGACGGCCCGGCGGGCGTCGAAGGCCTCCACGTCGCGGAACTCCAGCTCGCCCGCGCCGGGCGGCGAGACGTCCCGCCAGCTCCGGCCGCCGTCGGTGGTGCGCAGCACCGTGCCCTTGGAGCCGGCGGCCCAGGCGGTCCTGCGGTCGACGGGCGCGAGGCCGCGGAAGCGGGCGTCGGTCCCGGTCGGCGTCAGTTCCCAGCCCGCCGCGTTCCTGTCGGTCGCTGCCGCGGGGGTCTCCCCGGCCCGCGCCGGGGCGGCCAGGGTCAGCGTCAGCGCCGCCCCGATCATCCCCACCGACATCATTCGTCTCGTCTTCCCCATGGACGTCATGGCGCCGGAAGCTAGTGCCCCCGGCGGCCTCCCGTCCAGGGTGCGTGCCCCGCCGGGCCTTCCTAGGCTGGGTGTCATGACCGACCGTACGGGCGAGCGGGCGCCCGAGGAGACGCCGAAGCTCAAGGAGTACGAGGGCGAGGGCATCACCGTCACGTTCGAGCCGCGCCGGTGTCTG
Organism: Streptomyces venezuelae ATCC 10712; assembly: GCF_008639165.1. NCBI lineage: Bacteria > Bacillati > Actinomycetota > Actinomycetes > Kitasatosporales > Streptomycetaceae > Streptomyces > Streptomyces venezuelae. The sequence goes on along the minus strand of NZ_CP029197.1, from coordinate 6,987,285 downwards.
CACGCGGCCGAGTGCGTGCACGGACTGCCCGAGGTCTTCGACCTCTCCCGGCGCCCGTGGGTGCGGCCCGACGCCGCCGAGGCCGGTCTGGTCGCCGAGGTCGTCCGCCGCTGTCCGTCCGGGGCGCTCCAGTACCACCCGGCCGACGGTGCCGTGGAGCACCCGGACTCCCCCACCACCGTCCGCCGCTCCCCCGACGGCCGGCTCGTGGTGCGCGGGGACATGCTCGTGACCGGCGCGGCGGGCGACCGGCGCGAGACCCGGGTGACGCTGTGCGGCTGCGGAGCATCCGGAATCCAGCCGTACTGCGACCGCTCCGGCCCCTGCGCGGAACCCGGCGAGGGCACCCCGGAAGAACGCTGACGCCCTTGCGCGCACTGATCCTCCGGGCCGTCGGGCCTCGGGGCCGGTGACGCAGCTCACGGAATCCGGAGTGCACGTTCCGGCCTCGCCGCTCGTCTTGTCAGGTGTCAGGTGCCCTGGTGTCGGGGAGACGCACAGGATCCGAAGTCCGCGTGAAAGGAGCCGGTCGTGCCCGCTGTCATCGAACAGGCCGTCCAGGCCCGTCTGGTCGCATCCGCTCCGCGGATGGAGACCGTCCCCGCCACCTTGCGGTACGACCGAGGCGACCCGTACGCGGTGAGCATGGCCTTCCCTCCCCCGGCGACCCTGGAGGGCGTCGAGGTCTCCTGGGCCTTCGCGCGTGAGCTGCTCGTCCAGGGCGTCGAGCGCCCGGCCGGCGTCGGAGACGTACGCCTGCGTCCGTACGGCTACGACCGCACGGTCGTCGAGTTCCACGCCCCCGAGGGAGTGGCCATGGTCCACGTCCGGACTTCCGAGCTGCGCCGCTTCCTGGAGCGCTCGCAGCACCTGGTGCCGGCGGGCCGCGAGCACCAGTACCTGGACTGGGAGCAGGATCTGGCGGAGCTGCTGCGCGACCGGCCGTAAATTCGTTTGCCGCCCTCCCGCGCCCCGGCGTAGCCTTCTTCCCGACCTTGTTGTCGTCTGATCGGAGAAGGACGTTGCTCGTCTGAGGTTGCGAGACACCGTGCCGCGCGTGCCCTCTGTGCCGCGTGTGCCGTTCTCGACCTCGGCGTACGAGCCGTTCTGACGAACCGATCGCCCGCGCCCCGGTGTCTCCACGCGTCGCATCACATCACGCTCGCGCCCACGCATCCGGGAGACCTCCATGGCGCATCACCCCACGTTCATCACCTGTACCTCGCTCTCCTTCTCCTGGCCCGACGGCACCGAGGTCCTCGACGACTTCCGGCTCGCGGTCGGCCCCGGCCGCACCGGGCTCGTCGGGCTCAACGGCTCCGGCAAATCCACGCTGATGAAGCTCATCGCGGGCGAGCTCACCCCGGCCTCCGGCTCGGTCCGGGTCACCGGCGAGCTCGGCTACCTCCCGCAGAACCTCGTCCTCGACACCTCGCGGAGGGTGGACGAGATCCTCGGCATCGCCGGAAAGCGGACCGCGCTGCACGCCATCGAGGCGGGCGACCCGGCGGAGGAGCACTTCACCGCCCTCGCCGACGACTGGGACGTGGAGGAGCGGGCCCGCGCCACCCTCGACCAGCTCGGTCTCGGCGGCGTCGGTCTCGACCGGACCGTCGGCGAGATCTCGGGCGGCGAGTCCGTCCTGCTGCGCCTCGCCGCGCTGCTGCTCGCCCGGCCCGACGTCCTGCTGCTCGACGAGCCCACCAACAACCTCGACCTGCACGCCCGCGCCCGGCTGTACGAGGCGGTGGAGAGCTGGTCCGGAGTGCTGGTCGTGGTCAGCCACGACCGGGAACTGCTCGAGCGCGTCGACCAGATCGCCGACCTCCGGGACGGCTCCGTCACGTGGTACGGCGGCGCCTGGTCCGACTACGAGGCCGCGCTCGCCGCCGAACAGGAGGCGGCGGAGCGGATGGTGCGCGTCGCCGAGGCCGATGTGCAGCGTCAGAAGCGGGAACTGTCCGACACCCAGATGAAGTTGGCCCGCCGCAGGCGGTACGGGCAGAAGAGCTTCGAGAACAAGGTCGCCTCCAAGCTGGTGGCGAACTCGAACAAGCGCGAGGCGCAGGTCACCGCGGGGAAGCAGCGGACCCTGCACGCCGAGCGCCTCTCGGAGGCCCGGGAGCGGCTGGACGCGGCGGTGGAGGCGGTACGGGACGACGACGAGATCCGGGTCGAGCTGCCCCGCACCTCGGTGCCGCCGGGCCGCGAGGTGCTGTTCCTGCGGGACCTGGAACTGCGGTACGGGGCCCGGGTGGCCGGGGAGTTCGAGCTGCGCGGTCCGGAGCGGATCGCGCTGGTCGGGCGGAACGGGGCCGGGAAGTCGACCCTGCTGCGGACGATCGCCGGCGAGGTCGAGCCGCTCTCGGGCGAGACGGAGGCGCGGGTGCCGCTCCGCTTCCTGCCGCAGCGGCTCGACGTCCTCGACGACGGGCTGAGCGTGGTGGAGAACGTGGCCCGGCTCGCGCCCACGGCGACGGGGAACGCGATCAGGGCCCGGCTGGCACGGTTTCTGTTCCGCGGGGCGCGGGCGGATCAGCCCGTCGGCACCCTCTCGGGCGGGGAGCGCTTCCGGGCGACGCTCGCGGCGCTGCTCCTCGCGGAGCCGGCTCCGCAGCTGCTGATGCTGGACGAGCCGACGAACAACCTGGACATGGCGTCGGTGCGGAAGCTGACGGCGGCCCTCGACGCGTACGAAGGGGCGCTGATCGTGGCGAGCCACGACGTGACGTTCCTGGAGTCGCTGGGGATCACCCGCTGGCTGCTGCTCGACGGTGAGCTGCGGCCGACGACGGAGGAGGAGGTACGGGGGACGGCTTCGAGCCCTCGCTGAGGCGCGGGGGGCCGGTCGCGGGACCTCGCGCGGCGGGGTCGACTCCTAGCGATGGAGTAACGCCCAGGACTTGGTGCCGCCGCCGGGAGTGAGGACCGGTGCGAGCCCCCAGTCCCCTCCGTGCGCGTCGACCGCCGCGGCCAGCAGCCACATGCTGCGGCTGCGGCGGTCGCGGCATTCCTCGGCGGCGACGGGTGACGGGTGGGCTGGATGCTGGTCGTACAGCACGATGCGCAGGGCCTCGAACTGCCAGCGGACGCGCAGGATCATCTCCCGGTCGGGGGTGAAGCGGTAGGCCGCGGCGACGAGTTCGGAGGCGGCGAGGGCCGCGGTCTCGCAGAGGTCGGAGAGACCGTGCCGGCTGAGGAGAGACTCGATCGACCGGCGTGCGAGTCCGGCGCAGTAGGCGCCTCCGGGGAGGAGCATCGAGTAGCTGAGGTTTTCCGTGGCGGGGGGTATGGGCCCGGCCGCGGCGGCGGACGGGAGGCAACGCAGGGCGCCCTTCATCGGGTTGCTCACATTTCCTGTGCATGGGGGGGTGCAGGGGGGTCCCTCCACACGGTCGGTAGCCCCGTGTGAAACTTGCGCTACCGACCGTAGCGCACGACCGGAGCACAGTGCTACTACTTGCGGGTACTCGTGCCATTCCGGCCATATCGACGTCACGGAACGAAGGGGAGACGCGCGTGCCACCCAGGAGCAGCCCGACCGCACGACAGCAGCGACTGGGGAGCGAACTGCGCAAACTGCGCGAACAGTCCGGGATGTCGGCCCAGCAGGCCGCGGCGCTCCTGGGCGTCGACCGCACCCGCATCCCCCACATCGAGTCCGGGCGCTTCGGCATCAGCGCCGAGCGCGTCCGCACCCTGGCCTTCAACTACGGCTGCCCGGACACCGGACTCGTCGACCTGCTCGCCGCGATGGCCCACGAGCGGGACCGCGGCTGGTGGGAGGAGCACCGCGGACTGCTGCCGCCGGCCCTCATCGACATCGCCGAACTGGAGTACCACGCCTCGGCGTTGCACACCGCGGTCACCACGCACATCCCCGGGCTCCTGCAGACCGAGGAGCACGCCCGGGCCGTCTTCGACACCGCGGTCCCGCCGCTGCCGGGACCCGACCTGGAGGCCCGGCTCGCGCTACGGCTCCGCCGCCAGGAAGTCCTCGACCGGGACCGGCCCGTAGGATACGAGGCCGTGATCCACGAGGCCGCGCTGCGCATGCAGTTCGGCGGACCGAAGGTCGCCAGGGAACAACTGGAGCGGATCCTCGCGCACTCCGAACGGGACACCGTCTCCATCCGCGTCATCCCCTTCGCCGCGGGTGGTTTCCCGGGGGCAGGACAGTCGTTCACCTATGTGGCCGCGCCCGTGGCACAGCTCGACACCGTGCAGCTCGACTCCTCCCACGGCTCCCTGCTCCTCGACGCCGACATGCAACTGCGGCGCTACCGGGGACTGTTGGACAGACTGCGCGGACTCGCGCTCGCCACGGACGAGTCACGCGCGTTCATCCGCACCATCGCCCAGGATCTGTGAAGGAGCCCCCACCATGAACCTCACGACCGCCGCCCCCACCCCCACCGCCCCCACAGCCGCCGCCCCCCGCATCCCGGCGCAGCCCGCCGTCGACATCACCTGGAACGAGGCCTTCTGCAGCGAGGGCGCCAACTGCTTCCGGTTCGGACTCGACGACGCGGGCCGCGCGTACATCGGCTCGACGCTGACGCCCGACGCGTACGTCAGCGACTCCGTGGAGGCGCTGCGGGCGCTGGTCCGCGCGGTGAAGGCCGGCGCGGCCGACCACCTGCTGTGAGATCTCCGTCACTTGACGTGACGCGCCCGCCCGTCGACTCCGCGCTGCCGGGCATCTGCGCTGCGTAGTCGGCGGATTGGCGGCGAAGGGGCACCACGGACGTGACCTGCGTCTCCGGCGCCCCGGCCCGAGCAGCGCACATAACGGAACGTAACCGGACATCGCCCGGACGGGCTTGGCCGACGCCTTACGGAGCCTTAACCTACGGTCTCGTAACCTACGAATCCGTAGGTATGCCCGTATGCCCTTCTCCGTCCCCAGGAGTCCACGTGACGCTCACCTCTCCCCACCTCGGCAGCTCGACAGGGTGGACCGACGCGCGGCTGCTCTACGCGCTCGAAGAGGTCGTGGAGAAGGAGCTCAACCGGCACCTCAAGGTCACCAAGGACTGGATGCCGCACGAGTACGTGCCCTGGTCCGACGCGCGGAACTTCCCCGGCTTCTTCGAGGACGGCGAGGCCTGGGACCCGTCGCAGTCGAAGGTGACCGAGATCGGCAAGATCGCCCTCGTCGTCAACCTGCTCACCGAGGACAACCTCCCGAGCTACCACCACGAGATCGCCAGCCTCTTCGGCCGCGACGGCGCCTGGGGCACCTGGGTGCACCGCTGGACCGCCGAGGAAGGCCGGCACGGCATCGTGATGCGCGACTACCTGCTCGCCTCACGGGCCGTCGACCCGGACAAGCTGGAGCAGTTCCGGATGGCGCACATGAGCGAGGGCTTCGAGTCGGACAACCGTCACTCGATGCTGCACTCCGTGGCGTACGTGGCCTTCCAGGAGCTCGCCACCCGCATCTCCCACCGCAACACCGGCCACCAGTCCGGTGACCCGGTCTGCGACCGGATGCTGGCCCGGATCGCCACCGACGAGAACCTGCACATGGTCTTCTACCGCAACCTGCTGGGCGCGGCCTTCGAGATCGCCCCCGACCTGACCATGCAGGCCGTGCGGGACGTCGTGGTCAACTTCCGGATGCCAGGACACGGCATGCCCGGCTTCGAGCGGGCGGCGGCGCAGATGGCGATCGGCGAGATCTACAACATGCGCATCCACCACGACGACGTCCTCCAGCCCGTCCTCCGCTTCCTCAAGGTGCTCCAGATCGACGGTCTGGGCCCCGAGGGCCTGCAGGCCCAGGAGGAGCTCGGGCTGTACATGAACGGTCTGGACTCCGAGGCCAGCAAGTTCGACGAGAAGCTCGCCGCCCGCAAGGCCCGGATGGCCGCCCGCGCGGCCGGCTGACGCCCGAGCCGAGGAGAGGCGGCTCCCCGGCAGTGGCTCATCGGCCCTGCCGCTTGAGCCGCACCCGCTCCTTCTCGGACAGACCGCCCCACACCCCGAACCGCTCGTCGTTGCTGAGCGCGTACTCCAGGCATGCCACCCGCCCCTCGCAGGCCCCGCAGAGCTGCTTGGCCTCGCGGGTGGACGAACCGGGCGCCGGGAAGAAGAACTCCGGCCCGGCCTGGGCGCACAGAGCGTTCTCCTGCCAGGACATGTCGGGCTCCGGTGCGGTGAGTACGGTCGTGTAGGTCTGCATGCCGTAGACCTTGCCGGAGCGCCCTAAACGAGCCATCAACGTTCGATCAATGCGCCTCGCGGCGCCGTATGCAACGCGGCGCGCCGAGACCGCGGGACGGGTGTGAACGGTGTGTTTCCGGGCTCGTTCGGGCCCTGATCCGGCTGCCGCCATGTGGGAGCGTGGGAATCCGATCACCCACGGGAGCGAACCCTATGACGACCGAGGCCGGCACCGTCCGACCCCCTGCGGGCGCCCAGGCGGTCCGCCGTGCGCTGGACGTGCTGCACTGCTTTCACGACAACGGGCCCGACCTGAGCGCCTCCGATCTCGCGCGGCGGCTCGGGCTCGCCACCTCCACGGCGCACCGGCTTGCCCGCACCCTGCTCGGCGCGGGCTTCCTCGAACAGGACGCCAGGACCGCGCGCTACCGGCTCGGCCCCGCGATGACGGAGCTCGGGCGGCTCTCGTACCACCAGCGGGGGCTCCACCTGGCCGCTCCGGAGCTGTCCGACCTCGCCGAACGGACCGGCGCGAGCACCGACCTGGCCCTGCGCAGCGGCCCCGACGTGGTGATCGTCGCGGGCGGTTCGGTGACCCCGAAGGTGGGGCTGCGGCGTCCCCTGCACGCGACGGCGCCGGGACGGGTGCTGCTCGCCTGGCCCCCGGCCGGCGAGTCCGCACCGCGTCCGCTGCCGCCGCTGTACGCGCTCGCCGGACACACCAGGCTGGAACCTCCGCTCACGGCGGAGCTGGCGCGCGTACGGCAGGCGGGGTACGCCCTCGACGACGGGGCGGCGCACGGGGGGCGGACCCTGGCCGTACCGGTCCTGGAGCGGGCGGGGCACGCGCGGTTCGCGCTCGCGGTCCGCGCGGCCCCTGAGCTGATCACCGACGCCCGGCTGGACTGGTACCTGACGCAGGCACGGGCCTGCGCCCGGGCCCTGGAGGTCCTGCTGATCCCTCCGGCGGAGCGCCGTGAGCCAGGCGCCCGGACGGGCTGACGGGCTGACGGCGGGGGCGACACCCGCCCGTACGCCAGGGCGGGGCGGGGCATCCTGGCCCGGCTGCGGGCCGCCCCTACTCCCCCTCCGCCGGCTCCTTCTTCGCGCGGCTCGGCTGCACCCGCTTGGGCTCGCCCGGCATCTTCGGGTACTCCGGCGGATACGGCAGATCACCGAGCCCGTGGTCCGCCTCGTCCCGCCGGGCCAGTTCGAGCAGCGACTCCAGGCTGAACCGCTCGTCGTCCATGTCCGCGTGGACGTCACCGACCTCGGCGTACCGGGCCGGCATCGACCTGATGTCGAAGTCCTGCGGCACGGCGTCGTCGACCTCCTCCCACCGCAGCGGCGCCGAGACGGGGGCGTGCGGCCGCGGGCGTACGGAGTAGGCGGAGGCGATCGTGCGGTCGCGGGCGGTCTGGTTGTAGTCGACGAAGATCCGCTCGCCGCGCTCCTCCTTCCACCACTTGATGGTGACCTGCTCCGGCATCCGCCGTTCCAGCTCCCGGCCGCAGGCGATGGCGGCCCGCCTGACCTGCGTGAACGTCCAGTGGGGCAGGATCGGAACGAAGACGTGCAGCCCGCGTCCGCCGGATGTCTTCGGCCAGCCGCGCAGCCCGTGCTCGTCGAGGACGGCGCGCAGTTCGTGGGCGGCGCGGACGGCGTCGGCGTAGTCGGTGCCGGGCTGCGGGTCGAGGTCGATGCGGAGTTCGTCGGGATGGTCGGTGTCGTCCCGGCGTACCGGCCAGGGATGGAAGGTCACGGCGCCGAGGTTGGCGGCCCAGAGCACGGCCGCCGGTTCGGTGGGGCACATCTCGTCCGCCGAGCGGCCGCTGGGGAAGGTGATGTGGGCGGTCGGGATCCAGTCGGGCAGGTACTTCGGGGCGCGCTTCTGGAAGAAGGACTCGCCGGTCACCCCGTCGGGGTACCGCTCCAGGGTGGTGGGGCGGTCGCGCAGGGCGCGCGTGATGCCGTCGCCCACGGCCAGGTAGTAGCTGACCATGTCGAGCTTGGTGTAGCCGGGTTCGGGGAAGTACACCTTGTCCGGATTGGACACGCGTACGGTCCGGTCGCCGACTTCCAGTTCCACCGCTGCCGCCTTGCCTGCCATGCCGGTCAGCCTAGGGCTCGCCGACAAGTCCCGCATACCGGACAATCGCCTCATGGATCTTCCGGTGATGCCGCCCGTGAAACCGATGCTCGCCAAGTCCGTGAAGCGGATCCCGCCCGGGATGCAGTACGAGGCGAAGTGGGACGGCTTCCGCGCGATCGTGCACCGGGACGGGCCGGAGCTCGTCATCGGCAGCCGTACCGGCAAACCCCTCACCCGGTACTTCCCCGAGCTGGTCGAGGCCCTCGCGGCCCGGCTGCCGGAGCGCTGCGTGGTCGACGGCGAGATCGTCATCGAGCACGAGGGGCACCTCGACTTCGACCGGCTCAGCGAGCGGATCCACCCGGCGGACTCCCGGGTCCGCATGCTGGCCGAGACCACCCCGGCCCGGTTCGTCGCCTTCGACCTGCTGGCCCTCGGGGACGACGCCCTGCTCGACACCCCGCTGAGCGAGCGGCGGGCAACCCTGGAGCGGGTCTTCGCCGGCGTCGACGCCCCGGTCCACCTGGCCCCGGCGACCCATGACCCCGAGCTCGCCGCGCGCTGGTTCGACCAGTACGAGGGCGCGGGCCTCGACGGGGTGATCGCCAAACCGCTCGACCTGCCCTACCGGCCGGACGCCCGCCTCATGTACAAGATCAAGCACGAGCGGACGGCGGACGTCGTCGTGGCCGGCTACCGCTTCCACAAGAGCGGACCGGTGGTCGGCTCGCTGCTGCTCGGCCTGTACGACGACAAGGGCGCCCTCCAGCACGTCGGCGTGTGCGCGGCGTTCACCGCGCGGCGGCGCGCCGAGCTGATCGAGGAGCTCGAGCCGCTCCGGATGGACCCGCCGGACGGGCACCCGTGGGCGGCCTGGGCGGAGGAGGCCGCGCACGCCGGCGCGCGACTGCCGGGGGCGCCGAGCCGCTGGTCGGGGAAGAAGGACCTGTCGTGGGTGGCGCTGCGGCCCGAGCGGGTCTGCGAGGTGGGGTACGACCACATGGAGGGCGACCGCTTCCGCCACACGGCGCAGTTCAAGCGGTGGCGCCCGGACCGGACGCCGGAGTCCTGCGGGTACGGGCAGCTGGACGAGCCCGTCTCGTACGACCTGTCGGAGATCCTCGGCTAGCCGCGAACGTTCGACCCGCCGGACTCCGTTCGACTGCTCCGGGGCTGCGGGCCGTTCGGAATCCACCGGTCCGTGACGTGAGATGCTTCACACTCGACGCTGCCCTCATGATCCCCAACCGGCCCATATCGACCGCGTGTTCGCCGTACGCGCGGGCGATTCGCAGGGAGCGTGCGCAATCCCGCGCCCGCCACCCACCCCCGTACCTGCGAGAACGTCCCCCGCCCCGGACCGCGACCGGCGCCGGTCGCGCCGCCCCCCGTCCGCGCGACGCACCCGAGGGTCCCCGCGCCGTTGCCCCACCGCGACATCACCGTGCCGGAACCCGTACGGCGATCCGGTACGTATGGAGGGAAGACACTTCCGTACGCTTCCCGGACCCACTAGGACTGACCCGTGATCACCTCGCCCTCGCGCCTCGTTCCCGTCCCGATCCCCGACCGCGTGGCCGCGCTCATCGGCTCCTGCCTGCCGCTGCACGTCCTCCAGGCCGAGATCGACGCGGACTGCGCGGCGCGCGAGGTCTACCGCTTCCGGGGGCCGCTCTGCGCGGAGGACCGGGCGGACCGTGAGCACGCGCTCGCCGCGCTCGCCCGCGCCAACAAGATCCTCGCCAAGCACCACCCGAAGCTGCCCGTCACGCCCTGACGGGCCGGCGGTCCCGCCCGACGGCCACGGCCCTGCCGGGCCGCCCGTTCGGCCTACCCCGCATGCACCGGGTCAGGCGCGATGTGACGCTGCGAAGGTGACCACGACCAGCGACGCAGCGCCCGCGCCCCCCGCCGCCGAGCCCCCCGTGCTCGACAGCCGCCGCCGCAACATCGTCTTCGGCACGATCATGCTGGGTGTCCTCCTCGCCGCCCTCGACCAGACGATCGTCGGCACCGCACTGCCCACGATCGTCTCGGACCTCGGCGGCGCCGCCCACATGTCGTGGGTGGTCACCTCGTACCTGCTCGCGGAGACGGTCGCGACCGTCCTCGTCGGCAAGTTCGGCGATCTCTTCGGCCGCAAGGTGATCTTCCAGATCTCGGCCGTCGTGTTCATCACCGGCTCGTTCCTCTGCGGACTGGCCACCAACATGACGCTGCTGATCGTCTGGCGCGGACTCCAGGGCATCGGCGCGGGCGGGCTCATGGTCACCTCGATGGCGCTCATCGCCGATGTGATCCCGCTGCGCGAACGCGGCAAGTACCAGGGCGCGATCGGCGCCGTGTTCGGCGTCTCCACCGTCATCGGCCCGCTCCTCGGCGGCCTGTTCACCGACCACCTGACCTGGCGCTGGGCGTTCTACGTGAACGTCCCCATCGCGATCCTCGTCGTCATCGCCGCCGCCCGCACGATCCCCTCCCTACGCTCGGCGAGCAAGCCGGTCATCGACTACGCGGGCATCGCGCTCGTCGCCGCCGGATCGAGCGCCCTGATCCTGGCGACCAGTTGGGGCGGCAACGAGTACGCCTGGGGTTCCGGCGTCATCATCGGCCTCTTCGCCGGCGGGATCGTCGCCCTCGCCCTGTTCTGCTGGGTCGAGACCCGCGCGGCCGAACCCATGCTGCCGATGCGGCTGTTCGGCAATCCGGTCTTCACCGTGTGCTCCGTGCTGAGCTTCGTCGTCGGCTTCGCGATGCTCGGCGCGATGACGTTCCTGCCGACCTACCTCCAGTACGTCGACGGGGACTCGGCCACCGTCTCCGGCATCCGCACCCTCCCCATGGTCATCGGCCTGCTCATCGCCTCCATCTTCAGCGGCAACGTGGTCAGCAAGACGGGCCACTACCGGATCTTCCCGATCCTCGGCTGTCTGGTGATGGGGCTCGGCCTCTATCTGCTGTCCCTCATGGGACCGGAGACCAGCGCCTGGCTCGCCTCGCTGTACATGTTCGTGCTGGGCGTCGGCATCGGCCTGTGCATGCAGGTCCTCACCATCGCCGTGCAGAACACCGTCGACTACGCCGACCTCGGCACCGCCACCTCCGGCGTCACCTTCTTCCGTACGCTCGGCAGCTCCTTCGGCACCGCCGTCTTCGGCACGATCTACGTCAACTCCCTCACGCCCAACCTCAAGACCGGCGTCGCCGAGGCCTCCGCCGTGGCCGGGAGCCAGGGGCTGGACCCGGCGGCCGTGGCGCGGGCGGCGCAGAGCCCGGACGGGGTGCACGGGCTGCCGGAGCAGGTCGCGGAGCCCATCGTCAACGCCTACGCCGACACCCTCCACACCGTCTTCCTCTGGACCGTCCCGGTCGCCGCCGTCGGCTTCGTCGTCGCGCTCTTCCTCAAGCAGGTGACGCTCCGCGACTCGGCCCGGGCCGCCGCACCCGACATGGGCGAGGGCTTCTCCTCGCCGACCTCGTCGGGCGACTCCGCACAGCACCTCGAACTGGCCGTGGGCAGGATCATGCGCCGGATCGACCTCGCCACCGCGCGGCGGATCCTCGACACCTCCGACACCCGGCTCGACACGGCCGGGGCGTGGGCGGTCATGCAGGTCGAGCTGTACACGCGGACGGTCGGCCACGCGAGCCTGGGGCTCATCTCCGCGGGCCGGCGGGTCCCGCCCGAGGTGCTGCTGCCGGTCTTCGACCGGATGGTCGACGAGGGGTTCCTGACCCGCGACGGGCATCTGCTCTCCCACACCCCGGCCGGCAAACGCGAGGCGGACGTCATCACGCACGCGTGGGGCGACTGGCTGTCCGACCGCGTCGAGCAGGAGATCGGCCGGCCCAGCGGACCCGAGCTGCGGATGGCGACGGACGCCATCGCCAAGAAGGTCGTCGCCGAGGACCTCGCGAACGGACTCCCCGACCGGTCGCTCGACCGCGACGGCGGGCGCGCCCTGACCCGGACGACGGGAGGCTGAGCCAACGCCGGACCGCGCCCGGCCCCGTGGTTCCGCCCCGGGCGGCTACGCGTCGACGTCGCCGTCCACGTACACCCAGGCGCCCTCGTGGCGGGCGAAGCGGCTGCGCTCGTGCATCGCGCCGGGCTCGCCGCCGTGGACGTAGCGGGCGGTGAAGGTGACGGTGCCGTGCTGGTGGAAGGCGGTGCCCTCGGTGGTCCCCTCGATCTCCAGGCCCGTCCAGCGCAGACCGGGGTCGAAGTCGATCTCGCCCGGCCGGGTCTCCGGGGCCCAGGTGCGCCGCAGATAGGGCTCGTCGCGGACGACGAAGGCGCTGTACCGGGAGCGCATCAGCAGCTCGGCGGTGGGCGCCGTCCCGCCCGTACCCGCGTGGAACCGTCCGCAGCACGCGCCGTACGGGGCGTCGAGTCCGCAGGGGCAGGGCGACTGCGCGGTCACGGCGGGGGCGGACACGCGGGCGGTGGACGTACGGGGGCGGGTCTTGCGTCGGGACATGGGGGCATTCTCCCCCACCTTCCCCCCGCCGGACGCGCGGCCCGGCGCCCGGCATGTGGACGGCGGCGTGGACGCCGGCCGGGAATCCCGCTGCTCAGCGGGCGCGTCCGAGTAGCGTACGGGCATGAAACTGACGATTCTCGGAGGCGGCGGGTTCCGGGTGCCGCTGGTGTACGGCGCTCTCCTCGGCGACCACGCCGAGGGACGGGTCACCCGCGTCACCCTCTTCGACCTCGACGAGGGGCGGCTCTCGGCGATCGCCCGGGTCCTCGCGGAGCAGGGCGCGGGGGTGCCGGACGCGCCCGTGGTCACGGCGACGACGGACCTGGACGAGGCCCTGCGCGGGGCGGACTTCGTGTTCTCCGCGATCCGGGTCGGCGGTCTCGACGGCCGGGCGGCCGACGAGCGGATCGCGCTCGCCGAGGGCGTGCTCGGCCAGGAGACGGTGGGCGCGGGCGGCATCGCGTACGGGCTGCGGACCGTGCCCGTGGCCGTCCGCATCGCCCGCCGGATCGCCGAACTCGCCCCGGACGCCTGGGTCATCAACTTCACCAACCCCGCGGGTCTGGTCACCGAGGCGATGTCGCGGATCCTCGGTGACCGGGTCATCGGCATCTGCGACTCCCCGGTGGGCCTCGGCCGCCGGGTCGCCCGCATCCTGGGCGCAGACCCGGACGAGGCCTGGATCGACTACGTGGGCCTCAACCACCTGGGCTGGCTGAGGGGGTTGCGGATCGACGGCCGGGACGAACTGCCCCGGCTGCTCGCCGACGAGGAGGCGCTGAACTCCTTCGAGGAGGGCCGGCTGTTCGGCGCGGAGTGGCTGCGCTCGCTGGGCGCGATCCCCAACGAGTACCTGCACTACTACTACTTCAACCGGGAGGCCGTACAGGCCTACCGGAGCGCCGAGCGGACCCGCGGCGCCTACCTCCGCGACCAACAGGCCGGTTTCTACCAGGAGATGGGCAAGCCGGACACGCCCGCCCTGGCCACCTGGCACCGGACGCTCGCCGACAGGGAGGCCACCTACATGGCGGCCAACCGGGAGGCGGCCGGGATCGGGGAGCGCGACGAGGAGGACCTGGAGTCGGGCGGTTACGAGAAGGTGGCGCTCGCCCTCATGCGGGCCGTCGCCCGGGACGAGCGGGCCACGCTGATCCTCAACGTCCGCAACGGCACGACGCTCGCCGCGCTCGACGCGGACGCGGTGATCGAGGTGCCCTGCCTCGTCGACGCGAACGGCGCCCACCCGCTGTCGGTGTCCCCCCTCCCGTACCACGCGGTCGGCCTGGTGACCGCGGTGAAGGCGGTGGAACGGGAGGTGCTCGCGGCAGCCGAGAGCGGCTCTCGGGCGAGCGCCGTCAAGGCCTTCGCGCTCCATCCGCTGGTCGACTCGGTGACGGTGGCCCGCCGCCTGGTGGAGGGCTACACGGCCGAGCACGCGGGTCTTTCGTACCTACGCCACTGATCGGGCGGATGCGAGGGTTCCGGCCGTCGGGGAACCGTACGGCCGGGGAACACCTTTACGGGGCCGGGGGCGCGTCCTAGGCTCGCGCCCCATGACCTCACAGCGCACAGGAGTTCGACGAGGGGTGGCCCGGCTCGTCACCGCCTGCCTTCTGGCCGCCGGACTGGTGGGAACCGTCCCGGCGGCGGCGGAGACGCCGACGCGCGGGAACGGTCCGGTCGTCGTCCCCGTCCAGACCACCGGCCCCGCCGACCGCCGGTTCAACCTGGTGTTCATGGGCGACGGCTACACGGCGGCGGAGATGCCGGCCTTCCGGGCGGACCTCGAACGGCACCTGAACACCCTGTGGAGCATCGAGCCCTTCGCCTCCTACCGCTCGTACATCAACGTGTGGGCGGTGGAGGCCCCTTCGGCCCAGTCGGGGGTGGACTGCGACCCCGGCCTTGACGCCCCGGCCCGTGACACCGCGCTCGACATGGGCTTCTGGGGCGGCTGCGACCCGAACAGCGTGCAGCGGCTGCTGACCGTCGACAGCGACAAGGCGGCGGCGCTCGCCGATCTCGTCCCGGGCACGAACCGCGCCAACCGCCAGGTCGTCGCCCTCGCGCACAGCTCCACCTACGGTGGCGCGGGCGGCGGATACGCCACCGCCTCCGGCGGCAACGCCCTCTCCTCCCTCATCACCCCGCACGAGATAGGCCACTCGCTCGGCGGACTCCAGGACGAGTACGACTACTACGGGCGCGGAGTGCCGGGCGGCAGCTACTCGGGGCCCGAGCCGTCCTCCGCCCACCACACCCTCCTGACGGAACGCCAGATGCTGGACCAGCGGGCCAAGTGGTGGCGCTGGCTCGGCGAGGAGAGCGAGTCGGGCGGCACCATCGGCCGCTTCGAGGGCGGCATGTACACCACGGCGGGCGTCTGGCGGCCGAGCCGTCACTCCCTGATGAAGACCCTCGGCTACGCCTTCGACCAGGTGGAGCGCGAGGTCATGGTCAAGGCGATCTCCGCCAAGGTGAACCTGGTCCAGGACCACACGCCGGCGACGGCGCCGATCGGGGCGGACCGCACGGTCTGGGTGGACACCCTCCACCCGGTGGGCGGCGCGCTCACCGTGACCTGGCGCCTGGACGGACGGCCGCTGCCCACGTACGGCGCCCGCACGATCGACCTGCGCACGCTGCGGCTCGCCCCCGGCCGGCACTCGCTCACGGCGGTCGTCAGCGACCCGACGCCCTTCGTCCGCGACCCGGCGGTCCGCGCCTCCGCGGCGCTCACCCGGACCGTCGGCTGGACCGTGGACACCTCGCTCACCACCGTGCGGGACGGCACCCGCACCGCGTTCACCGGCCACACGCCCCTCGGCCGGCCCGTCGGCGCCCGGTCCGTCGTCCACGCGGACACCACCCATCCGGTGGACCGCGTCCCCGCCGTCCGCTGGCGCCTCGACGGTCGGCCCGTCTCCACCGGCCCCAACGACCGCGACCTGGACCTGCGTTCGCTCCGGGTGACCACGGGCACGCACACCCTCACGGCCCGGCTCGCGGGCACCGACGAGGAGTTGAGTTGGACCGTGGACGCCCGGCCGGCCACCTCATCGTACGAACTCTCCGCACCCCTGCGCACGGTCGGGCGGCACGGCCGGCCCGTGGAGTACGTGTACGACGGGCCGTTCACCATGCGGCTCACCGCGCGGGACGACCAGGAGGGCGCGGTGGTGAGCCAGTTCCGGGTCGACGGGGACGGCTGGTACACGTACTACGGCTGGCCGACGGACGCGGACGCGCCGTTCCGCTTCACCCCGGGCGGCACGGTGATCGACGACCTCGTGTACGGGAAGCTCGGCCGCAGCCGGGCGGTGCCGTGGGACGACGCGACCCCCGACTACGGCACCCACCGGATCGAGCACCGCACGATCGACGCGGCCGGCAACGTCGGCCCGGCACACGAGTTCCTGGTGACCATGGTCAAGCCGTAGGGGGTGCGTCCTGTCGGGGACGGAACGAGGCCCCGCCGTACTGCCGGCGGGGCCTCATCCCTTACGTACCTTGGCGGCTGACGCCCGGTCAGGGCTTGCGGGCCACCGCGGCCCAGCCCGGAATGGGCTCGTCGCCCGGCACCGGAACCGGCTCACCGAGCTCCGGGTGCCACTCGGCGGTGAGCGAGACGCCGGGCTCGACGAACTCCAGGCCGTCGAAGAACGCGGCCAGCTCGTCCCGCGAGCGGGGCCGCAGGGTCAGCCCGCGCGCCTTGTACATCGCGACCGCCTCCGCCGCGCCCTCCGGGTTGAAGTCCCCGGTGACGTGCGAGAGGACGAGGTAGCTGCCGGGCGCCAGCTGGTCCACAAGCTTGCGGACCAGCTCGTACGCGCCGTCCTCGTCCCCCACGAAGTGCAGCAGCGCGAGCATCGACAGCGCGATGGGCTGATCGAAGTCAAGGACCTTTCCGGCCCTCTCCAGGATGATCTCGGGTTCGCGGGCGTCCGCCTGGATGTACTCGGTGGCCCCTTCCGGGGTCGAGCGCAGCAGGGCGGCCGCGTGCGCGAGCACGATCGGGTCGTTGTCGCAGTAGACGATGCGGGACTCCGGCGCGGCCTCCTGCGCGATCTGGTGCAGGTTGGGCTCGGTCGGGATGCCCGTACCGACGTCCAGGTACTGACGGACGCCGTGGGCGCTGAGCCAGCGGATGGCGCGGTGCATGAAGGCCCGGTTGACGCGGGCCATGTCCCGGCCCCTGGCGTCGACGGTGAGCAGCTGACGGGCCATGGCCTCGTCGACCGGGTAGTTGTCCTTGCCGCCCAGGAACCAGTCGTACATCCGGGCCGGATGCGGCGTGCTGGTGTCGATGCGTATCTCACTCCGCGGAGCTGCGGGGTCCTGGGTCATCGGCTCTCCTGGTCGGGATGAACGAGTGGCGCTACAACAAGAGTTACGCGACGGTAGGGGTGGGGCGGAAGGGGTCAGGTGAGCAGAAAGTCAGCCTGACCGGATTTGGCCCCCTGGATGAAAGCGGCGATCTCCCCGTGGGTGTAGATGAGCGCTGGTCCTTCAGGGTCTGCGGACTGTCGCACGGCGACTCTGCCGTCGGCCAGCTTCATGGCCTCCACGCAGTTGCCCCCGTTCCCGCCGCTCCATGGCTTGTGCCAGCCCTCGGCACCGAGCTCAGCGGCGGGCATGCCGTTGTATATGCGATCCATTCACAGCTCCTTGCGGAGATTCCGGAGAATCTCCTTCGTGCGTTGTGCAGTCGCGGCCTGAGCCGCCATGCGGTCCATGACCTCCAGGTGGGATGCCACCTCGGGGCGCGCGTCGAGATAGACGGCGCCGGTCAGGTACTCGCTGTAGACCATGTCCGGAAGTTCGGGCATGGCGAAGCGGAAGAGGACGAACGGTCCGTAGGTGCCGGGATGGTGGCCGGACGCGAACTCCGCGATCTGCAGGGTGACGTTCGGCAGCTCCGACGCTTCGAGCAGCCGGTCGAGCTGGTCGCGCATCACTTCGGGCCCGTCACCGACCGGTCGGCGGAACACCGTCTCGTCCATGATCACCCAGAACTTCGGGGCGTCCTCCCTGGTGAGCAGGGACTGGCGCTCCATCCGTAGGGCTACATGCCGTTCGGCGTCCTCGTCCTTGCCGGCATCGCTGCCGCCACCGACCGCCCCGCTGCGCAGAATGGCGCGGGCGTAGTCCTCGGTCTGGAGCAGACCGGGGACGAACTGGGGCTCATAGGCCCGGATGAGGCTCGCGGCCCCCTCCAGGCTCACGTACATGGAGAACCAGCCGGGCAGCACGTCGTGGAACCGCTGCCACCAGCCGGGGAGGTTGGCCTCCTCCGCGAGGGCGATGAAGCCCTCCGCCTCGGAGTCCGTGATCCCGTACTCCCTCAACAGGAGCTGCACGTACGGAATCTTCAGCGCGACCTCGGCGGTCTCCATCCGCCGGACGGTGGCCGGGGCGACCCGGAGGACCTTCGCGGCCTCTTCCCTCTTCAGGCCGGCCCGCTCCCGCAGATCCTGCAGGCGCCTGCCGAGAACGACCTGTCCCACCGTGGGGGCGGACCGCGGCTCGCTCACTCTCAGACCTCCCCGACGCACTGTTTCGACGAGTGTGCCACGAAGCCGGGCCAGAGAGAACACAGCACTCTGCAAATTTCAGAGTGCCACTTGCCAAGTGTCCGACTCAGGAGGACAGTGTTCCGGTGAACCAGTACACGCTGCCGCCGTGCGCCACCGCGCCCCGGCGACAGCGCCGTACGGCAGTCCTGCCCACTGTTGTGAGGAACCGGTCGTGGCTTCTGGTAACGCGCAGCCTTCAGGTCTCATGAGTCCCCGAGTCATGGCCCAGCGCCCGCAGCCGCAGACCGATCCCGTGCGCCGCTTCGCCTTCGAGCTCCCCGCCCTCACCGGCTCGGTCGCCCGCGCCCGCAGACTCGCCGAGGAACGCCTCATCCTCTGGGGCTGCGGACCCGACATCCGCGACACCGTCGCCCTGGTCGTCTCCGAACTCGTCACCAACGCCGTCGTCCACACCGCCAGCGACCGCTTCATATGCGAACTGCGCGAGGGCGAGGACACGCTCCGCATATCCGTCCGCGACGAAGGCGGCCCCGCGGGACCCCGGATACGCGACTGCGGCGAGGAGGAACGCGGCCGCGGACTCCTCATCGTCGACGCCGTCTGCACCGCCTGGGGCGCCGACCGCACCGGCCACGGCACGGCGCAGATCGTCTGGGCGGAACTGGCCCACGGCATGGGGGAACCGTGCTGAGGTCGATGGCCACCCGCATGATCCCGCTGCTCCCCGGGAACCGTGGGCCGTCCGCCGCCGAGCGCCTCCCGGAGCCCCGCCGCTCCCCCGGACTCCGCCCCGGCACCCGAGGCGCCGCCCACTCCCGGGACCTCGGCACCACCCGCCTCGCCGTCCCCGTCGGACTGCACACCGGACTCGGCTGCGACGCCGTCGGCGTCCCCGCCCGCTTCGGCTTCAAGATCCTCTCCCGCCTCCCCGCCAAGGGCTGCGTCTACGCCGACTCCGACTGGTGGTGGTGGCTCGTCCCCGCCGGCTCCGACCACGACGTGACCTGGCCGCTGCCCTCCTGCTACGCCCGCGGCGCCGAGATCCCCGACCGCAGGCCCCGCCTCATCCACCACCCCGACGGCACCTCCCCCTACACACCGCCCATCCCCCTCTACCTGCTGGTCTGCCAGCTGACCGGGATCGCGCCGTCCTGGGCCGGGCCCCCCGTGCGCAGCGCACTCTGAGACGCGCCACCCCGCACGGTCCGTGACGGCATAGGCTCGGGGACATGTTCACCCCGCAGGGTCCCAGCCTCCGCGAGCTGACCGTCCAGGCCCTCTCCTCCGTCGAGCACGGCTACGACCTGCTCGCGGACAAGTTCGACGCGACCCCGTTCCGCACCTCCGACCGCCTCCTGACCGCGGTCGGCCGGACCCTGGAGACCCTCGGCCCCTTCGACACGGGCCTCGACGTCTGCTGCGGCACCGGCGCCGGACTCGACGTCCTCCGCTCGGTCTGCGCGGGCCGGATCACCGGCGTCGACTTCAGTACGGGCATGCTGACCCGGGCCCGCGAAGCCCACCCCACCGCCGATCTGGTCCGCGCCGACGCCCTGGCCCTGCCGTTCGGCCCGGTCTTCGACCTCGCGGTCAGCTTCGGCGCCTTCGGCCACTTCCTGCCCGCCGCACAGCGCACCCTGTTCGCACAGGTCCACGCCTCCCTCCGGCCCGGCGGCACCTTCGCCTTCCCCCTGCCCGCCCCGCCCCCGGTCGGCTCCCGCCTCTATTGGATCCTGTGGGGATTCGACGCCGCGATGCGCGTCCGCAACACGGTCTGGCGCCCGCCGTTCGTCATGTACTACCGCACCTTCCGCCTCCCGGACGTCCGCGCCCGCCTGGAGGAAGCCGGCTTCCACGTCTCCCTCACCCCGGTGGAAACCCTCGGCCGCCGCGACGACGGCAGCCCCCACTGCCGCCTGGTGGTGGCCCGGAAGGGCTAGGGAGCCGTCCCCGTCCAGAGGAGCGGAGGGCGGTCGAAACCGATCCTCACCTCGACGTCGAGGACGGAACTCCCCGACCCGCTGCCCGGCGGGACGTCGAAGCCGTACGCGGCGACCGCGCGCTTTCCCGGCGCCACGCTGCCCGCGAGCCCGATCCCCAGGTCGGGCGTCGCGTCGAAGACCTGCCCGAGCTCCCGGCCCGCACCGTCCCGCGCCATGACCGTCACCACCGCGAGGTCCAGCCGCGCGGCGGAGCCGTTGCGCACCGTGACGCACATGGTCACCGCCCGTGGGCCGGAAGGTGGGCCGGCGGGTCGGTCGGGTCCCGGAGCGGCGGGGGGCCGGCCCGTGCCCGGCGGGGGCGTCGGGCCCGGACGCTCTTCCTCGGTCATGGCGTGCCTCCGTCCCTCGCGCGACGGTCTCGGCCGCCGCCCGGGTTCAGGCCCCCAGAATAGGCGGCCGCCCGCGGGAGCGCCCCGGCGCCGGAGCCCCCGGCGAGGAACGCGAAATGCCGGTCGATACGAGATCGACCGGCATTTCGGCTGGTGTCCGAGGGGGGACTTGAACCCCCACGCCCGATAAAGGGCACTAGCACCTCAAGCTAGCGCGTCTGCCATTCCGCCACCCGGACAAGGTGTCTGTCGCTTCGGGGTTTCCCTCGCGGCGACAGAAGTAACTCTACCAGGGGTTCGAGGTGGGTTTCACCAGCGTTTTCCGTGGTCAGTGCGGGTGACACCGGCGTGCCGGAGCGGGGGAGGCCCCGGCCCGCCGCTGACCGGTCCGGGGCCGCCCCTTTCGCTCAGTCCCTCTTCTCGCGCAGGGAGTGGAGGTGCGCGCTGGACCTGCGGGCGAAGGAGAGCGAGTCGACGGGGTTGTCGCGCTCGGTCTGCCAATGGTGGCCGCCGCGGCCGTGGCGGGTGCGGTTGACCGCCGAGATGAAGCGCCGGTAGTCGATGTCGCCGTCTCCGACGTCCGTCATGCGGTAGCCGTAGGGCACCGCGGAGTCGTCCCGGTCCCCGTCCTTCACGTGGAAGAGCGGATAGCGGTCCGGCTGGTCCAGGACGTAGTCGAGCGGGTCGAAGGGGGCGGGGGTGCCGTCCGGGCGGACCGAGTAGCGGTACTGGCCGACGTAGGCCCAGAAGATGTCCATCTCCAGGTGCACGAGGTCGGGGTCGGTCTCGGCGAGGAGGACGTCGTAGAGCCGCACGTCGGGGCGGTCACTGGCGAAGGAGAACTCCTCCGAGTGATTGTGCTGGTAGAACTTCATGCCCCGCTTCCGCGCCGCGGCGCCGAACCGGTTGAACTCCTCCGCGCACCGCTTCCAGCCGTCGACGGTGGAGCCGTAGCGCCAGGGCCCGGAGGCGGTGCCGATGTGGGGCAGTCCGAGGGCGGCGGCGTCGTCGAGGACGCGGTCGAGGTTCTGGGCGAAGGTGTACGCGGCCGGGTCGCTGGAGTAGTAACCGACGTGGCTGCCGATGGGCCGGAGTCCGTGGTCGCGGGTGAGGCGCTTGAGCTGGGCGAGGGTGATGGGGCCCGCGGCGCCCTGCTCATAGCCGGCGAACTCGACCTCGTCGTAGCCGTACTTCCGCAGCTCGGCGAAGACGGCGGCGAAGCCGAGGGTCGCGACCTTGTCACGCAGCGAGTAGAGCTGGATGCCGAGGCGGCCGGGCGGGAGGACCGGGCGGCCGTGCCCCTTGCCCTGTCCCGGAGCGGTGGCCGCCGCCGCCGTGGCGGCGGGGGCCGCCGCTCCGAGGAGCGCGGCGGCGGTCGCTCCGGCGGCGACGCCCAGCATGTTCCGCCTGCTGAGCCTGTGGACGAGCTCGGGGTCGCCGGCGGCTTCCGTACGGCGGGTGCGATTCATCTGTGGATAACTCCTTGGGTGTCGTCAGGGCCTGCTTCACTTGATTCAGCGGGTTCCGGAGCGAGGTCGTTCAGTCGACTCCGGCCAGCCTGAGCAGCAGGTTCTTCACATCGGTGGCCGCGACGCGGCCGTCCAGGGCGCGGGGGGTGGAGCACAGGATGAGCGGACCGTCGGGACTGTCGACGCTCGCGGGGAGGCGGCCGTGGCTGCCGCGGAGGGGTGAGGGGTCGAGCGGGACGACCGCGAGCCGGTACCTCATACCGAGCTTCTTCCGCGCGAGCTCCCTGGCCGCCTTGACCCGTACGTAGGGGTCGAGCGGGTCCATGAGGAGTTCGGCGGGGTCGTAGCCGGGCTTGCGGTGGATCTCCACGAGCCGTGCGAAGTCGGGGGCGCGGGCGTCGTCGAGCCAGTAGTAGTACGTGAACCAGGAGTCGGGCTCGGCGAGGGCGACCAGCTCCCCCGAGCGCGGGTGGTCGAGGCCGTGTTCCTTCTTGCCGGCGTCGTCGAGGAGCCTCTCCAGACCCGGAAGGTCCGCGAGGGCTTCCCGGACGGCCGGCAGGTCGGTGGGGCGCCGGACGTAGACGTGGGCGATCTGGTGGTCGGCGACGGCGAAGGCCCGGGAGGTCATCGGGTCCAGGTACTCCATGCCGTCCTGGGTGTGGACCTCCAGGAGGCCGGCCCGGCGCAGGGCGCGGTTGATGTCCACGGGCCGGTCGACCCGGGTGATGCCGTACTCGGAGAGGACGACGACGGTGCGTCCCTCGGCTCGCGCCTCGGCGAGGAGCGGGGCGAGGACGGTGTCGAGCGCGGCGGCGGCGCGGAAGGAGCGCGGGTCGTCCGGGCCGAAGCGCTGGAGGTCGTAGTCGAGGTGCGGGACGTAGCAGAGGGCGAGGTCGGGGCGGCGGGTGCGCAGGATGTGGCGGGTGGCGTCGACGATCCAGCGGCTGGAGACGAGGTCGGCGCCGGGTCCCCAGAAGTGGAACAGGGGGAACGTGCCGAACTTCTCGGTGAGTTCGTCGTGCAGGGCCGGCGGCCGGGTGTAGCAGTCGGGTTCCTTGCGGCCGTCGGCGTAGTAGACGGGGCGCGGGGTGACGGTGATGTCGGTGTCGGCGCCCATCGCGTACCACCAGCAGATGTTGGCGACGGTGTAGCCGGGGTGGGTGCGGCGGGCGGCGTCCCAGAGGCGGTCGCCGGAGACGAGGCCGTTGTGCTGGCGCCACAGCAGGACGTCGCCGAGGTCCCGGAAGTACCAGCCGTTGCCGACGATGCCGTGCTCGGCGGGGAGGGTGCCGGTGAGGAAGGTGGTCTGCGCCGTGCAGGTGACGGCGGGGAGGACGGTGGACAGCGGGGCCTGGGAGCCGCTGCGGGCGAGGGCCGACAGGTGGGGCATGTGCGGCAGCAGCCGTGGGGTGAGACCGACGACGTCGAGGACCAGGAGGGGGGTGGGTGCGGGTGCGGACACGGGGGCGGGGTCGCTCATGGCAGTTCCTTGAGGCCGAGGTCGGTCAGCAGATCGCGGGCCAGGGTCAGTTCGGCGGCGATGCCGTCGGCGAGCCGGGCCCGGGTGCGGGGCCGCCGGTCGGGAGGCAGGGCCTGCCAGGTGTACGTCTCGACCTCCAGGTGCCGGGTCCGCGGGTGCGGGCCGCCGACGAGGAGACCGAGGGTCTCCGTCAGGACGGGGAGCGTGGAGCTGAGCGGAGGGGCGGGTGGAGCGTGCAGCGGGACGTGGAAGTGGGCGCGCCAGGGCGTGGCGTCCGGCAGTCCGGGGGTGGTGGTGATCAGGGCGTCGGACGTGGCGAAGGCTTCGGGGAGGTCGTCGGTGCCGCGCAGGCCGGCCGCCGTCCTGGTACGGGTCTGGTGGAGGAAGCGGGGTTCGGCGAAGGCGGCGAGCGCGGCCTTCACCTCGGGGAGGTGGGGGTGCTCGGCGTGGAGCGCCGCGGACAGCTGGGCCTTGGGCACCGGGATGCCGGCGGCCGCCAGGGAGTCCAGGGCGGTGCGCGGATCCTCGAAGGAGGTCGCGAGATGGCAGGTGTCCAGGCAGACGCCGATCCGGGGGCTCGGTACGTCGGCGAGGGCGGCGACCGCGTCGGCGACGGTCTCGACCGTGCAGCCCGGCTCGGGTTCGAGCCCGATCCGGATGCTCCTCCCGGTGAGCTCCTCGAGCGCGTCGAGCCGTCCGGCGAGCGTGGTCAGCGAGGCACGGGCGGTGGCGGCGGCCGCCGCGTCGAACGGGGTGCGCCAGGCGAGGGGCAGGGTGGAGACGGACCCCTCGGTGACGTCCTCGGGGAGCAGCGCGGCGAGGAGCCGGGCCAGGTCGGTGGTGTGGGCGAGGCGTTCGGGGCTCGTCCAGTCGGGCCGGTAGACGCGGTACTTTACCTCGTCGGCACCGAAGCCTTCGTACGGGAAGCCGTTCAGGGTGACCACTTCGAGGCCGCGGCGGTCGAGTGCGGCGCGCAGGGCGCGGAGCGAGGCGGGGTCGGTGGTCAGGGTGCGCGCGGCGTCCCTGGCGAGCCAGAGTCCGATGCCGAGGCGGTCGCGGCCGAGGCGGCGGCGGACCGGTTCGCAGTGGTCGCGGAGCTGGGCGAGGACGCCGTCGAGGGTCTCGGCGGGGTGCACGTTGGTGCAGTAGGCGAGGTGGACGGTGGAGCCGTCGGGGTGCCGGAAGCGCATGGCGGCGCCTCATTCCCCGCCACGGCGGACGGAGTTGCCCTCGTGCAGGTCGGGCGGGGTGGGTACGTCGAGGTGGAGACGGCCGCTGAGGCCGTAGAAGGCGACGGGGTTGCGCCAGAGGACCTGGTCGACGTCGTCGTCCGTGAATCCGGCGGCGAGCATGGCGTCGGCGACCGCGCGGGTCTTGAGCGGGTCGCTGCGGCCCCAGTCGGCGGCCGAGTTCACCAGGACGCGGCCCGTTCCGTACTCCTTGAGGATCGTGACCGTCCTCGCCTCGTCCATCTTGGTGTCGGGATAGACGGAGAAGCCGAGCCAGGCGCCGCTGTCGGCGGCCTCCTTGACGGTCGTCTCGTTGAGGTGGTCGAGAAGGACGCGGTCGGGGGCGAGCGCGGACTCGCGGACGACGTCGATCGTGCGGCGCAGTCCGGTGAGCTTGTCGCGGTGCGGGGTGTGGACGAGGGCCGGCAGACCGTGGTCGGCGGCGAGCTGGAGCTGGGCGGCGAGGGCGGTGTCCTCGGCGGGTGTCATGGAGTCGTAGCCGATCTCGCCGACGGCGACGACGCCGTCCTTGGCGAGATGGCGGGGCAGGACGTCGAGGACGGGGGTGCAGCGGGGGTCGTTGGCCTCCTTCGGGTTGAGGGCGAGGGCGCAGTGGTGGGCGATGCCGTGCTGGGCCGCGCGGAACGGCTCCCAGCCGAGGAGGGAGTCGAAGTAGTCGAGGAAGGAGGCCGGGGAGGTGCGCGGCTGGCCGAGCCAGAAGGAGGGTTCGACGAGGGCCCGGACACCGGCGTCGTACATGGCGCGGTAGTCGTCCGTGGTGCGCGAGGTCATGTGGATGTGGGGGTCGAAGATGCGCATCAGGAGGGCTCCTCGGCGGGGGCGGTGAGGGCGAGGACGAGGGAGAGACCGGCGGGCAGGTCGCGCCCGGCGGCGGTGCGTTCGGCGGCGTGGTCGGTGAGCATCCGGGCGAGTTCGGTGTCCCCGGCGGCTCGCTCGGCGAGTCCGGCGACGGTCGTGACGGGGACGCCGGTGAAGAGGCATTTGAGGACGGCGTGCCGCCAGGCGTGCGGGGTGAGGTGGGTGGCGGCGTAGGGGCCGAGGGCGGCGGCGAGCAGCGTGGTGTCGTGGGTGCGGAGGGCGTCTTCGACGAGGGGCACGGCCTCGGGGCCGGTGACGAGGGAGGGGAGGGCCAGGAGGACGGCGCGGCGCTCGGCGGCGGTGCCGTGGTGGTAGAGCCGGGTGAGGGTGTCGGGTCCGGCGGCGGCCGCCCGGAGGAGAAGGGTGCGGGCCTCGTCCGCGTGCTCGCGCCCGCAGTGCCGTCCGGCGGTGACGAAGCGCTCCTCCCAGCCGGGGGCGCGGGCGCCGGCTTCCGTGAGGGCGGAGTCCAGCCAGGCGCGGGCGGTGGCGGTGGGCGTGGGGGTCAGCATGGCGGGGCCTCCCGGCGGAGGAAGGAGAGGGAGGTGCGGGCGAGTTCGGGCCCGGCGTGGGAGTGCCGGGGCAGTTCGACGACGGTCAGCCCGGGGTAGCCGGCGGCGGTGAGTTCGGCGAGGGCGGCGAGCACCGGAGGGAAGTCGATCTCCCCGTCGCCGAACGGGAGGTGCTCGTGGACACCGCGGCGCATGTCCTCGATCTGGATGTGGTGCACCCAGGGCGCGGCGGCGCGCAGGCAGTCGGCGGGAGGGAGGGGTTCGAGGCACTGGCAGTGGCCGACGTCGAGGGTGAGGCCGAGGACGGCCGGTGGGGGCGCGCCGAGGAGTCCTCGCAGGTGGTGGAAGTCGCTGAGAGTGGCGAGGAGGTGGCCGGGTTCGGGTTCGACGGCGAGGGGGACGCGGGCGGCTTCGGCGGCCTCGGCGACGGGGGCGAGCGCTCCGGCGAGCCGCTGCCATCCTTCGTCGGGCGAGGTGCCGGCGGGGAGGACGCCGCTGAAGCAGTGCAGGGCGTGCGCGCCGAGTTCGGCCGCGATCCGCACGGCTCGCAGCAGCAGCCGGACGCGGGCGGCGCGGTCCTCGGGGTCCGGGTCGAGCAGTGAAGGGCCGTGCTTGCGGTGCGGGTCGAGGACGTAGCGGCCGCCGGTCTCGACCGTCACGCCGAGCCCCACCTCGCCCAGCCGCCGGGCGACCCGGGCGGTGCGGGCGGCCAGGTCGGGGGCGAGCGGGTCGAGGTGCATGTGGTCGAGGGTCAGCCCGACACCGTCGTAGCCGAGGTCGGCGAGCAGCCCGAGCGCGTCGTCGAGCCGGAGATCGGCGAGGCCGTTGGTTCCGTACCCCAGCCGGGGGCGGGCGAGGGGAGGGCGGAAGCGGTCGCTGTTCATGTCGGGCTGACCTTCCGGGCGAGGGCTCGGGCGGCCGGGACGAGGCCCAGCAGGGCGAGTGCGGTTCCCGGGGAGCCGGCCCGGGCGGCGAGCGCGGCCTGGAGGGGGATGGTGGCCCGGATTCCGCCACCGACGGCCCGTTCGGTGAGCGCCGCGGAGGGGTTGAGCGCGGCGTGCAGGAGGAGGGTGGCGGGGGTGCGGGCGTAGACCGGCGCCAGGAGGGAGGGAAGGAGTGCGGTGGGCCGCCGGTCCGGCGACGCGGAGGGCGCCGCCCCTGATGCCGCTACGGCCACGGCCAGGGTGATGGCGAGGGCGGCGAGCGGGGTGCGGGTGGAGCCGCCGTGGGTCTCGTGGCGGGAGACGGCGGTGACGGCGTAGGTGTGTGCCCCGAGGAGGAGCGCGGACGGGAGCGCGCGGACCGGCCCGCCCGACCGGGCGGCGCCTGCCGCCGGGGTGGTGGCGGAGGCCGTGGCGCCGAGGAGGAGGTCGAGGGCTCGGGCGGTGGCCATGGTGGCGGGGCCGGCCGGGGTGTGTTTGAGGCCGAGGTCGTAGGCCCAGACGGTGGTGGCGAGGGCGGTGGCCACCGTGAGGGCGGGGCGGCCCGCGCGGGCGGCGAGGGCGAGGCCGGCCGCCGTCAGGGCCGCCGATGCCGTCAGGGCGGCGGAGGGTGTGATGCGGCCGGAGGGCAGCGGGCGGTGGGGGCGTTCGGCGGCGTCCTCGGCGCGGTCGGCCCAGTCGTTGAGGGCCATCCCCGCCTCGTACAGGCAGAGCGAGGAGCCGATCGCGCTCAGGGTGCCGCGGCCGGGGCGGGCCCCGGCGGCCGCGGCTCCGGCGAGGGCGTCGCCGGGGACGGAGGGCAGGGCCGAGACGCGGAGGAGTTCGGCCCAGGCCCGCGCTCGTCCGGCGCGCCTCGTCATCGGGTCGGCTCCGTGGCCGGGTGTTCCGGGCGGGGCGGGTCGGCGAGGGTGCGGCCGAAGGCCAGCAGTCTGGCGTACTGGTCCGCGAGGGAGGCCGGCGGGGTGCCTTCGGGGTCCTTGAAGTAGAAGGCGAGGTCTTCCAGGGCGCCGGCGGTCCCCTTCTCGTGGGCGCGGGCGGTGAGGCGGGCGAGGTCGAGGACGAGGGGGGCGGCGAGGGCGGAGTCGCAGCCCTGCCAGAGGGTCTGGAGGATCATGCGGGTGCCGAGGAAGCCGTCGAAGGCGATGTGGTCCCAGGCGGTCTTCCACTCCCCCAGGGCGGGGACGTCGTCGATGTGGACCTGGCCTTCGACGCGGGTGCCGAGGGTGTCGGTGAGGACGCGTTCCTTGCCGGCGTTCTTGGCGGCGGCGGCCTCGGGGTCGGCGAGGGCGGCTCCGTCGCCGCCGCCGAGGAGGTTGCTGCCGGACCAGGCGCGTACGGTCAGGGCGCGCTGGCGGAACATCGGGGCGAGGACGGCACGCAGGAGGGTCTGGCCGGTCTTGCCGTCGCGGCCGGCGTGGGGCAGTCCGCTGGCGGCGAGCGGGGCGGCGAGGCTGGGGTGGCGCAGTCCGGTGGACGGGGTGAAGTTGACGTACGGGCACCCGGCGCGGAGCGCGGCCGCGGCGTAGAGGCTGCTGGGTGGGAGCCCGACGCCCCCCGACGCCGGCTCCGTGGAGGCCACATTGACGACCACGACGCGGTCCAGGCCAATGCGGTGACGGAAGTCCGTCAGGTCGTGGGTGAAGGCGGTGACGAGTTGTTCGTCGGTGCGGGTGTCTCCGGGGGCGGGTCCGCCGGGGCGGATCTCGCGGTCGGCCGCTTCGAGTTCGCGGGTGACGGCCTGGGCGAGGCCGTGCGGGAGGACTCCGGCGGTGGTGAGTTGTTCGGCCCGTTTGGGGAGCGGGCAGTCGGTGGTGTCGTGGCCGCCGAAGACGAGGGAGGCGAGCGGGGGCAGGCCGCTGTCGGCGAGTTCGGGGGTTTCGGTGGCCATGCCGGTGGGTGGGTGGAGTCCGGCGACGAGGGCGGCGCAGCCGGCCACGGTGGTGGTGGCGACGGAGCCTCTGGCTCCGATGAGCCAGATTCCGGTGCGGGTTCCGTGGGTCATGGCGTCGGCCTCCTTGCTCGTCCAGCGGAGAGAGAGGTGGTGGGGGTGGTGACGGTGGGCGGGGGGTACGGCGCCGCCCCGCCCACCGTCGTCCGGGGGCTCCCGTCAGTGGGGTGCGGGAGCGCGGGTGGGGGTTTCCGTCAGGGGTGTCAGGAGGGGAGTTCCTTGAGGCGGATGTTGCGGAAGGCGGCCTGGTCGGCGGCTCCGTGGTTCTGGATGCCGATGTGGCCGCTGGTGAGGCTGCGGGCCGGGTCGGTGTTGGTGAAGTCGTTGATCTTGACGCCGTTGAGGAAGACCTGGAGGCGTTCGCCCCGGACCCGGATCTCGTACGTGTTCCACTGGCCGGGGGGCCGCAGGGCCTGGTCGCGGGCCTTGAGCTGGGCGGATTTGAAGCCGTAGACGGCGCCGGTGGTGCGGTCGGGGGCGTCGGTGGCGTCGATCTGGATCTCGTAGCCGTTGTTCACGGCGGACCAGGGGTCGTCACTGGCGGGGAAGCCGACGAAGACGCCGGAGTTGGAGTCGCCGGTGAGTTTCCAGTCGAGGGTGAGGGAGTAGGACCGGAATTCCTTGGCCTGGTACCAGAGCATGCCCATGCCGCCGGTGGAGTGGAGGGCGCGGTCGGTGATGTCGAAGCCGCCGGGTCCTGCCTGCTTCCAGCCTTCGTGGGTTTCGCCGTTGAAGAGGTCGCGGGCTCCGGTCTGGGGTCGGCAGTCGGCCTTGACCTGTCCGGTGGCGTAGCGGAGGCCGCCCAACAGGTGCTGACGGAAGGCGGGTTCGGCGTACGACTCCTTGGTGTGGCCGCCTCCGGTGTAGAAGGAGCGGCCGCCTCCGTAGCTCTGGCACCAGGCGATGGGGTGGTCGCCCTTCATGGTGCCGCCCTGGTAGGTGGTCTCGTCGAGGGTGGCGAGGACGCGGGCCTGGCCGCGGGGGTTGGTGCGGTAGTTGTACCACTCGTCGGTGCGCTGCCAGGGGCCGTCGAGGTGGGCGGTGGCGGGGTGGGTGTGGTCCTCGGCGCGGACGGTGGCGGGCTGGATCTGGGGGTGGGACTGGAAGTGGGCGCCGACGAGTCCGCCGTAGAAGGACCAGTCGTACTCGGTGTCGGCCGCGGCGTGGATGCCCATGTAGCCGCCGCCGGTGGAGACGTAGTTCTCGAAGGCGGTCTGTTGTTCGGCGTTGAGGACGTCGCCGGTGGTGGAGAGGAAGACGACGGCGTCGTAGCGGGCGAGGTTGTTGGTGGTGAACTGGCGTGGTTCTTCGGTGGAGTCGACGGTGATGCCGCTGGTGGCGCCGAGTTCCTTGAGTGCGGTGGTGCCGGTGTCGATGGAGTCGTGGCGGAAGCCGGCGGTCCTGGAGAAGACGAGGACGCGTTTGGCGTCGCGGTTCACGGGGGTGCTGGAGACGGTGAAGTCGTCGACGTCGTAGAGGGCGCCGGTGCCGCCCTTGAAGACGAGGAAGAGTGCGGTGGTCTTCCGGGGCAGGTTCCGCAGGGGGACGTCGACGTCCTGGAAGGTCTCCCAGCTTCCGGTGACGGGGACGGGGGCGGAGCCGTGCAGGGGGCCGGTGGGTGAGCCGGTGCGGACTTCGAGGAAGCCGCCGTTGCCGCCGGAGGAGACGCGGGCGGTGAGGGTGGTGGCTCCGCTGAGGTTGTAGGGGGTGAAGGAGATCCAGTCGCCGTCATTGATGTCGCCGACGGTGCGTCCGCCGTTGGCCTGGGTCTTGTCGAAGAGGTTGACGCCGTTCTGGGTGTCGAAGTGCTCGGCCTGGCGGTGGCGGGGCTGGAGTTTGGCCTGGTCGTGGGTGGTGAGGGCGGCCTGTCCGCCGCCTCCGCCGTCGGTGTACTCGGCGTCGAAGACGGCGAAGATGTTGGCGTCGTCGTCGTGGCCGCCGTCGGCGGAGGTCTTGATGGTGCCGGAGCAGCCGTTGGCGGAGGTGACGGGGTGGCCGTGGCTGTCGTGGCCGAGGATGTAGGTGACCTTGACCTTGGTGCAGTCGATGGTGCCGTCTTCGGGGTCGGTGACCTTCACCTTGAAGGGGATGTCGTCGCCGAAGGAGAAGAGGGCGCCTTCGGCGGGGAGTTCGAGGGTGACCTTGGGGGCGGTGTTGCCGACGACGACGTGGACG
Source organism: Streptomyces venezuelae ATCC 10712 (assembly GCF_008639165.1). Taxonomy (NCBI): domain Bacteria; kingdom Bacillati; phylum Actinomycetota; class Actinomycetes; order Kitasatosporales; family Streptomycetaceae; genus Streptomyces; species Streptomyces venezuelae. The sequence goes on along the minus strand of NZ_CP029197.1, from coordinate 6,956,039 downwards.
GAGGCGGAACCGGTGCGGCCGCTGGGGTCCTTGGCGGTCACGGTCGCCGTGTAGGTGCCGTTCTTCCGGTAGGTGTGGGTGGGGTTGGCGGTGGTGGCGGTGCCGCCGTCGCCGAAGTCCCAGGTGTAGGTGAGGGGGTCGCCGTCGCCGTCGGTGGTGCCGGTGGAGGTGAAGGCGACCTTGAGGGGCGCGGTGCCGGAGGTCTTGTTCGCGTTCGCCTCGGCGACCGGGGAGCGTCCGCCGGTGGCGTTCTCGATGCGGTAGAGACCGGAGTTGTGGTCGCCGCCGAACCAGGCGGTGCCGTAGTCGAGGACGTAGAGGGCGCCGTCGGGGCCGAAGGCCATGTCCATGATCTGGGTGCCGGTCCAGGGGACGGGGTTGATGGAGGCGACGGTGCCGTTGGCGTCCTGGTCGATGCGCTTGATCCAGCGGCGGCCGAACTCTCCGGCGAAGAAGTCGCCGTCGTACGCCTCGGGGAACTTCACCGGGGAGGTGTTGGCGGGGTCGTAGCGGTAGACGGGGCCGCCCATGGGGGATTCGGAGCCGGTGCCGAACTCGGGGACGGAGCCGCCGTTGTACGGGATCCAGGCGGGTTGGGCGGGCGGGAGGTCGACGAGTCCGGTGTTGTACGGGGAGTCGTTCTTGAGGGCGGCGCAGTCGTAGGTGGCACCGGAGGTCTTGGTGGCGAAGTCGTAGTCGACGTAGGGGTCGTTGGCGCCGGTGCAGAAGGGCCAGCCGAAGTTGCCGGGCTTGGTGACGCGGGCGAACTCGACCTGGCCTGCGGGGCCTCGCCGGGGGTCGGCCGCGCCGGCGTCGGGGCCGTAGTCGCCGACGTAGAGGGTGCCGGTGGCCTTGTCGACGCTGAAGCGGAAGGGGTTGCGGAAGCCCATGGCGTAGATCTCGGGGCGGGTCTTGGCGGTGCCGGGGGCGAAGAGGTTGCCGTCGGGGACGGTGTAGCTGCCGTCGTCGGCGACCTTGATGCGGAGGATCTTGCCGCGGAGGTCGTTGGTGTTGCCGGAGGTGCGGCGGGCGTCGAAGGCGGGGTTGCGGCCGGGGCGTTCGTCGATGGGGGTGTAGCCGTCGGAGGCGAAGGGGTTGGAGTCGTCGCCGGTCGACAGGTAGAGGTTGCCCTGGGCGTCGAAGTCGATGTCGCCGCCGACGTGGCAGCAGATGCCGCGGGTGGCGGGGATGTCGATGACCTTCTTCTCGCTCGCGTTGTCGAGCGTGCCGTCGGCCTTGAGGGTGAAGCGGGAGAGGCGGTTGACGCCGTCGTACCGGGCGAAGTCGGCGGCGGTGCCGTTCTCGGGGGCGTCGCCGGCGGGGGTGTCGAGCGGTGGGGCGTAGTAGAGGTAGAGGGCCTTGTTGCGGGCGAAGTCGGGGTCGAGTCCGATGCCCTGGAGGCCTTCCTCGTCGTGGGAGTAGACGGGGACGGTGCCGATGACGGTGGTGTTGCCGGCGGCGTCGGTGCGGCGGAGTTCTCCGTTGCGGGAGGTGTGCAGGACGCTGCGGTCCGGGAGTACGGCGAGGGACATGGGTTCGCCGACTTCGGCGCCGCCCTTGGCGAGGGTGACCTGCTGGAATTCCTCGGCGGCCGGGGCGGTCGCGCCGGCGGTGGCGGCGAGGTCGGTCTCGGCGGCGAGGCCCTGGGGGGCGCCGAGGGCGAGCAGTCCGACGGTGAGCAGGGCGAGCGACGTCCTGGGGCGGAGTCGTTTTCTGTGCACGGGTGTCCTCCGGATTCGGGCCGGGTGTGCGGGTGGTCCGGGGACCGGCGTGCGCCGTCACGCTGGTCACATCGTGCTGTTACGTCATGTACACATCAGGGACCGTAGCCGGGTTCGTCCAGCACGGAAAGCCCTTGTGCACCGACGCGGTCGAACTTTTCCCCGGGAGAGGACAAAGGTCCTCGCGGGCAGCGCGGACCGGCCCGGCGACTCGCTCGCCACCGGGCGCGGACCTGCGCGTTCAGCTCAGTCGGCGCTCCCGAAGGCGGCGTCGAAGGAGGCCGCCGGGGGGTCGAAGTCGTACCGCTTGAGGAAGGACAGCGCCTCGGGGGCGCCGGTCAGCCGGTCCATGCCGGCGTCCTCCCACTCCACGGAGACGGGCCCGGCGTAGCCGATCGACCGGAGCATCCGGAAGACGTCCTCCCAGGGCACGTCGCCGTGCCCGGCGGAGACGAAGTCCCAGCCGCGCCGCGGGTCGCCCCAGGGCAGATGGGAGCCGAGCCGCCCGTTGCGGCCGTCGAGCCGCTTGCGGGCCTCCTTGCAGTCCACGTGGTAGATCCGGTCGCGGAAGTCCCACAGGAAGCCGACCGGGTCGAGGTCCTGCCACACGAAGTGGCTGGGGTCGAAGTTGAGCCCGAAGGCGGGACGGTGGCCGACCGCCTCCAGGGCCCGGTGGGTGGTCCAGTAGTCGTAGGCGATCTCGCTGGGGTGGACCTCGTGCGCGAAGCGGACGCCCTCGGCGTCGAAGACGTCGAGGATCGGGTTCCAGCGTTCCGCGAAGTCCTCGAAGCCGCGCTCCACCATCCGCTCGGGGACCGGCGGGAACATCGCCACCAGGTGCCAGATGGACGAGCCGGTGAAGCCGACGACGGTGTCGACGCCGAGCGCCGCCGCGGCCCGCGCGGTGTCCGCGAGCTCACGGGCGGCCCGCCGCCGCACCCCTTCGGCGTCGCCGTCGCCCCAGATCCGGGCGGGCACGATCGCCTGGTGGCGTTCGTCGATGGGATGGTCGCAGACGGCCTGCCCCACCAGGTGGTTGGAGATCGCCCAGCACTTCAGGCCGTAGGAGTCGAGGAGTTCGCGCCGCCCCTTGACGTACGCGGGGTCGGCGAGCGCCTTGTCGACCTCGAAGTGGTCGCCCCAGCAGGCGAGTTCCAGGCCGTCGTAGCCGAAGTCGCGGGCGTGCCGGCAGACCTCCTCCAGGGGGAGGTCGGCCCACTGGCCGGTGAAGAGGGTGAAGGGTCGGGGCACGGGGCCTCCTCTAGTTCGGCCGGGTCTGCGGTACGGGGGTGTAGACGGCGTTGTTCCGCGCGCTCTCCTCGACGGCGGCCAGCACCCGCTGGACCTGCAGCCCGTCGGCGAAGGACGGCGCCGGCGGGGTCTTCGAGGCGATCGCGTGGACCAGGTCGCGGGCCTGGTGGGCGAAGGTGTGCTCGTAGCCCAGGGCGTGACCGGGCGGCCACCAGCCCTCCAGGTACGGGTGGCCGGGCTCGGTCACGAGGATGCGGCGGAAGCCCGCGGTGACGGCCGGTTCGGTGTGGTCGTGGAAGGAGAGTTCGTTGAGCCGCTCCAGGTCGAAGGCGAGCGAGCCGCGTTCCCCGTTGATCTCGAGTCGCAGGGCGTTCTTGCGGCCCGAGGCCATCCGGGTGGCCTCGAAGGAGGCGAGCGCGCCAGACGCGAGACGCCCGGTGAACAGGGCCGCGTCGTCGACGGTGACCTGCCCGTACGCCTCCGATCCCGCTCCCCCGCCGAGACCGCCCGCGGTGACGCCCGCGAGCAGCGGACGCTTCCGTACGAAGGTCTCGGTGAGCGCCGACACGCCGACGAGCGGCTCCCCCGCCAGGTACTGGGCGAGGTCGACGGCGTGCGCCCCGAGGTCCCCGAGCGCGCCGGATCCGGCGTGTTCGCGTTCCAGGCGCCAGGTGAGCGGGAAGGCGGGGTCGACGAGCCAGTCCTGGAGGTAGGTGACGCGGACGTGCCGCAGGGCGCCGAGCCGACCGTCCGCGACGAGTTGCCGCGCGTACGAAAGGGCGGGCACGCGGCGGTAGTTGAAGCCGACCATGGCGATCTGGCCGCGTTCGGCGGCCGCTTCGGCCGCCGCCGTCATCGTCTCGGCCTCGGCGACCGAGTTGGCGAGGGGCTTCTCGCAGAGGACGTGTTTGCCGGCTTCCAGGGCGGCGACGGCGATCTCCGCATGGCTGTCGCCCGGGGTGCAGACGTCGACGAGCTGGACGTCGTCGCGGGCGATCAGGGCGCGCCAGTCGGTCTCGGCGGCGGCCCAGCCGTGCCGGCGGGCGGCGGCCCGGACGGCGGTGGCGTCGCGGCCCGCGACGGCGGCGAGGACGGGCAGCAGCGGCAGGTCGAAGACGCGTCCGGCGGTGCGCCAGCCCTGGGAGTGGGCGGCTCCCATGAACGCGTAGCCGACCATGCCGACGCCGAGCGTCGGCGGTGCGGCCCCGCTCTCCGTCTGTTCCATACGGTTCCTCCGTTTCGTGGTGCGGCGGTGTACTGCTCCCCCGGGGGCGGTCGGGCCGCCGGGGTCCGGTCAGCTGAAGCCGGTGGGCAGGTACTCGTCGACGTTCTCCTTGGTGACGACGGCCGAGTAGAGGGTGATCGAGGCGGGGATCTCCAGCTCGGACATGCCGCCGACGCCCTTCTTCTGGCCGAGGGCGCGGGCGAGGTCGATCGCGGAGGCGGCCATGGTCGGCGGGTAGAGGACGGTGGCCTTGAGGACGCTGCTGTCGGCCTTGATGGCGTCCATGGCGGACTTGGCTCCGGCGCCGCCGACCATGAGGAAGTCCTTGCGTCCGGCCTGCGCGACGGCCCGCAGGGCGCCGACGCCCTGGTCGTCGTCGTGGTTCCAGAGCGCGTCGAACTTCGGCTGGGCCTGGAGGAGTTGGGCCATCTTGGCCTGGCCGGACTCGACGGTGAAGTCGGCGGCCTGCCGGGCGACCTTGCGGATGTTGGGGTAGTTCTTCAGGGCGTCGTCGAAGCCCTGGGTGCGCTGCTTGGTGAGTTCGAGGCTGTCCATGCCGGCCAGTTCGACGACGGTGGCGTTCGGCTTGTCCTTGAGCCGTTCGCCGATGAAGTTGCCCGCGTTGAGGCCCATGCCGTAGTTGTCGCCGCCGATCCAGCAGCGGTAGGCCTGCGGGGAGGCGAAGATCCGGTCGAGGTTGATGACGGGGATGCCCGCCTTCATGGCCTGGAGCCCGATCTGGGTGAGGGCCTTGCCGTCGGCGGGGAGGATGACGAGGACGTCGACCTTCTTGTTGATGAGGGTCTGGACCTGGCCGATCTGGGTGGCGGTGTCGTTGGAGCCCTCGGTGATCTCCAGGGTGACGTCGGAGTACTTCTTCGCCCGCCGTTCGGCGTTGTCGTTGATGGCGTTGAGCCAGCCGTGGTCGGCCTGCGGGCCGGCGAAGCCGATGGTGACGGGGGTGCCGGGCTTGTCGTCGGCGGCGGGCGCGGCGCTGCCCGCGGGGGCCGCGTCCTGGGCTTTCGGCTCGTTGCTGGTGCAGGCGGTGAGCAGGGCGCCGGCGGAGACGGCCGCGCCGCCGAGGAGGAGGTGTCTGCGGCTGGTTTCGGGCATGGCGGTGGATCCCTTCCGAGGGGGCGGGCGATGCTGCGGGTGTGCGGTCAGGTGTCGGTGCCGCGGACCGTGCGGCGCTGGACCAGGACGGCGGCGACGATGATGGCGCCCTTGGCGATCTGCTGGACGTCGCTCTGCAGGTTGTTGAGCGCGAAGATGTTGGTGATCGTGGTGAAGACGAGGACGCCGAGGACGGAGCCGACGATGGTGCCGCGGCCGCCGCTGAGGAGGGTGCCGCCGATGATGGCGGCGGCGATGGCGTCGAGCTCGTACAGGTTGCCGTTGGTGTTCTGGCCGGAGCCGGCGAGCACCACGAGCAGGAAGGCGGCGATGCCGCAGCACAGCCCGGAGAGCAGATAGAGCAGGAGGCGCTGGCGCCGTACGTCGATTCCGGCGAGGCGGGCGGCCTCCGGGTTGCCGCCGACGGCGATCGTGCGGCGGCCGAAGGTGGTCCGGTTGAGCAGCAGCCAGCCGGCGGCCGTGACCGCCGCGAAGACCAGCACGAGCGGCGGAACTCCGAGGACGTAGGCGTCGGGGACGCCCAGGTCGAGGACGGACGGGACGGTGACGATCTGCGTCTTGCCGTCGGTGATCTGGAGGGCGAGACCGCGGGCGGAGGCGAGCATGGCCAGGGTCGCGATGAACGGGACCATGCCGCCGTACGCGACGAGGACGCCGTTGACGAGACCGCAGCCGAGTCCCACGACGACCGCCGTGAACAGGATGCCGGCGAAGCCGAACTCCTGGGTGGCGAGGGTGGTGGCCCACACCGAGGCGAGGGCGACGATCGCGCCGACGGAGAGGTCGATGCCGCCGCTGGTGATGACGAAGGTCATGCCGACGGTGACGACGCCGATCACGGAGGCCTGGGTCAGCACGAGTTGGAGGTTGGAGGTGGCGAGGAACTCGGCGGGCCGGGTGAGTCCGCCGACGGCGATCAGGACGGCGAGCACGCCGAGCAGGGACAGGTTCCGGACGTCGGCCCGGAGGCCGAGTCCGGTCCGACGGCCTTCGCCGGCCGGTGACGTGGCCGGGGTGGTGAGGGTCATACCGCGGGGCTCCCTTCCATCACGAGGTCGAGTACGCGGTGTTCGTCGAGGTCACGGGCGGGCGCCTGGTGGACGACCCGGCCCTCGCGGAGGACCAGGACCCGGTCGGCGAGGCCGAGGACCTCGGGCACCTCGCTGGAGACGAGGAGGACGGCGAGGCCGTCGTCGGCAAGGCCGCGGATGACGGCGTACAGCTCGGCGCGGGCACCGACGTCGACGCCCCGGGTGGGTTCGTCGAGGAGGAGGACGCGGCAGCCGCGGAGCAGCCAGCGGGCGAGAACGGCCTTCTGCTGGTTGCCGCCGGAGAGGGTGCGGACGGGGGTGTCGGGCAGGTCGGGGCGGAGCGAGAGGGCGCGGGTCGCGGTCCTGGCGGTCTCACGCTCACCGGCGCGGTCGATCCAGCCGGCCCGGGAGAAGCGGGCGAGGGAGGAGACGGAGACGTTGCGAGTGACGGATTCGAGCAGGAGCAGGCCCTGGGCCTTGCGTTCCTCGGGGGCGAGGCCGAGTCCGGCGGCGACGGCAGCCGGGACGCTGCCGGGGCGCAGCGGCCGCCCGCCGACGACGACCCGGCCGGCGGTGGGTTTCCGCGCACCGTAGACGGTCTCCAGGATCTCGGAGCGGCCGGAGCCGACGAGCCCGGCGAGACCGACGATCTCGCCGGGGCGGAGTTCGAGGTCGAGGGCCTCGAACTCGCCTTTTCTGGCGAGGCCCTGGACCCGGAGGACGGGTTCGCCGCCCGGGGGCCTGGCGGGGCGTTCGGGGAAGACGTACGGGACGTCCCGGCCGGTCATGAGGGCGACGACCTCCCGGGTCGGGGTGGTCGCGGCGGGCAGCCCGCGGGCGACGGCGCGGCCGTCCTTGAGGACGGTGACGCGGTCGCCGATGCGGCGGATCTCCTCCAGGCGGTGGGAGATGTAGACGACGGCGACGCCGTCGGCGGTGAGGTCGGCGACGATCCGGAAGAGGTTGGCGACCTCGTCGGGGTCGAGCGCGGCGGACGGCTCGTCCATGACGATGAGCCGTACGTCGTGGGAGAGGGCGCGGGCCATGGAGACGATCTGCCGCTGGGCGGCGGAGAGTTCGCCGACGCGGCGGGCCGGGTCGAGCTCGGGGTGGCCGAGGCGTTTCAGGAGTGCGGCGGTGGCCTGGCGGGCGGCGCGGGTGCGGACGAAGCCGGCGGTGGTGGGTTCGTGGCCGAGGTGGACGTTCTCGGCGACGGACAGGCCTTCGACGAGGTCGAGTTCCTGGTAGATGGTGGCGATGCCGAGCCGGACGGCGGCGCTCGGGGAGCGGAGCCGGACGGGTTCGCCGTTCCAGGTGATGTGGCCCGCGTCGGGCTGGTGGGCGCCGGCGAGGACCTTGATGAGGGTGGACTTGCCGGCGCCGTTCTGGCCGAGGAGGCAGTGGACTTCGCCGGGGGTGACGTCCAGGTCCACGCCGTCAAGGGCGCGGACGCCGGGGAAGGACTTGGTGATGCCGGACATCGTGAGCAGGGACGTTTCAGCGCGTGCTGAAGGGGGCGTGGGCAGCATGGGTGAACCCCTCGGCGGGTGCGGATGGCGCCAGGGCGAGTGGGCCCCCCCGGACGACGTCCGGGGGCGGAACGAAGCCGGCGAGCGGTTACGCCGGAGAGAAGAGGTGGTCGCTGATGAGGCGGGCCGCGCCGGTGACACCGGCCGTCTGGCCCAGTTCCCCGAGGACGATGGGGAGGTTGCCGGTGGCCAGCGGCAGGGACTGCCGGTAGACCTGGGTGCGGACACTGGCGAGGAGGTTGTGACCGAGGCCGGTGACGCCGCCGCCGATCACCACCAGACCGGGGTTGAAGAAACTGACGAGTCCGGCGATGACCTGCCCGACCCGGTTGCCGCCCGCCCGGATGAGGGCGAGCGAGGTGGCGTCCCCCGCGGCGGCGGCCGCGGCGACGTCGACGGCGGTGAGGTGCCCGGCCGCGGCGAGCCGCGCGGCGAGCTCCTCCGAGTCGCCGCCGCGTGCCGCGTCCTCGGCGTCGCGGGCCAGCGCGGCGCCGCTGAAGTGGGCTTCCAGGCAGCCGTTGTTGCCGCAGGCGCAGGGGCGTCCTTCGGGCTCGACCTGGATGTGCCCGATGTCGCCTGCGCTGCCCGTCGTACCGCGGTAGACCTCTCCGCCGACGACGATGCCGCAGCCGATGCCGGTGCCGATCTTGACGCACAGGAAGTCGCCGACGGAGCGGGCGACGCCGGCGTGCTGCTCCCCCATGGCCATGAGGTTCACGTCGTTGTCGACCATGACGGGGCAGCCGAGTTCCTGGCTGAGGGCCTCCCGTACGGGGAAGCCGTCCCAGCCGGGCATGATCGGCGGCGCGACGGGGACGCCCTCGGGGAAGCGGACGGGTCCGGGGACGCCGATACCGGCGCCGTCGAACCCTTCCGCGAGTCCGGTGGAGCGGAGCTTCGCCGCCATCGACAGGGCCTGCTCGAAGACGGCGACGGGTCCTTCGCGGACGTCCATGGGGTGGTTGAGGTGCCCGAGCACCTCCAACTCGGCGTTGGTGACGGCGACGTCGATGGAGGTGGCGCCGATGTCGATGCCGAGGAAGCGGAGTTCGGGCGCGAGCCGGATGTTGTGCGAACGGCGGCCGCCCCGGGAGGCGGCGAGGCCGTCGGCGACGACGAGACCGGTCTCCAGGAGCCGGTCGACCTCGACGGCGAGCTTGGAGCGGGAGAGTTCGATCTGGTCTCCCAGCTGGGCGCGGGAGTTGGGTCCTCCGTCGCGCAACAGCCGGAGGAGTCGCGCCTGATGCCGGTTGGCAGGTCGTGCCGTCATGCGTCTCACGCGCCCCTCCCTCTCGCACACGCTCGTCTGCGGGCTTTCGAGGGGAACGTAGCAGCGGCGTACCGGGGTGGGAAGAAGTCGTGCGTGAATCGACCCCTACTTTTTCCCGATCGGGGACAAAGGAGGGGTCGGATCGAGCGAACTCCCCTCAGCGCACCTGCACCAGGCGGGCCGAGACCACCACGTTGCCCGCGTAGCCGTTCTCCTCGGTGAACGTGCCGCCGCAGGTGATCAGACGCAGTTCGGGGACCCCCGCGTCGGCGTAGACCCGCTCGGCGGGGAAGCCCTCCTTGGGGACGACCTCGACGCCGTACACGGCGAAGACGGCGGTGCGGCCGTCGCGGCGCGCGACCTCCACGCGGTGGCCCTTGCCGAGTGCGCCCAGGTCGTAGAACACGGCGCGGCCGCCGGGGGTGTCGACATGGCCGACGATGACCGCGGTGCCGCGTTCGCCGGGGGTGACGGCTCCGGTGAACCAGCCCGCGAGCCGGTTCTCCTCGGGGGGCGGGGCCTCGATCCAGCCGTCGGCGTCGAGCCCGACCTCGGTGACGGGCGCGTCGATCCGCACGGCCGGGACGCGGACCCGTACGGGGGTCGACCCGGGCAGCGGATCGGGTACGGGCAGGGCGGCGAGCGCGGCGTACGCCCTGGCGGCGTCGGGTGCGGCGGCGGCGAGGGGCTGCGGGGGGCCTTCGGCGCGGAGTTCGTCCGCGCCGCCGCGGACGAGGTGGACGCCGACGAGGAGGACGACGGCGACGAGCCCCCAGGCGCCGTGCCGACCCTGCCCCGCCGCCCGCGTCCGGCCACCCGGGGTCTCCGCGGGCCCTGTCACGTCCGGCGCGCCCATGTCCGGTCTCCTCCCCGCGCGGCGCCGTTCCCGCGCCGTCGCGTTCCGGCGCCGTACCCGCGCGGTGTCGCGCGCGCGGCGGCGCCGGTCGGTTGTGGCGCCCCTCCGTCCCGGACCTCGTCACACCGGGGCGGAGGGGCCGTCTCAGGCCCCCCGCGTCCCGGCCGTCAGGCGCCGCCGGCGCCGCGGCGGCGGGTCAGGACGACGGCGGCGCCGAGCGCCCCGGCGATGAGCAGCACGCCCGTGACCACCTCGGTGACCCCGAGGCCCTCGGAGTCCGCGCCACTGGCGGCGGCGGTTCCGTAGCCCGCCTTGACGCCCTTGTGCGCGCCGGGCGGCATGCTCCTGTCGTGGCCGCCGGTCGTGTTCCCGCCGGTGTCGCCCTGGGCGATGGTGAGGGTGGTGGTGCCGCGCTCGCCCTTGCAGTCGAAGGTGATCTCGTACTGGGCCCCGGCCTTGGCGTCGAAGTCCACGGTGGCGGTGCCCGCACGGCCCTCGGTGAGGGTCACCGTGTCGAACACGCCCGAGGTGACGGTGACCGTGGGGACCTCGCAGCCGTCGGACTTCAGCGTGACGGTGCCGCCGGGGGCGATGGTCGCCGGGGTGACGGAGAAGCCGAACGACGTGATGTCGTGGTCGTTCTCGCCCGCCAGGGCCGTCGGCGCGGCGGCGACCACGGCGGCGGCGGTCAGCAGGGCGGCGGAAGCGGCACGTATCGCACGCATGGCGGTCCTCCAGATCACCGGGAGGGCTCGGCCACGGAGCGATTCCGTGCCCGGGAAGGCGACGACCCTCACCGCGATCGAAGCTAGGTCCGCCACCGGCCCGCCGCCACCGGGCTCCGCCGAACGGGGCATACGGAGTACGGCTCCGGCCAGGGGCGGAGGGCCCCCCGGAGACGTACCCGCGGCGGGCGTACGGCCCTGGGGAGCGCCCCGGCTACGGCCCCCGCGAGGGCGTGGCCCTTGCGGAGCGCCCGGCCACGGCTCCCGCGAGGGCGAAGGGCCCCGGCGGACACCCCCGGGGCGGGCGTACGGACCCGGCCGCGGGTCTCGCCCGCGCTACGGGACCCGGACGACCTGGCCCGCGTACGAGAGGTTTCCGCCGAAGCCGAAGAGGAGGACCGGCGCGCCGGAGGGCAGTTCGCCGCGCTCGACGAGCTTGGCGAGGGCGAGCGGGATGGAGGCGGCCGAGGTGTTGCCGGAGTCGACGACGTCCCGGGCGACGATCGCGTTGACGGCGCCGATCTTCGCGGCGAGCGGCTCGATGATCCGCAGGTTGGCCTGGTGCAGGACCACGCCCGCGAGCTCCTCGGGGGCGACGCCGGACCGCTCGCAGGCCTGCCGGGCGAGGGCGGGCAGCTGCTGGGTGGCCCAGCGGTAGACGCTCTGGCCCTCCTGCGCGAAGCGGGGCGGGGTGCCCTCGATGCGGACGGCGTGGCCCATCTCCGGGACCGAGCCCCACAGGACGGGGCCGATGCCGGGCGCCTCCCCGGGCTCCTCGTCGTCGACGGCCTCGACGATCGCGGCGCCCGCGCCGTCGCCGACGAGGACGCAGGTGGTGCGGTCCGTCCAGTCCGTCACGTCGGTCATCTTGTCGGCGCCGATCACCAGCGCCCGGCGCGAGCCGCCGGCCCGTACGGCGTGGTCGGCGGTGGCCAGGGCGTGGGTGAACCCGGCGCAGACCACGTTGAGGTCCATGGTGGCGGGCGAGGTCATGCCGAGGCGGGCGGCGACGCGGGCGGCCGTGTTGGGCGAGCGGTCGATGGCGGTGGAGGTCGCGACGAGGACGAGGTCGATGTCGTCGGCGGTGAGTCCCGCGGTGGCCAGGGCCTTGCCGGCGGCGTGCGCGGCGAGCTCGTCGACGGGCTCGTCGGGCCCGGCGACGTGCCGGGTGCGGATGCCGACCCGGCTGGTGATCCACGCGTCGTCGGTGTCGACCAACTTCTCGAGATCGCGGTTGGTGAGCACCCTGGCGGGCTGGTAGTGCCCGAGCGCGGCAATGCGAGTGCCCGTCATACCCGGGACCCCCTAGGTGGTTCGATCGTCCGGCAGGAGTTCCCCAGTCTTGCCAGCGACTGATGGGTAACAGGTGACGTAAACCACCAAGATTCACCCGTATCGCTTGGCCGACCGTGACAAGGGGCCGGGCCCGGCACGGCTCCCGCGGCGGCGCGGGGGCCGTGGGCGGGTCAGTTCTTCGGCGGATCGATCATCTGGAGGGCGAGGGTGGCCGGGGGCGGGGCGATGCCGGGGCCTCCGGCGGCCGTCCAGGCGAGGATGTCGTCGAGGGCCTCGTCGTCGAGGGTGAAGGCGACCCAGGCGGCGCGGCCGCCGCGCCGGCGGCCCTCGGTGGAGGGCTGGACGACGACGATGTTGGCCTGGGCGCAGGGGCCGAGGCAGTCGCTGGTACGGACGGCCAGGCGGCCGCCGGAGGCCGCGGCGGCCTCGCGGAGCCGGGCGAGCTGTCCGGCGTGGTCGGTGCCGGGGTTCTTGCGGGCGTCACCGCAGCAGCAGCCGCGGCAGACGACGAGGGAGCAGGGGCGGGCCCCGTACCGTATCGGGACCGGGGTCACGCGCGGCCGTCCGGGGCGGCCGGGGTTTCCAGGGTGATCGCGGCGACGGGGGCGACGGTGCCGAGGCGCGGGAAGTCGAGGTCGACCGAGGCGCGGTGTTCGTCGGCGGTGAGCGCGCTCATGGCGTCCTCGGCGAAGACCAGGTCGTAGCCGAGGTCGCCGGCGGCGCGGGCGGTGGATTCGACACCCAGGTTGGTGGCGATGCCGCCGAAGACCAGGGTGGTGGCGCCGAACCCGGTGAGGAGTTCGTGGAGTCCGGTGTCCTGGAAGCCGCCGATGGTGCGCTTCACGACGACGGGTTCGCCGTCCCGGACGAGGTCGGGGACGAGGTCGCTGCCGGGCGGCTGGGCTTCGACGTTCGGCCGTTCCACCCGGATGTGGACGACGGGCGCGCCCGCGGCCCTGAAGGTGTCGGCGAGTCGGGCGGCGGCCGCGAGGACGTCGGTGCCGGGGCGGGGCGCGAGGGGCAGCGCGACGATGCGTTCCATGAGGTCGACGAGGACGAGCGCGGTGCGGCCGGTATCGAGTGTGGGCATGGGAGCACCGTAGCGGCCGCGATGATCATCCTGGGGTGGTCGTGGGTGTGATCCGGCCTACGGAGGCGGCCGCCGGCGGAGTCACCGGCGTCCCGTCCGTCCCGGGGTCCCCGTCCGCGTCACGGGCGCGGCGCTTCGCGATCACCGCGCACACCATCAGCTGCATCTGGTGGAAGAGCATCAGCGGGAGGACGGCGAGCGAGGCCTGGGGGCCGAAGAGGACGCTGGCCATCGGGAGCCCGGCCGCCAGGCTCTTCTTCGAGCCCGCGAACTGGATCGCGATCCGGTCCGCCCGGCCGAAGCCGAGGCGGCGCGAGCCGTACCAGGTGAGGGCGAGCATCGCCGCGAGCAGCGCGGCCTCGACGGCGAGCAGCAGGCCGAGGCGGGCGGGGGTCACGAGGTGCCAGATGCCGGCGACCATGCCCTGGCTGAAAGCGGTGTAGACGACGAGGAGTATCGATCCCCGGTCGACGCGTCCGAGGACCTTCTTGTGGCGGACGAGGAAGCCGCCGACCCAGCGGCGCAGGAGCTGGCCGGCGAGGAAGGGCACCAGGAGCTGGAGCACGATCTTCAGGAGCGCGTCGGCGGAGAGGCCGCCCGCGCTGTTGCCGAGGAGCAGCGCGGCGAGCAGCGGGGTGAGGACGATGCCGGCGAGGGAGGAGAAGGAGCCCGCGCAGATCGCGGCGGGGACGTTGCCGCGGGCGAGGGACGTGAAGGCGATGGAGGACTGGATGGTGGAGGGCACCAGGCAGAGGAAGAGGAACCCGCTGTAGAGCTGGGGGGTGAGGACGGTGGGGACGAGGCCGCGGGCGGCGAGTCCGAGGAGCGGGAAGAGGACGAAGGTGGCGGCGAGGACGGTGACGTGGAGCCGCCAGTGCCTGAGGCCGTCGAGGGCTTCGCGGGTGGAGAGCCGGGCGCCGTAGAGGAAGAAGAGGAGGGCCACGGCCCCGGTCGAGACGCCTTCCGCGAGGCGGGCGGCGGTTCCGGAGGCGGGCAGCAGGGTGGCGAGGGCGACCGTGCCGAGGAGGGCCAGGACGTACCCGTCGACGGGCAGCCAGGACGGCGTCCGGAGGGTGCGGGGACGGCTTCGGCGGGGCGCGGGGACGGTCATGGGCTCCACTGATCTGTGCACTGCGGGGGCGGGTTCCGGGGGCGGGCCGCGGCTTCCCATCCTGCTCCACGGGCCGGTGATCGGGAATCCCGTACAGCGCTCTGACTGTCATCACGCGGCGCGATGAGCGCGGCGATCCGCGCTACGGTCGTCGCGTGTACGAGCCCGCGCAGTTGCGCACCTTCCTCGCCGTGGCCCAGACGCTGAGCTTCACCCGGGCCGCGGAACGCCTCGGCCTGCGGCAGTCGACGGTCAGCCAGCACGTGCGGCGGCTCGAGGAGGCGACCGGCCGGCCGCTGTTCACCCGGGACACGCACCGGGTGGCGCTGACGGAGGACGGCGAGGCGATGCTCGGCTTCGCGCGCACGATCCTCCAGGCGCACGAGCGGGCGGCGGCGTACTTCGGGGGGACGCGGTTGCGCGGGCGGCTGCGATTCGGGGCGTCGGAGGACTTCGTGACGACCCGGTTGCCGGAGATCCTGGAGTCCTTCCGGCGCGAGCATCCCGAGGTCGACCTCGAACTGACGGTCGAACTGTCCGGCACGCTCCAGGCCCGGCTCGCGGCGGGCCGGCTGGATCTGATCCTGGCCAAGCGGCGCGGCGGGGAGAGCGAGGGGCGGCTGGTGTGGGAGGACTCGCTGATCTGGATCGGGGCGCCGGGCCTGCGGCTCGATCCGGACCGTCCGGTGCCGCTGATCCTGTACCCGCCGCCGGGGATCACCCGGGAGCGTGCCCTGGAGGCCTTGGAGGGGCAGGGCAGGGCGTGGCGGATCGCGTGTACGAGTTCCAGCCTGAGCGCGAACGTGGCGGCGGCCCGGGCGGGGCTCGGCGTGATGGCGCACACGCGGGGGCTCGTGCCGCCGGGTCTCGTGCCGGTCCCGGCGCGTGCGGGGCTGCCGGAGCTGGGTGCGGTGGGGTTCGTGCTGCGCGCGGGGCGGCGGGGCGGGGCCGTGCAGGAGGCGGCGGACGCGCTGGCGGAGGCGATCCTGGCGGGCGGCGACCGGCTGCACCGGCCGAGCTGACCGGCGCGTACGACCACGGGTGGGGCGCCCCCGGTCGGCGGTTGCCCGTGAGCGGCCCGTACAGATTCCGTGGAGATTCCCGTGCGGCGGACGTACCGTCCGGTCGGTAACGGCCCCACGACGCCCGCGACTTGGCTCTCCCACCCGTTCTGACCTGTACGAACGCGGAATGTCCCGGCTTGGTGAAGGCCCTGCCGCCGGGGAGTCGGGTGGGGTACCGTCACCCGCGCCGTACGGAGCGCTACAACGAGCTTTTCCAGCCATCGAGCCGTCGAGGAGCAGGTCAGTGCGCGAGTTCACCGTTCCGCCCGTCGAGGCGGCGCCTCAGGTCGGCGGTCTGGCGGACGCCGTGTTCGAGCACGCCCTCGCGGCGCCGGACCGGATCGCGTTCGGCCGGAAGGGCCCGGACGGTGAGTGGCGCGACGTGACGGCGGCACGGTTCCGGGACGAGGTCCTGGGCCTGGCGAAGGGCCTGATGGCGGAGGGCGTCCGGTTCGGCGACCGGGTCGCGATCATGTCCAGGACCCGCTACGAGTGGACGCTGTTCGACTTCGCGCTCTGGACGATCGGCGCCCAGCCGGTGCCGGTCTATCCGACGTCCTCGGCCGAGCAGGTCTTCTGGATGCTGCACGACGCCGAGGTCACGGCGTGCGTGGTGGAGCACGAGGACCACGCGATGACGATCGGCTCGGTGATCGACCGGCTGCCCCGGCTCCAGCGGCTGTGGCAGCTGGACGCGGACGCGGTGGGCGAGCTGACGGCCGCCGGCACGGACATCGACGAGGACGTCGTGCACCGGCACCGGAGGGCGGTGACGCCGGAGACGGTGGCGACGGTCATCTACACCTCGGGGACGACCGGCCGCCCGAAGGGCTGTGTGATCACCCACTCCAACTTCATGTTCGAGACGGACATGCTGGTCGGACGCTGGGAGTCGGTATTCAGATCCCGGCCGGGCGAAGAGGCCTCGACGCTGCTGTTCCTGCCGCTCGCGCACGTCTTCGGGCGGATGGTGGAGGTGGCGGCGGTCCGGACCGGGGTGAAGCTGGGGCACCAGCCGGTGATGGCGGCGGCGGAGCTGATCCCCGACCTCGCGGCCTTCCGGCCGAGTTTCGTCCTGGCCGTTCCCTATGTCTTCGAGAAGGTCTTCCACGCGGCCCGGCGCAAGGCGGAGCGGGAGGGGAGGACGGGCCCGTTCGACAAGGCGGTGGAGGTGGCGGTGGCCTATGCGGAGGCGCTGGAGCACAAGGCCTTCGGCACCGGCCCCGGGCCCTCGGCGACGCTGCGCGTGCAGCACCAGTTCTTCGAGAAGACGGTGTACACGAAGATCCGCGCGGCCCTCGGCGGGCGGCTGCGGCACGCGATGTCGGGCGGGTCCGCGATGGACCGCCGGCAGGGGCTGTTCTTCGCGGGCGCGGGGGTCACGGTCTACGAGGGGTACGGCCTGACGGAGTCCTCGGCCGCCGCGACGGCGAACCCGCCCGAGCGGACGCGGTACGGCACGGTGGGCCAGCCGGTGCCGGGGACGACGGTGCACATCGCGGAGGACGGCGAGGTGTGGCTGTACGGCGGTCAGGTCTTCTCCGGTTATCTGAACGCCCCGGAGGCGACGGCGGCCGTGCTCAACGACGGCTGGCTGGCCACCGGGGACCTGGGCGCGCTCGACGAGGACGGCTATCTGACGATCACCGGGCGCAAGAAGGAGATCCTGGTGACCTCGGGCGGCAAGAGCGTGTCGCCGACGGCTCTGGAGGAGCGGGTGCGGGCGCACCCGCTGATCGCCCAGTGCATCGTCGTGGGCAACGACCGGCCGTACATCGCCGCGCTCGTGACGATCGACCAGGAGGCGGTGGAGCACTGGCTCGCGATGCAGGGGCGGGCGCCGCTCGCCCCGGCCGAGCTGGTGCGCGACCCGTCCCTGGAGACGGAGATCCGGCGCGGGGTGGTGGCGGCGAACACGCTGGTGTCGCAGGCCGAGTCGATCCGTACGTTCCGGATCCTGGCGCATCCGTTCAGCGAGGAGCACGGACTGCTGACCCCGTCGCTGAAGCTGAAGCGGAAGGCGATCGAGCGGGCGTACGCGGCGGAGGTCGCGGCGCTGTACGGCTGAGGCGCGCCCGGAGAAGCCGCGCCCCGAGGAGCCGCGCCCCGAGGCCCGGGGCGGGGGCCAAGCGGAATGCAGGGATCAGCCGGATCGTTGACGATGGGAGCAGTCAGACAGGACCCGCGACGACGTAAGGACCCACCCCACGTGAGCACGGACAGCAAGGTTCCCTCGGTCACCCTGAACAACGGCGTGCGGATGCCGCAGCTGGGCTTCGGCGTCTGGCAGGTGCCGGACGACGAGGCGGCGACGGCCGTGGCGACCGCCCTCGAGGCCGGCTACCGCTCGATCGACACGGCGGCCGCCTACGGGAACGAGAAGGGCACCGGCAGCGCCCTGACCGCGTCCGGGATCCCCCGTGAGGACCTGTTCGTCACCACGAAGGTGTGGAACGACGACCAGGGCTACGACGCGACGCTGCGCGCCTTCGACGCCTCGCTCGACAAGCTGGGCCTCGATCACGTCGACCTCTACCTGATCCACTGGCCGGTGCCCTCGCGGGCCCGGTACGTCGACACGTACCGGGCCTTCGAGAAGATCTACGCGGACGGCCGCGCCAAGGCCATCGGCGTCTCGAACTTCCTCCCCGAGCACCTGGAGCGGCTGATCGACGAGACCTCGGTCGTGCCCGCGGTCAACCAGATCGAGCTGCACCCCCAGCTCCCCCAGGAGGCCTCCCGCGCGGCGCACGCACGGCACGGCATCGCGACCGAGGCGTGGTCGCCGCTCGGTTCGGGCCGGGGTCTCCTCGACGTCCCGGCGATCGTCGCGATCGGCCGCAAGCACGGGCGGACCCCGGCGCAGGTGGTGCTGCGCTGGCACCTCCAGCTGGGGAACGTGGTGATCCCCAAGTCGGTCACCCCGTCCCGCATCCGGGAGAACATCGACGTGTTCGACTTCGAGCTGGACGGCGAGGACCTGGCGGCGATCGCCGCGCTTGACGAGAACCGCCGACTGGGCCCGGACCCGGCGGAGTTCGGCGCCTGAGCCGGTACGCCGACGGCGCCTGAGCCGGTACGCCGACGGCGCCGGGGTCCGAGGGACTCCGGCGCCGTTGTCGTACCCCCGGCATAGAGTCGGCGGCGTGGTCGTGCGGAACGAAGGAGTCGAAGCGGTGAGTGGTGCGCCGGTGCCCGTCGAAGGGGGCCTCTACCGGGTGCGGAACGTGGGCAGCGGCCTGCTCCTGGAGGTCTACCAGGGGTCGAGCCGCAGCGGTACCCCCGTGCAACAGGGCGCCGAGAACGGGACGCCGGGACAGCACTGGCACATCACGCCCGTGCCGAACGGCGGCGGCCTCCACCACCTGGTCAACGCCGCCAGTGGCAAGCGGCTCGACGTCGCCAACGCCTCCACGGAGAACGGCGCCACCATCCAGCAGTGGAAGGCCAACAACTTCGGCGCACAGGAGTGGATCATCGAACAGGACCTGCAGTCGCCGGGGACGGTGGCCCTGGTGAGCTTCATCAGCGGGCTGTTCCTGGAGGTCGCCGACGGTTCGACGGCCGACGGCGGCGACGTACGGCAGTGGGAGGACACCGACTCCCCGTTCCAGTGGTGGCGGCTCGAGCCGGTGTCCTGACACCTTCCGCGCGCCCCGGCGTCAGCCCTTGCGGGCGGTGTGCACGGTGCGGGCCGTGAGGTGGAAGACGTCGGTGCGGTGGTGCAGGGACAGCTCGTCGGCCGGGTCGACCAGCCGCTCGATCATCGCCAGGTCCTCCGGGTCGAGCCGGTCGCCGAAGCCGTCGCGGAGCCGCTCGTAGTGGGACACGGCCAGCTCCCGCACGACCGGGGAGGCCGGCGCGGGGAGGTCGGTGAGGAAGGTGCGGGTGCCGGACGGGGTCAGGCCCGCGTCGGCGAGGAGCGCCCGCCAGTCGTCCGGCTCGTCCTTGAACCCCGGCGCGTCCTGGCGCATCTGCGCGAACCAGTCGGCGTGGGCGGCGTCGAGGCGCGCCTCCAGGCCCGGCCGGCCGAAGCCGATGTGCCAGGGCAGGTGCCGCGTCGGCAGCCCGCCCTCGACGAGGACCATCAGGCCGCCGGGGTTGAGCTGCCCGGCGAACGCGGCGAGCGCGGCGCGCTGGTCGCCGAGGTGGTGCAGGGAGTTGCCCGCCCAGATGATGTCCGCCCGCCCCAGCGTGGCGATGCCTTCGGGGAGTTCGGCGTGGAGGGTGGAGACGCGGCCGCCGAGGCCGCGCGCCTCGGCGTACTCCCGGGCCCGGGTGAGGAGTTCGGGCGTGCCGTCGACGGCCACCGCCTCGGCCTCGGGGAAGGCCCGTGCGAGCACGCTGGTGACGACGCCGGGGCCGCTGCCGACGTCGAGGATCCGGCGGACGCCGGGGACCGGGGCGAGCGTGCCGAGCCAGGCGGCGGCGTCCGCGTAGGCCACGCCGGCGACCTCGGCCTGCCGCTCAAGGAGCGGGCCGAGCTGGTTCCAGTCCAGGTGGGTGCCGTCGTGATGGCCGTGGGCGTGCTTGTGCCCGTCGGCCGGCTTGCCGCCGGCGTGCTTGTGCCCGGCGGTGTCCTGGGGGCCGTCGGTGTGCTGGTGGCCGTGGCCCTCGCCGTGCGAGTGGCCCTGGTGGGATGCGCTCTGCTGACTCATGGGACCAGCGTGCGACGAGTCGGCCGGGATCGCGAGAAAAGTTGCCGGTTCGGCAAGGAGAACCTCACCCTCCCGCACGGTGCTCCTGCGGGCTGACTCCCCTGACCCGCTTGAACGCGGCGCTCAGGGCGAACGCTCCGCCGTAGCCGACCTGCCGGGCGACGGACTCCACGGTGGCGTCGGTCTCGCGCAGCAGGTCCGCGGCGAGCGCCAGCCGCCAGCCGGTGAGGTACGCCATCGGGGGCTCGCCGACGAGCTCGGTGAAGCGGCGGGCGAGCGCGGCCCGGGACACCCCCGCCTTCGCGGCGAGCGAGGCGACGGTCCAGGGGTGCGCGGGGTCGTCCTGGAGCAGCCGGAGCGCCCGGCCGACCACCGGGTCGCCCATGGCCCGGTACCAGGCGGGGGCCCGCGCGCCGGGCCGGGAGAACCAGGCGCGGACCCCGGCGATGAGCAGCAGGTCGAGGACCCGGTCGAGGACGACGCTCTGGCCGGGTTCGTCGCGGGCGATCTCCTCGTCGAGGAAGGGCATCAGGGGGCAGTTCCACACGTCCGCGGGCAGGTGGAGCACGCCCGGCAGGGCGTCGAGCAGCCGCCGGCCGACCTCACCGTCCATCCGGTAGGTGCCGACGAGGACCGTGGTGCCGCCGTCGGGGGCGTTGCCCCAGGTGCGGACGCCGAGCCGCATGGTCTCGGCCAGCGGCTCCCCGCTGAGGGTGGTGCAGGTGCCGTCCGGGCCGATCCGGGCGCTCGGCGGGGCGTCCGCGGCGTGGGCGACGGTGTACGGCTCCGGGCCGCGGGCGATGGCGATGTCACCGGGCCGCAGCAGGACGGGCTCCCCGGTGTCGGGGACGATCCAGGCCTCGCCCTCGGTGACGCACATCAGGCAGAGCGGGGCGCCGTCCTCGATCCGTACGGACCACGGCGGCTCCATGATCATGCGGAGCAGGAAGGCGCCCCGGGCGCGGGGTCCGTCGAGGAGTCCGGCGAGTGCGTCCATGGACCGCAAGCCTAGGCCGGGGTGAGACGGACGCGTAGGGGGGTGAGACGGCGGAGCATGGGCGCGGGGGGCGGTGGGCGGGAGGCTTGAGCCATGACGACGCAGACGAACAACTCACTGAGCACGACGGGCACGACGGCCGGGACCGGCACGACGACCGTTCTGGTCACCAGCGCCACCGGCAAGACCGGACGGCGGGTCGCCGAGCGGCTCGCGGCGCGCGGGGCGACCGTCCGCGCCGGGTCCCGTACCGGCGCTACCGCCTTCGACTGGGAGTCCCCGGAGACCTGGGGCCCGGCGCTGCGGGGCGCGGACGCCGCGTACGTGGCGTACTACCCGGACCTGGCCGCGCCCGGCGCGGCGGAGGCGATGGAGGTCTTCGGCCGGCTGGCCGCGGAGCACGGCGTCCGTCGGCTGACGCTGCTGTCCGGCCGTGGGGAGCCGGAGGCGGTGGTGGCGGAGGAGGCGTTGCGCACGGCGGCCGTCGGGGTGGAACTGACCGTCGTCCGGGCCGCGTTCTTCGCGCAGAACTTCTCCGAGGGGCTGCTCGCGGAAGGGGTCGCGGAGGGCGTCGTCGTCTTCCCCGCGGGTGACACGGCGGAGCCGTTCGTCGACGTGGACGACCTCGCGGACGTGGTCGTCGAGACGCTGACGGGGGACGGCCACACGGGGCGGGTGCACGAGCTGACGGGGCCGCGCCCGATCGGCTTCGCGGAGGTGGCGGCGGAGATCGCGCGCGCCTCGGGGCGTCCGGTGGCCTACGAGGCGGTGTCCGGGGCCGACTACGCGAAGCTGCTCACCGGGTTCGGGCTCCCGGCGCCGGAGGCCGCATGGCTGGCCGCCCTGTTCGCGACGCTCCTCGACGGGCACAACGCCTCGGTGACGGACGGCGTGCGGCGGGTCCTCGGCCGGGAGCCGCGCTCGTTCCGCGCGTTCGCGGAGGCGACCTGGGCGGGAGCCGAGGCGGACGTCTGAGCCCGTACGGCCGAGTCGGCCCGGGGGCCGGCCCCGTACCGCCGCCGGGTCTCAGGCCCGGCGGACGAAGCGGAGAGCCCATCCGGCGGTCGGCCCCGTACGGCCGCCAGGCCTCAGGCCCGCAGGACGAAGCGGGCGAGGCGGTACCGGGGTTCGGCGCGGGGGCGGTCCTGGTCCGGGAGGGCGGCCAGGGCCGTGGCGAGGGTCTCGACGGTCGACGGGTCGCCGGGGAACCAGGAGGCGAAGTAGCCGGCGCGGAGCTTGCGCGCGGTCCCGCGCGGGGTGCCGCCCTGGCCGTGGCCGGTGAAGTGGGTGCCGGGGGCGGGGTCGAGGCCGTGCCGGTCGGCGTGACGGGTGATCAGGTCGGCCCGGTCGGAGGCGGTTTCGGCCGAGCGGTGCGGGCCGAGGACCGCGTCGATGTCGCTGCCGACGTCGTGCGCGGCGTCCTTGTCGACGGTGGCGATCAGGACGCCGCCGGGCCGCAGGACACGGGCCGCCTCGGCGACGATCTCCGCCGCGAACGGCACGAGGTGCAGCAGCCAGACGGCGCTCACCGCGTCCAGGGAGGCATCGGGGAACGGCAGCCGGCGGGCGTCGGCGCGGACGACCCGGCCGGGGGCGCGCCCGGCGGCGACCCGCAGCATGGCGTGGGCGGCGTCGGCCCCGTACACCCGCAGTCCGGGCCGGGTGAGCCGCTCGGTGACGAGGCCGGTGCCGCAGGCCAGGTCGAGCAGGGTGCGGGCGCCGGGCGGCACGAGCCGCAGGACGGCCTCGGCCGCCGCCGCGGCCCGGGGTTCGCCGCCCCGGGTCCGGTCGTAGTGGGCTGCCTCGGCCTCGTAGTCGAGCACGGTCTCCGCCATGCGGATGATCGTACGAGGGAGACGGCCGGCCGGCACCGGGGCGGGAGCCCGTCGGCGGGCGGGGGCTATCGGGCTCCGTGTCCCGGGGCGATCCGTTCGACGCGCTCGGCGAGTCCGAAGTCCTTCTCGGTCACGGCGCCACCGGCGTCGTGGCTGTTCACGGAGAGGGCGACGGTGTTGTAGCCGAGGGTCAGGTCCGAGTGGTGGTCGAGCTCCTGCTGGATCCGCGCCACGTGGACGACGAGCGCGGTCGCCGCGAAGTGGTCGTCGAGCCGGTACTCGCGGGTGAG
Organism: Streptomyces venezuelae ATCC 10712; assembly: GCF_008639165.1. Lineage (NCBI taxonomy): Bacteria > Bacillati > Actinomycetota > Actinomycetes > Kitasatosporales > Streptomycetaceae > Streptomyces > Streptomyces venezuelae. Next base: position 6,932,956 of record NZ_CP029197.1, on the reverse strand, counting down.
GCGGTCGTCCTCGAAGGACCAGCCGGGGAGCTCCCGCAGTCGGTCCTCGATCTCCTTCTGCGACAGCGGCTGTGTGGGCACGGCGGTGCTCCCTCCGGTCAGGGTGGCGCGGGTGACGGACAGGGGTCCCCGGGGAAAGCTACCCGGGTCCTCCTCTGGGATACCGTCTGGCCATGACAACTGTCGTGAGCGACACGGGGGTAGGGCCGCTGCTGCGCGGTTGGCGGGAGCAGCGGCGGCTGAGCCAGCTGGAGCTGGCCCTGCGCGCCGACTCCTCGGCGCGGCACATCTCGTTCGTGGAGACGGGCCGGTCCCGGCCGAGCGAGGAGATGGTCCTGAGGCTCGCGGAGCACCTGGAGGTGCCGGTCCGCGAGCGGAACGCGCTGCTGCTCGCCGCGGGGTACGCGCCCCGGTACGCCGAGTCGCCGCTCGACGCGCCGCGGCTCGAGACGCTGCGGGCGGGCATCGAGCGGCTGTTGCAGGGGTACGAGCCGTTCCCCGCGCTGGTGGTGGACGGCTCGTACACGGTGGTGGCGGCCAACCGGGGCATCGGGCTGCTCCTGGACGGGCTGCCGGAGCACCTGCTCACGCCGCCGCTGAACGCGATGCGGATCACGCTGCACCCGGAGGGTCTGGCGCCCCGGATCCGGAACCTGCGGGAGTGGCGGGGACATCTGCTGGGCCAGATGGAGCGTCAGATAGCGCTGGTGCGTTCGGAGTCGCTGCGCGCGCTGTACGAGGAGGTGGCGGCGTATCCGCTGCCGCCGGGCGCGGACGAGGAGCCCGTGCCGGACGGTTCCGGTCACGGCTCCGGTCCGGGCCCGGAGGAGGTGTACCCGTATTTCGCCCTGCCGTTGCGCATCGAGCACGACGGGCGGGTGCTCTCCTTCGTGTCGTCGATCTCGACGTTCAACACGCCGCTGGACGTGACGGTCGCCGAGTTGGCCATCGAGACGTTCCTCCCGGCCGACCCGGCGACGGTCGCCTACCTCCGCTCGCTGCCGCCGCTGGACTAGGGCCGGTCCTGCGGATCAGGCCGGGCGCCGCCGGTCAGCGGCCGGTGGCGACGGCCCGCAGGGCCGCCCACTGGGCCGCGGCGAACCCGGCCACGGTCAGGGCCTGCAGCGGCGTCCACACCAGTCCGGCGGTGGTCGGCTCCAGCCACGCGACGAGGGCGACGAGGCTGAGGACGGCCCAGAGTGCGTTGATATCGACGACGAGCTTCACTCCGAGCGCCGGGGGCTGGGGCCGGCTCGCGAGCCAGGCGACCCCGGCGGCGTACACGGTGAGCAGGACGCCGAGTTCGAGCAGCAGCCCGGGGTCGACGCCGAGGAACTCCCCCAGCGGGCCGGAGGCCACGGCGTAGGCGATGCCGTTGCCGCCGGTGACGACGGCGTCGAGGGCGAGGAAGCGGCGTACCGCGACCTGGGGGCGGGTGGTGCGGGCGAGACCGGTGAGCAGGGCCTGGGACATGACGGATCACCCTCCGTGGGGACGTTCGCGCTGGTGGTGGGCCCGGAGCCCGAGCGGAGTGCGCCGCCCGGGTTCCGGTGTCTCCGAGCATGCCGGGCGGGCGGCGGGGGGTCGATTACGTGGGAGGTCATGCGGGCGGTCCTGGCGTGAGTATTGTTCGCGCCGGGGTGGCCGGGAGCGGTCTGCCCGGAGGGGGAGAGACGGATGGTGTGGAACGGGGAACGGGCCCGCATGGTGGCCACCGGGGACGATCACAAGGTGACGCCCGCGGAGCTCTTCTTCGACCTGGTGTTCGTGTACGCGATCACCCAGGTCACCGCGCTGATGGCGGTCGCGCCGTCGCCGCTGCGGGTGGTCGGCGGGATGGTCGTGCTCGCGCTGCTGTGGTGGTGCTGGTGCTGCTTCGCCTGGCTGGGCAATGTCGTACGGGCCGACTCCGGCGCCCTCTTCGGGGTGCTGGTGACGGTGATGGCCGTGGTCCTGATCGTGTCGCTCGCGGTGCCGGAGGTCTTCGCGGACGAGCCCGGCGGTCTTTCGGCGCCGTTGCTGTTCGTGCTCTGCTACGGCGCGGTGCGGGTCCTGCACCTGGCGTCGTACTGGCTGTCCGGCCCGGGTGACCGCGCCCTGCGCGTCACCCTGCGGCGTACGGCCCTGGCGTCGGTGCTGCCGCCGCTGGTGCTGCTCCTGATCGGCAGCGCGTACAGCGGGCGGGTCCAACTCCTGCTCTGGCTCGGGGCGGTGGCCGTCGACTACGGCGGCATCTACGTCACCGGTTCCTCCGGATGGCGGGTCAACTCCCCCGGGCACTTCGCCGAGCGGCACGGCTTGATCGTGATCATCGCGCTCGGCGAGTCCATCGTCGCGATGGGCGTCGGCGTCTCCGGATTCCCGCTCACGGTCGCGGTGCTGGGCGCGTCCGCGGCCGGGCTGCTGCTCTCGGCCGGGCTGTGGCGGCTGTACTTCCGGCAGCTCGGCGAGGCGGCCGAGCACCGGCTGGCGGCGCTGGACGGCGACGACCGCACCCGCTTCGCCCGGGACGTGTACACCTTCCTGCACCTGCCGTTGGTCGCGGGCGTGGTGCTCTGCGCGCTCGGCATGAAGAAGGCCCTCCAGCAGGTCGCCGACACCGGCCACTACGGCCTCGCCGAGCCGCTGCACGGGGTCGTCGCCTGGTCGCTGACGGGCGGGGTGGGGGTGTATCTGCTGGGCGCGGCCGCGATCGTGCTGCGGACCACGGGCCGCCGCCCCTTCGCCCTTGCCGCGGGCGGCGTGTGCTGCCTGGCGGCCGGCCCGCTGGTCGGTCTGGTGCCGGCCCTGGTGGCCCTGGCCGCCCTGGCCACGACGGCGGCGGCCCTGGTCTGGGTCCACGGCCGGCGCACGTCGGGGACGTTCGAGGCGGTGGAGGCGGCCTGAGCCGGCCGGTCCCCCTCGGTCAGTACGCCGCCGGGCGGTGGGCGATGAAGGCACGCAGGCGCCTGGTGTCGGCGTCGGTCCAGCCGGGCGGCGGGAGGACGGCCGCCCAGCCGTCGACGGCCCCCGCCCCGTAGCGGTGGCCGTGCGGGGCGTCGACTCCGTACGAGACGGCCATGTCCACGGAGGTCTGCCAGAAGGCGACGAAGGGGAACCAGCTGATCTCGGGGGTGATGTCGGGGCCGAGGGGTTCGTCGAGCCAGGCGGGGCGGCTGAGCAGGAGGTCGGGCGACCACCAGACGACGGGGTCGGAGGCGTTCTGCAGGTAGACCGCGCGCGGGTGTCCCCAGGCGCTCGCCGGGCGGGCCAGGTCGGTCTCCGGGAACTGGGCGAAGCGGATCCGCGTGCCGCCCCGGTACTGGGGGCGCCAGACGGGGCTGCCGGGGTCGCGGTCGCGGCGGATCTCGCGGGAAATCGGGGAGAAGTTGGGGGCGCCCATGAGGAGGGCGCCGTCGGTGGAGGCGAGCAGGTCGTCGGCGCCTTCGAAGGAGGCCTCCACGGCGTAGGCGCCGAGGCTCTCACCGGTGACGACGAGCTTGGGCCGCCGGTCGGCGGGCAGGGTGCCGAGCCGGTCGCGCACGGCGTCGAGGAGGGCGCGGGTGGCCTGGCCGGCCTTCTCCTTGTCGACGAGGAAGGAGACCCAGCTGGGGAGGTACGAGTACTGGACGGCGACGATCGCCGTGTCGCCCCCGTACATGTACTCCAGGGCCTCGGCGACGTTCGGGTCGACCCAGCCGGTGCCGGTGGTCCCGGCGACGGCGAGCACCGCGCGGTCGAAGGCGCCGGTGCGGTCGAGTTCGCGGACGGCGAGCCGGGCCTGGGCGGCGAAGGGGCTGCCGTCGTCGAAGGCGGCGGGCAGCGCGGAGGGTATGTAGACGCGGACGGGGGCCCGGGCGGGGCGGCCCGTCCAGGCGGTGAGGGTGGCGCGGGTGGGTGTGGAGCCGGTGAAGTTGCGGCCCTGGTAGCCGAGGTCCGTCCAGGGGATGAGGGAGCCGGGTCCGCCGGAGACGAACCGGGAGGCGGGGCGGCGGATGCCGTCCTTGGTGCCGCCGTTGGTGGCCTCGGCGATGCGGTCGGCGAGGTCGACGACCCCGCGGTCGAAGACGATGTCGCGGACGCCGACGAGGACGACGAGGGTGGACAGGACGGCGCCGACGGCGAAGGCGACGGGGCGGGGCAGGAGCCGGCCGAGCAGCCGGATCAGGGTGACGGCCCCGAGGCGTACGGCGCGGGCGACGAGGAGGGCGGCGAGCAGCAGGCCGAGCGCGATCAGGGCGATCATCGGGGTGTGCCAGGTGAGGGCGGGCGGCAGTCCCTGGAGGACCCGCAGCTGACGCTGCATCCGGGCGCTCTCGGAGATGAGCCAGACGGCGAGGACCGGGCTGAGCAGCCAGTACGCCTGCCAGCAGCGGGTGCGGAACCACTCGGGCGGCCGCCACGGCGCGAGGGCCCGGTAGAGCCAGGCGAGCCCGGAGCCGAGGGCGTACCCGATGACGGCGGTGATGCCGCCGACGAGCCCCTGGAGGTACCAGGGGCGGGGCACGAGGGAGGGCGTGAGGCTCGACCAGAAGAAGACGGTGGCGAAGCAGAGCGCGACGAGGTCGGGCCACCGTCGGATGCGGTACGCGGGGTCGGGGCGGTCCCAGTAGGGGCGCCGCGCGAAGGCGAGCAGCCGGTCGGCGGCGCGCCGGCCGACCGACGCGGCACGGGTGCCCCTGCGGGGTGAGATGCCTGTGCCTGTGCCTGTGCCTGTGCCTGCGCCTGGTCCTGTGCCTGGTCCTGGTCCTGTGTCGGTGTCCGGGCCGGTGGGCGGGTCGTCGGCGGGTTCGGGTCCGGCGGACCGATCGGGGCTGGTGTTCCGGTCGGTCGAGGTCATCGGGACAGCCTGGTACGCCCGGACGCCGGTACGCAATCAGATTTCGCGTGGGCCGCGTCCGGGCGTGACGGAGGGTCAGCGGACGGGGTCCTCCCGGTACGGGGCCGGCTCGGGCTCAGGGGAGGCGGCGGGTTCGGGGGCCGGGGCGGCGGGTTCGGACGCCCTGCGGTCGGCGCGTCCGGCGCGCGAGGCCTCGGCGCGCAGCAGGGCCTGGAGGACGGCGTACGGGTCGACGGGCATGACGAAGCTCCTCGTGGTGCGGGGGTGATGTCGAGAACTGCCGGGAGGTGCGGGCCTCTCAGCAGCGCATCACCACGCACCGGAGCGCGTCGCCGCGCGGGGCGGGGCCGGGGGCCGGGACGGTGGTACGGGAGGGGCGGCGGGCGCCGCGGGGGTGCCGGTGTCCGGGGGCGGGCCGGGCGCCCGTGCGGTGCCGCCGGGTCCGGCCGGGCAGCCCGGCCTCGGCGGCGGCCGGGTCGTGGGTCTCGCCGCCGGTGTCGGACGCCGGGGAGGCGGCGGCCGGCCGGAGCTCGGCGCCGCCGGTGAGCGTGGCGGCCGCCCCGGTGCCGAACAGCGCGGCGACGACGAGGAGCAGCACGATCCAGCGGCGCCGGGCGGGCCGCGGACGTGCCGGGCGGCCCGCCGGTCCGGCGGGCGCACGGGTCGTCCGGTGCACGGGGCTCACGGTGAACCGTCCTGCCCCGCCCGAACCCCCGGGAGGCGCGCCGGAGCGCAGATCCGCCCGGGCGGCCTAAGAGGTGTCCCCCGCCGGACGCCCCCGCCCCCCTACGGCCGGGCTTCCCGGACCTCCGGGGCCTCCGGGGTGTCCGTGGTGCGGTCGTCACCGCCGGCGCGCTGCCTGCGGGCGGACATCCCCGCGTACACGAGCACGCCCGCGAAGAGGAACAGCACGCCCTGGTAGACCGCCGCGTAGCCGGAACCGGCGACCAGCCAGAGGGAGAAGCCGAAGGCGGCGAGGGTGAGGACGGTGTCGCGGATCAGACGGGGGCGGTGGACGCGGTCGGACCGCCCGGAGAGCAGGAAGGAGAACTGCGCGGCGGAGGAGAGCAGATACGGCACGGTGGCGGTGAAGGTGGTGACGAGGACGAGGGTCTCGAAGACCCCCTCGGCGCCGGCCGTGTAGTTGTAGACGGTGAGGAGCGAGGCGAGGACGACGGTCACGAGGACGCCGGCCGTGGGGACTCCGCGCCGCTTGCGGGCGAAGGCCTTCGGGAAGAGGCCGTCGCGCGCGGCGGCGTACGGGGTCTGGGCGCTGAGCAGCGTCCAGCCGTTGAGCGCGCCGACCATCGAGACGAGGGCCATGCAGGCGACGGCCGTGCCGCCCCAGGTGCCGCCGAACATGAGGTTGACGGAGTCCGTGAAGGGGGCGTCGGAGGCGACGAGCCGCTCGTGCGGGACGGTGCCGAAGACGGACAGGGTGGTGAGGAGGTAGAGCAGGGCGGCGCCGAGGGTGCCGAGGACGGTGGCGCGGCCGACGTTGCGGCGCGGGTCGCGGACCTCGCCGGCGCTGACGGCGGCCGACTCGACGCCGAGGTAGCTGAAGAGCAGGATCGCGGCGGAGGCGGAGACGGCGCCGAGGGCGCTCCCGTCGGTGGCGCGGAAGGGGCCGAGGTTGGCGCTGTCGAAGGAGAGCAGGCCGCCGACGGCGACGAGCAGCAGCGGGACGAACTTGAGCACGGTCGCGACGAGCTGCACGGCGCCGACGTAGCGGGTGCCGGCGAGGTTGGCGAGGGCGGGCAGCCACTGGAGGAGGAGCGCGGCGGCGATGGTCGCGGGCTTCGATCCGTGGAGCGGGACCAGCACGTCGAGGTAGCCGACGGCGGCGACGGCGAGGGCGGCGTTGGAGACCCAGGTGGTGATCCAGTACGACCATGCCGTCAGGAATCCGGCGAAGTCGCCGAAGGCCTCGCGGGCGTAGACGTAGGGCCCGCCGGTCAGCGGGTGGCGGTGGGCGAGGCGGCCGAAGACGAGGGCGAGGGCGATCGCGCCGAGGGTGAGGACGCCGAAGGCGAGGAGGCTGATGGTGCCGAAGGGGGCGACGGAGGCGGGCAGCAGGAAGATGCCGCCGCCGATGATGTTGCCCATGACCAGGGCGGTCGCGACGGGGAGGCCGAAGCGGCGGGAGTGCCCGCGGCCGGCGGGGGTGCCCGTGGCGGCTTCGGTGTCGCGCTGTGGAGTTGTGGTGGCCGTGCTCATCGGGTGGTGCGCCTTCGCCGTCGTTCGGACATTCCGGGCCATCGTCCGGTAGTGCCGAACAGGCGTCCAAATCAGCGGTTTTTGTCCTGTGCGACCGGCCGGTCAACCGGAAGAAGTGATTCCGAACCGCCCGTGGGCGGCGAAATCTCCAGCGGCACCTGCGGACCCGAGCACTCCCGGAGCCAGCGCCGCAGCACCTGGTGCACCTGCTCCGCGCCGACCAGCTCCTCCCCCGCCGCCACGGGCGGCGACAACTCCGGCGGGGACAGCAGGAAGGGGTGCGACTGCTCGCCGCCGAGACCGCCGTGCGAGCCGATCTGCTCCTCGAAGGCGTGCACGGTGCCGGTCGCCGGGTCGTACATCGAGTTGACCATGATGTCCGCGACGTGCGGGAAGCCGTCCGTCCGCCGCACCGCGCGCGCCGCGCCCGGCCCGAAGACGGCGAGCGGCCCCCCGTCGTCGAGCTCGGCCACCGGCACCTCCACCCCGTCACGGGCGAGCACCACCGAACCGTGCTCCTCGCTCGCCACCAGCACGAAACCGATGCCCGGATGGTGGGCGAGGGCGCGCAGCAGCGCCGGATGGCGGCGATCGATCTCCTCCCGCGTCATCCGGTGCGGCACGTCGGGGAACGAGACGAGACCCAGGTTTCCGGAGGCGAGGACGATCGGCTCGGAGGGACGGGCGGGCAGCTCCTTCGCCGTCTCGCCGGTCTCGTCCACGGGCCGGTGCAGCGCGAGCCGCAGCGCGTCCCGCGCCGCGTCGCGCGCCTCCGAGCCGCCCCCGGACCCCGCCCCGGGACGCCCCCGGCGGATACGGCGCACCCGCCGGGGCACCGGAAGGCCGCACCCCGCCCTGACCAGCTCCTTGAGCGTCAGCCCGTACGCCCCCTCGAAGGTCTCCCCCGGGCTCTGCCCGTGGTCGGAGAGGAGCACGATCCGGTACGGGCGCGGGGCGTGCTCGGCGACGGTGGCGATCAGCGCCACCGAGCGGTCGAGGCGCCGCAGGACCTGGTCGGTGTCCCGGCCGTGCGGGCCCGAGTGGTGGGCCACCTCGTCGTAGGCGACGAGGTCCGCGTAGACGGCGGTCCGCCCGGCGAGCATGTCGCCCATGACGGCCGCGACCACGACGTCCCGCTCCACGACCGTCGCGAAGGCGCGGACGAAGGGGTACGTGCCGCCGCGCGAGACCCTCGGGGTCTCGCGGCGCAGCAGCGCCCCGGTCGACTGGAAGATCTCACGGAAGCACTCGGCGACCAGCGATCCGGCGGTGCGGACGGCGTTGGCCGGGTCGGAGAAGTACGCGAAGTAGCCGGCCCGCGAGCGGTTGCGCCGGCCGCGCCGTGCGGCCATCGACAGGACGAGGGCGAGCTGGTCGGCGCCGCCGCTGAAGAGGTTGCCGCGCGAGGCGCCGTCGACGGTGAGGAGGCCGCCGTCACCGGTGCGGCGCACCGCCCGGCGCTGGAGCTCCACGGCGCTCGCGGGCCGGTTCGACACCATCACCCGGCCGGTGTCCTTCTCGTACCAGCGGAAGGCGGGCACGTCCTCGTTCGAGCCGTGCAGGATGCCGAGCTGGCTCGCGCCGGTCTGGCTGGACCAGTCGGTGCGCCAGGGCGTGAGCCGGTGGCCCGCCTCGAGCCAGGACGCGACGGTCGGCATGAGCCCGTCGGCGACGGCGCCGCGCAGGACGTGCAGGCCGACGCCGTCGAGCTGGAGGAAGACCGTCCCCGGGGCCTGCTCGGGCGAGCCGTCCGAGACCCGGGGGCGGGTGCGGCCGGTGAGCCGGTAGAGGCGGCGGCGGTAGGCGTCGTCGTCGCGGACGGCGAGGCCGGTGGAGGTGGCCGAGGCGACGGCCGACATGACGGCGGCGACCACGACGGCGGTCTCGGGGTCGGCGGTGCCGCGGCCGTCGGGGACCAGCCAGAGCGCGACGAGCAGCAGCGAGCCGTTGAGGAAGAAGACGAGCAGACCGAGCACGAGGGCCGGGACGAGCAGCAGGGCCCGCACGATCAGCGGCCACACGAGCGCGCCGAGCAGACCGAACGCGCCGGCCGCCGCGGCCGCGGTGAGCGCCGTCCTCGTGAAGGTGTCGCCTTCGGCGGACTGCAGCGCGAAGGCGGGGAGCAGGGCGGCGAGGATCAGCATCGTGAGCGTGGAGACCGCCCAGACGGCGACCACCCGCCCCAGTGCCCTGCCCGCGGACCGCCAGCGCTCGGCGCCACCCCATCGCCCGTCACCCACGCCCGCTTCACCTTTCGCCCGTTTCCTGTCCCAAGCGTGGCACAACGCCCACGGCCGGCGGGGAGAACGGGTGACGGCGGCGGGCCAGGGTGTGTCAGGTCGGACGTGGACGAGGGGCCCTCACGGGTGCGGGGAGGGGCGGTTCCGCCAGGGGGCCCGGGCCCCTACGGTCAGGAGCCGTCGTAGCCCGCCGTCGGCATCGAGAGGCGCCGGTGGACACCGGCCTTGGCGGCCGTGTCGTACACCGGTTCGCACGCGGGGCCTTCGGGGCAGGCGGTCTCCACCCGCACCCCGCGCCGGGCGCACTCGGCGCGGAAGCCGGGCACGGAGGTCAGGGCGCGGGCGAGGACCCGCTCGTTGGCGGCGACGAACAGGTCGACCGCGCCCGCCTCCACGTCCACCCAGAGCGCCGCGTGGTCCGGCCGGAGTCCGTAGAACAGCAGCTGGCGGGCGACCACGTACCCCTTTTCGTCGGCCCAGCGGGCACACACCGCGTACTGGCCGCGCGTGTCGACAAGGAAGGGGTCGCTGTCCAGCTCTTCGAGCGGGGTGAGGCTGGCGATCGCCGCCACCCGAACGTCGTCCATGGGCCGACCCTACTGCGGTACGGCACGGCCGAACATCCTCCGGTGCCCGCTCCGGACATTTACCCTCGATGGGGAGTTGGGGAACGGTCACGGACATCGTGCACGGCGGCCCCGGCCCACGAGAACGGAAGGCGGCATGCCGGTGGAGGTCACCTGGTGGGGTCACGCGACCTGCACGGTCGAGGACTCCGGGGTCCGCTTCCTCACCGATCCGCTGTTCGCGCGGCGGCTCGCGCACCTGCGCCGTCGGCGCGGGGCCGTGCCGCCGCCGGAGGCCGCGGCCGCCGAGGCCGTCCTCGTCTCGCACCTGCACTCCGACCACCTGCACCTGCCCTCGCTTGCCCGGATCGCGCCCGGGACCCTGCTCGTCGTACCGCGCGGCGCCCCCGCCGCCGTACCGGGACTGCGCAGGCTCGAAGCGAACGGGGTGCGGCTCGCCGAGGTGGAGCCGGGCGACACGGTGACGGTGGAGGGCGTGACGGTACGGGCCGTGCCCGCGCGCCACGACGGACGGCGGCTGCCGGTCGGGCCGCACCGCGCTCCCGCGCTCGGGTACGTCGTCGAGGGCGAGGCGCGGACGTACTTCGCCGGGGACACCGGACTGTTCGACGGGATGGCCGAGGCGGTCGGGCCGGTGGACGTGGCGCTGCTGCCGGTCGGCGGCTGGGGGCCCTACCTCGGGCACGGGCACCTCGACGCGGGCCGGGCGGCCGAGGCGCTGGCCGCGCTGTCGCCGGCGGCGGCGGTGCCGGTGCACTACGGCACGTACTGGCCGATCGGGCTCGACGGGGTCCGCCCGCACGAGTTCCACGCGCCGGGGGACGAGTTCGTACGGCACGCGGCGCGGCTCGCGCCGAAGGTGACGGTGCACCTGCTCGGCCACGGCGAGCGGGTGCGGCCGGAGGTCGCCCGGTGAGCGAGGGGTTCACCGGCATCCTGGCGGCGGCCGGCGACCTGCCGCCGGAGTCGACGCAGCAGGCCGTCGGCTACCCCTCGCTGTTCCTGCTGGTGGCGCTCGGCGCGCTGGTGCCGGTCGTGCCGACGGGCGCGATCGTCAGCTCGGCGGCGGTGGTCGCCTTCCACCAGTCCTCGCCGTTCGCGCTGCTGTACGTGTTCCTGGTGGCGGCGTTCGCCGCGTGCCTCGGCGACGCGGCGCTCTACTGGCTGGGACAGCGCGGGATCCGCTCGCGCAACGGCTCCCGGTGGCTCGCCTCGCTGCGGGGCCGGGTCACCCCCGAGCGGCTCGCCCACGCGCAGGAGCGGCTCGACACCCATCAGGTGTCCGTGCTCGTGCTGTCCCGGCTCGTGCCGGCCGGGCGCATCCCCGTGATGCTGGCCTGCCTGCTGTCGGAGATGCCGCTGCGGCGGTTCGTCCGGGGCGACGTCGCCGCCTGTCTGGCCTGGGCGGCGACGTACCAGCTGATCGGCATCCTGGGCGGCTCGCTCTTCCCCGAGCCGTGGCAGGGCGTGGTCGCGGCGGTCGGCCTCACGGTGCTGATCAGCGCGGTGCCCGCGCTGTGGCGGCGGCTCAGGGGGCGGGCGGCGGCGGACGAGCCGTCAGGACAGGAGACGTCGGGACAGGGGACATCGGGACACGGGACATCGGGACACGGGGTGTCAGGCCAGGGCACGTCAGGGGGCGGGACGTCAGGGCGCGGGACCTCAGGGCACGAGCACCCGTGAGCCGCCGACCGGCAGGTCCCACAGGTCATCGCGGGACAGCCCGGCCTGCTCCCAGGCGGCCCTGACCCGGGTGAGGGGTTCGAGGACGGGCTCGGAGGACAGCACGAAGGTCGCCCAGTGCATCGGGGCCATCCGCCGGGCCCCCAGGTCCTGGTGGGCGCGGACGGCCTCCTCCGGGTCGGTGTGGACGTCGCTGAGCCACCAGCGGGGGTCGTAGGCCCCGATGGGGAGCAGGGCCAGGTCGATGCCGGGGTAGCGGCGGCCGATCTCGGCGAACCAGTGGCCGTAGCCGGTGTCCCCGGCGAAGTGGACGCGCCGGCCGGACCGGTCGGTGAGCACCCAGCCTCCCCACAGGGAGCGGCAGGTGTCCAGGAGGGTGCGCTTGGACCAGTGGTGGGCGGGGACGAAGTCGAAGCGCACGCCGTCGAGTTCGGCCGCCTCCCACCAGTCGAGCTCGGTCACCCGGGTGAACCGGCGGCGGGCGAACCAGCGGCCGAGGCCGGCCGGGACGAAGACCGGGGTGTGCCGGGGCAGCCGCTTCAGGGTGGGGGCGTCGAGGTGGTCGAAGTGGTTGTGGCTGATGACGACGGCGTCGACGCGCGGCAGGTCCTCCCAGCGGACGCCGACCGGGGTGAGCCGGGCGGGGGTGCCGAAGATGCGGCGGGACCAGACGGGGTCGGTGAGGACGGTCAGCCCGCCGATCCGCAGCACCCAGCTGGCGTGCCCGGCCCAGGTGACGGCCAGTGTGTCGGGCCCGGCCGGCGGGAGCGGGCCGGGCTCGAAGGGCAGCAGCGGGATGTCGCGGAGGCCTTCGGGGCGGGGGCGTACGGCTCCCTCGCGGGCGAAGCGGGCCAGCGCACGCACGCCGGGGAGGGGGGCGGTGAGCCGGTCGGCGAAGGTACGGGGCCAGTCGGACCGCAGCCGGCCCACCGGCTGGAGCCCGGGGGCGGGCGGCGCCGGGGCCGTGGCGGCGCGGGGGGCCTGTGCGGCGCGCGCGGGGTGTGCCGTCCGTTCCGTCATGTGCGGGCTCCGTTCTGCGCGGATCGTTCGGCCGGGACCGGAGGGTCGAGGGGTGCGGCTTCGGGGGGCGTGGTCACCGGAGTTCCTCCAGGGCTCCTCCGAACTCGGCCAGTCTCCGCGCCACATGGGGCAGCTCCTCCGGGTCCCGTGCGCCGAGGGTCTCGGCGCGTTCCTCCTCCCTCCTGCCCAGGAACATGCCGGTACCGAACCTCACCCGGAGTGCGCCGAGCTCGTCGCCGAAGCGGTGGCCGCCGGTCACGGGGGCGCCGAGCCGGTCGGTGAGGTGGTTCTCCAGCTCCAGGGAGTCGGTGACACCCCGGGCGGCGAGACCGGCCCGCAGCGGCCCGAGGTCGGCGTAGAGGTGGCGGCCGGCCTGCGGCGGCCGGGCGAGGGCCCCGGCGGCGAGCACGGCGCGGTGCGCGGCCCCGGCGAGGCGCCCGTGGACGGCGGCGGCGCGCCGGGCGCGTACGGTCACGTCCTCCGGCTCGTCGAGGGCGTGCGCGGCGGCGGGGGCGACGGGCCCGGGCACGACGGCCCCGAGGGCGGTGAGCACGTCGAGGACGCGGGCCCGGCGGTCGGTCCAGCGGTCGGCGCGGGACGGGTCGGTGGGCGGGAAGCGGGCGACGGCGCAGGGCCAGGCGGCCGGGGCGAGGGCGCCGCCGAGGTCGGAGAGGATCGTCACGTCGTCCGGGCACATCTCGGCGGGACTGAGGAGCACGGTGTCCTCGGGGTGGTGGCGGGTGTCGCGCCAGGTCTCGTCGCTGATGACGTGCAGGCCCTCAGCGACGGCCGCCTCGCAGGCCTCGCGGACGAGTTCGGGCGGGGCGACGGTGCCGGTGGGGTCGTCGGCGACGGAGAGCAGCAGGACGCGCGGGTCGCCGCCCTCGGCGCGGATCCGGCGGACGGTCTCCATGAGGGCGTACGGGTCGGGGACGCCGCCGGCCTCGGCCGGGGTCGGCACGTGGTACGTCGGGCGGCCGAGGAGCCGGGCCTGCGGGGTCCACCAGGCGGGGCAGGGCCGGGGCAGCAGCAGGTCGCCGCCGTGGGCGGCGACCAGGGCGAGGAGCAGGGCGGGGGCGCCGGGTCCCGCGACCACGTCCTCGGGGTGGGTGCGCAGGCCGCGCCGCCACCAGTAACCGGCGGCGGCCTCGCGCAGCACCGGGCCGCCGCCGGGCGGCTCGGGCGCGGTCCGGCCCGCGGCGGCGGCGAGGAGTCCGGCGAGCCCCGGCAGGACGGGCAGCCCGGTGTCGGTGGCCGGAGGGCCGTAGCGCACCGGGCCGCGGCCGTCCGGAGCCGTCTGCCGCATGTCCCGTACCTCCTGAGCGCACGGGGGCGCCGGCACGGCACCCCCGTGCCCTTTATACGAAGGTTCGTCCGGTTCCGCCGCTCCAGGCGTCATTCAGGCGTCATTCAGGCGACGGTCGGGCGGCGGGCGAGCGGGCGGCGGGCGGGCCGCGGGCTCAGACGACGGTCACCGGGTGGCGCACGACGGCGTTGAAGAGGTAGCCCTGCGTGTTGTGGACGGCCCGCTCGGGCTGGGTGTTGCCGGCGGTGTCGGTGGTGCGGGAGAGCAGGGTGACGGGTCCGGTGCTCCGCGGGCGCCACGGCACGCTCCAGCGCACCCAGCCGTCCCGGCGCGGCGTGTCGTGGAGGTGGGCGCGCCGCCAGTGGGCGCCGCCGTCGGTGGACACCTCGACCGAGCGCACGGGCGCGAGGGCGGACCAGGCGCGGCCGGTGAGGCGGTGGACGCGGCCGGACTCCAGGGTGGCGCCGAACGGCAGCTGGTAGGCGGACTTGAGCGTCTGGCGGCTGATCGGGGCGCTGCCTCCGGCCGGGTGGGCGGCGCCGAAGAGGCGGTACCAGTCGGTGGACCAGGGCGAGCTCAGCGGCCGGGTGGAGACCTCGATGTCGCCGAGCCATTTGATGGAGGCGATGCCGACCCAGGAGGGCACGACGAGCCGGACGGGGTGGCCGTGGTCGTACGGGAGGGGCTCGCCGTTCATCTCGTACGCGAGGATGACGTCGTCGAAGGCCTTGGCGACCGGCAGCGGGCGGCGGACCCGGCCGTAGTCGATCCCGCCGGAGACGTACGGGTCGTCGAGGCCGCGCGGCAGGAGGTCGACGGCGTCCCGCGCGATCCCGGCCCGCCGCAGCACGTCGGCGAGCCGCACCCCGCGCCAGCGGGCGGCCCCGACGGCGCCCAGGGTCCAGGCGGTGCCGGTGACCGGTTCGCCCTGCTGGCTGGCGTAGAGGCTGCGGCCGTTTCCGGCGCACTCGATCAGGGCCGTACGGGTGACGGAGGGCAGGTCGCGGAGCTGGCCGTAGGTGAAGTGGACGGGGCCGCGGCCGTGCAGTCCGTCGCCCCAGAGGGTCAGCCGCCAGTCGGCGGCGTCGAGGACGGGGGTGGAGGTGTGGTTGCGGACGAAGAACCGGTCGGCGGGCGTGAGCGCGCCGGTGTCCCCGAAGGCGTCGAAGCGCGCTTCGGCGTTGGTGCCGCGGACGGTGAAGTGCTCGGACGGGAGGGCCTTGACGATCCCGGGCGCGGAGAGGAGGCCCGGGGTGGCGAGGGGCCCGGAGGCGGGCGCGGCGGGCGTGGGTGCGGCGTGTGCGGGTGCGGCGGTGGCGAGCCCGCCGAGCGCGGAGACCGCGGGGGCCGCCGCGAGGACCTTGAGCAGGGAGCGGCGGGCGGGCACGGGCGGGTTTTGCACGGGACTCCTCGGCGGGTTGAGGGCGCAACCACCGGGCGGCGGCGGGCCGATCCTAGGCGCGCGGGGCCGCTCCTGACGGCCCGTTCATGGTGCTGTCACACAGGCTTCGTCAGGTCGGAAGGGTCGCTCCGGAAAACGGCGGGCGGGCCGGCCGTCCTCGGCCGACAATGCCGCATGGTGATCCGTGAAGCCCTTCCCGAGGACGCGGCGGCTGTCGCCGCCGTGCAGGTGCTGTCCTGGCGGGCCGCCTACCGCGGCCTGGTCCCCGACGCGTATCTGGCGGCCCTGGACGTCGAGGAGCGCACCGCCGTGTGGCGGGCGCGGCTCGCGGCCCCGGACCGGCCCACGGTCCTGGTCTCGACGGGTCCCGGCGGGCGGGTGCGGGCCTTCTCCTGCTTCCGGGCCTGGCCCGACGAGACGTTCGCCCCGGGGACCACGGCCGAGCTCGCCGCCCTGTACGCCCTGCCGGAGGCGTGGGGCACGGGGGTGGGGAGGGCGCTCCTCGCGGCGTCCGCCGAGGCGCTCGTGGAGGCGGGGTTCCGCGCGGCCGCGCTGTGGGTCTTCGAGGGGAACGCACGGGGGCGCCGCTTCTACGAGGCGGCGGGCTGGCGGCCGGACGGCGAGGTCGTGCGGGAGGAGACGGGTGGCCGGGAGCTGGCCGAACTCCGCTACGGGCGCGACCTGTTCGCCTGAGCCCCACGACACGGCGTGTCCACATGGCGATACGCGGGTCTCATCATTCGACATCACTGCGTACGGTGGTGAGCACGCAACCACACCGAGGGAGCCGCTTCGATGACGCACGCCTCCGCCCCTTCCGCCCACCCGGCAGCCCATGAGACCGCCGTCTACACCCACGGCCACCACGAGTCGGTCCTGCGCTCGCACACCTGGCGGACCGCCGCCAACTCCGCGGCCTACCTGCTGCCCTCGCTGACCGCCGGACTGGACGTCCTGGACGTGGGATGCGGGCCCGGCACCATCACCGCCGACCTGGCGGCGCTGGTCGCGCCGGGCCGGGTGACGGCGGTCGACGCCGCCGAGGGCGTACTGGCGAACGCCCGCGCGGTCGCGGCCGAACGCGGCCTGGGCAACGTCGAGTTCGCGGTCGCCGACGTGCACGCCCTGGACTTCCCCGACGACTCCTTCGACGTCGTCCACGCCCATCAGGTGCTCCAGCACGTCGGCGACCCGGTGCAGGCCCTGCGCGAGATGCGACGGGTCTGCCGCCCCGGCGGCGTCGTCGCGGCCCGCGACAGCGACTACGGCGCCTTCACCTGGTTCCCCGAACGGCCCGCGCTGGACGGCTGGCTGGACCTGTACCACCGGGTCGCCCGCGCCAACGGCGGCGAACCGGACGCGGGCCGGCGCCTCGTCTCCTGGGCCCGCCGGGCCGGCTTCACCGAGATCACCACGACGGCCGCCACCTGGTGTTTCGCCACGCCCGACGAGCGGGCCTGGTGGAGCGGCCTGTGGGCGGACCGTACGACCGGCTCCGACTACGCCGAACTGGCCGTGTCCGGCGGCCACGCGACCCGCGCCGAACTGACGTCGATCGCGGAGGCCTGGCGCGAATGGGGTGCGCGGGAGGACGCCTGGTTCATGGTCCCGCACGGCGAGATCCTGTGCCGGGTGTCCTGACCGGCCGCCCGATCACGTCGCCCGGTGGAGACGTGGCCCAGGACGGTCAGGAGAAGTCGTGGACGCCGAGGCAGTCCGGGTCCTGGAGCGGGCAGCTCGGGTGGGGTGTGCGGTCGGGCGGTGGGGGCGGGGGCGGTTCGTCCGGGATCGCCGGGGGCGGGGGCAGCGCGAAGGCCTCGCAGAGGCAGGCGCCGCACGTGCCGGAGAAGCGGGGTTCGCCGTGCCGGAAGCGCGGATGGCCGCATCTGCACTCCTGTGTCGCCCACGCCGCCATCGCCGGACCTCCGATCCCCCGCTCGGTCGCGTCACGGATCAGGGTAGCGGCCGGGACGCTCGCCCCGGCCGCTCCTTTCTCAGCTCGGGCGCATCCTGAACTCGTAGGCGTCCGGCAGGGGTTCGTCGGTGAGCCGGGCCCAGATCTCGCCGAGGATCTCCGCGCCCTCACTCAGGTCCGCGACCTCGAATCCCGCGTCGAAGACGGCACGGGCCTCGTCCCGCCGGCCCTCGGCGAGCAGCAGCCGGGCTTCGAGCAGCCGGAAGGCACCGCGTCGGCGGGCCGGCTCCGGGAGCCGGGACCACAGGGCCCGTGCGCGGTCGGGCCGGCCGACGGCGAGGAGCGCCTCGATCGCCTCGCGGGCGAGGGCGGCGGCCACGGTGTCCCCCGGGGCCGGGTCCGCGCCGTGCCGCGCTACCGGGGCCCGCACGGGCCGGTCCGTCCCGGCCCCGTCGCCCCCGGCCCCGTCGTTCCCGGCCCCGTCGCGCCCGCTCCGGTCCCGCCCGCTCCGGTCCTGCCCGCTCCGGTCCTGCGCCTCGTGGCTGGTGAAGGCCTCCGTGAAGCGTTCGGCCGCGCGGTCCGGGTGGCCGTCCTCCCGGTCGGCGACGGCCAGGCAGTACAGCAGCGGCCAGCGCACGGTGGCCTCCTTGAGGCCCCGCTCCCAGCTCCGTACGGCCTGGGCCCGGTCACCGGCGTGCCACTGGGCGATGCCCAGGTGGTACTCGGTGGAGGGGTCGGCCGGGGCGGTCTCCAGCATGTCCCGCCACGGCGCGGCGACCAGCGGCGCGCCCGGTGCGGCGCCCTCGGCCGGGGGCGGCAGGACGCCGGTGCGGAGCAGCTCCCGCCAGGGCTCCTGATCGGGGCCGATCGTCGACTCGGGGAAGGGCGTGCCGGGCAACTCGTGTCCCCCGCGCAGGACTTCAAGGGCTCCCCAGCCCGATCCGGTCGCCAGGACCTCGTCCGGCGCGGTGTCGGCGGCCCCCTCCCGCCAGGCGGTGTACGCCGTGTCGACGGCGGCCCGGGGCAGCGCCCCCGCGAGGGTGCGCTCGACGTCCGCGCGGGCGGCGGCCCAGTCCTCGCCGAGGACGGTGGCGGGGTCGGCGGCGAGCGGTCCGTACGCCTCCAGCCAGCTGAACTCGGCGCCGCCCGCGAGTTCCAGGTGTTCCAGCTGGGTGCGGGCGAGCCCGGCCTGGATCTCGGCGTACCCGGGGGTGCCGGGCTCCGTCAGCCACTCCTGCCAGCGCCGGCCGCCGCGCCCGGTGCCCCACACGAAGAGCTTGCGGCCGCGCAGCGGGTCGGTGGAGGTCTGGACGAGGCCGGTGCCGTCGCCGTCGAGGGCGGCGATCCAGCGGCGCTGCCCCTCGGGCAGGTCGTAGAACCAGTCGGCCGCGTGGGAGCTGCCGCGCGGGTACGAGCGGTCCGTGCCGTCCTCGGACGCGGGCACGGGGACGCGGCGCAGGCCGCGTTCGTAGCCGTGGTGCCAGGCCGCGTCGGCGGGGACGAGGACCCGGCGGTCCTCGGGGACGGCGATGTTCGACCACCAGTAGACGGGGGCGGGGCGCTCGTGGGGGTTGCGGATCCGGACCCCGACGTACAGGAAGTCGGAGCCCTCCGGGAGCCAGAGGTCGACCTGGAAGGGCAGGTCACGCAGCCGCTCCCACTCCCAGAGCCGGAGCATCGGCCCGCCGTCGGGGGCGCGGACGGTGGCCGCGTGGAGCGGCGCGCAGGACAGGGTGGTGTGGCCGGTGGCCCCGATGTTCCATTCGACGCCGCCGGAGAACCAGGCGCCGTTGAGGGCGAAGGCGGCGGGCTGGAACACCGGGTTGCGGTAGAGGAGTTCGCGACCGGTGGGCTTGTGGTGGAGGGAGTGGACGCGGCCGCCGAGGCCGGGCAGCACCGTCACCCGGAGCCGGTCGTTCTCGATCACGATCGTGTCGAGGTCCGTGGGGATGCGCTCGCGACCGTACCCGTCGCGCACGGGTGCGGGCAGCAGGCTGCGCAGCGGGGAGCGGCCGATACCGCGGGCCATGTCGCGCGGGAGCTCCGCGAGGGTCGACGCGTCGACCGCGTGGCCCCCGGCGCCGGCGGGGGTCCGCAGGGCGGGCAGCGGGTTGTCCGGGCCCAACGGGGCGGCGGGCAGCGTCAGTACGGCTCGTCGTACGGTCGTCATCGCCCCATCGAACACGCCGTGGCCCGTCCTGACCAGGGGCTCTCCGCATCGGGCTTCGGCAGGGCCGGGGGTCCGGGGGCCGCCCGGATATTCCGGGCGGCGGGGCGGTCGCCGCCCGTACTGTGGAGGGTCGGCGCGCCGGGTGGCAGCCGGGGAACCAGCACCGAGGAGTACGAGGAATGGGCACGCAGCACACCTACCGGGTCATCGTGCGCGGCACGTTCGACGGTCTGTCGGAGGAGAGCCGGACCCGGCTGCTCGCCGAGGTGGACGCGCACGGGCTGACCGCGATGCAGTTCACGGAGGAGGGCTCGCTGGCCTACGACCGGACGCTGAAGCACTTCTCGTACCGGCTGGTCGTCGTCTCCGACGCCGAGGACGGCGAGGAGATGGCGGGCGCGCTCGCGGAGGACCGGGTGGAGACCGCGCTCCGGGAACTCGGCCACGGGTACAAGGCGCTGCGCTCCACGGTGACCGACCTCGACACGATGAAGATCAACTACAAGCGCTGAGCGGCGGGCCCGTCAGCGGATCGGGGGGCGGGTCCGTCAGCGGACGACGGGGGCGCGCCCGTCACCGGACGGCGGGCGCGGGTCCGTCAGCGGCGGGCGCGGGTCCGTCAGCGGCGGGCGCGGGCCTCTCAGCGGCGGGCGCGGGACCCTCAGCGGCGGGCGGTGCGGACGCGTGGCGGGCAGGTCTCCCCCTTCCGTACGACTCCGATCATGACGGTGGTCCTGCGGTCGAGGCCGGTGCCCGCCGCCGGGTACTGCGTGCAGACCTGCCAGCGCGGCGGCCAGAGCACCCGCCGGTCCCGCCCGCTGACGTCGTGGACGTCGAGCCGGGTCCGGCGGTCCAGACGGGTGAAGACCTGCCACAGGCCCCGGCCGAGGAAGTCCGGCATCGGACGTGTCCCGGCCTCCTCGCCGGCCGTCGCGGTCTCCTCCGTGGAGCTGACGGCGACGGCCGCGAGCGCGAGGACGGCGCCCGCGCCGACGACGGCGCGCCGCCTCACTTCCGCCTCCGGGCCGCGGCGTAGTAGCCGCAGGCGGCGCCGAGGAGCGCGGCGGCCAGCAGGGCCAGGTAGAGCGGCATGGTCACCTCGGGGATCAGGAGCCTGATCCTGACCTCGCGGGTGTTCTCGAAGATGAAGACCAGGGTGATGGCCGCGAGCAGGATCATCCCGATCCGGCCGGGGGTGAAGGCCCCGGCGAGCCGGGACCTGCCCCCGTCGGGTGTCCGTGTCGTCTCCTTGGGACTCATGCCCGCCCTCTCCGTCCGTCGTGCCGTCGGCCGTACCCGACCACCGCCGTGGGACCAGAATGGGGTGATCGGGGCCGCTCCGGGACGGCGAGGAGAGCCGTACGGGTGACTTGTCAGACAACGTGAGCCGACTACCGTGGTCCCGGACACCGGCGGAGACGAGGCGAGGAGCGGCCGTGGCGGTCAGCGGACAGCGGCGGCGACCGGTCGTCGCGCTCTACGAGCGCATCGCGGACGCCGTCCACGACGGCACCTATCCCCCGGGCTCCACGCTGCCCTCCGAGCCGAAGCTCGCGGCGGAGCTTGGGGTGAGCAGGCCCGCGCTGCGCGAGGCCCTGCTGCTGCTCCAGGAGGACGGGCTCCTGACCGTACGGCGCGGGGTCGGCCGCACGGTCAACGACCGGCCGCCCCGGCGCGGTTTCGAGCACGTCCAGGCCCTGGAGGAGCTGATCGGGCCGGGGGCGCCGCTGCGGGTGCGGGCGCTGTTGCGGACGGTCGAGGAGCCGACCGACTTCACCACCCAGCACCTGCTCGCCCCGGCCCGCGCCGAGCTGCGGTTCTGGGAATCGGTGCTCACCGGGGAGGGCACGGCGGCGGCGCTGAGCCACGAGTGGGCGGCGGCCGACGAGCTCCTGGACCGGGTCCACCCCGAGTTCGCGCGGGCCCTGCGGGCGACGGACACGGAGGCCCGGGCGGCGACGGCCGCGGGTGGCGCGGTGCGCGGGCCCGGGCCCGCCGTCTCGATGCTCTCGGTCCTGCTCGGAGCCTCGCGCGAGACGGCCCTGAGCGCCCACAGCGGCATCACGGCGACGCTGCTCGGGCGTCGGCGCGGGGAACAGCTCGGCCGGCCCGCGGACACCCCGGCCGTACTCGTCACCCAGGTGGTGCGGGTGGGTGAGACCCCGGTCCTGGCCGCCAAGCACATGCTCCCGACGGGGGCGCCCGCCCTGCCCGTGCTCCAGTCGCACTAGGCCGTGACGCCCGCCACCTCGCGGACGGTGTCGGTGAAGGCGCGGGTCCGGGCGTTCTCGGTGCCCGTCGGCCAGAACGCCCCGTACTCGATGGGCTCCGCGTCGCTGAACGGCACCCAGGCCACGTCCTGCCGGGCGTAGTAGCGGCTCGCGCCCTCGCAGGCGGGCGAGACGCCCTTCCCGCGGCCGACGAGGTTCAGCACCTCCGTCCAGTACGTCGTGGAGATCCGCGCGATGGGCCGGCCGCCCGGGGTGTGCCGGGGATAGTGGCGGTCCACCCAGTACGGCGGCTGGTCCCCCTCGACGGCGACGAGCGTGGTCTCCGCGAGGTCCTCCAGGGACACCGACGCGCGTCGCGCGAAGGCGTGGCCGGCGGGGACCATCAGCACGCGGCGTTCGGAGAACAGGACCGGGCCGAGGGTGAGGTCGGGCTCGTCCACCGGGCCCTCGCTGACCTGGAGGTGCAGCCGGCCGCTCCTGATCGGTCCGAAGGATTCGAAGAGCTGGACCTCGTGGATCTCCACCTCGCAGCCCGGACACCGGGCGCGGAACACGTCGGCCGCCTTCAGGAGCAGCTCCGCGACCATGGGGCTCGAGTAGCCGACGTGGAGGACCTCCGTCACGCCCCGCCCCGCGGCCTTCACGCGGTCGACGGCCCGCCGCAACTGCTCCTGGACGGGCAGCAGGTCGTCCCGCAGCTGCCGGCCCGCCGGGGTCAGGGCGACATGCCGGCTGGTGCGTTCGAACAGCGCCACGCCGAAGCGGCGCTCCAGCTTCTTGATGGTCTGGCTGACCCGCCCCTGGGCCAGTCCGAGCCGCTCGGAGGTGCGGCGGAAGTGCAACTCCTCGGCCAGCGTGAGGAATGCCTCGATCTCGTGTCGCTCCACCGCCGGCCTCCGTCGCTCACATCCCCCACCACCGGTGAGTCCGGGTCACCGATCGTAGACGAGATCGATCTTGTTCGGCGCGCCGGTCCGTTCGAGAGTGGGTCCCCCGGAGCATCCGGGAGGACGGTGCGCCCGGCGTACCGAGCGAGGTGTCCTGTACGAGGGGGAGAACCACCATGACCAGCGTCTTCGACAGCGTCCGGCTCGGCGAACTGCCGCTCCCCAACCGTCTGGTGATGGCCCCGATGACCCGGAACCGGGCCTCCGCCGACGGCGTTCCGACGCCGCTCATGGCCGAGTACTACGCGCAGCGGGCCTCCGCGGGGCTGATCATCGCCGAGGCCTCCACGCCGAACGCCGTGGGGCAGACGTATCCGAACATCACCGCGATCCACAACGACGCACACGTGGCCGGCTGCGTCGGGTCACCGAGGCGGTGCGGGAGGCCGGCGGCCGGATGTTCCTCCAGCTGCAGCACGGCGGGCGCATCGGCCACCCCGACAACAGCGGCGGTCTGACGCCCGTCGCCCCCTCCCCGATCGCGCTCCCCGACACCATCTTCACGTCCGGTGGGCACCGGCCCGCCGTCGTACCGCGCGAGATGACCACCGAGGACATCCGGGAGACGGTGCACGACTTCGCCGCCGGGGCGCGCAGGGCCGACGAGGCCGGGTTCGCCGGGGTCGAGGTGCACGGCGGCAACGGCTATCTCCTCCACCAGTTCCTGGCCTCGGGCACGAACCACCGCACCGACGCCTACGGCGGCTCTGCGGCGGGCCGCATCCGGTTCGTGCGGGAGGTGGTCGAGGCCGTCGCCGAGGCGATCGGCCCCGACCGGGTGGGCCTGCGCATCGCCCCCGGGGTGACCGCCAACGGCATGCACGAGGACGACGCCGACGACGTCTACCCGGCGCTCGTCGACGCCCTGTCCGACAGCGGCCTCGGCTACCTCCACGTCGTCTTCGCCGACCCCGACGAGCCCCTCTTCCAGCACATCCGCAAGCACTGGGCCGGCACCCTGATCGCCAACCCTGCGCTGCCCTGGCCGGGCCCGCTTCCGGCGGACGGCGGCAGGCACGAGGTCGAGCGGCTCCTGGCCGCCGGGGCCGACCTCGTCTCCCTCGGCCGCGCGTTCCTGGCCAACCCGGACCTGGTGGAGCGGCTGCGCGTCGGCGCGCCCCTCAATCCCCTGCGGGACAGGGGACTGATGTACGTGGGCGGGGCGGACGGCTACACCGACTACCCGGCGCTGGAGACCGCTCCCGGCCGTACCGAGGCATCGGCCACGGCGTCAGCACCGGCACCGGCACCGGCCGCTTCCTGACCTCGCCGTCGGCCTGCGGGGCCCGGGCGGTCGGCGGGGGCCCGCGACGCCGCTCCGGTCCTGGACGGGGGTCAGGGCCGGGCGGGGCAGGGCAGGGCAGGGCCCGCCCGCGCGGCGGGGCAGGGCGTGGGCCGTGCGGCGGGGGCAGGGCTCGGGCCGTGCGGCGGGGCGGGCGCGGGCTGCGCGGCGGAGGCGGGCGCGGGCCGTGCGGCGGGGCGGGCGCGGGCCGCGCAGGAGGCGGGGCCCAGGCCGCGCGGTGGCCTTCGCAGCGCGCTCCTCCGGCGTGGCGTACACTTCCCCGCCATGCACTTGTCTGACAACCCTGCCACGCCTGCCGCCGCCACCGTCTCCGAGTGGATCCGCCGGGCCCCCAAGGCCGTCCTCCACGACCACCTCGACGGCGGGCTGCGCGCCGCGACCATCGTCGAGCTGGCACGGGAGTGCGGCTACACCGCGCTGCCGACCGAGGACCCGGCCGCGCTCGCGGTCTGGTTCCGCGACGCCGCCGACTCCGGCTCGCTCGAGCGCTACCTGGAGACCTTCGCCCACACCTGCGCGGTGATGCAGACCCGCGGGGCGCTCACGCGCATCGCGGCCGAGTGCGCCGAGGACCTGGCGGCGGACGGTGTCGTCTACGCCGAGATCCGCTACGCCCCCGAGCAGCACCTGGAGGGCGGCCTGACCCTCGACGAGGTCGTCGAGGCCGTGAACGAAGGCTTCCGCGAGGGCGAGCGCCGCGCCGGCGGCCGGATCACCGTCCGCACCCTCCTCACCGGCATGCGCCACACCGACCGCTCCCTGGAGATTGCGCGGCTCACCGTCGCGCACCGGGACAACGGCGTGGCCGGCTTCGACATCGCCGGCGGCGAGATAGGCAACCCGCCGGCCCGCCACCTCCCCGCCTTCCAGCACCTGAAGCGGGAGAACTGCCACTTCACGATCCACGCGGGCGAGGCCGTCGGCGCGGAGTCGATCCACGAGGCCGTGCAGGTCTGCGGCACCGAGCGGATCGGCCACGGCGTGCGGATCACGGACGACATCGCCGAGGACGGCACGCTGGGCCGGCTGGCCTCGTACGTCCGGGACAACCGGATCGCCCTGGAGGTCTGCCCGACCTCCAACCTCCAGACCGGCGCCGCGAAGGACTACGCCTCGCACCCGATCGACGAGCTGCGCCGCCTGGGCTTCCGGATCACGCTCAACACCGACAACCGGCTGGTCTCCGGCACCACCATGAGCGAGGAGTTCCAGCACATGGTGGACGCCTTCGGGTACGGCCCCGAGGTGTTCGAGGAGTTCACGGTCGCCGCCCTGGAGGCCGCCTTCCTGCCGCTGCCGGAGCGGCAGCGGCTGATCGACGAGGTCGTCCGCCCGGGGTACGCGGCGCTCTGACCGCGCCGGTCCGGGCGACGGCGGGTCAGCCCACCGTGCCCTGGACCAGGGGCAGTTCGAGGGTCCCGGTGTCGTCGGGGGTGCTGGCGACGGTCACCGGCTTGACTCCTCGGTTGCCGGAGTACGCCGTGTCGCTCGCGGCGATCACCAGCTCCAGCCGGTGGCCGGTCTCGTAGCGGTGGACGACGGCGGGCAGTTCGACGGTGAAGGGGCGGGTGACATCGGGCACCCGCACCGGCGCCACGAGCCGGTTGACCAGGGTCTTCGTGCCGTCGGGGGCGACGTCGTAGAGCTTGGCGAAGAGCACCAGCTTGTCGGCGGCGTCGCCGGAGTCCTGGACCCGCTCGGCCGCCGGGGAGTCCACCTTCAGGGTGGCCTTCGGGGCGCCGACGAGGTCGACGGGGGCGGTGAGCGGGGCGGTGGTCCAGCCGAGGTAGGTCCCCGGGGTGTCGTACGGCCGGGGGTCGGGCAGTCCGATCGTCCCGGCGAGCGAGGACTCCGAATGGCTCGTCGGGACCAGCCAGTTGCTGTACCGGCGGGACCCCTCGGCGACCTTGGCGCGGTTGTCGACGAGCTTGCCGTCGCCGGAGAGGTACAGGCGCTGGCTGAGCGCGGGGACGCCGTCGGCCGTGCCGTAGCCGCTCTGCCCTTCGCGGTACCAGGCGAAGGCCGGGCCGGTGTCCGCGGCCGTGTTCTTCCGCAGGTACCGGTCGAACCATCCGAGGATCCGCTGCCCGACGTAGCTGCTCTCCAGGTTACCCTGCCCCAGGTCGAGTTCGCCGGGCTTCTGACCGCCGCTGTGACCCCAGGACTGCCAGATCATCCGGGTGTCGACGCCGCGCTCGCGCAGCCGGTCGTAGGTGGCCCGTGCCTCGTTGAGGTTGAACAGGGTGTCGGCCTGGCCCTGGACGAGGAGCGTGGGGGCGGTGATCCGGTCGACGTACGAGACCGGGGAGACGCTGCGGGCGTAGGCGAGCATCTTGTCGGTCGCGGCCTTCGGGTAGCGGCCGGAGTTGAGGAGCCGCACGGTGTCGCAGGCGTCCGTGACGAAATGCAGACAGCCGAGCGAGTTGATCCGGCTGGGGTCGAGGGAGGGGACGAGGAGCGGCTGACCCTCGCCCATCAGATAGAACCCGTTGGCCCACTGCCATTTGAAGACGCCCGGGGTGTCGCGGTCGGCGGCGTTGGGGGCGAGGGAGTACGCGAGGTCGTTCCAGGTGATGAGCGGGACGAGGGCGTCGACGCGGGGGTCGACGGAGGCGGTGGCGAGCTGCACCGCGCCGCCGTACGAGCCGCCGATCATGCCGACGCGCGGGTCGCCGGCGCCGTCGCGGGTGACGAAGTCGGCGCGGGTGCCGTCGTCGGCGGCCAGGGCGCCGGCGAGGAAGTCGACGAGCCGGGCGGCGGCGCGGCCGTCGGTCTCCGGAGCGTCGAGCGATATCAGGCAGCCGGACTTGCCGAAGCCGAGGCCCGAGTAGACGAGGCCCACGTAGCCGCGCTCGGCGAAGGCCTTGCCGATGGCGTCGGTGGAGCCGTCGTTCTTGCTGCCGCCGAAGCCGTTCGTGGCGAGGACGGCGGGCGCGGGGTGCTCGGCGTCCACTCCGGCCGGCCGGTAGAGGTCGGCGTCGACGGCACAACTCCGGCCGCCCGCCTGGACGGTGAACCGCAGCGGGGTCACGGTGTAGGCGCCGGCGGCGGTCTCGGCGCCGCTCGCGGGGGCGGCGAGCGCCAGGGGCGCGGCGAGCGCGGCCGCGCCGGCCACGAGCGCGAGGACCTTGCGGGATCGGGGCACGGCACGGGACACAGGGACCTCCATGCTGAGGACGACACCGGGGGGACCCAGTCGCCTACCGACTGGTAGGTACCTGGGCAGCGCCCATGCTGTGACACGTGTCAGAGCCCGTCAACGCTCCGGACGAAGGTTGTTGACGGAGATTCGGTGAAGACGGGGCCCGGGGGCCGGCCCGCCCGGCGCCTCAGCGCAGGGCGGGTACGTCGAGGGTGAGGGTGCCCCGCTCCGCGTCGAGGGTGCCGCTGATCCCGAGGGGCATGGTCAGCGCCGTCTCGCTGTGGCCGAAGCCCATCTCCTCCACGACCGGCACCCCGAGGCCGCCGAGGCGGTCGACGAGGACGGCGCGTACCTCCTCGTAGGGGCCGCACTCCACCCAGGAGCCGAGCCCGATGCCCGCGACCCCGTCGAGGTGTCCGGAGCGCAGGAGTTGGGTGAGGATGCGGTCGAGTCGGTACGGCTCCTCCCCCACGTCCTCAATGAGCAGCAGCCCGCCCCGGGCGGACGGTCTGCCGTGCCGGGTGCCGAGGTCGGCGGCGAGGAGGCTGACGCAGCCGCCGAAGGTGACGCCCCGGGCCCGCCCCGGCACCAGGGCCCGTGCCGTCTCCAGGCCGAGGGTCAGGACCGATTCCGGCTCGAACAGGGTGGCGCGCAGCGACTCCCGGGTCCGCGGGTCCGAGAGGAAGGTCCCCGCGGCGACCATCGGGCCGTGCAGGGTGGCGAACCCCGCCCGGACGGCGAGGGCCTCGTGCAGGGCGGTGACGTCGCTGTACCCGACGAACGCCTTGGGGCCGGCCTCCCGGATCGCCCGCCAGTCGACGAGGTCGACCATGCGCTGTGCCCCGAATCCGCCGCGCGCGCAGAGGACGGCGGAGACCGTGGGGTCGCACCAGGCCTCGGTCAGGTCCCTGGCCCGGTCGCGGTCGGCGCCCGCGAGATGGCCGAGGGTGGGGTGGGTGTCCAGGACGTGCGGGGCGACGACCGGATCGAGGTCCCAGCCGCGCAGGACGTCGAGCCCGGCCCTCAGCCGCTCCTCGGGGACGGGCCCGCTGGGGGCGACGACGGCGACCCGGGCGCCGGGGCGCAGCCGCTCGGGCCGGGTCAGCGGTCCGACGTGCGGCCGGGCCGCCGCCTCGCCGTGGCCCCCGGTGGGCGCGGGTTCGGGCGCGGGATCGGGCGCGGTCACGTCCGGTACTCCAGGTCGGGCACGTCCGTCCGGGTGATACCGAAGACGCGTGCGTACAGGGCGAGTTCGGCTTCGAGGGCGCGCACCATGGTGTCCGCCCTGCGGAAGCCGTGGCCCTCGCCCTCGAAGGCGAGGTAGGCGTGCGGGACGCCCCGGCCGGCCGTGCGGGTGAGGAAGCGCTCGGCCTGGGCGGGCGGGCAGATGACGTCGTCGAGGCCCTGGAGGAGCAGGAAGGGCGCGGTGACCCGGTCGACGTGCTCGATCGGTGAGCGCTCCTTGTAGCGGGCGGGCACCTCGTCGATCGATCCGATGAGGCCGTGGAGGTACTGGGACTCGAAGTCGTGGGTCTCGTCGGTGGCCCAGCCCCGCAGGTCGAGGATGGGGTAGATGATCGTGCCGCAGGCGTACACGTCGGTGGCGACGAGGGAGGCGGCGGTCGTCCAGCCGCCCGCGCTGCCGCCGCGCACGGCGAGCCGGGCGGGGTCGGCGGTGCCCTCGGCGGCGAGCGCCGCCGCGACGGCGGCGCAGTCCTCGACGTCGACGACGCCCCACTGTTCGCGCAGCCGCTCCCGGTACTCCCGGCCGTAGCCGGTGGAGCCGCCGTAGTTGACCTCGGCGACCCCGATGCCCCGTGAGGTGAAGTAGGTGATCTCCAGGTCCAGGACGAGCGGGGCGTGGCCGGTGGGTCCGCCGTGCGCCCAGATCACGTACGGCGGCAGCTCGTCCGGCGGGCCGGTGAATCCGGGGTGGTGGGGCGGATAGATCTGGGCGTGGATCTCCCGGCCGCCCGGTCCGGTGAACGTACGGACGCGGGGCTCGGGGTGGTGGGCGGGGTCGACGGCGTCGGTGTGCGCGGCGCCGACCACGCGGGTGCGGCCGGTGCGGGTGTCGAGTTCGACGAGTTCGTAGGAGCTGTGGGGGCCGGCGGCGACGCCGATCGCCCGGGTGCCGTGGGCGGCGAGCGTGGGGGCCCATTCGGTCCAGGGCCCCGCGGCGTCGACGAGGGCGCCGCGCTCCGGGTCGAGGATGCCGAGGGAGGTGGTCCCCTTGCCGTGGACGACGGCGATCAGCCCGTTCTCCAGAGGGGCGAACCAGTTGAGGCCGATCTTCCAGAGCGGGCCGCCGAACTCCTCTGCGCGAGGGCAGAGGGCGGCCTGTTCGCCGAGTCCGCCGCGCGGGTCGAGTTCCGCCCGGTAGAGGTTCCACCAGCCGGTCCGGTCGCTGACGAGGAGCAGCCGTCCGGCCGCGTCCCAGTCGACCTGCGGGATCGACTCGGCGGGGCCGCCCGCGACGGTCGTGGCCCCGTGGAAGGTGCCGTCGGGGGTGACCTCGGCGAGCTGGACCTCGGTGCCGTCCCAGGGCATCCGGGGGTGGTCCCAGGCGATCCAGGCAGCCCGTCGTCCGTCCGGGGAGAGCCGGGGCCCGGTGACGAACCGGTGGCCGTCGTCGGAGAGTTCGCGGACGGCAGCGCGGTCCTCGGCGGCCGAGCCGTCGAGCGGTACGGCGGCGATCACCCGGCGGACGTCGGTGGGCGAGGGTCCGGTGAACTCCTCCAGGACGCACCACACCTCGCCCCGCTCCCGGTGGATCACCGGGTCCACCCAGCGCAGTCCGCCGCCGGTGCCGGAGACGGGGGTGAGGGGCCGGGGCGTGGCGTCGGGGCCGGCGTCGGGCTCGTACGCGTAGAGCCGCTGGTCGGGGAAGTGGCAGAACACCAGGAGCGGGCCGCCGGCCGGGCGGGGCACCGCGGCCCAGGGGAGGCCGCCGTACTCGATGACGCGGCTGCGGACGTTCCACGGGGCGGGCAGCACGCCCTCCTCGGTGCCGTCGGCGCGCCGCCGGACCAGGGCCCGCCGGCCGCCTTCGGCGGGGCGGGGCTCCGTCCACCACAGTTCGTCGCCGACGACGCCGGGGTACTCGGGCCGCCCGTCGTGGGCGGCGGCGAGCGCCGCGTCGACGGGTGACGGCCAGCTGCCGTAGGCGGCCGTGGTCGTGGTCATCCCAACTCCCCCTGTCACGCGGTCCTAGGCGGACCTCAGATAGTGGTCGAGCACCCGGACACCGAAGTGCAGGGCGTCCACGGGTACGCGTTCGTCGACGCCGTGGAAGAGGGCACCATAGTCCAGACCGGGGGGCAGCCGGAGCGGCGAGAAGCCGTATCCGGTGATGCCTAGCCGGGAGAACTGCTTGGCGTCGGTGCCGCCGGACATGGTGAACGGCACGACGTGCCCTTCGGGGTCGAAGCGCTCGACGGCGGCCTTCATCTTGGCGAACGTCGGCGAGTCGACGGGGGCTTCCAGGGCCACCTCGCGGTGGTGGAACTCCCACTCGACGTGCGGTCCGGTGAGCTCGTCCATGGTGGCGGCGAACTCCTCGTCGGTGCCCGGCAGGGTCCGCCCGTCGATGTGGGCGACGGCCTGGCCGGGGATCACGTTCACCTTGTACCCGGCGTCGAGCATCGTCGGGTTGGTGCTGTTGCGGAGGGTGGGTTCGACGAGGGC
Source organism: Streptomyces venezuelae ATCC 10712 (assembly GCF_008639165.1). NCBI lineage: Bacteria > Bacillati > Actinomycetota > Actinomycetes > Kitasatosporales > Streptomycetaceae > Streptomyces > Streptomyces venezuelae. Next base: position 6,902,287 of record NZ_CP029197.1, on the reverse strand, counting down.
CGCGGCGGGGCCGAGCTTGTCGAGGAGGAGGTCCACATCGACGACGGGCCCGCTGGTGTCGACGTCGAGGCCGTACACGGCGGCGAGTTCGGCGAGGGCGGCGCGGACGGTCGCGGTGAGGCGGACCGGCCAGGTGTGCGAGCCGATCCGGGCGACGGCGTCGGCGAGCCGGGTGACGGCGTTGGCCGTGTTCACCTTGGAGCCGTGGCCCGCCCGGCCGTGGGCGGTCAGTTTCAGCCAGGCGGTGCCCCGCTCCCCCGCGGCGATCGGGTAGAGGGTGGTGCCGGGCTGCGGGTGGAAACTGAACGCCCCGGACTCGCTGATGCCCTCGGTGCAGCCCTCGAAGAGCGCGGCGTGCCGGTCGGCGAGGAAACCCGAACCGTCCTCGGCGCTCGCCTCCTCGTCGGCGGTGTAGGCGAGGACGATGTCGCGGCGCGGCCGGACGCCCTGCCGGGCCCAGGAGCGGACGACGGCCAGGACCATCGCGTCCATGTTCTTCATGTCGACGGCGCCGCGGCCCCAGACGACTCCGTCGCGGACCTCGCCGGAGAAGGGGTGGACGCTCCATTCGGCGGGGTCGGCGGGCACGACGTCCAGATGGCCGTGGACCAGGAGCGCGTCGGCCGTCGGGTCGGTGCCGGGGATGCGCGCCACCACATTGGTGCGGCCGGGGGCCCGCTCCAGGAGGGTGGGCTCGATCCCGGCGGCGGCGAGCCGCTCGGCCGCGTACTCGGCGGCGGGGCGCTCGCGGCAGTCGCCGCCGCCCCGGTTGGTGGTGTCGATGCGGATGAGCTCGGAGGTGAAGGTGACCACCTCGTCGAGCGCCGTCGTGTCCGGACCCCGGACCTCCTCAGCCATACTGCTCCTCCACCGCGGCCGAGACGATGGTCGTGACCGCCTTGAACGTGCGAATTGCCTCGTACATCGTCCCGCTGGTGTACGCGACGCGCCGCTCGGCGGCGCGCGCCACGCCGGGAACCACCGTGGCGGCCGCGCCCAGGTGCTCGGCGTCGAATTCCAGCTCCACCGTGAAGGGGCCGCCGCGGACCGGTTCGTGGCGCACGGCGAGCGCGGCGCCGGTCTTCGCCGCCGCGCGGATGTCGGCGGCGGTTCTCGCCGGGGTCCGGCACACCGCCGCGTACCGCGAGACGTGGTCCTTGACGGCGACCTTGGGCGCCTCGGGGGCGTATCCGAGGGCGTCCTCGCAGGTCAGGTCGTCGCCGGTGACGAGGACGACGGGGACGCCGTACTCCGCGACCACATGGGCGTTGAGCAGGCCCTCGCTGGCCCGCTCGCCGTTGAGCCAGACGCCGGTGATCGAGTTGGCGAGATAGGTGTGGGCGAGGACCCCCTCGGCGCCGGCTCCGGTGTGGTACCCGACGAAGGCGATGCCGTCGACGTCCCCGTGCTGCACGCCCTCGACCATGGACAGCGACTTGTGCTTCCCGGTGAGCATCTCGGCCCGCTCGTCGAGCCGCTCCAGGAGCAGGTTCCGCATGGACCAGTGCGCTTCGTTGATGAGGACCTCGTCCGCGCCGCCGTCGAAGAAGCCGAGCACCGCCGCGTTCACATCGGAGGTGAACATCGAGCGGCACCGCTCCCACTGGGGCGTGCCGGGCAGCACGTCGGCGGGCCAGGTGACACCGGTCGCGCCCTCCATGTCGGCGCTGATGAGGATCTTCATGTCTGGCACCGTACGCGCCGCCCGGCGGCGTCACCACCCCTGTGGAAAACCGCCGTTGGAGTGGACCACTGACGATCACCGGGACGGCGGTACGGATCACCCGGACGCCCGCGCGTACCCCCTGGGGTCCTCCTCGGCGAGGCGCCGCAGGGCGGCTTCGGCCCGTGTCTCCGGTGGGGTTCCGTCGTCGGGGAGGTACCAGAGGAACTGCCGTTCCCCCTGCCCGGTCCCGGCGCCGTCGGCCGTCTCGCCGTCGGCCGCCGGCGGGCCGTGGAAGGTGACCACGGTCGTCTCCGGCGACCAGTGGTCCGTGGAGATCCAGCCGCGCCGCAGCCCCCAGCGGGTGAGCAGCTCCGGGCGCTCGCGCAGCCCCGCGCCGATCAGCCACGCGGTGCGGCGGGCCGGCCAGCTCCAGCTCTGGTCCCGCTCGGCGCGGGCGATCTCGGCGTCGTACGCGTCGGCGTCGAAGCGGTACGCGGGGAGGTCGGGCCATCCGCTCGGGGCGCCCGGCCTCCGCCAGCCGTCCCAGACCACGTGGGCGCCCTCGCGCCGCACGGTGACGTGGAGCGCGCCGCAGCAGCCCTCGGTGCAGTACGCCTCGGCGATCCGCACCTCGCGGGGTTCGGGCCCGGCCCGCAGGGCGCCGTTGGCCAGGAGGCGCTCGGGCGGTTCGCCGGGGCCCCGTTCGAAGGCCACGGGGACGAGGGGCCGCCCATCGACGAGGAGGCGGGTCTCGACGCCGTCCGGGTCATTGGGGTCGGCGACGGCGACCTCGATCCGGAGGCGCGGTGCACCGGCGGCCTCCTGGGGCCGGGCGGCCCGGAGCTGCCGTACGGCACGGCCGATCCAGTCGGCGCGGTGCCGGTCCCCGGGCGCGGGAACGTCCCCGGGTTCGGTGACGACGCCGGGTTCGGTGACGACCCCGGGCGGGGTGACGTCCGCAGGCGCGGCGACGACGGCCCCGGGCGCCGCGAGGTCCCCGGGCGCGGCGACGACTCCGGGCGCCGTGCGGTCCCCGGGCTCCGCCGTGTCCCCCACGGCGGACAGCAGCAGCGCCATCAGTTCCCGTCTGCGCCCCGGCGGCCAGGGCAGCAGGTGCGCGGGGCCGCTGTGGAGGCCCTGGGCAAGGGTGACCAGGCGGGCGCGGTGGTCGAGGAGCGGGGGCAGTTCGTGGGTGCGGGCGGCCACCGCCTCGTACAGGTCGACGGCGCCGTCGTACCTGCGCAGCTCGTCCTGGTAGCCGCGGCCGCTGCCCATCCGAGTGAGGAGGCGCAGCGCTTGGACGAGGAGTTCGGGGCGGTCCGGCTCCCGGCGCAGGAGCGCGGGCAGGTCGAGGGCTTCCGCGAGGCGCCGGGCGTGCTCGGGGCCGAGGTCCCGTGGGGCGTAAGAAAGCCCGGAGAGCCGTTCGCGTACGGCGGTCCCGTCGTCGGCGGCCAGCGCGTCGGTGACTCGTCTCAGGGCGTCGCCGCGGGCGAAGTGGACCAGCCACAGCACGGCGGCGGCCTGCCGGTCCAGGCCCTCAAGGGCGGTGACGGCGTGGCGGCCGAGGCCGTCGAGGAGACCGAGGGTGCGCAGGTACGGCACGTCCTCGGGCTCGCCGAGCCGGGTCAGGAGGCCGAGGCCCGCGGCCACGGCGCGGACGGTCGTCCCGTGCCGGGTCAGGCACCGCGCGAGTGCGCGGGCCCGGTCCCGGTGGGCGGGCTCGCCCGGCAGGGGGATCGCGGTGAGGGCCGCGAAGACGGCCCGCTCACGGGCGGGGGTCGCGGCGAGCACCCGCTCCAGCTCCACGGCGGCCCGCTCGGGGTCCGGGGCGGTGAGGAAGGGGCGGACGAGCGCGGGGACGGCGAGGCGGGCCTCGCGGGTGGTGAGGACGGGGGCCGTGAGGTGCGCGGTGGCCGGGTCACGCGACGGGCGCGCGCCCTCGGGCAGCGGAAGGCCGCCCTGGGGAAGGGGAGCGTGGGGTGCGGCGTCGCGCAGGCCCTTGGCGTACGCGTGGAGGGAGGGTGCGAGCGTCGTGCGCTCGTACGGCGCGCTCATCGCGCGGGGTGGGACTCGATTCCGTAGGTCATGGCAGCATCCTGTGCGTCGACCGTCCGCCGCGCCAACGCTTTTTCCCGCGCCCGCCGCGTGGAAGAGGACGAACCGTCATCAAGGGGTGCGTATAGGCTGTCGGCCGCAGTTCTCGTACCCGACCTTCCGGAGTGCTCTCGGTGACCATCGCCCTCGACCCTTCCGACACCTCCCCCGCCGTCCCCGCGCCCGCCGACACCTCGGAGGAGTTCTGGGTCCAGCAGCCCGACCCGCAGGCCGCCGCGCCCCACGCGGAGACCGAGACGGAGCCCGCGCCGGGGTCGGAGCCGCAGGCGGAGTCGGAGCCGGCGGGTGATGAGCCCGCCGCCGAGGAGGTGGCCGCGGCCGACCTCGACCCCGTCGTCGTCCGCGACGCCGAGGACTTCGGGGTCTACGCCCGCACCGGCGGCTGGGCCTTCGCGCTCAAGGTGGCGCGCAGCGTCCGGCCCGGCGGCCAGCCCGCCGAGGGTACGGCCGCGACGAAGGTCTCCGCGAAGGCCTTCGCCCGGCTCGCGGGCTGCTCGCCGGAGCGGGTCATGCGCTACTACAAGGCCTGGGACATGGCGGCCGACGACGGTCTCGTCCCGCAGTTCGAGGTGCTCGTCCCGGGCGAGGACATCGAGCTGCCCGAGGCGGACGTCTGGCTCTCGTACTACACCTCCCGCAACAGCGCGACGTCCGTGCGCGGTCAGGCGATCACGGCGGCGGCCGAGGCGGAGGGCATCCGGCCGACGAAGGCCCTGGAGGTCGCCGAGAACCCGACGGCGCTGCGGGCCGCGATCCTCGCGGACCCGGGCACGGCCGAGGCGGCCCGCGGCGCGCTGCTCGACCGGATGAAGGAGGACCCGGCCCTGCAGACCGAGATGGCCCGTGCCATCGCGCGCACCGACGATCTGAAGAAGGCGGTGGCGAGCGAGGCGAAGGCCGCCGACCGCATCGGCTACGTGCGCCAGATCGTCGAGAACGGCCAGATCAAGACCCCCGCCGGGCAGACCGTGGACGCGCCGGCCGAGCTGCGGGCCGAGGCCGAGCGCCACCTGTCCCTCCTCGACGAGCTCGACGACTCCGAGGAGGCGGGCGAGTGGGCCGGTGAGGCCTACGACACCGTCAAGGGCCTGGTGGCCAAGGCCGTCGAGGAGGATCCGGCGCTGCGCGTCCAGGAGCGGCGGACGAAGTTCTACAACAGTCTGCAGAAGGCGACGAAGGTCTTCGAGGAGCTGACCCTCGACGAGGTCCTTGAGGAGGAGATCTTCGAGGACGACATGCTCCAGCGCCTCGAGGCCCTCCAGGAGGCGATCAGCTCCTGCATCAACACGCTGCGCAAGGCGTCCTCGACACCTTCCTAGCGGTGTCTTGCCGATCAGGCCGGGCGCACGGCCCCGCGCGGGGTCACCCGGCCTGCCCGTAGTCCCGCAGCGTGATGTTCTCCGCGGTCCTGCGGGCGATCCTGGCCGCCATGTTCTTGCCCGGCAGATAGGGCAGGAGCTGGTAGTAGCGGTTGAGGAGGCCGGCCATCAGGCGGCTGCCGGGGACCATCAACCGGGCGACGCCGTCGCCCATCTTCCGGCAGCCCTCGGCGTACTCCCGCAGCTCCTCCTCGTAACGGGCGAACGCGACCCGGTGGTCGCCGTGCGCGGCGGCCAGTTCGCCCGCCAGGACGTACGCGCCGACGAGGGCGAGTCCGGTGCCCATGCCGGACAGCGAGGAGGGGCAGTAGGCGGCGTCGCCGAGCAGGGCGACCCGGCCGCGGGACCAGGAGTCCATCCGGACCTGGCCGACCGAGTCGAAGTAGAAGTCGGGCGCGTGCCGCATGGCGTGGAGCAGCCTGTCGCACTCCCAGCCGGTGCCGGCGAACTGCTCGGCGAGGACCGCCTGCTGGCGCTCGACGTCGCGCCGGCCCAGGTCCAGGGCCTCGGAGGCGAAGTAGAAGACGGCCTTGGCCTCGGCGTTGTGGCGGGCGCTGTAGAGCGCGGCGAGCTTGCCGGCGGTGCGGTAGGCGTGGCCGGTGTGGTCGAGGCCGAGGTGGTTGGCGGTGGTGAAGATCGCGCAGTGCACGCCCAGGTGGCGCACGAACCGCTCCTCCGGTCCGAAGGCGAGCCGGCGGGTGGTGGAGTGGAGTCCGTCGGCGCCGACGACCAGGTCGAAGCGGCGCGGTGCGGCGCGCTCGAAGGTGACGGTCACGCCGTCGGCGTCCTCGGTGAGCGAGGTGACGGAGTCCCCGAAGACGTACTCGGTGTGCTTCTCGGTCGCGTCGTGGAGGATGCGGGCGAGGTCGCCACGGAGGATCTCGACGTCTCCGGCGAACAGGTCGGCGGGCAGCTTCGCCTGCGGCTTGCCCGCGCTGTTGACGTACGACATGGAGCCCATGCCCGTCCTGGCGGCCCGGACGGCGTCCAGGAGGCCCATGCGGCGCAGGACCGTCAGGTGCGCCTCGCCGCGGAAGTCGACGGCGTAGCCGCCGTCGCGGAGCGCCGGGGCGCGCTCGACCACCGTGACGTCGAAGCCGTGGCGGTGGAGCCAGAGGGCGAGGGCGGGGCCCGCGACGGAGGCGCCGGAGATCAGGACGTGGATGTTCTTGCCGGTCTTCGGGTTCTTCTTGTTCGCGTTCGTCGTGTCGGCGTTCTTCGCGTTCGGGTTCTTCGTGTTCGTCGTCTGCGCGTTCGTCATGGGCAGAGCTTCGCCGGGGGCCCTCACCCCGGGCTCACCGCGCGCTCACCGCTCCTCACCGGCCTCCGCGATGCTCGCCACGACGTCCTCCGGGAGGCCCAGCAGGCGGAGCGCGCCCGGGGTGTCGGGTCCCATGACGGCGGCCGACCCGCCCGCTTCGCGGTACCGGGTGCGGGCCGTGCCGGAGTCGCCGCGCGCCTCGGCGATCCGGCCGAGTCCCGCGAGGGTACGGACCCGGGTGCCGACGCTCCTGATCCAGTGCGGGTCGGCCCGTTCGAGGGCTTCCGTGTAGAGGCGCTCCGCCCCGGCCGGGTCCCCGGCGAGCAGGGCCGTGTCGCCGAGCCCGCGCAGGGCCGCCGCGAGGCCGGTGGAGCTGCCGGCGCGGCGGGCGAGGGCGGCGGCCCTGTCGTAGTCGGCGCGGGCCGACCCCGGGTCCCGGCCGATGTGCTGGTCGCCCCGGTTGACGAGCAGGTCGGCGCTGTCCTCGAGGGCGCCGATCCGCTCGGTGAGCGCGAGGGCCTCGTCGGTCAGCGCGGTCGCCCTGGCGAGGTCGCCGCGCCCGGCGGCGAGGCCCGCGAGGGCGTCCAGGGCGAGCGCGGTGCCCCACCGGTCGCCGAGCGCGCGGAAGTCCTCGGCGGCCGTGCCGAAGGCGCGTTCGGCGCGGTCGGTGTCCCCTTCGCCGAGCGGGCCGAATCCGGAGACGTACCGAGCGGTCGCCCGCGCCCACGGCTCGGGGCTGTCGTGCAGGGACGAGACGAGGGCGAAGGCGCTCCGCGGGTCGGCCTCGCCCGCGCTGCGCAGCATCCACAGGAGGAGGGCGACGGGGTGGCGGCCGGTGCGCCCGTCGGCCCAGGCGGCGGCGAGTGCCTTCTCGGCGCTCGTACGGTGGCGCTGCCACACCGGGCGCCCGGCGGTGCCTGAGGCGGCGAGCAGCACGCACAGCACGTACTCCTCGCCGAGGCCGGGCGGGGGCTCGCCGTCCAGCTGGTCCAGGAGCGCGATCGCCGACGGTGCGACCGAGGCGGAGGCGCCCCGGATCCAGAGGTACGTGGAGGCGGCGGCCAGCAGCCTCAGGCCCGCCGCCGTGTCCGGGGCGTCGACCGTCCGGCGTACCGCCGCGAGGAGGTTGCCGTGCTCGGCGGCGAGGACGGGCAGCCACTCCAGCTGTTCGGCCCGCCGCAGGTGGGGGTCGGCGGTCCGGAGCAGCTCCAGCAGCCACTGTCCGTGGGCGCGTTCGACGACGTCCCGTTCGGTGAGGGCCCGCGCGGCGGAGGCGTCGGCGGTGCAGACCCCCTCGCGGGAGGCGCGGTCGGCAGTGATCCCAGCGGTCGCCTCACCGGAGGCCCGCTCGCCGGGCGCGGGTTCGGCAGGGGTCGATTCGTCCTCGGGGGCGTCGAGTCGTTCCGAGGCGTACGCGGCGATCGTCGCCAGCATCCGGTAGCGGCCGCCCGCCACCTCCAGGAGCGATTTGTCGACGAGCGACTCCAGCGTCTCGTCGTCGGTCGCGCAGACCCGCGGCGCGGCCCCGGCCGTCGCGCCGCCGGCGAAGACCGTGAACCGGCGGGCGGCCCGCCGCTCCTGCGCGGAAAGCAGGTCCCAGCTCCAGGCCACCACCGCGCGCAGGGTCCGGTGCCGCTCGTCGGCCGTGCGGCTGCCGCGGGCTCCGACTCCAAGCCGGTCGTGGAGCCGTGCCGCGAGGTCGGCGACGTCGAGGGTACGGACCCGGGCCGCCGCGAGTTCGATGGCCAGCGGCAGGTTGTCGAGCGCCGCGCAGATCCGGCCGACGACCCGCTGGTCGGCGGTGAAGCCGCGCCGCGCGGCGCGGGCCCGGTCGGTGAAGAGGCGCACGGCGGCGGCGCCGTCGAGCGGCCTGACCTGCCAGAGGTTCTCGCCGGTGATGCCGAGCGGCTCTCGGCTGGTCGTCAGGACGCGCAGTCGTGGACAGACCGCGAGCAGCCGCGCGACGAGCGCCGCGGCCTCCTCGACCACGTGCTCGCAGTTGTCGAGGACGAGCAGGAGCGTCCGGTCGGAGAGCGCGGCGGCGAGCCGGTCGGCGGGACTCCGCGCGCCCGCCCCGATGCCGAGGCCGTTCTCCCGCAGGCCCAGCGCGCTCAGGAGTGCCTGTGGCAGGGCGGCGCCGTCGCGCAGCGGTGCCAGCTCCACGAAGCAGACGTCGCCGGCCGCGGCCTCGTGGCGTCCGGAGACCTCGATGGCCAGCCGGGTCTTGCCGACCCCGCCGGGGCCGATCAGCGTGACGAGCCGGGCCGCCCGCAGCAGGCCGGCGACCTCGGTCACCTCGTCGCCGCGGCCGACGAACGACGTCAGCTGCGCGGGCGGCGCGGCGGGCGCGGGAGCCGAGTGGGCGCTCAGCAACTCCCGGTGGAGTTCGCTGAGTTCGGCCGAAGGATCGGCGCCGAGTTCGTCGGCAAGGCGCCGCCGGGTCTCCTCGTACACCATGAGCGCCGCGGCCTGTCCGCCGTCGGCGGCCAGCGCCCGCATCAGTAGTCCGGCCGGCCGCTCCCGCAGCGGGTGCCGGCCGACCAGTTCGCGCAACTCGGGTATGACGGCCCGCGGGTCGCCCAGTCGGCACTCGGCCTCGATCCGGTCCTCCAGGGCGCCGAGCCGGTGTTCCTCGAGGCGTACGGCGGCGGGCCCGGCGGTCTCGCCGTCGGCGAGGCCGTCGAGGGCGGGCCCCCGCCACAGGGCCAGCGCCTCGCGCAGCGGCGCGAGGGCGCCGGCGGGGTTCCCTGCGCGCAGGGCGGCGCGCCCTTCCTCCGCCAGGCGTTCGAAGCGGCCCGCGTCGACGTCGTCCGGCGCGACCAGGATGCGGTAGCCCGCCCCGGCCTGTTCGATCACGGCCCCGGAGCCGAGGGCCTTGCGCAGTCGGGAGATCTGGGACTGGACGGCGTGCGGGGACACCGCCCCGTCCGGGTCGGCGGCGTCGGCGAGCCGGTCCGCCGGCACGACCGCTCCGGGCCGGACCAGCAGCAGGGCCAGCAGCGAGCGACGGGCCGGACCGCCCAGCGGAACCTCGGTCCCGTCGTCGTACCAGGCCCGTGTCTCACCGAGGATTCCGAACAGCATGCCGGTGATTATCCACGGGAGTTGATCACTCTCCGGGGCCGTCGGCGGCGGTGAGCGCCCGGTGGGCGCTCACCCGCTCGCCTCCCGCTCACCGGCCGGTGCGGGCCTCAGTCCTGGTGGCCGAGTTGGAGGTCGCGTTCGGTGCGGCCGCCGCCGGCCATCTGGAGGACGGTGGCGACGGGCGGGTAGCCGGCGGCGATGACGGTGTACTCGCCGGAGGAGAGGTCCACGAAGCGGAAGGTGCCGTCGGCGCCGGTGGTGAGGGTGTCGACGACGTTGCCCGCCGCGTCGAGCAGGGTGACCCGGGCGTCCTCGACGGGGCGGCCGCCGCCGGCCCGTACGGTGCCGCGGAGCACCGCGCCGCCGGCCAGTTCGATGTCCTGGCGGGTCTCGCGGGAGGCCTGGACGCTGACGGGGAGCGCGGCGGGCCGGAAGGCGGGGGCGCTGGCGGCGAGCGTGTACTCGCCCGCGACCAGTTCGGAGATGACGTATCCGCCCTCGCGGCCGCTGCGGGTGGAGGCGACGACCTCGCCGCGGACGTCGGTGAGGGTGACGGCCGCGTCCCGTACGGGGGTTCCGTCGGCGGTGACGACGCTGCCCGCGAGCCGTCCGGCGCCGCCGAGGACGACGTCGAGCTCGATCGGCCGGTCGCCGACGGTGACGGAGACGGCCTGGGGCTGGTGTCCGCCGGCCGCAGCGATGAGGACGTAGGCGCCGCTGCCGGGGGCGCTCAGCGCGTACCTGCCGTCGTCGCCGCTGGCCCCGCGGCCGACCTGGCGGCCCTGGACGTCGATGAGGGTGAGGGCGGCCCGGGGGACGCGGCTGCCGTCGTGGTGTCGGACGGTGCCGCAGACGGGGAGTCCGGAGTGCGGCGCGGCGAGGGCGGTGGCCGCGGGGGCGGCGTGGCGGGCGTGCGGGACGGCCTGGACGCTGCCGAACTCTTCGGCTCCGGTGGCCTCGGTGGTGGGGCTGTGGTGGGACACCAGCGGTTTCTCCTTGAGGAAGAAGGCGAGGACGAGGCCGAGCACGAGGACCGGCACGAGGTAGAGGAAGATCCGCGGCATGGCGTCCGCGTACGCCTGGATGTAGGCGTCGCGGACGGCGGGCGGCAGGGTGTGCACCGTCTGCGGGGTGATCGACTCGGCGGGCGGCAGGGCGGTGGTGCCGCCGGCCAGGACGCCGGTGAGCCGGTCGCCGAGGGCGTCGTCGAGGCGGGAGGCGAAGAGGGTGCCGAAGACGGCGGCGCCGACGCTGCCGCCGATCTGGCGGAAGTAGTTGTGGGCGCTGGTGGCGGTGCCGACGTCGGCGGGGCGTACGGAGTTCTGTACGGCGAGGACGAGGACGGGCATCACCAGGCCGATGCCGGTGCCGAGGACGGCCTGCCAGAGGCTGTACTGGGGGCGGGGGGTGTCGACGTCCATCCGGGACAGCAGCCACATGCCGAGGACGGACAGGGCGCCGCCGAGCAGGGGGTAGATCTTGTAGTGGCCGGTGCGGCTGATGAGCTGGCCGGAGACGACGGAGGAGATGACGATGCCGCCCATGAGGGGGAGCATCATCAGGCCGGACTCGGTGGCGGTGGCGCCCTCGACCATCTGCAGGAAGCTGGGCAGGTAGCTGGCGGCGCCGAAGAGCGCGATGCCGACGACGGCGCCGACGAGGGCGGTGACGGTGAAGACGGAGTCGCGGAACAGCCTGAGCGGGATGAGGGGTTCGGGTGCGAAGTGCTCGACGACCAGGAAGAGCAGGGTGGTTCCGGCGGCGCCGCAGGCGAGGGCGATGACGACGCGGGAGTCCCAGGCGTACTCGGTGCCGCCCCAACTGGTGAGCAGGACCAGGCAGGTGGAGGCGGCGGCGAGGAGCAGGGCGCCGAGGACGTCGAGCCGTGCGGGGGCCGTGGGCTTGGGGAGTTTGAGGACGACGGCGACGACGGCGAGGGTGACGAGCCCGAAGGGCACGTTGAAGTAGAAGCACCAGCGCCAGGAGACGTGGTCGGTGAAGAAGCCGCCGAGGAGGGGTCCGGCGACGGAGGCGAGGCCGAAGGCGGCGCCGATGAGGCCCATGTAGCGGCCGCGTTCGCGGGCGGGCACGATGTCGGCGATGATCGCCTGGACGCCGATCATGAGGCCGCCGGCGCCGACGCCCTGGAGGGCGCGGAAGGCGATGAGCTCGTCCATGCTGCGGGACCAGCCGGCGAGTCCCGAGCCGATGACGAAGACGACGATGGCGAAGAGGAAGACGCCCTTGCGGCCGAGGAGGTCGCCGAGCTTTCCGTAGATCGGCAGGCCGATGGTGGAGGTCAGCAGGTAGGCGGTGATCGCCCAGGACATCCGGTCGAGGCCCTGGAGTTCGCCGACGATCTTCGGCAGGGCGGTGGCGACGATCATCTGCTCGAGCGCGGCGAGGAGCAGCGCGAGCATCAGGCCGCAGAAGACGAGCCGGACGCGGCGGGGGTCGAGGTGGGCGGCGGGTGCGGGGTCGGGCGATGGGGCGAGGCCGGCCGGCGGGCCGTCGGCGGCGAGCGGTTCCGGGTGGGCCGCTCCCCCGGCGTCCGGCGTGTTCTCGGTGCCCTCTGCGTTTCTCACGATCGTGCTCGCACCCACGTACCTGCTCCCCTCGTCACGGCGTCTGCGCCGCGCCATTCTTCGCATTGCGCGCGAAGGGGGAGCAAGTCGGGCGGTACGGGAGGCCGATGGCGCCCGGGGGTCCGAACGGCCCGAGGCTACGGCGCACTTGGGTCGCTCATCAGCGCGTTTACGAGGGGGCCCGCGCCCCCTGGCGCGCGGGGGCGCCAGTGCGGGGGTGCGGGCGATCCACTCGAATCGGTGAACGCTCCGGGCGTTACTTCTCGACCTCGTCCGCCAGCTTGGCGAGTACGGCGTCGTAGATCCGGCCGAGGCCCTTGGGCGCGAAGGTGCGCTCGAAGAAGCCGCCGACGCCGCCGGCGCCGTCCCAGACGGTGGTGACGACGGCGCGGGACTTGCCCTCGCCGGCGGGGGTGACGATCCAGGTCGTGACCATGGAGGAGTTGCGGTCCTTCTCGACGAGCTGCCCGTCGGTGGGCTCGGTGACCTCCAGGAGGCAGTCGCGGACGCGCTTGCTGGTGGCCTGGAGCTTCCAGTGGACGAGGGTGCCCTCGCCGTCGCCGCCCTCGCGCACCTCGTACTCGCTGAAGTGCTCGGGGAGCAGCTTCGCGCGCGTGCCGCTGTAGTCGGCCAGGGCGTCGAACACCGTCTCCGCGTCCGCGGCGATGATCCGTTCCGTGGTGGCCTCGACCTGCGCCATTGACTTCCTCCAGCTCGTGGTTCCTCAGGGGTGTGGGCCTAGAGAACCACGTGGGCTGCGGGGTGCGAAATCCGGGTTGCAACGATCAAGGGAACAGGTGTTCTATTCTGAGCGAACGGTCGACGCAGAGCCATCGAGGAGGCGTCCATGCGCTGGGACAATCTGGGCGACACCCCCGCCGCTCCCGCCGACATCGCCCTGTTCGGTACGGACGCGGTGACCACCCGCACCTTCGACACCCCGGAGTTCCGGGGCATCACCTTCCACGAGATCCGGGCCCGCTCGATCCTCAACCGGGTGCCGGGCGCCTCACGGATGCCGTTCGAATGGACGGTCAACCCGTACCGGGGCTGCACGCACGCCTGCGTGTACTGCTTCGCCCGCAAGACCCACAGCTATCTCGACCTCGACACCGGGCTCGGCTTCGACTCCCAGATCGTCGTCAAGACCAACGCCGCCGAGGTGCTGGCCCGCCAGCTCGCCTCCGCCCGCTG